>JAJYLN010000017.1 GCA_021787665.1 bacterium
GTACGATCACCGATGAAGCGATACAGGAATATATCAAGCAGCAGGAAGGGGAGCAGGTTGCCGATGACAGTCAATTTCAAATTGACGGGTCTCCGAACCTACCGCCTTCAAGGCGGTAGTCATTCAGATAAAGCCAATGACCTTTTGGAAGAGCATAACCGTGTTCTTGAAGGTGTTCTTTCCGCTACCAATTTCAACGATAAGGACAGGTTGCCGGACAGCACGCTCTCAAAGCTCATTTTGCACTTCTCGAAACTCAGGTTGCGGAACGAGGATCTTGAAGAACCGGATATCCTTGGCCGGGCCTATGAATATCTTATAGGCGAATTCGCTGATGACGCAGGTAAGAAAGGCGGGGAATTTTATACACCCAAAGAGGTTGTGTCACTTCTGGTCGAGATTCTCGATCCGCAGGAAGGGATGTACGTCTGCGATCCCGCGTGCGGATCCGGTGGGATGCTTGTACAAACAGTCTACCATCTGAAGTCCGTGCATCAGAATTATAAAAACGTTGTCCTCCATGGACAGGAGAAAAATATAGGCACATGGGCAATATGCAAGATGAACATGCTTTTGCACGGAATCGGCGGTGCACGGATAGAAAAAGGTGACACCATACGCGAGCCCAAGCTGATGCAAAAAGGGAAATTGATCGAGTACGATACTGTCATTGCCAATCCGCCGTTCTCTCTTAAAAACTGGGGTATCGAGGTGGCAGGAAACGATCCGTTTAATAGATTTAAGTATGGTATCCCGCCGAAAAGCTATGGAGATTATGCCTTTGTTCAGCACATGATTGCTGTACTCAAACCCTCAGGCAAGGCCGGCGTCATCCTGCCGCACGGCGCCCTTTTCCGTGGTGGAGCAGAAGGCAAGATCAGAAAAGGTATTTTGGAAGAAGACATCGTCGAGGCAGTCATAGGCCTTCCGCCCAATCTTTTTTATGGTGCGAGTATTCCGGCTTGTCTTTTTATTATCAACAAAAAGAAATCGGCCCGCAATAAGGGCAAGGTGTTCTTTTTATATGGAGCTCGCGACTTTCTTCAGGGCAAAAAACAGAACAAACTCAGACCCGAGGACATCGATAAAATAGTTAGCGCATACCGTTCCAATGCCACGGTGGGAAAATATTGCCGTCCTGTACTGTTGGACGAGATCCGACGTAATGATTACAACCTCAATATAACACGGTACATCGATATTACTGAACAAGAGGCCTCGATAGATGTCCAGAAGACGATCGACGAGCTTACCAGGCTCAAAAAAGAACGGGCATCGGCAGAGGAAAAAGTAGAAAGTCATTTAAAATATTTAGGCTACAAGATATAGGTCATGGAGTTTACAGGTAAAAAAGACGTAGATACGGCGCTGAGCGCCTTAGGGGAGCAACTATCCGCCATCAGTATAGATGTAATTGACCTGTTGGTGTGCGGTGGGGCCGGGCTCCATGTCCTTGGAATGATATCGAGAACAACGAAAGACGTCGATGTAGTTGCAATAGTTTCACATAACTCTTCGAACCAATTGATACTGGGAACTGCAAAGCCCCTGCCGCTGAGCCTTGTCGAGGCGGCAAAAAAGGTAGAAAGGGATTTTCAACTGAAGGACGGCTGGATAAATCCCGGACCTACATCTGCATTGGACTTTGGACTACCTGAGGGTGTTTTGGACAGGGCAGAAACGCACACATACGGCAAGCATCTTATCGTACGCTTTATCAGCCGCTACGATCAGATATTTTAAACTCTATGCCGCAGTGGATCAGGGCGGGAAACACTACCAGGACCTTATTGCCCTGAAACCCATCGCAGAGGAGCTTGAAATGGCCGCCCGCTGGAGCATGACGCACGATGTTTCAGAAGGGTACAGGGAGTCGCTGAAGTGTATGCTAAGTGAAATGGGGCATAAGGATGTTGCCGATAGAATTTAGAGAAGCACTTATCGATAGAATCCTTGCCTTTCTATGGAGGCAGTGGTCAGCACTGGGCGTGCTTGGTGAATCAGGTGCGGAGGATGACTGGGTCATCGATCCCGAACCTCTGCTTGTTTTCTCTCTGGACATAGGGCGCTATGAGCCGAGGCTGTATGACGAAATCCTTGCATGGCTGCTGGTAAACGGCCAATGGCTCGATATGGCAAGGCTGAAAAGAATCCTTGAGAAACAGAATAGAGAGACTGTGCAGGTAGCGGGCGCAGCATTTCAATTTGCCTTGTCAAAAGGGAACAAGCGGAAATGGCAAAATATAACGCAATTTTGTGTAAGCATGTATAAGAAGCAATCCGGACAAGTGTACATAGAGCCGCTCTTCAAGGAGAGATCGGGAAAATCCCATCCCCTGGCTGTTGGTGATCAAGTTGAACCAAATTTTTTACTTTTTTCTTTGAACCGTCCAAAAATCAATATACAGAAAGAGGCAAAAGAAGTGCCTGTTAATGCAAGTGCTAATCTGCGGTTTCTCTTGAGGTCCCTTTTCGGTATTGGAGCAAAGTCAGAATCCATCCTGTACCTGTTGACCCATGAAGGTGCACGCCCCAGGGAAATCGCCGATGCCGTGGGACTTTTCTGGCTCGGTATACATCAAACCTTATTGGACCTTGCAAGGTCAGGCCTGGTGCTGACAAGGAGCAGGGGTAGGAAGGTGGAATACTGGGTGTCTCACAGGAAATGGTGGGATTTTCTCGCTTCGCTAAATATCGAGGAAACGCCTGAGCCCAAATGGCTCAACTGGAGCGCTATCTTCTCAGCCCTTTCGGTTGCATGGAAAGCGGTTGATGAAATGGCATTCGGAACAGAGTCCGACTATATGAAGAGTTCAAAACTTCAGGACAGCCTTGAGATCATAGCACAGGAATTCTCCCGGGGCGGACATGATATTCCGAGAATACCGACCATGGCCCTTCCGCCGGATCTGCACCAGAAAACAGCCCTGCTTTTTTTAGGCAGCCTTTTTGGAGTGACTAATGGGTAACCAGATAACCACCCTCCGCATGGAGCAGAGATTCAAAAAGACCCCGGCAGGTGAAATCCCGGTGGACTGGGAAGTTTCTCGTTTATTAGATGTTGCAACAATTATTATGGGGCAATCTCCTCCATCTTCTAGCTATAATAAAAATGGCATAGGTCTACCTTTTTACCAAGGGAATGCTGATTTCGGAAGAATATTCCCTACTTTAAACAATTGGTGTGCCGCACCAAAGAAGCAGGCAGAAAAGGGTGATATTCTCATAAGTGTTCGTGCTCCTGTAGGGGAAGTAAATATTGCTCCTCAGAAATGCTGTATTGGGCGTGGACTTGCAGTGCTAAGGCCTCAAGGCATAGATAGTAATTACCTATATTATATATTAATTTATTCTTCTACACTACTTAATAATCTCTCACAAGGAAGTACTTTCGGGGCAATTAATAGTAAGGAACTATCCGATTTACAAATCCCTATACCGCCAAAGCGAGAGCAAAAAGAGATAGGATTATTTCTTTCTAATGTCGATGAGGCTATTGATAAAACAGATGCTGTCATCGAAAAGACCAGAGAGCTAAAAAAGGGATTGATGCAGCAACTGCTGACGAAGGGAATTCAAAGAGGAAGATCCAAATCTCAAGATTTCAAAGACACGGAGATTGGAAAAATACCGAAGCACTGGGATATTCTACCAGCAGAGCAAGTTTGCAAAAGGGTAACAGATGGTACCCATGATACACCAAAACCAGCCAACACCGGCTATTTTCTAGTAACATCAAAAAATATAAAAAATGGTAATATTGATTTTTCAGATGCTTATTTAATTAATAATTCAGATTTTAACGAAGCAAATAAAAGGAGTAAAGTTGATAGTTATGATGTATTATTTAGTATGATAGGCACAATAGGAGAAACAACAATAGTACCTGATGATAATCCACATTTTGCAATAAAAAATATTGGTTTATTTAAAACCAATGAGAACAAATGGTTAGCTTTATGGTTGCATTATTATTTTTGTTCAAAATTTGCTCAATCTTATATCAATAGCAATGTTAAAGGTTCATCTCAAAAATATTTACCACTATATTCATTAAGGAATTTTCCTATAATAGTTCCTCCTCCGTTAGAACAAAAAAAGATTGCGGAAGTTCTTTCAACTGTCGATAATGAGATAACCCATGAGGAAGAGCATAAATCTCAGTTAGATCGCATAAAAAAGGCTCTAATGGGAGTGCTGCTGACAGGGAAGGTGCGGGTGTAATGCTATGACCACATTCAACGAAGACACGCTTTCCGAGAAACCGGCGATAGAGCAATTGAAGCGGATGGGGTATGAGTTTATCCCAGGTGATAAGCTCGATCCGCAGGAAAACGAAGACTCAGAGCGCTCGTCACGGCGCGATGTGGTGCTGGTCAATCGCTTGCGGGCAAAACTTGTTGAATTGAACCCGGATGCTTCCGAAGGGGCAATAGATAAAGCCATCCGGCGCGTGACGAACATTCAGGGCACCGGTATTTTGGATGAAAACAGGACATTCCATCACGATCTTGTCTCAAATATCTCGATAGACCAGGAGACGGATGCAGGCAGACGCGGTGTGACCATCAAGTTCATAGATTTTGATCATCCGGAGATGAACGAGTTCCTGGTAGTCAACCAGTTCTGGGTAAAGGGACACGACGTTTATGATCGTCCGGACATCGTGATCTTCGTGAACGGCATACCGCTCGTTGTTATCGAATGCAAAAGCCCTGTCGCGAAAGAGACTGGAACAAAAGAGGCGTTGGATCAATTGATCCGTTATCAAAAGGAGATACCGGCACTATTCCGTACTAATCAGATCCTGATCGGCATTAACCTGTTCGGAGCAAAATACGGGGTAATCGGTGCAAGTCAGGAAGACTTCCATGAATGGAAGGCTAAGCCTGAAGAGAAACTGCCAATACTCAGGGATCATCCTATGGTCAAAGAGATGCTTGAACTGAAGTTGATCGATAAAAATGGCCTATCCCTTACACCGGCAGCGCAGGATGTTTTGATAGCAGTGCTTCTGAATAAGAAGAACCTTCTTGATATCATCCGGAACTTCATTCTCTTCGATACCAAAAACGGCATGATGACAAAAAAGATTACCCGCTACCAGCAATTCACCGCTGTTCTTAAGATTGTTAACAGGATACTTCACGAGAAAGAAAAAAAGGGCATAATCTGGCACTGGCAAGGATCCGGCAAGTCTCTTACCATGCTCTTTACGGCCCTCAAGCTCCGAAGAGAAGAGGCATTGCTTCAAAATCCATATATTCTGGTGATAACGGACAGGAAATATTTGGATCGGCAGATATCCGATACATTCCGGGAATGCGGGTTCCCAAACCCAATCCGGGCAGAAAACTCGAAAGACCTCTACCATATGTTATCTGAAGGCGTAGGGCGTACTATAATGACTACGGTACAGAAATTCAGAACCATGCCGGACAAGCCTTTATCAACCGCAAAAAATATCATCGTACTGACCGATGAAGCGCACAGGACACAGTACGGGAGTTTTTCCATTTATTTAGGAAAGGCCTTGCCGCATGCATCAATTTTTGCCTTTACCGGAACACCTCTGGATAAGCGGGGCAGAAATACGTACAGAGTTTTCAGTCCACACGGTGAACGATACCTGGATAGGTATACAATATTTCAATCAGAACAGGACAGGACTACCGTACCAATTAAGTATATGAGCCGCATGGCGGAGCTGCGCATAATAGGTTCGTCACTTGATTCATTGTTGTCCGCATTGTTCCCCGGAAAAACAAAAAAAGAGCTTGCAGCTCTGAAAAAGCAATTCGCCACTCGTAATGCGCTGACACACGCCCCCCAACGCATAGAAAGGATCGCCCTGGATATTGTAAAACACTACAATCAGGTTGTTAGGCCGGACGGCTTTAAAGCGATGCTCGTTGCCGAATCCCGTGATGCGGTTGTCAAATATAAGAATGCGCTGGATCGTCTTATCGATCCCGGCATGTCGGCAGTTGTCATGACCATCAATGAAAAAGAGGATCCGGACGAATGGAAAGAAAAATACTTTCTTACCGAAAAGGACGAAGACACACTCAAGGGACGTTTTATGGATCCCGATGAGCCTCTTTCAATTTTCATCGTTTGCGATAAGTTGCTTGCCGGATTCGATGCTCCCATTCTTCAGGCTATGTATCTTGACAGCCGGCTCAGGGAGCATAACCTCCTTCAGGCCGTCGCACGCACAGACAGACCGTATCCAAGGAAAAATTTCGGACTTGTTGTAGATTACATAGGTGTCGGGACAGAGCTCTTGAAAGCGCTTGAGATGTTCAATGCCGAGGACCTTGTTGGGCTATTCAATATCGACGATGTCGAAAAAGAGCTTGTAAAATTAAAAGATCATCATAAGGCAGCAATAGACATCTTTTCCGGAATACCGCTCGACGGAGACCCGAAAGAAGTTATACAGAAATGCATGGATGTTCTGAGCAGTGCAAAATTGAGGGATACGTTTAACGGCACCTATCGTGCGTTTGCTGGAAGTATGGATTTTTTGATGCCCGATGTGAGAGTAGCTCCATATATAAAGGATTTTAAGTTCCTGGGCTTGATCAGGGAAGCGGCGAGGAACCTTTATCGGGATGAGAGCCTGCGAATGGATGATCTGGGCCGTAGAATCGAAGCGCTGATACACGCCCATGTCGTTGCCGAAGGGATCGAGGATCTATTGAAACCCCTAATCATAAGCTCCAGCGATTTTACGGATAAGCTCAAAGCCAAGGGAAGTGATAAAGCGCAGGCTGTTCACCTGGAATATGCTATCAGGGACGAGATTCAGGAACATGCAGCCGAAGATCCGGTATTTTATGAATCTCTTCAGAAGCAGCTTGAAACATTAATAGAGAGTCAGAAAAAAGAAAGAAAAGACGATGCCGAGGTTTTGCGTTCCCTGATGCAGATCAAGGATAAGGAAGCCAGAAAGGATGCGGATGCACGGAAATATGGCCTTGACGGAAGCAAGGAGTTCGCTTTCTTCGGTTTGATTGGAAAATTCCAGAAAGCAATCCCGCTCAAGACTGAGGAGGAGATGTCTTCTCTCGCAAAGAAAATCATAGAAATATTGGAAAAGCATGCCGTTGTGGAATGGACGGATCGGGAAGATATCCAAAAGGAAATGCGTCGTGACATTAAACGTGTGCTGCGTGCCAAGGGCTGTACTGAGAAAGACCTGCCGCATGTAGTCAGGGAGTTTATGGAGATAGGGCAGCGGTGGGTAAAGAGATAGCTATGCCGCATATTGCTTACAAAGGGATAAATCTTTATTTCTCAGTACTTGTATCAAAGAGAAGAAGAACAATTGCACTGAGAGTCAACAGAAATGGTACTGTCGCAGTAGCTGCACCTTCATTTGTCAACGGGGCGATTGTTCGCGGATTTGTAAAGAGAAAGGCTGGATGGATATTGGAGAAACAGAAATACTTTGCCGAAGTGGCGAGAAAATATCCTCCACGGGAATTTACGAGCGGTGAGACCTTTCCTCTTCACGGTCGAAATTATATGCTGAAAATAGTGAATGTCATTTCTATAGAGACTTTAAGATCTATTTCTAACGGGATAAGAGCCCCGGGAATAGAAAAGTACGGCTATAAGGTCGAAGGGAAAAGGCTGAAGATATTCATCAATCAACAGGCGGGTAAAGAGCAGCAGGACATCGCAAGAAAAGCTGTCCAGGATTGGTACACCGTTCACACGGAAAAGAAGGTCAATACGGTCATAGCAAAGTATGCTTCAGCTCTGGACGTTCTGCCTTTAAAAATAAAGGTTGTTGATCAGAGGAGCAGATGGGCAAGCTGCTCGAAAACAAAAGTTCTGAGATTCAACTGGCGGCTCTCAATGATGCCCGTGTCGGTTCTGGAATACATAGTCGTGCATGAACTTTGCCATCTTAAGGTGCATGACCACTCTCCCCGGTTCTGGAGAATTGTGAAATCCGTGCTGCCGGATTATGAAAAACGCCGCGCCTGGCTTCGGGAAAACGGCATTATAATCGCCTTGATGTTTTAGGAGAGAGAAGGGGTCTGCCCTTGACATTTGACATTCAGCGGTAAGGAAAAAGAAACTTTAAAAAAGGACCTGACCGATGTCGAGATCTCTGAGATTTGCAGCTAACGAAGCGGCTGTTGCAGAAGGCACTCTCGGCAGAGATGACGGAGCGCCTGGGGTATGAGAACTATTCACCCGACGGGCACAGCAGCGGGAATTCCAGCAACGGGACGACCAAGAAAACGATCCTGTCTGATAACGGAGAGGTGGAGATAGAAACACCGCGAGACCGGGAAGGCAGCTTTGAGCCGCAGATTATCAAGAAACGGCAGCACCGGTTTGAGGGGTTCGATGACAAGATACTGTCGATGTACTCGCACGGGATGAGCACGCGGGACATCCAGAACCATCTCAAAGACATCTATGGGGTCGACGTATCAGCGGATCTCATTTCGAGTGTCACGGAAAAGGTCATGGAAGATATCAAGGAATGGCAGAGCCGCCCCCTGTCCCGGTTATACCCGGTCGTGTACCTGGATGCAGTACGAGTGAAAGACCGGGATAACGGACATATCATCAACAAAGCGGTCTATCTTGCACGGGGCGTCGGGCTGGATGGGCAGAAGGACGTCCTGGGGATGTGGATAGCCCAGACGGAGGGGGCCAAATTCTGGGCCATGATATTGACGGAACTGAAGAACCGCGGGGTGGAAGATATCTTTATCATCTGCGTGAATGGTTGAAAGGGATTCAGCGAGACAATAGCGGGTGTTTATCCCCCAACGCAGGTACAGTTGTGTATCGTGCATAGGAGCCGGAATTCGCTGAAATATGTGTCCTGGAAGGACCGCAAAGCGGTCGTAGAAGCCCTCAAGCCAATCTATAGTGCCGCCCGACTGCGGGAGCAGCACAAGAAAGCCTGAAGGCATTTTGTGCAGTCTGGGACAGCAAGTAGCCGACGATCGGGGATCTGTGGCGGCGGAACTGGGACGGGGTGATACCGTTTCTGGCGTACCCTGATTACATCCGGCGTGCTATCTACACGACCAATGCTATAGAGTCGCTGAATCACAGTCTGCGCAAGATCACGAAAAACCGGGGGTCATTCCCCAGCGACGAGGCAGCCTTAAAACGGTTGTACCTGGGATTACAGAATGCCAAAAAGAAGTGGACGATGCCGATCTGGCAATGGAAGGATGCGTTGAATCAGTTTGCGGTTGTTTTTGCGGGCAGATTCCCGCTGGGATTGGAATAACGATGAAAGCCGTTTACACAGATAAGCTGACATACTCGGGCCGGGGGGCGACTGAAAATCGCCTCAGGTGGCGGGCCGCCTGACAAGGCGGCCCGCCAGACCGAGGGGCAGTTTTATCATCTTCAAGGCATTCAGCAGGACGAACAGGGAGACGCCGTCCACGAGGTGCAGGAGTATGATGATCAGTCCGAGGACAGGTCGCAGCAGGGGATGCCTCTTGTATAGGGAAAAGATCCCGCGCATATTGCGGTACTCAATCCAGAAGAACTGTCGTACGAACCCGCGTATCGTCGCGGCCCTGACTATGCTTATCGACATGCGGATGTAGTTCCTGGTGCCGGTAATCATGTCCAGCTTATTGAACTGATGGACCGTGTAGAGGTTCCAGCAGAAGATCGTCCGTATCGTCATGCCCTGCCGTATATAATGGAGGTTGTTTATGATCTCCAGCAGGTAGCCGCTGCTGTCGGGCATGTCGATCTCGAGGAAGTCCTTTTTCCAGAAGGCCCTCTCGCCGCCGAAGTACTTTGCGCAGTTCGTCCAGCCCCAGACGGGCGTGTGGTCGCCGGCCCTGTCCAGGACCGTCTGGTCCACCTCTCTGTCGATGACAGGCGATATAAGCGATCTTATGTTCTCGTGTGTAAGGCCTATCAAGTCCGCATCGAGCGTGACTATGATGCCGTCTCTCGCCTCGGCAATGCCCCTTTTTATTACCCCTGCCTTCCCGTTCGTTCTGGCCAGGGTTATGACCCTGAGTGCCGGACAGGCGGTCTGGTACGACTGTGCCAGTGCTGTCGTCTTGTCCTGCGAGCCGTCATCTATGACCAGTATCTCCGCGAATCCGCTGTATGTCGTTGCGACAGTCAGGACCCTGGAGATGTTCTTCTCCTCATTGAACGCCGGAATGATGCATGTCACTACTATTTTTTCGTCCGGATCGGAATCGCTCATAGTTATCGCCTCGATGCAAATACAATCAGATTATGACACAGCTTAAGCATGTTTTGCCCAGGTTGTGAAACGATTTTGGAATCGCATGGCCCGGCTATCTGACTTCTTGTGCCGGACCGGCCTCGCCTGCACGGGCGAGGAGGTTGACCGTGTGTACCACCCTGATGCTCAATCCCTGCTCTGCGATCATGATGCCGATAGCTGCCATACACCCGGGGCAGCCCGTCGCAACGATGGTAGCGCCGGTGGATCGTATGTCTCTAACCTTGTCCCTGGTTATGGCCGCGGACAGGTCCCGGTGTTTGACGTGGAACGTTCCTCCGAGCCCGCAGCACCTGTCCGGTGCATCCATCTCCACGATCGTGTAGCCGGCTCTCCGTATCAGGTCTCTTGGCTTTTCCGATACGGACATGCCCCTCTTGAGATGGCAGGGATCATGATACGTGACGGTGCCTTCGGTGCCCTGTGCCTTGCCGACGGTCCCGGACCCTATCACCTCGGCGATGTCTCTTACCCGTCTGGAGAACGCCTCTGCCCTGCCTATGTCGGCGGGGTCATCGAACAGGAGCGGGTAATAGTTTTTTATCATCGATCCGCAGGATCCGCATGCGGTAACAATGAGGTCTGCGTCGTCAAACAAAGACATGACGATCGTCGCAAGCTGTGCCGCTTTTTTTGTGTTGCCGGTGCTCAGCGCCGGCAGGCCGCAGCACACCTGTTTGCCCGGGATATACGGCTTTTTTCCGGACAGCTCCAAGAGGCTGATGGTGTCGGACGCCACTCCGTCATAGACGAAGTCGATGAGGCATCCCAGAAACAGACCGGTCGGCGTTTTTTGTCTGTACGCAGCACGAGCTTGGCCGGAAAACGGCATGACCCCGATCTTCGGGACTGTTCGCTTCACCGGCACGCGGTAGAAGGTTCCTGCGGCGGACTCCAGCCGACGGCCCATCGTATGCTCGATCGTTGAGGCGATCCGGAAACCCACGGCAGTCTTCGAGAACACCACCTTGCGTAGCACTGCTTCGATCAGCCTGTTGCCAGGCTGATCGATGAGTCGTTCGCGCGCGACGAGGACAAGAAGGTCTGTCCTCACGTGGTTGGGGCACAAGTCGACACACGCTGTGCACAGGAGACACTGCGAGACGAGTTTTTTTGCCCTCCGCGAGGGCTCGAGCCTGCCTTCCAGCAATGCCTGTATCAGGGTAATCCTGCCGCGTGGGGACGCGCCTTCTTCCTTGCGCTCGTACATTACCGGACACGCCGGCCTGCACTTACCGCATTTTACACAAAGTGAATAGTGCTCTTTTGAATGTGCGGATAAACTGAGGAAATCCATTGTTATCAATCAAAGGTGCGCAAAAGATGCAACAGTTCAGAATCGCAAACCTATCGCTCTGCTTACAAACTCTTTGTTAATCTATAACACAAACCCCCTTGCTGACACCGGGGACGTGTGCTCCGCTATTCCCATAACGGAGCAGGATTGCAGCATGAAGTCCTCTCAGTATTTCCTATCGTCCTCCGACCTCGATCCGCCTCTTCGCGGCCTGTCTTCTCTCTTCTCCAAAGGTTTTGCCTCGGCGACTCTGATATTCCTGCCTTTGAAGTCGGTACCGTTGTACTGCTCGATAGCCTTCTTAGCATCGTCGTCGTTTGTCATCTCGACAAACCCAAACCCTTTCGAATGGTCTGAGTACTTGTCCTTGATGATTGAAACACTCTGGACCGTGCCTACTTTCTCGAACAAACCCTTTAAGTCCTCTTCCGTTGCTGTGAACGAGAGGTTGCCTACATACAGTTTTAACATCTTTTTCCTCCTTATGTTTAACGTATGGCTTATTTCAGGAAATTAATCAATCTATTATTACATGGCCCTTTCAATAACGTCCAGAGAGGAGAGGTTCTCGATGGAAGATGTATCTGCGATCTCCTTGCCAAGGTACTTTGCCTTTATGAACCTTCTCAGGATCTTTGCATTGCGGGTCCTGGGAAGCTCCGTGACGAACTTTACTGTCTTCGGGGTGGTCGATTTCCCGAGCGCCGATGCCACGAGGCCTATCAGATTCTGCCGAAGCGCGTCGGAAGGACCGTAGCCGGGTTTCAGTACAGCGAAGCATACCAGGACCTCGCCCTTGAGTTCGTCTGGTACACCGATGGCGGCGGCCTCTGTTACTGCCCTGTGTGAGACCAGGACCGACTCTACTTCTGCAGGTCCCACGCGCTTACCCGCTATTTTTATGGTATCGTCCGATCTCCCGTGCAGGAACCAGTAGCCGTCTTTATCTACCGAAGCCCAGTCACCGTGGACCCATGTATGCTCCCATCTGCTCCAATAGGTCTCGACGTAGCGCTGCGGGTCTTTCCATACCCCGCGCGTCATGCTGGGCCACGGCTTCTTGCACACGAGCTCGCCGACCGCGTTCCTGACCGGCTTAGCGTTGTCGTCGAACACATCGATGTCCATGCCGAGCGCCGGGCCTCCCAGCGAGCAAGGTTTCAATGGTTTGACCGGGTGTACGGAGAGGAAACATGCGCCAACCTCTGTGCCCCCTGACAGGTTTATGATGGGACACCGCTCTTTGCCAACCTGCCTGTAGAGCCACATCCACGGGTCCGGGTTCCACGGCTCTCCGGTGGAACCGAACATGCGCAAGCTGCTGAGGTCGTGTGAGCCGGGCCATTGGTCTCCGCTGCGCATCAGTGCCCGCACCGCAGTCGGCGATATGCCGAGGATGGAAATCCTATGCGCCTCAACCATTTCCCACAATCTGTCGGGCTTCGGCCAGTCCGGCGCTCCTTCATAAAAGAACAGGGTGCCGCCCATGGCGAGTCCGCCCACGACCTCCCACGGCCCCATAATCCATCCCATATCCGTAACCCAGAACAGAATGTCCTGGTCTTTGAGGTCCGTCTGGAAAGCAACCTCTTCTGCCTGCTTGATAAGAAAGCCAGCGTGGACGTGGACGGCGCCTTTTGGCCTGCCGGTAGTGCCGGATGTATAGATCACCATCCACGGCGTCTCGGACGAGAGCTTTTCTGTCGGCGAGACAGGAGGCTTATCTTTTATGAAACTGTCCCAGGAAATGTCCCTGCCCTCGCTCCAGGGTATGTCGACGCCGAGCCTTTTGAAGACCACGACATGCTGTACCGATGGGCTTATTGCAACGGCTGCGTCCGCAGTCTTTTTCATATCAACGATAGTACCCTTTCTATAAAAACCATCCACCGTAAAAAGAACCTTTGCCGATGCATCGTTGAGTCTCGACGCTATCGCTTCCGGGCCGTAGCCGGAGAAGACGGGTGTGAATATCGCCCCTATCTTTGCTATGGCAAGCAGGCCGACTGCCGTCTCCGGTAGCATGGGCATGAATACGGCCACGGCATCGCCCTTTTTTATACCGAAGTCCCGCAGGCCCTGTGCGACGCGGCTTACCTGCTGGTAGAGGTCGAGATAGGTCATCTGCCGTACCTGTCCGTCCTCTCCCTCCCATATGATGGCTGTCTTGTGTCTCCTGAAAGTATTCGTGTGTCTGTCGACGCAGTTGTGTGTGATGTTGATCCTGCCCCCGGAAAACCAGCGTGGCCATTCGATGCCTTTTTGGGTATCGAGGATCTTTTTGTAGGGTGTGAACCATTCAATTCCGAGGAAGTCGTTTACGGCTTCCCAGAACCATGCGATATTATGCTGTGAACGCTTAACCAGTGAATCGAAATCCTTAATCCTGTTCTCACGCATGAATGCCGTAACATTGCTGCTCTCAACCGTCTGATTAAAGCCCTTCCAGTAAAACCTTTTCGTCAAGTATCTGTTCTCCTATGGGTCATAGTTTATACGTAGTAGTACCGAATTTTATAAATGTCAAATGAAGCTATCGTATGTAGGCGCCTATCGGGTCAATTCCAGTGACTGGCCGGGTTGCAGCACCACGATCCTGTCCTGCATGCCTGCGTCTATCGCAGCACGTTTCAATCTGTTGAGCGGCTCCGAGAGCGGCTCCAGCGATAGCCTGAACGTGCCCCAGTGTATGGGAACCATTGCCTTCGCTCCCAGGTGCCGCATCGCCCGGACGCTGTCCTCCGGCGTCATGTGGGACCCGAATACTGCCCATGGACGGTAAGCCCCGATGGGCAGAAGCGCGAGGTCCAGACGGAACATGGCACCGATCTCCTTGAACCCTTCGAACCACCCGGTGTCACCCGCGAAGTAGATCTGCCTGCCGCCGTCTATCACGTACCCCTGATAGAGGCTCTTGACGAAAGGGTTCCTTCCCTGGAAATGGTTCGCAGGTACGACCACGACCCTTATGCCATGGACGGTGGTTTGCTCCCACCACGACATGACCCTGACATCCTTGAATCCATAGCGCGTGAAATATCTGCTCAGACCTTCAGGGACAATGACGACGGCACTCCGTGATAACCTCCGTACGGTGGGCATGTCGAGATGGTCGTAGTGTCCGTGAGATACGAGGACAAGGTTGACAGACTCGATCTGCTCCCGGGAAAGTCCCGGTTTGCTCCGTCTCCTGATAGTCCATAGGCGGTTGCTGAGATTAGGGTCGGTCAGTATGCTCGCCTTTCCCATGTTCAGGAAGACCGTGGAATGGCCCCCGTATACGACTTCCGCTTTCATAGTACCTGGAGGAATGAGTCTTTTTCTCCGGCAACTACCGTTCAGTTTTTACCCAAAACTTGAAAGGGGACACGACGGAAAGATTACCGTATGCTGACGAACGCATCTTTGCCGGGATATACGGCCCCTTCAGCAAACTCGTACTCGATCTCGAGCAGCCTGTTGTACTTTGCGACCCGCTCTCCCCGTGCCGGCGCGCCCGCTTTGATAAAGCCGGCGTTGGTACCGACGGCAAGGTCGGCTATCGTAGTGTCATCCGTTTCCCCGGAGCGGTGCGAGATTACGGCGGTCCAGCCATGGGACCTTACCATCCGTATTGCCTCCATGGTCTCGGTGAGCGTGCCTATCTGGTTGAGCTTGATCAGTACCGAGTTTGCCCCGTGTAAGGTGATGAGTTTTTTGATGTACTTTGTGTTGGTGACCGTGACGTCATCCGCAACAAGCTGGACCCTGGAGCCGAGCCTCTTGCTCAACTGTACCCAGCCGTCCCAGTCGTCTTCGGCAAGTCCGTCCTCGATACTGATAAGCGGATACGCCCGTGCAAGTTTCTCGTACAGATCGATCATCTGGTCGGACGTGAGCGTTCTTCCATCGTCCTTTAACGTGTACTTGCCATTGGTGTAAAATTCGCTTGCAGCAGGGTCGATCGCAAGATAGATGTCCTTCCCGGGCTTGTGGCCGGCCTGCTCTATGGCCTGGACAAGCAGGGCCAAAGGCTCTTCGTTGCTTTTCAGGCTGGGTGCAAAGCCTCCCTCGTCGCCAATGGAGGCCGTAAGGGACCTTTTCTTGAGGATAGCCTTCAGCGTGTGGTACACTTCTACGGATGACCGCAGAGCTTCTTTAAACGAGGGCATGCCGGCCGGTACTATCATGTATTCCTGAAAATCCACGTTCGTGTCCGCGTGCTTGCCGCCGTTCAGCACATTGAGCATCGGCACGGGAAGTACCGGGGTGTCTACACCGCCGATGTATTTATAAAGAGGCATGTTCAGCGACTTTGCTGCCGCGTGTGCGGCCCCGAGCGAGACAGCGAGCAGGGCATTTGCACCGAGCCTTGATTTTGTCGCCGTGCCGTCAAGCTCGATGAGTTTTTCGTCGATGGACCTCTGATCAAACGGGTCTACCCCTTTCATCACTGGTTTTATGGTAGTGAGGATGTTGTCGATTACTTTTAAAACACCTTTGCCCTGAAAACGCTTTTTGTCGCCATCTCTGAGTTCCAGGGCTTCCCTCTCTCCTGTCGAGGCACCCGACGGTGTCTTTGCCGTAGCAAATACGCCGTTATCGAGTTTTACCGTAACCTCGACGGTCGGATTGCCCCTTGAATCGAGAATCTCCAGTGCCAAAATATCTGCTATCTTTACCATGCAAGCCTCCTCTCATCCATGTAATGTCATACTTGAAAACGGAAGGTCCCCCAGATATAGATCGGTTTTGCTGTAAGCCGAACTGAATGGAAACTTCCGATACATAGGGTTAGCAGTGTTTTTAGAAAAATTCTACAACTATTTTCAAGGACAAGTTTTTAGAGCATAATAGAGGATAGTTGACAGCCAGCGCTCCTTAGCGGTATATGGATCCCATGCATAGCTTGAAGAGATTGCTCATGGGTGCCGTCGTTCTGCTCTATGTGGTCATCCAGGCATGGTTCATCTGGCCGGAGTACGGCCACAAACTTATCTACCGGTATACCATCTCGCCTGCCAGAACACTTAGTCATGATATGGTACTGAGGAACAGAATGCTGACCGCGGGTATAGACAGCCAGGGACATCTTACCTATATATCCAGTGGGGCATGGATCAATTCCTTGGCGAGCCTGAATGCCCCGTATGTGGCATTCAGGAATCCGATGGCGCACCAGAAGGACATCGCAGAGCGCATCGTGTACGACCGCACGAAGGTATTCAGGGAAGGCAGCGATATAACGGCGGTGAGTTTTTTTGGTCATGCTAAGTCACACCCGGACATCCATATCAGTACGAGCTACAGCACGTCCGGTCCTGGCACGGTGCTTATCAGGTCAGACATAAGCTCGGCCGACAGGGTTACGCCCGTATGGGTAGGCGATCGGCTGCAGACGAATACCAGGGGTATACTGTTCAATGTACCGGGCATCGGTGACATTACTACTGGTGCTAGGGACGGCATAGCTCCCCGGGAGCCTTTTGTCGCCATGCTCGGCAGGGCAAACCAGGTCATAGGCTTTTTCTATATCGGAAACGAAGTGCCGCCTTATTTTATCTATCAGGAGAACTGGATAGAGAGTGTCTTCCCTGTTACTCTTTCCGGCAGGGGCACGGCCGGCTTCGTCTTTACGAGGGTTATTTCTATTCGTTCTATGACGGGAATGGATTACCGTAAGGTCGGCGACAGTATGTACAAAGACTTGCTTGCCGCCCGGAGCGGCATACGAATCACCGCGTCCTCGTACGACATCTACTCGGTCCGGCATACACCGGTAACCTATCGTGTCTACGTGACGAACAAACGCAGGGGGCAGAGGCGATTGACGTCCGTCATCCTGTTTACACCGACGGGGATTGAGACGACTCAACCATTCACTTCTCTGTCGGAGAGCATCGGCGCGGGTAGGACAGCAGAGTTCTCGTTTCGCCTGAAGCCTGTGAGGGGCGGTGATTCCTATATCTATCCTGCTGTTATCGTCGACGGTACGTATATGGAGGGCCCCTGGTCGCACGTATTCTCGAATGCGCCGGGATGGTACACCGCTGATATGCATAACCATTCCGTGTACAGCTTTAACCCGGAAGACTATCCGGTGAGGGATATGGCAGAGGCTGGCCGGGCAAAGGGACTGGACGTACTCAGCTTGACGGATTACAACACCTTTTCGCAGGCTGACGCGTGCAGGGCCATGTCCACGCAAGAGTTCCTGTGCATACCAGGCGAAGAGATAGCAAATCCCCTCTGGGGACATGCGAATGCTCAGTTTATCCACGAGAAGGTGTACGAGTTCCTGTCGCCCCAGCACTGGATAAATGAGGTACATAGACAGGGCGGCATGTTCTTCATCAATCACCCGTATTTGGAGATGAGGGAATGGAGGGATTTCAATTTCAAAGGGTACGACGGAATAGAGGTGCTCAACGGCAACAAGATCGCCATGGACCCGGTCAATGTGAGGGCGTTCGATACGTGGGACAAACTGAACCGGGAAGGCCGACACCTCTATGGTATAGCAGATTCTGACGCACATACGCCTTACGCTGTCGGCACTTACCGGGACTATGTGTACGCTTCGTCGTTCACCGTACCCGCGATAGAGCAGGGCTTTAAAAAAGGACGATTCTACGTATCGAACGGTCCCATGCTCTCTTTTACGATCGATGGTGCCCCTATGGGATCCACGGTTATTGTTACGAGAGGGGCCCCGATCATCGTACGCGCGGCGTATCTACCGCACGCGCAGTCGCCGGAGGATGCATCTGCTCTGCAGAAGATCGTGATCTTCGAAGACGGCCGGATCCTCAGGACGTTCGTTGGCTCTCCCGTTGAGTTTAACTATACTCCGCACCGATCTGGCTTCTACAGGGTTGAGGTCTTTACCAACAACGGCGGCTTTGCAGCCTCAAACCCGCTATGGGTGGACTTGAAGTGATCAACATCACATCTTGAACAGGTACAGTGCAACTTTTACATGTTTTAAATACAACCTTGGACTTTATGCTGATCGTATTTGTGACATCCCTATAGTTTTAGCTACTTATCTTCCGTTGCAAGTGGCACATATAATGCAATTCTCCCTGTTTATAGAGGGAGGAATTGCGATGAAAAAGGTCATAATAGTCGATGATGAAATCGGCTTTGCAAAGGATACCGCGAGGCTTTTACAGATAGGCAACGATCAATTGTCCGTGTCCGCCGTCAGCAGTGCCGAAGAGGCTATGAGGCAGATGGCGGAAGCGCCCGCAGACGTCATCATCGTGGACGTAAAGCTATCTGACATGAACGGATTGACGCTGATGGGGTTGATAAGGGAGAACTGGCCGTCCACCGCAATCATCGCGATGACTGCCTATGGCGCAGAGGATGTTATCAAGCGCGCATTCAGCGCCGGGGCCATGTTCTACATCGAAAAGCCGTTCAAGGCAGAAAATCTCGGAAGCATGATCAGGATGGTGGAGCTCAAAAAGCAGAGTAAAACATCGGCCGGCAAGGGCAACGTGATAAATCTGCGCATTCCCAAGCAGCCGTAGATCGTTCGCCCCCGGCTACACGATCCCTGCTTTTTTCAGGATGTCCGTGACGGTAGCGAGTGTTCCCGCCTTGTGATCGATAACGGCAAATGCCTTTTCCCCGAGCCTCGCTACCTCCTCAGGGTGTTCAATCAGATCGCTGATAATGCTGCAGAGCTGGTCCTCGCTTTCGACCATGATGCCGCCGTTGCCATTGAGCAGGGCGACAGATTCTTTGATGGTCTCGGTATACTTCCCGTATAACACCGGCTTTTTGTGGATTACGACCTCGATCAGGTTGTGGCCGCCCACCGGTACCATGCTTCCTCCTACGAAGATTGCATCGCCGATGGAATAGAGATCTGCGAGCTCTCCCACCGTATCAAGCACGATGATCTCATAGTCGTCCGGCAAGATCCCGGGAGCGATCATGGACCTCTTGATGAGAGCCAGTCCTGCGTGGGTTATCACCTCTTCCACTTCTTTCAGTCTGTTAAGGTGTCGTGGTGCGAGGATAAGCAGAGGTGTCCTCAGGCGCTTCCTGAGGGACAGGAAGCAGTTTACAACGATCCGCTCCTCGCCCTCGTGGGTGCTGCCGGCTATGATGATCGGCCGATCCCTGAACAGCCCCTTTATCTCCTGTGCGATGGACGAGCGGTTCGTATTCTCAGCAGCATACTTGAGGTTGCCCATAATATGGATGTCTTCTCTTCTGGCGCCGAGCTGTGCGAACCTTTCGGCGTCCTCCTGTGACTGAACGCACAACATCTTGAACTTCCTCAGGAGGTACGACATTACCGGCCTCATGAAGAGGTATCCACGAAAGGCCTTCTCGGAGAGCCTCGCATTGATACTGACGATGTCAACGTTGTAGAGGGATGCCGAGACTATAAGGTCCGGCCAGATCTCCGTCTCGAGGATTATCAGGGCGGAGGGCCGCACCCGGTGCATGGCGTACAGGGTAAAGGCGATGCAGTCGGCCGGCGCGTACGAAACGCTCACGCCTACGATGTTCAGCGTCGATGCGTACAGCCGCCCGGCCGGAGTCATGGTCGTCAGGAGTACGTCTCTGCCTGACGAAGCAATGACTCTCAAAAGCGGTGCCGATGCCTTTACCTCTCCCACTGAAGCCGCATGTACCCACACGCAGCCTTTCCTGCGGGGCAGTATTCCCATACGTTCACGAACGTGCCTGCGGTGTTTCGGCCTCAGTATGAGCAAGAGGGGTGCAAGCAGCAGTATCCCGACACCGATGACGATATTGTATAGTATCAGAAATAGTACAGTCATGCTGTCTCCACAGTCTCTTATTACCTGTGTTGTTGTCAAGCCCATCTGATTCGCCTTATTCCGCGGAGCGGTATCCGGAACGGTCGTGCACCTGTGTCAGAGGCCGGAAACGTCCATCGGGAAGCCCGTTGTCTTGAAAAACTACCTCTGCTCACGCCGACGGTATGCAGATCGGATGTTTGTTTCGCAGCAGGTGTATCACTGTACGTGATGCACAGTGCGCGATGGTGCCGGGACAGAGCGTGCCGCCGTGATCCAGCTCAGAGAAGCCGGTCAGCCATCATAGCCGGATCCCTTTTGTTTGTGTTCGCGCACAGGCTGTGATAGAACCGACGCCATGAAACGATACGTATTCATAGTCCCTTTGCCGTTGTTGGCCCGGGGGTGTAGTAAGGCTGCCGGCAGGGCGTTTACGTCTGAGCGCAATGCCGGGATGCCGATGCAGCCTACGATGGACAGATCCCGATGACTGCTCTCGTGGCCGCGATAGCGATAAAGTAAATGGGCACGGCGCGGCTTATCACCGACAGACGGAGCTTGCGTCGCCTTATTGCAAGATTGCAGCAGGATAACAAGAAGATCGTTTTTACCAATGGATGTTTCGATATCGTCCATGCCGGCCATACCGCATACCTTATCTCTGCAAAGAAACGGGGAGACATTCTCATCGTCGGTTTGAACAGCGATGCCTCGGTGCGGAGCATCAAGGGCCCCCGCAGGCCTATCAACGATCAGCGCTCCAGGGCGGCCGTGCTGTTGTCCCTGAGGCCGGTCGACTATGTGTGCGTGTTCGATGAGCCTACTCCACTGGAACTCATAAAGATCGTTCGGCCGGACGTGCTGGTGAAGGGAGGCGACTGGCGGAAAGGAGAGATTGTGGGGGCCGGATTCGTGGAGTCCTACCGGGGAAGGGTCGTGACCATCCCGGTGGTGCGCAGGATATCCACCACGAAGATCATTGAGCGGATATGCAAGCTCTATGCCTGACGGTAGCCCGCAATTTGTTTGCATCTTTTCCCGGGAGGGTATACTATTCCCGTTGGCAGCGGGGTATCTATGTATAAGAAAATACTTGTTGCAACCGATGGCTCTCCCTTCGCGAGCAAGGCGATCGACGTCGGTGCCGATATCGCGAAGCGGTTCAAGTCGGAGCTTACCCTCATCGCTGTCATTCAGCACCCCATGAATGCCTTTGGCCTGTTCGGCATAGAGGAACTGGGCCCGGAAGCCTATACCATCCTTAAAAGGAAGGGTGACGAGATTATCAGGGAGGGAAAGGAGCAGCTCAGGCTCCACGACTTGACTATTCGCTCTGTGCTCGAGTACGGAAATCCCGGGGATACCATTACGCATTACGCTAAAAAAAATGACATAGACCTTATTATTGTCGGGAGCCACGGATATGGAGAGGTCATGTCGCACATGCTCGGCAGTGTCAGCGATCGGGTGAACCACCACGCGCATTGCAGTGTCCTGATAGTACGATAATGCCCCAGATTCTTATCTCTGGAAAAGACATCAGAGGGTCCTCTATAGTAATTGATGACGCCAGATACCGGCACATCAGAAGCTTGAGGGTAAAGATCGGGCAGGGGCTCGTATTCAGGGACGAATGGGGCAAGGGATATATCGGGATATTACGGCACCTGAGCAGACACCGGGCCGTATTCGAAATTTCAGACAGGCTGTCCGACACCCGCCCCGGGTCCGGGATAATACTTGCACAGTCGATTATCAAGAAGGACAGGATGCTGCTCGCGCTGGAGAAGGCAACGGAGCTCGGTGTCGATGCGATTGTCCCTTTTGTCTCGCACTATACCATCGTCAGACCCCACGGTACAGGATTTCAAAGTAAGTATCAGGCCGCTATACGCGAGGCCGTGGGCCAGTGTATGAGGCCCGATGTACCCATGCTTCATGAGCCTGCCACATTCAAAGGGCTTTTCGATACCGCAGGGAATGCCTGCATCCTGCTGTTCCATGTCGGGAGCGAGACGAGTCCGGTGTCAGGCTTTTTACAGGAGATACAGCAGGCAGAGAGCGTTTTGTTGGTTGTGGGCCCGGAAGGCGGGTTTTCGGAAGGAGAGATAGCGCTGGCAACAGCCCATGGTGCCCATAGCGTCAGTCTCGGCAGGAGCATACTGCGTTCGGAGACTGCGGCGGCAGTCTCCGTGGGCGTCGTAACTTTCATACGGGAACAATTGAGGAGCTAAAAAAAGTGGCGCCCAAAGGCGCCACTCAGTAATACTTTTTCAAAGCGCTGTTTACTTTGCCGGTGCCGTGGCTGCGGGTGCCTTGGCTGCGGGTGCTGGGGCGGCTGCCTCTGCCTTGATGGCGTGGATCCATACACCATACACGGTCAGCTCGACCTGCTCACCTGCTTTCAGTGCCTCTGCTTCCTTGAGGGCAACCTTTGCTACGTGAAGCGTCCTTATTTTGCCATTAACCTTCACTTTCAGCAAGGTAGCCTTCTTCAGCTTGATAAGCTTCACTACCTCCGCCTTTACTGGCTTTGCTACCCTCTTTACGGGCTTTCTCGCCATTTTGGCCATGGCCAGCGTCGTTAGTGTAAGTGCAAACGCTACTGCTACTACCACTGTCATGAGCTTTCTCATTCTATTTCACCTCCCTTTCATTAGATTTAAGGATACTATAGCAATTATCGTACCAGAGAACAAAATTCAGGAATTCAAATAATTAGCTAATACTACGGGGTGTTTATATACGAAATGGTGTTTTGCGTATACTATATGGGTTAACAATAAATAAATACATTGACAAACGAAATATTGCTTATATAGTATTGGACCACTGGAGGCGGATAGCTCAGTTGGTAGAGCGCCACTCTTACACGGTGGATGTCGCAGGTTCGAGCCCTGTTCCGCCTAGTGTTTATGGGGTCGTAGTTCAGTTTGGTTAGAACGTCCGCCTGTCACGCGGAAGGTCGCGGGTTCGAACCCCGTCGACCCCGTTTTTTATGAAGCCCGATTACCCCTTCTTTACGAGCAGCCTGAAGTGGGTATTATCGAGCTTATCAACCGAGACGATGATGTTTCCGTCGTCCTCGAGGCTCCTTGGTACGTTCGTTATGGGCTCGCCCTCGTCGACGTAAATCTCGAGTTCGTCGCCGCTCGTCAGCTCCTCGAGCTTCAGCTTTGCCCTTACGTAGTTATACGGACACTTTACACCCTTTAAGTCCAGTATCTGTTTTGGCATCTTAACCTCTACTTTATTCGCCTCTCGTATACATGTACCGTTCAGAAGCGCATCGTCAAATGATTCCGTTGTCTTTCTGATTCTGTGGATGGCGTTCCTGATGTCCTTTACCGTTTTTTCGACGTCGTCCGTCTGTCTGCTCTCGTGCAGCCTGGTATAGGTACCCATGATAGACTCATCTATAATTCCCTCTTTTCTCAGCTTCGCAACGTACATCCCTAAATCCTCCCCGGTCGTGTCCGGGTCGACACCCTGTGTAATGAGCAGCGCCTGCAGGGCGTAGATGAGTGCGTCCTTGCTGTAGGCGAGCGACTGCTCCGGGATGCCGCGCCCCGCAAATGTATTCGCGTCCATTATCTTTGTCTCTGCCCTGTTCAGGTATATCTCTATGGTGTCCACGACACCGCCCGCACACTCGCCCTTGCCGATGTCCTTTATGGTAAACGGCTCGTCCATGCCGAAGTCGTAGTAGAATTTCGGTGCACGCTCGTACTCAGGCAGGTAGGAGTAATGCAGCAGCTCCTCGGCCAGCCTCTCTTCTCCGTATCGGGCAACCCATGCCTTGAACGTCTCGTCCGCTTGTTTTGTGCTCGTGTACAACTCGAGTAGTGCTCTTGTAAAGGCGGGTGTATGCCCTGCCGGTATCTTCAGGAACGGTTTTGAGAAGCGAAACCCCCGCTCACTTCCTTCACCGCCCACATAGACCTGATAGAACGGGGCATGTCTCTCGCCTATACGCCTTGCCATGCCGCTGAAGCCGATGCCGGCGATGTGGTGCTGTCCACATGAGTTGGGACAACCGCATACCCGTATCTTGATGTCCGACAAGTCGCCACTCAGGTGGGTATCGAGCTCGTCGTGAATGGCCTGTGCCAGTCCCTGGGACCTCGCGATCCCGAGGTTGCACGTCTTTGCACCCGGACAGCTCACGATATCGAGCACCGTGTTGTCCTGTGCTATCAAGCCAGCCCGCTTCAGATCAAGATACACGGTCTCGATAGTACCCGTACCTATCCACGGTATGATAAGATCCTGATCGAGGGTGGTCCTTATCTCTCCGCTTCCGTGGAGACGGGAGAGCCTCACGACCTCCCTGAGGCTTTGAGAGGTTGTATCGCCATAAGGCAGGTGAATGATTACCGCGCAGTAGCCCCTTTGCAACTGCGTGATTACCCTGCTCTGTGCCCACTGCTCCCCGTCTTTGTCGGGCAGTATGCCATGATCTGTCTCCGCGGCGCTGCAGTTCATGGCGATGTCGGAATCCGGCTGATCGCCGTAGATGCCTCTCACGACCCGGTACTCTTCTTCTATCAGTGACTTTACCGCATCGATCCCTTTTTCCTCGATAAGATACTTCAGTCTTGCCATGTTCCTGTTTGTCCGGTTCCCATGCCTGTCGAAAACCCGTATGACAGCGTCCGCAAATTGGATCGCCTCATCGTATCGTATGAAATCTTTTATCAGTTCAGCGGCCCTTGGATGCCCGCCGAGACCACCGCCCACATAAACTGTAAAGCCTGGTATGCCGTCCCTCCCGGTGGCGATAAAGCCTATGTCGTTGATCCTGCTGTAGGCACAGTCATCGCCGCATCCGCTGAACGAGATCTTGAACTTCCTCGGCAGGTTCTGGCATATCGGGTTGCCGAGGAAATGCTCAGATGTCCTGCGTGCAAGGGCCGATACATCGAACGCTTGTTTCGGGCAGATGCCTGCAAAAGGGCACGATGTAATGTTTCTCACCGAATTGCCGCAGGCCTCTCTTGTGGTGATACCGGCCTCTGCATAGGCAGATAGAATCTCGTGGACGTGCTTCAGGTCGACCCAATGAATCTGGATGTCTTGTCTCGTCGTGAGATGCATAAGCCCGCGGGCATACTTCTGGGCGACTTCGGCTATACGATCGAGCTGATAATCCAGTATCCGGCCCTGCGGAAGTTTTGTCCTTACCATGTAGAACCCCGGCTGGCGCTGACTATAGACGCCATGGCTCAATCGCAGAGTCTTGAACTTCTCTTCGCTGAGCGTGCCTGACAGAAACCTCTCTATCTGGGCCCTAAATTCGTCTATATCGCTCGTTAGAAAATCTTTTAAAACCTGCATAAGCACCTCAATACGAGTAATTAACTTGTATATACATACATAATCCTTACTATTATTGTCAAGTATTATTTCATGTTCAGGTTTTTATTGACAAGAAAAAAAACTGATTGCTACCCTGAATTCGTGAGCATGTATGACCTTATAGTGATCGGCGCCGGTATCGGTGGCTATCCGGCAGCTATACGGGGGGCCCAGCTTGGGGCAAAGGTCCTTATCGTCGAAAAGGCCGAGGTGGGAGGTACCTGCCTGAATAGGGGCTGTATACCAACCAAGGCTCTGAAGGCGACCTCCGAAATGCTTGATGGCCTGCACAGGCTTGGCGAGTTCGGACTTTCGGGCAGGGTAGAAGTCAGTGTGGACATGAACAAGATCGTACAGAGGAAAAACCGGATCGTGGATGAACTCGTGAAAGGTGTTCATTTTTTATTGCGCTCGCAGGGGGTCACGTTAAAGTCAGGTGCTGTGACGTTTCTATCAAAGAACAAGGTCCGGATAACCTCGCGTGGCGGAGCGAGCGAGACCGCCGAATCGAAAGGATTCATCATAGCCACGGGATCTTCGCCGGCCGGACTCCCGGGCGTCGAGCCGGACGGCTCACGTATCCTCACGAGCGATCAGATACTCGATATTGATACCTTGCCAAAAAGACTTATTATAATAGGAAGCGGCGTGATCGGCACCGAGATGGCTTTTATATTCCGGAGTTTGGGGGTCGATGTTACACTCCTCGAGATGATGCCAAGGCCGTTACCATCGGAGGAGGAGGAAATATCGAGGTTAATCTCAAGGAGCTTTAAGAAAGTCGGTATCAAACTGAAGACGCAGGTCCGCGTTGCACGCATCGACATAAGAGACGACGTCAGCGTTTACCTTGACAATAATGAGGTCGTGAACGCAGACAGGGTACTTGTTGCGGTGGGAAGAAAGATAAATACCGGCGAACTCGGGCTTGGGGCACTCGGTATAAAGCTTGGTAAACAGCACGAGATTATGGTTGATCCATTTTTTAACACAGGTATTGACAACATCTACGCATGCGGTGATGTAATTGGCGGTATGATGCTCGCACACGTTGCTTACAAAGAAGGCATAACGGCGGCCGCAAATCTGCTGGGAAGCGAGAAACGGTCCATCAACTATCGTGCGATACCATATGCTATCTACTCGAGCCCTGAAGCGGCAAGCGTGGGACTTACTGAGGGAAAGGCACGGGACATGGGTTTCGAGGTCAGGACGGGCGTGTTTCCGTACAGGGCACTGGGGAAGGCAAGGGCATATTCGGAGACGGACGGCGTTGTGAAAGTGGTCGTTGATGGTGACACGCAGAAAGTGCTCGGTATGCATGTCGTCGGTCCTCACGCCACGGACGCTATTGCTCAGGGCGCGATGGCCATCCAGAACGATCTGACCGTGCGATCGCTCAGCGATACCGTTGCCGCGCATCCGACCTATGCAGAGGCAGTGATGGAAGCCGCGGAGGATGTCTTTTCCCGTGCGATTCATCAGCCAAGGATAATGACGAAAGAACAATCGGGTGGGAATTGAGGAAGGAGGTTGATGCGTATGGCAGATGATATCTGGTACAATGATGGCCATGTATGGACGACCGTAGAAGGAAATCATGCCTACATCGGCGTCTCGTATTATGCACAGGAAGAACTCGGCGACATCCTGTCGGTTGAGTTGCCAGAGGTCGGCGACAAGATCGTGCAGGGCAAGGCTTTTGGCGAGATTGAGTCAGCGAAGACTGTAAGCGATATCGTGTCTCCGCTTTCAGGCAGGGTCGTGGAAGTAAACAACGATGTGATCAATGAGCCCGGGATAATAAACGAAGACCCTCTCGGCGATGGGTGGCTACTGGAGATAGAAGGGATCGACGCGAAAGAGCTGAGGTCGCTCATGACGCAGGAGAAGTACGAGAAGTATGTAAAGGAACTGTCGAAATGAACAAAATCGTGAAGAAGAGGATGCTGTCGCCGGTGATAGCGGAGATAGAGCTGTCAGCACCGTACATTGCGAGGTCGCAGAAGCCGGGACAGTTTGTCATCGTGAGGGTCGACGATAGGGGCGAGAGGATACCCCTCACCATTGCGCATGCGGATGCAGAGAAGGGCACGATTACCCTTATCGTGCAATCGATAGGCAAAACAACGACCAGGTTCAATTTGATGGAGGCTGGCGAGTCGGTCGCGGACCTGGTGGGACCGCTCGGTAAGCCATCGCATATACAGTATTTCGGAAGGGTCGTGACGATAGGCGGTGGCGTCGGTACCGCCATAGCCTGGCCTACGACCCGGGCGTTTAAAGAGGCGGGCAACGAGGTCATCAGCATCATTGGTGCACGGACGAAAGAGTTGCTGATCCTTGAGCAGGAGATGCGCGAGATCTCGGACAGGGTCATAGTCACAACCGATGACGGGAGCTACGCGAACAAAGGGTTCGTGACGGACTCACTGAAGGGACTCATAGAGAATGATACGATACCGAACCTCGTCCTTGCGATCGGTCCTGTCCCGATGATGCGGGCCATCTCGGAACTCACGCGCACGTATGCGATACCGACCGTCGTGAGCCTTAACCCCATCATGCTCGACGGCACAGGCATGTGCGGGGTGTGCAGGGTCTCGGTGGGCGGCAAGACGATGTTCGCGTGCGTCGACGGCCCGGAGTTCGATGCGCATCAGGTGGACTTCAATGGTCTTACTCAGAGGCTGAGGTCGTACCAGAAAGAGGAGAAATTGTCCCTGGAACTTCTAAAATCATGGGAAAGGTAATGTAACATGGCAACATTGGACAAGAAAGAAAGACTCAAGATACAGAGGCATGCGATGCCTGAGCAGGACCCGATGGTCAGGATAGCCAACTTCGAAGAGGTCAATTTCGGGTTTACACCGAACCTCGCGATAGAAGAGGCGCAGCGATGCCTCCTGTGCCCGAAGCCGCTCTGCGTGGCCGGATGCCCGGTCAACATTGATATACCCTCCTTCATAAATCTTATAGCGGAGGGTAAATTCACAGAGGCGGCAAAGAAGATAAAAGAGACCAACAGCCTTCCTGCGATATGCGGCAGGGTATGTCCCCAGGAAGAGCAGTGCGAAGGCGTGTGTGTCATCGGGAAGAAGGGCACCCCCGTTGCAATAGGCCACCTTGAGCGGTTTGTCGCTGACTGGGAAAGGACACACGGCGAGATCTCGGTGCCCGGGAAAAGGCCTGCAACCGGTAAGAAGGTTGCTGTCGTGGGCTCCGGACCGGCCGGGCTGACGGTCGCATCTGAGCTCGTGCAGATGGGGCATGCGGTCACCGTATTCGAGGCGCTCCATGTTCCGGGAGGCGTGCTTGCCTATGGCATACCCGAATTCAGGTTACCCAAGGACATCCTGGGCAGCGAGGTGGACTATTTGAAGAGGCTCGGTGTCGATATCGTTACCGACTTTGTCGTTGGAAAGACTTCTACCCTGGATGAGCTGCTGGAATCGGGCTACGACGCAGCATTTGTGGGAAGCGGCGCCGGCTTGCCCGTCTTCCTGAACATACCAGGAGAGAACCTCAACGGTGTTTATTCGGCCAACGAGTACCTCACGAGGACCAACCTCATGAAGTCGTACCTCTTCCCTGAGTACGACACCCCCATAGCAAAGGCCAGAGGCGTGGTCGTGTTCGGAGGCGGTAACACGGCCATGGACGCGGTGCGGACGGCCAAGAGATTTGGCACGGAACATGCATACCTGATCTACAGGAGGTCATGGGAAGAAATGCCGGCAAGGCTTGAAGAGCGACACCACGCAAAGGCAGAGGGCATCGAGTTCGTGTTTCTGACAGCTCCGACGAGGTTCATAGGCGACGAGAGCGGCTGGGTCAAGGCCGTGGAGTGCATCAAGATGGAGCTCGGTGACCCGGACGCGTCGGGAAGAAGGAGGCCCGTACCCATAAAAGGATCGGAGTATATGATTGACGCGGAACTCGCCGTGATCGCCGTCGGCAACGGTTCGAACCCGCTGATACCGCTCACGACGCCCGCTATACAGACGAACAAGTGGGGCAACATCATCGTCAAAGACAAGAGTACATCAACCACGAAGAGCGGCGTCTTCGCGGGCGGCGACATCGTGAGGGGTGGAGCAACGGTAATATTGGCAATGGGAGACGGCAAGCGGGCGGCAAGAGAAATAGATGTGTATCTGAAATCAAAATAAAGGGGGTGAACGGTATGAGGTTTGCAAAAGTGTTTACGGTATTGGTAGCAGCGCTTTTCGTTACAGCGATGGCCTACACCGTGGTAGCGGCGCCTACCTATGTTGGTGTCAACCAGTGCAAAATGTGCCACATGAAGCAGTACAACGTCTGGAAGGGCACCGCGCATGCGAAGGCATTCGACGTGCTGAAGCCTGCGGACCAGGCAAAGCCGGCGTGTGTGAAGTGCCATGTAACGGGTGACAATAAGTCACTGCCGGGCGTACAGTGCGAGGCGTGTCACGGTCCAGGCAGCGAGTACAAAATGTTTTCCGTTATGAAGAACCTGAAAGAGGCCGAGGCGAAGGGATTGACCCCGAAGCCGGTGGGTGTATGCGTGAAATGCCACAACAAGAACAGCCCGAACTTCAAGGGATTCGATTTCAAGACCATGTGGCCCAAGATCCAGCACGGCCTGTGATCCGCGAGAAAGAAATCATGATTGACTGATGGGAGAGGGCGTCCGCTTGGGCGCCCTCATCTTTTCTGATAGGCACTCAGAGGATCAGGGAGAGGGTGCGTTCGCCGGGAATGACCCTGTGCTCGTTGTAGAGCTCCGCGATAGTGAGTACCGTGTGCAGCCTGCCGAGCCCGGCCATCCGGGCAAGCCTTTCCGATGCCGGCCCGATCTTTATCAGGATATGGTTTTTTCGGCGTTCGCCTATCTTCGTTGCAAGGATCTTCAGTACCTCTTCGACCCGGATCCTCGGGGGCTTGAAGACGACGGTGCCCGGGCTTATCGAGACGGTCGTCTTCTTGCGGAATATGCCTTTGTAGAACGTGAGCTCCATAGGGTCGGACGCCTTTGCGATCGTCATCAATTCCTCGAAGGTCAGCTCGATGATGGACGTGTCTTTCACAGCGATGAGGGAGATGTCTGCATTCGATGGCGCGTTCAGATTACCGAAGCACTCTCCTGCCTGCAGCGATATGAGCCCGAGGGATTGGTCAGCCTTTGCCTTGACGTCGCACCTGACCTCTCCGGCGAGGACTATGGAGCCGTCCTCCCTGGCCGCATCCATATCGATCTTCGACCCAGCTTTGAAGGTGGACCATTTCCTTTTCCTGATGAGGTCCTCGTGCTTTTTCATGCCCTTGGACAGGTTATAGCCGCTGACGTACCAGAACATCAGCCCTCCCGTTCTATGCCGAGCAGCTTTATCTTCCGTGACAGGTTTTCCCTCGAGATGCCGATCCTGGCAGCGGTCTTCGTTATGTTCCAGCCGTTCTCCCTGAGCATGCGCAAAATGTAGTCCTTCTCGAAGGCGCTCTTTATAGACTGCAGGCCCCCGGCACCCTGTTGTTCCTCCAGGCCGGCCCTGTCGTTTCTTACCTCGAGGGGCAGGGCATCGATGTCGATCGTATCGCCCTCCACGAGGACAGACAGTCTTTCGATAAGGTTCTTGAGCTCCCTGACATTGCCTTTCCAAGCATACCTGCTGAGCATGCCGACCGCCTCGGGCGTTATCGTTTTCTTGTTTTTCGCGATGTCGTTCTTTTCCTTGAGGAAGTAGTTTACCAGAACCGGTATATCTTCCCTCCTCTCCCGCAGGGGAGGAATGTGTATCGGAATCACATTCAACCGGTAATAGAGGTCCTCTCTGAACCGCCCGGCCTTTATCTCGTCCCGGATCGGTTTGTTGGTAGCGGCGATGACCCGTATGTCGACGTCTATCGTCTCGTTGCCGCCTATACGTGCGAACCTTCCCTCTTCGAGTGTTCTCAGCAGCTTCGCCTGCATCCGCAGGCTCATGTCGCCCACCTCGTCGAGGAACAGCGTGCCCTTATCCGCAAGCTCGATCTTGCCGATGCGCCTCTTGTCCGCCCCGGTAAAGGCACCCTTCTCGTGCCCGAACAGTTCGCTCTCGAGCAGCTCCTCAGGGATTGCCGCACAGTTGACGTCGATGAACGGCCTGTTTGTCCTCTGGCTCAAACTGTGGATGGTGTTGGCGACGAGCTCCTTGCCGGTCCCATTCTCGCCCGTAATGAGGACCCAACTGTCCGATGGGGCGATGATGGCGATCTTCCTCTTCAGATCTTCCATCACGCCCGAACCGCTTATCAGCTCATACTTTTTCTCTATCTTTACCTTGAGCTGTCTGTTCTCCTGCTGGAGGTTGAATACCCTGAGACCGTTGCCAATAGCTATCAGCAGCTTGTCCGCCGACAGGGGTTTCTCGATAAAGTCGTATGCACCCAGCTTTATAGTCTTCACGGCGGTATCTATCGTCCCGTGTCCGGAGATCATAATCACGATCGTATCGGGGTATTGGTCCTTGATCTTCTTGAGGACCTCTATGCCGTCTATTCCAGGCAGCCAGATATCGAGCAGGACGACTTGCGGCTCGAAGCCCTTTATGGCCGACAGGGCTTCCGGGCCATCCTTCGCGAGCTTGACATCGTAGTCCTCGTCGCCCAGTATGCCTGCAATGGTGGAACGTATGAAGTCCTCGTCATCGACGACGAGGACGGTTCGGTTCTTCATCAGACTGGTCTGCCTCCATTCCTTTCGTGCGGCTCCTCTTCATCTGCGGCGGGTAGCTCTATGATGAACCTTGCCCCCTGGGGCTTATTGTCCTCTACCCGTATCGTACCGTTGTGCTCGGTGATGATCCGCTGAACAATCGCAAGGCCGAGCCCGGAGCCACCCTTCTTTTTCGAGTAGTATAGATCGAACACCTTCGATTTGTCCAAATCGTCTATACCTATCCCGGTGTCAGAGACCTCAATCCTAACGGTCCCCTGCGCGGCGTCGTAGACCGACCGGAGCGTTACGGTGCCGGCGCCGTCGATCGCCCACAGAGAGTTCTCGATAAGGTTGATAACGACCCTCCTGATCTGGGCCATATCGAACATGATCCGGGGTACGCTTCCGTCCTTGTCGAGGAGGAACCGTATGTCCTTGTGCGCGGCGGTATAGAGGGTGTAGACCTCGGACAGCAGGTCGTTTACCGAGTTCAGCTTCGGCTGGCTTGCGGGCATTCGGGCGAAGCTGGAGAACTCGTCCACGAGTTTCCTCAGCTCATCGACCTCAGTTACGATCGTACGGGTGCACTCATCGAACACCTCTCTATCCGATGGTATTACCTCGAGGTACTTCCTCCGCAGCCGCTCTGCTGAGAGGCGGATAGGCGTTAGCGGGTTCTTTATTTCGTGCGCCATTCTCTTCGCCACCTCCTGCCACGTGGTGATCCGCTGCATCTTGATGAGGTCCGTGACGTCTTCGAAAACAACGATGTATCCTCCGAGCCTCTTCGCCGGGCCCTTCAGGGTCGTCAGCCTGAGGATGAAGATCTTACTTTGTCCCTGGGTGCTGACGTTTATCTCCTTTGTAGTCGTCGTCACGTTGGTCCGGCGCATGTCTTTGATCATGTCCTCGGCGGGCTGTATGATGTCCGGAGACATGACGTCATGGTAGTACGTGCCAATGGCAGAGGACTGGTCCATGTTCAGCATCCGTGCTGATGCCGCATTGACCGTGGTGATGTGACCGTCCTCATCGAGGGCGATGACCCCGGCAGAGATGCTGTTCAGGATGGCCTCTATGTATGCCTTGCGCTGCGCCTGCTCTATGTACGCGAGGTTGAGGCTCTCTCTGCCCTGCTTCAGCTCTTTCGTCATGATGTTGAAGGCGTCGACGAGGTCACCCACCTCGTCCTCGCTCTTTTTCTCGATGCTGACGTCGTAGTCGTTTTCGACGATCTTCTTTGTCGCGGACACGAGCCCTGCGAGCTGGACCGATATGCCCTTCGCGAGGTACACGCTCAGCCAGATGGAAGAGAAGATCATCAGCAGCGAGATCAGGACGAGGAACAGTATATAGCTCATTTTGAGGTGGGGTTTGAGGATTTGCTGCTGGCGATACTCGTTGTAGCCCTGTTGGATCTCCGCCATCTTTTCCACGAGGCTTTTCTGTACGAAGGAGTTGCCCACAACAAGCCCGATGGGCCGCGGAAGCCCGCCGATGTAGAGGGGAGCGAACCCCTTGATCATATCGCTGGTCCCCATGCTTTCTATGTAGGTCCTGATGGCGCCATGCAGGGCGGCATCCACCATTTTTATATCGGTAGCTTTGAACGGAACGTCGTGCTGTTTGACGAGTGTCAGGAGCCTTCCGTCCTCGTCGTATACCTCCATTGCCGTGAGGTTGTACTCCTTCATTTTCCGCCTGACAAAATCGTAAAGCTCGGGCTTCGTCTCTGACGACAGGATGCCCCTTTCCACGATCCCTTTGCCGATCGCTGCCGAGGAGGAGATCGTGTCCTGGGCAACGTTCTCGTAGTAGGTCTTCGCTATGTCGAGTGACTGCGTCAGCGAGCCTTCGACCTGCGTACTGAACCAGCTATTAATCGTATGCGTTATGAATCCCGAGGAGACGATGAACATCACGATCGTCGGTATGATAGAGAAGAACACGAACGCGAGTGCGAGCTTTGTCCCGACCTTCATTCTCCCGAACGCCTGCTTCTCTCCGAATATGACCTTGATGGTGTTCCTGATGACGAGGAACAGCAGCAGCGTTATCAGGACGATGTTCAGGTTTATAAAGCTGAACACGAGAGCGTTTTTCGAGATGGGGACCTTCAGGGACACATGGTATATGTTTGCTTCCAGGGAGGTCAGGCCTATCAGGAAGGCGATGACAACGATAATGATGAGGAACTCGATGCGTCTCTTTTTCGTCTCAGGATCCATGCGGATTTCCTAAAAGGGTCCTACTTCCCTGTGTGATCATAAAGAAAGAGTTTTCTCTCCTTGGTTCGTTCTATTCTGCGTGTTTCTCGTCTATCGCGAGGTTAGCGAGCATGTCGGCCTCCCTGTTCAGTTCTCGCGGTATGTGCTCCACGACGATGCTCTCGAAATGTACCGCGAGACTCGTGTATACCCTGAAAAGCTTCCGTATGCTCGGGCTCTTTACCGCGTACCTGCCGTTCAACTGGAACACGAGGAGCTGGGAGTCGGACTTGATCCGCAGCCTCCGGGCACCGATCTGCTTGAGCTTTTCGAGTGCCAGGATCAGGGCATTATACTCCGCCGTATTGTTTGTTGCGTGACCGATATATCTGGTCAGGTGGATGGGTCCGTTCTCCACGCCGAGGATAACGACCCCGCAGCCCGCCTCGCCGGGGTTTCCCCTCGACGCGCCGTCGATGAATACAATTACTTCCTCCTCCATAGGGCGGACGAAGGTCCTATTTCTTGCCCTTTATGGAGTCCAGCAGCTTCTGTGCGAGCGGCTTATCGAACATTGCCCAGTCGGCCCGGAAGGTGGGGGTCTTGTAGGTTAAGACCTTGTTCAGTATGTCCCGCGCCTTGCCGTACTGGTCTTCCTTGATGTAGACCTTGCCCATGATGGCCATCGGCAGGGTAAAGTTGGGGTCCGATTTGAGGGAGTCGTTCAGGAACTCGATCGCCTTCTTGTCGCTGCCACCTACTATCCACGGCAGCTCGTAGTACATCTCACCGTAGGCCTCGAGCACGTTCTTGTCCGTCTTGTCGATCGCGTATGCCTTTCCGAGATATTTTTTGAAGTCGGGCAGCATAAACAGGGAGTTTAAAACGCCCTTGTACTGGCTTACCCTGCCTATGTTTGCCGCACGCCAGAAGTAACCCATCGCTCCTTTCGGGTTCACTTCCGAGGCCTTTCGGGCTGCTGCCTCCCCGGCCTCGTAGTCTTTCAGGGCGTCGGTATGGGTCGGCACCGCCTGATCGCCCATGGTCAGATATGCCTTGGACTCGTCTATATACGCCTGATAACGCGTGCCCTGGTCTTTCGAATCCTTTATGATCTGCTTGAACATGGTTATGGACTTCTGAATGTTTGAGATGTCCTTGTCGTAGTCGTTGAATACCTTCTCGGCATCACCTATGGTCAGCGCAAATGCCCGTACCGCGAACAGGAGCATGACGATTGTGGCCGCTATCGTTTTACCTTTCAACATATATCCTCCTTTTATATCTACCGAACGGCGTGCCGTCTGCCGGCACCTACAGGTTTACCTCTTTTCCCATCTCATGGTACATCTGCTCGATCACATCCCCGTACTTCTCCATGAGGACGCGCCTTTTTACCTTCAGGGTGGGGGTGAGTTCCCCGGTCGCTTCCGAGAATTCATTTGCCAGAAGCCTGAATTTCTTTATCGTTTCGTAGCGGGCAAGGTGTCCGTTCACTCCGTCGATCACTTCCTTGTAGAGCTGCTGAACCCCCGGCTTCCCGATGAGGTCTTCCTTGCTTTGGTACGATATCTGGTTTGCACCTGCGTACTCCTCCAGCGCCTCGAAGCTCGGCACGATGAGTGCGATGCAGTAAGGCTTCCTGTCGCCGATCATGGCTACCTGCTCCACAAACCTGTTCAGCTTGAGCATGTTTTCAATGGGCTGCGGTGCGATGTTCTTCCCGCCCGCAGTCACGATGAGGTCCTTTTTTCTATCGGTGATATGGAGGTAACCCTCCTCATCGATGAACCCTATGTCCCCGGTGTAGAACCAGCCGTTTTTATCAAGCACCTCCGCAGTCATCTCAGGTTTGTTGTAGTATCCCTTCATGATCATCGGCCCCTTGAGGAGTATCTCGCCGTCCTGGGCTATCCTAATCTGGCAGTTCTTCAGGGGCCTGCCGACAGTACCGTACTTGATATACGCAGGGTCGTTTACCGCGACGACCGGGGAGGTCTCCGTAAGGCCGTAGCCCTCGATGATGTTTATACCCATGCCGTGGAAGAACTTACCGAGCTCCGGGGCCAGCGGGGCTCCGCCGGAAATGAAGTACTTTATCCTGCCCCCCAGCTTTTCCCTCACCTTGCGATAAACGAGCACGTTACCGACGGCATACTGCAGCCGGAGAGTCAGCGGCACACTGCCGCCGTCAGACTTCGATTCCACGAGTCTGTTTGCCACGTCCATGGCCCAGTGGAAGACCCGTTTCTCCGTCTGGCTCCCGTGGTCGACTGTCTCGAGGATCCGCGCATAGGCTTTCTCGTATACCCTGGGGACCGAGACCATGACGGTCGGCCTGATCTCCTGAAGGTTGGCTATCAGCCTGTCTATGCTTTCTGCTATGGACATGGTAACACCGAAGTACATCATCGCGTAGTAGTCTGCTGTCCTTGCAAACGAGTGGCTCAGGGGGAGGAAGCACAGGGCCGTCTCCCCTTCGTGCATGAACTGGTTCACCTTTTCCTCGAGTCCTTCGAGGTCGGACATGATGTTGTTGTGCGTGAGCATGACGCCCTTGGGCTCCCCGGTGGTTCCGGAGGTATAGATGATCGTGATGAGGTCGTCCGGACCGACGGACTTTGTCCGCTCCCTGAGCTCGCCGTCGCGGCCGGAGGCCCTGCCCTTGCTGATGAGGGTAGCGAAGGACACCAGTCCATCCTCGGCCCTCTTGTATTTCGACTGCAGGCCCTCCCTCTCGAAAACGGCCTTGTCCTCCCTGAAGGTCTGGTCCGGCTCCATGATGATGATGCCCTCCAGGGTCTTCAACTTGCTCTTTACCTGAAGTACCTTGTTGTACTGGATCATCGTTGACACGACGACCGCCCTTGCCTCCGCGTCGTTGATCAGGTACTCTATCTGCCACGGGGTGTTCGTCGGATAGATGGGCACGTCCGTGACGCCGATGCTAATCAGGGCAATGTCCGCGAGGTACCATTCGAGCCGGTTCTCAGAGAGGATGCATACCTTGTCTCCCTTCTGGATGCCGAGCTCCAGAAACCCCATGGCGAGCCAGCTTGCCTGCTCGCTGAAGTCCTTCCACGAGAGGTCCTGCCATCGGCTGTCCGACTTGAACTTCAGCAATGCCCTGTCCTGATTCTTGGACACTCTGTCCCAGAACATCTCAGGAACCGTCTTATATTCCATGCTACAATCCCTCCCTGTTCAAGAGTTCCTTGATTGCCGCGGTGAATCCCTCAGGTCCTATCTTATCTATTTTAACAATATTATGCATACCCGTGTCAACATATTTGCCATCGGGCTTCTGCACGAGAAAGGGTGCATCGACCTGTCTGAACATGGACTCGTCGTTGCGGCCTTCTCCGATGGCTGCCGTGGTCAGCGCACCGTATACCTTCCTGTAGAGCGACACGAGCACCTGTACTGCGGTACCCTTGTCCGTATCGCCCATGAGATGATAGAACCGGGTACCGGGGTACACCCTGAGTTTCTGGAGAGAGGCATAGCGCCTGACGCGGTCGAGAAGGGAAGGATCCCTGAGGATGAATGGCTCGTCGTACCGTCTTTCCTTGGCCATGGCAGCAAGCCTGATCGGGAGGTTGAGGTACGTCGCGACCTCCTGCACGCTCATATCACCGAAGCCAACGACTCTGCCACGGAACTCCCTTTTTATCTGCCCAAACGTCCGGCGCAACTGCCGGTAGTCGGTCCCCAGTCGCAGGACAGCGTACTTTCCGGAGGTCCGGAACTGCCCTGGCCGGACGGCCCTCCTGAACGGTGCCGCCTGCCCGCCGGGAATATAGATTGCACCCCCGTTTTCGACGATGAACGGGGAGGTGTTGCCGGTCTTCTCCCGGAAATAAATGACCTCGGCATACGACTTGCTTGTGCAGAATATCAACGGGACGGATCGCTCCTTCAGCAGTTCCATGCCTTCCCGCGAGTGCTCGTAGGAGTAGGTATAGTAGTCAAGCAACGTGCCATCGAGGTCTGTAAAGACGATCAATCTGGCTTGCATATCTGCGCCCTATTATTCAAATAAGTGCGATGAAAAGTGTACCACTGCTGCGATCATCGTGTGGTATGACGGAGCATACGTCCTGGCAGGGCCTTCGTGTGTACGCCCCCGCTCACGACCACTACGCCGTTGACGATTACCGTATCGATGCCTGACGGATAGACGTGCGGCTGCACGTAGGTCGCCTTGTCTTCCATCCGGTCCGGGGAGAAGATAACGAGGTCTGCGAACCATCCTTCCCGTATCATGCCTCTCTGCCCTATGCCCATCCTCGCCGCAGGAAACGACGTCATCTTATAGACCGCCTGTTCCATGCTCAGGAGGCCTGTCCTTACGAAGTCGCTGAACACGCGCGGGTAGGTGCCGTAGGCCCTTGGATGGGGCTTACCTTCATGGAGGGGACCATAATCCGCTCTCAGTCCTGCGTCCGAGCCGATAGACACGTAGGGCTTCGCGAGTATGCGCCTGAGGTTGTCCTCGTTCATAGCGAAGTAGATGGCGGTCGTCATGAGCCTGTCCCTGCTGAGGATATGGAATATGGCCTCGAGCGGCCCCATGCGGAGATGCTCCGCGATGGCCGGGATGGCCATGCCTTCGAACTGCTTGAACTCTTCACTAAAGCACTGCGAGAGCATGATCCGCGAGAAATAATCCTTCAGGTCGAGGTGCTGGAGCGCGACCTCATGCTCTATCTGCTGTCTTGTCCGGTGGTCTTCAATCCTGTGTAAGGCTGCTTCCGTAGAGTCAGCAAACACCCAGTCCGGAAGGACGGATGCGAGTCCGGTATATGCAGACAGATAGGGATACCTGTCCGCGGTGACGTCCATACCCTTTCCTCTGGCGGCCTCTATGGTATCGAACACCCGGTCGAGTTTGCTCCAGTTTTCCGGGTGCATGGTTTTGAGATGGCTTATCTCGACCGGCAGGCCCGCCTCCCTCCCGATCTCTATTGCCTCCTCGACAGACTCTACCAGTGTTCTGCCCTCGGACCGCATGTGGGTCGCATAGATGCCCCCGGCATCTGCGACGGCCTTTGCAAGGCCTATGATCTCCCGGGTGTCAGCATATGCGCCGGGTGTGTAAGCGAGGCCGGTGGACATGCCGAACGCCCCGGACTGCATGGACTCCTTCACCCGTGCCATCATGCTGTCCATCTCCCCGGCCGTCGGTCTTGCCGCCCTCCTGCCCATGACTGAGCCCCGGATGGTGCCGTGGCCCACGAGCATGGCGATGTTCACCGCAGTACCGTTCTTGTCGACCAGCCCGATGTAATCGGAAAGGCCCTTTATGTCCAGTCTGAGCCGGTAGCTATCGAAGTACTGCTCTTCCCTCTCCTGTCGTATGATACCGTCGACCGGGGCTACCGAGTAACCGCAGTTGCCGTTGACCTCGGTCGTCACGCCCTGTCTGACCTTGCTCTCCGCATAGGGGTTGACCAGTATATGGTAGTCCGAGTGCGCGTGGATATCGATGAAGCCGGGGCAGACCGCCCTACCCGATGCGTCTATGATAGTATCGGCGCTCAGAGAAGTCCTTGCTATACGGCTTATCCTGTCCCCGGCTATCTCGATGTCGGCATAATAGCCGCTCTCTCCGCTCCCGTCCAGAACGAGGCCATTTTTTATGACAGTGGTGCCGGCCATCGGGCTACTTCATAGCGATGAGGCCGTACTGGTATTCTCCGGAAGGTCCTTTGACGACCACTTCGAAGTACCTCTTGAGCAGTGAAAAGGTGTCATCGTACGAGATCCTTTCTTCGATCGGCGGGCCGGAGGGCGTGGGCTCTTTCCTGTGATCTATGAGTACGAGCCTGCCATCCGGCTTCATGAGTCTCTTCAGCTCCTTTATGAACGACTCTCTGTCATTGGCCTCATGCAGCATGTTGACGCTGATCACCATGTTGGCTATCCCATCGCCGAGCGGAATATTCGTCTCTTCAGATTTCACCGGATACACGTTCCTGATTCCCCGCTTCTCTATCTCCTGCTTTAGTATCTTGAGCATGGCTTCAGAAATGTCGACTGCATAGACGGCGCTGTCCTTGCCGGTGAGGGCTGCAGCGGGCAGTGCATAGAAGCCGGTGCCGCACCCGACGTCCACCACGACCATATCCTGCCTGATGCCGGCGGCCAGGAGTATCGTGTCGGGCTGTTCGTGCTCTCGGCGCTGCGGGTTGTCCAGATTGTGCGCGTTTGCAGGATTGAACTTATGCATAAAATTGCAGGGGCCGGGGAGGCCGGCCCCTTTCACGGATGATCCCAAGGCCCTTGTTCAATCCTCGAGGATGAACGTGATGTTCATGGTGACCCGGTATTCCGATACCTTACCATCCTGGATCTTCGCCTTCTGGGATACGATCTCCGCCCCGGTAAGGTTCCTCAAGGTTTTGTTTGCCCTCTTCAGGCCCTCATTAAAAGCCTCCTGCCATCCCTTGGTGGATGACGCCACGACCTGTGTTACCCTTGCTACAGCCATATTACACCTCCGTTTTTAGTGTTTTCGAGAAGTTGACAAAGTAGTTTATACCGGACCACATGGTCACGAACAGTGCTATCCACACGAAGAGCATGCCAACGCTCTGGAAGTTTACGCCGAAGTGGGTGTAATGTATGAGCAGCCCCACCACGGCAGCAATCTGAAAGTTGGTTTTGTATTTCCCCTCGATCGAGGCGGGTATGATGAGCCCGGCGGACGCAGATACGGCCCTCAGGCCGGTCACCGCGATCTCCCGTCCGATGATGAGCGCCACGATCCACGCGTGCAGTCTGCTTATGGAAACGAGCATGATCAGGGTAGTGGCTATGAGCAGCTTGTCCGCTATGGGATCCAGCAGCATGCCGAGATTCGTTATTCCCTTGTACTTGCGTGCGAAATAGCCGTCGAAAAAATCGGTGATGCCGCCGATACCGAAGACAACCGCCGCCAGGAAGCTCAGCCACTCGAGCCGCAGGGTATGCGATGGACCGGTGTACCGGATGACCTCGAAAAGCACAATCATAAAGGGTATGAGGACCACCCTCGATATGCTGAGGAGGTTGGGCAGTGTTTTCAGATCGCCCGAGAGACCGCTATGCATCTATGAACACCGCGCCCTCTCCGTGGAACGAGATGAAGGTGTCGCCGCTGTAGTGCTCTTTCGATGATTGCCTCGGGATCAGTTTACCGTACCAGCCGATCAAGGAGTTGAGCCGGACCGAGGGGGTGTTCTCTGTCGTTACCCGCAACGCGAACAAACGGCCGGTTATGCCCAGGAACAGGTCCGCTGTCCCCTTCATCTGGGTAACGTTTATGCTCTTGTCTGCGTTCAACTCGACCCTCCCGTTCTCCCATTCAAGGTCGCCCTGGAAGGCTATCAGCCGCTCGTCGTTCAGGAACATCGCCTCGTTTTTGAGCTGGAACGGCTTTAACAGCTTGAAGTCGCATGTTATGAGGAGCTCGCCCTTACCGTAGACCAGTATCATGGGGTCGTCCTTTTTATCTGCGAAAACGGACTTTGTGTCCTTCCCCCGGTATCTTTTGTACGCCTGCTCGATCGTCAGGCCTTCCCCGATCGATACCACGCTCTTGTTTCTGACGTAGATGAGATTGCCGTCCATATTGAAGAACAGCGTGGATCCGTCTATGAAGTTGACAGGCGCCGTTAACCGCGCAAGGGATGTTTCTTCCGAGAGGGAAGCGAGTCCGTTGCCCTCTGGCTGAGCCGGCCCTTTATCTCTCCGCACTTGGTGATCGTCCGCAGCCGGCCCTTCTTGTGCGGGCCAATCTTTTTCGGGCTTTTCTGGGGACGATGGCCGGGTCGCTGACGATGACGGTCCGTGCTCTTCGTTCTCAGCCGGTTGCTCCTTGTCGCCCTCCTCTTCAATAAAGAGCTCCTGGTCGTCTATCGCGGAGGGACCTCTCTCTGCTTCGATCATTTCTTCCTCGGGATAGGGAGCTTCGTCGGGCATACGGTCGGGCAACTGTTCCTTGCCGTCCTGCTGTGCTCCATCTTCCCGGTACTGGGCCGCATTTTCCGGCGCGACGGCTTGCCGGGGTGCGTGATCAGGCAGCCCGCGTCTCTGCGGAGGTGTGTGGTCATCCTCTGCGGCCTCGGGTGAGGCCTCCCCGGCTGGCACTGCCGGCACAGGGCGAGATCCCTGCCCATGCTTTCTGATCTTATCGGCATAGTCCTTCATACCCGCTTTCGTGAATGCATCTAATGACTCTTCTGCCCTGTTCGCCTTGAGGAGCGCCTTGCCGTACAGCTTGAGGACAGTCTTGTTCTCCGGCTCTTTTTGGAGGACAGAAGAAAATTCTTTCACCGCATTATCGGCCTGATTGTTCTTGAGGTACGCGACGCCAAGGTTTGTCCTGAGCAGGACGGTGCTCGGGTACCGAGCGATGAGGGCTTCGTATATCGTTACTGCTTTGTCATATTGCTCCAGTTTCAGCATGACTATTGCCAGGAGATTGAGCGCCCTGTCATCCGATGGCTTCCCGTCGAGCACCCTTTCTATTTCGTCTTTGGCATCCACGTAATTCTCTTCGGCGATGTATTTCTTTGCTTTTTCCAGCAGATCATTAGTCATGGCATCACTGCTGTTATGAATAAGGTGTTTTATTCTCGCCATTATTACCTTTCCGTATATCCCTTCATTTTCCAGAACTCCTTCAGTACCCGTGCTACATACCACTGCGTCTCGGGGTAGGGCGGTATGCCGTCGTACTTTATGACCGCCTTTTCTCCGGCATTGTAGGCCGCCAGGGCCTTTATGTAATTGCCGTTAAAGAGTCCGCACAGGTATTTAAAGTATCGTACGCCTGCCTCTATGTTTTCCCGCGGCGTATAGAGGTCGGATACATGCATGACCCGTGCGGTGGAGGGAAGCAACTGCATAAGGCCCACGGCGCCAGCCGACGATACCGCGTTGGGCATGAAGTCGCTTTCCACCTTGATCATAGCCATGATGAGTATCGGATCGATGCCGTACTTGTGTGCAATGATGCGCACCCTCTTCTTGAGCACGGCCGCGGATATCTGAGAATGGTCATAGGAGCCCCGGTCCCTCCAGATAAGCCTGTACCTGCGGGACGTGGGAACATTCGTAAAATGGACCACATGGCTGTTGTCCACATAGGTGTAGATGTCTGTCCTTGCTACGGCCGGATAGACGAGGTTCGCTATAACAACGGTAAGTATAGCTATTTTCTGCACCCGGCCTCCTAACTCGTGTAGGTCGAGTTGATTCGGACATAGTCGTAGGTGAGATCGCACGTCATCACGTTAAACGACTTGTTCCCGGCCCCGAGATCGACGGTAAGCTGTATCGTTCTGTTCTTCATGGAGTTCCTCACTTTAAGGAGCGACTCGTTATCTATGCCCCTGCCGGAACTGAAAACGGACTGTTTGCCGATCCATATCTTCAAGCCCGTCTCGCTCACATAGGAGCATGCGGCGCCCACCGTGGCAACGATGCGTCCCCAGTTCGGGTCTTCTCCGAAAAAGGCGGTCTTTATCAGTGGCGAGTTTGCAAGCTTGAACGATACCCTCCTCGCGTCCTCTTCGCTCCTGGCACCCTTGACGTTGATCTCTATGACCTTATTAGCGCCCTCGCCATCTTTCACCATCTTTTCCGCCAGCTCTTTCGTAAGGTCGATGAACGCCTGCTCGAATGCGGCGTAGTTTCTGCCTTCTTCGGTGATCGTCTCGTTCTCGGCAAGGCCATTTGCCATGACCAGTACGCTATCGTTGGTGCTCATCTCGCCGTCTATCGTGATCCTGTTGAACGATGCAGCCGCAGCATTGAGGACCGCCTTCTTCAGCGCTCCCTGCGCTATGTCGGCATCCGAAGTAAAAAAGCCGAGCATCGTCGCGAGGTGGGGCTGTATCATACCCGAGCCTTTGACGAACCCGGTGAGCGTTACTTCCCTGCTGCCGACCTTCAGTCTGCGTGACCCATATTTAGGGACCGTGTCGGTCGTCATGATCGCCTTGACAGCGTCCATGAAGCCCTGACGGGACAGATCGTTCTTCAGCGCTGTTATCTGGGATATGATCTTTTCAACCGGTAGCCTTCTGCCGATGATGCCCGTCGAGGCGACGAGGATCTCTTCCGGCCTTAGGGCGAACCCCTTTGCATAGGCTGTGATGATCTCGGCGACGTCCTTTAGTCCGTCCCTTGCGGTCGCCGCATTGGCAATGCCACTGTTCGCGATGATCATCCTTTTCCTGCCCTTCCTGAGCTGTTCCATGGAGATGGTGACAGGTGCCGCTTTTATGGCATTGGTTGTAAACAATCCGGCTGCGTTCGCGGGTACTTCCGAGTACACGACCGCCACGTCCTTTTTACCGTCATTCCTGAGTCCTGCCGTGCTCCCCGCATAAAGAAAGCCTTTTGGTAGTGATAGTGCCATTGTTATTTGTCCTTAAAGACTACACAGGTATTTTTTAAATAAGGCATAACTTTTTCCAACCGCTCCTCCTCACTGAGCTCCCTCCGTTTTTCGAACGTCCCATATCCCGCTCTTACGCCTATTAGCATAGATGCAGCGAATCTCATAGCGTTTTGTAAGATCTCCACGACATGGATGCACCCGTATGTATGACCTATCGCGTCAGCTATCTTCTTGTTTACACCGCGCTCGATCTTTAGTCCAATAATTTTGTGAATGGGCTCCCGTGCCTTCGAGCACTGTTCGTAAGGGGCACGCATCATCTTGACATCCGCGTCTCTTATCTCCTGCGTCGCAAGGTCGATCGTCACTTCCGTCGTTATACTGTGGTTGAGGTCGAGCAGGGACGCAGTGAGAAGGACGGTCTTGCTGTCTATCGGGAGAAGCCGTATGTTTATGTTCCTCTCGTAGACATCATACATGGTCGTGTCCATCGTCAGCCGGGACATACCAGAAGTCTCCCATGTCTCCATTCCTTTGATCCTTGAATTGAATTTTCACCTTCATACCGACCTTCGCCGTCCGTATGTCCTTTAGAAATATGTTCTGCATGATCAGCGTGTCTGCTCCCTTCACCTTGACGAATGCGCACACATAGGGGACCTTGTCGAAGAACGTGGAGGTCCCGTAATAGACGATCGTATAGGTCATGACCTCTGCCGTATCGCCCAACTCGACCCACTTTGTGGGAGCGTAACATTCGTTGCAGTTTATACGCGGCGGCAGCCATACCTTGCCGCACTGCGTGCACCTCGATCCATAAAGCTTCCTGTTGTCTCTGAGCTCCCTGAAAAAACGCGATATGCCGCCATAGCTATATTTATACGTTATATCCATAATATCCGGGATTTCAAGAGGCGCATCCATAGCAGGGCTTCCCTCGAGCTCGTCCCGGAACGCCTTCGCGATAAGCTCCGCCGGCACTTTGATCTTCCGTGACGCCTGTTCAAGCCATTGTTCCTTGTGCTGTATCATGGTAACTCCTTTACCATAGGGCAGTTAGCCGTATTGCTCCTACAATCATTGTACGTTCTTTGTCATTTCTTCTTCCTCTTCCGTCTGCTGCCGGCAGGTGGCTTTATCAGGGACTTTGCCTTGACCTGATCGATGTGCTCCACGAGCAAGGCAGCCGTCCATGCCGTTGCCGGCCCGCCTATACTCTGCACGAGGCCCTTCCTCGCGCCTTTCACCTGCCTTTTTCCTGCCCTCCCCTGTACCTGCAGGGCAGCTTCTCCGGTCTGCATGACACCGGTCGCGCCGACGGCGTGTCCGCAGCCGATCAGGCCCCCGCTCGGGTTGACGGGCAGGGAGCCGGCCATCTCGACAACGCCGTCCTCTATCAATCTGCCACCTTCTCCTGGCCTGCAAAAGCCGAACGCCTCGTACGAGAGTATCTCTGCGCCGGTGAATGCGTCGTGCAGCTCTGCGAAATCGAGCTCTCTGGCGGGCTCCTTTATGCCTGCCATCTTGTATGCGTCTCTTCCCGCGTGCACGCTCGACGAGAAGACCGTTATGTCATCCCTTTCGCCGGCAAAGGCTTTGTCCAGAGATAGACCGACGCCCGTAATCCATGCCGGAGTGTCCGATAGTGATCGTGCCACCCTTTCCGAAGCAAGTACGACAGCGGATGCGCCTTCCGAATACAGGCAGTTATCATAAAATTTAAAAGGATAGGTGATCATCTTCGAGCCAAGCACGTCATCCACGCTGAGCAGCTTCGGGCTCTGGGCATTGGGATTATTCATGGCGTTCTTATGGTTCTTTACTGCAACCATTGCCATCTGCTTTTGCGTGGGGGAGCCGTACCGGTCTATGTGTGCTATCAGCGGCAGGGCGTACGATGCGGCAGCAGTCAGGCCTGAGGGATTTTCGAACGTCATGTCTCCGGAAAACAGGATCGCCTTGAGCGTCTCCGGTGTGGCGTGCCCCACGGTGTAGTTATAGTTGTCCGTTGCTTTCTCGACGCCGAGGACCATGACGATATCGTACAGGCCGGATGCGATCCACGTCCATCCCACGAAGACGGCCGCGCCACCCGTTGCACCTCCCGTCGCTACCCGCACCGAGGGCTTGAGCCCCATGCCGATGTAATTGTGGACATACACATCCGGCATAAACTGCCTCTCGAAGAGCTCGTTGTAGATGCCGTACACCACGCCGCCGACCTCCTTTTTGTCGATGCCCGCGTCCTCGAGAGCGAGTTTCGCAGCGTCATAGGCAAGCTCATAGTAGGTCTTTTCTATCCATCGTGCCCTGAACGGCGTTGTCCCGAACCCAACAATGGCGACTTTATTCATAGCTTTTCCATACCTCCGGCCTGCGTCCACTATAGCACATCTAGGCAATTAATCAACCTGCTGGATCCTTTTACGTTTGTCATCATGAGGAAAGAGTTTTTGACGATAAAAGTCTTTTTTTTGTTTTGTTGTCGTTCTGGAGGAAATCGTGTATAAGGAAAGGCAAATACACTTCCTCATCAGTCCATAATAGTAATGACATAGTTAAAGGATGTACTGGTATTATAGGCATGAAGAAAGTTGATGGAAGGCGATTAAAGCATGCTGTTGTAACCGGGATGAGAAAGTGTGCAGTAGCGCAGGTACAAAGCGGGCAAAGTCCGGAGCAGGTAAGTAAGGCAATGGGTTTTTGTCGGGCGTGTAGTTATAATTGGCTTGCACTGTACCGTAGTGGTGGCTGGGATGCGCTTGGTGCAAAGAAGCGAGGGGGGCGTCTCCACAGGCTGACGGGACGGATGATAGCTTGGGTATACAGGGTAGTAACGCAGGGAGAACCTCGACAGTATACGTTTCCCTTTGCCCTAGGGACACGAAGTGCACTTGCCGTTCTGATACATCGGAGATACGGGATCAAATTGAGCGTAAACTCAGTAAGGCGGCAGCTGGCCCAACTGGGAATAACGCCACAAGAGCCATGGTGGCGAGCCTATCAGCAGGACCCTGAACTGGTTCAGCGCTGGCTCCATGAAGAATATCCCGAGATAGAACAAGAAGCGCGTCAGGAAAGAGCAGAAATATGGTTTGGTGACGAATCTGGTATAAGGAGCGATTATCATGCGGGAACTACTTGGGGACGCAAAGGGAAGACACCCGTCATCACGGCTACGGGGGCACGATACCGATTGCATATGCGTCGTGCAGTGAAGTCTGGCAATCGTGGGCATGCTGGATAGTTCAGTTTTCGTGAAATGAAGTCCACGACCATCGGTGCTTTACGTAGCCTTGCTAAAAATCCAGAAAAGATTCGTGCATTGTTTAACAGGGAAACAACGAAATATGCGGCATAACATATGTCTATACAAGTAGGGTCTCCTTTATAATAGTTGGTGGAGGGATTCGTTGGCTTATCACGATGGTCGAAGTTCGGAAGCCGAGAGGGAGAAAGGGATCTATTTCTTCGCGCGTATCGGGGCCGTCCTTTCCCTGTTCGCCTTTCTTTCTTATTGGTATGTTGTATCGAAATACTCGGTCAACGCTCCTTTCTGGGATGACTACGACCTGCTTAATTTCTTGAACCAGTTTATATCGAGTAAGGGGCTTTCGATTAAGCTCTCCCTCCTGTTTCGTCAGGACAACGAGCATAGGATTGTTTTTTCACGTGCCGTAGAGCTGCTGGATTATTATCTTTTTGGGAAGGTCAACTTTATACATCTTGCCATCGCAGGGGACGTGGGCCTTGTCCTGATTGTCCTGCTTCTCTGTGTCTACCTGGTAAAAAAGCATGTAAGCCCCCTGAATGCTGCCGTCGTCGTGGTGACTCTGTTTTCCTTTTCTCAGTATGAGGCGATGATCTGGGCGTCGGCATCGCTCCAGCAGTATTATGAGCTCTTTTTTGCCCTGGCCGCCCTGTTCTTTTTTACCAGATCAGGCAGCAGGAATGATTTTTTGAAAGGGCTGTTGTTGTCGACTATGGCTTCCTTTACCCAAGGCGGAGGATTGATCGTCTTCCCCGTCATACTCGTTTATTTTGTCCTTGCGAAGTATTGGAAGAGGGGATGGATAGTTCTGGTCTATGGTGCCCTTATTTTTTGTCTGTACTTTATCATACTGCAGTACCACGTAACGCCCCTTCAGGCAGCGTCCAGAGTATATGCACTCCATCATCCGCTCATGTTCCTGGAATATTTTCTCCTCTTTTTGGGCAATTCGGCACCCGGGTATGGGCCGTTCCCGCTGTATGTGCCGCTCCTCACGGGCATCATTTTCCTGATCTTTGCAATGCACATGGGTGTTCGGTATCTATCACACAAGGGGGAGCCATTCCTGGTCTTCTCAATGCTATTCGTGCTTGCAACGGCAGTGGCAGCAGGCCTGGGCCGGGTGAGCTGGAGTGTCAAGGAAGCGACCGCTTCACGATACAGTATAAACTCGCTGCTGCTCTTCGTACTTATCGTTAGCTATTACCTGGTAACCTATGGCAGGGACCGATCTGCCTTTTTACGCTTAAACGCGGTGGGGTTGGTAGCCCCGCTGCTCGTGTTCTCCCTCTGGTTCAACGGCGCTCTCTCTGATCTGAGGTACAGGGACTTTATTTTACATCGCTATGTGGTCTATAATCCTCCGGACCCCGACCAGGGCCCGGCGATCCTGTCTGAATCGGAAAGGCTGCATACCTTCATTCCCGACCATGTGATCATTGCTACTACCAACCACGGCTTCTTGCCCAATGCCCCCCTGCCGATCTCCATTCCTGAGATTGCCTCGTTGCCCGGCCAGGACTGTCCTGCGGATCTCCATGTCGATTTTATCAATGAGTATAGTGCGCCGTACCGGGGGCAGGGTAGGGAGATCGTGGTGCAATCCGATAGCATAGAGGTAAAGGGATGGGCGGTGGATCGAGATGCCCATTCCCTCGCATCGGCCGTTCTGGCAGACGTCGACGGCAGGCTCTTTCCGTTGACCTATGGGATGGTCAGGACCGACGTTGCCCTTGCGCTTAAAGACCCGGTCTATGTCTATGCCGGCTTCCAGGGCAGCATCACCGGTCCGGGCCTGAGACCAGGCAAAAACATGCTGAGCTTCGTGATGGTCAATAGCGGAGAGACGGGCATTTGTCGGACCCGGCCCCTCGCGATCTGGGTCTCATCTCAAAAGTGATCGTGGGGCGGAATGTGTCAACGACTTTAAGACACTAGTTCTTTCCCCTATGTGTAGAATTGTAATGGTTTGTCAAGACGGCGTGAACCGGTGGAATCAAAGATAGATCGTACATGCATGTCCCGGGTGAAGGGACTCTTTTGTTTGACAGGTCCATTATTGCTGCTGTACTCCAGTGCCACGCAGAGAGGATAAAGACGTTGAGCCCGGACGTGCATCTTGCCGGGCCGGTTTATTTTACAAAACGTTCTTTAACATTACAGCCCCATGACAGATGGTGACTATTTCAAAGGCTTTTTTGATTCTGTAAACTATTCTTAATATGAAGCTTTCTTTATGATATACGTTGATGATATTATTACAAACAAGAGGAGTTGAATGATCATGACAAGATTATTGGGTAAAGCATTTTAAGAGGTTCTGTGCGAATCTCGAAAGATTACCGCGCTATCGGGGTGTTAATCGATGATGAAATTATATGGTTCTGGATCGGCTCCCATTCTGAATACGATAAGCTCAAAAAACCCCTCGGAGTATGACATATTCGTAGTCGCATGAAAGAAAAAGACTTGAAGATTAAGCCGGTGCAGGAGATGTCTTCTGTGATCGCTTCCCTGGTTTCTTACCCCTACGGCACATCGTCGGACACTCTCTCTTGTTCCAGCCATCGTGATGCCGTGACCGGATGGGCTCTTACTTCCTAGCGGCAAGGTGCGCCTTTTCGATACCAGTATATCCGCCGCCGGGGAACGGCTCGAAGCCCCGGACCCTGTCCCTCATGGCGGTTACGTCCTTCATGTACCAGAGGCTGACGTATGGCAGGTCTGCTGCAATCAGGCCCTGGAGACGTCTGTACATGGGTATCGAGTCCTGAAGGTTCATCACTGCCATTGCGCGCCCGATGAGCAGATCGACCCTGGGGTCCGAATAATAGCCCCGGTTCGCCCCCTCCGGGGGCACGGCCTTCGAATCGAATGCATAATAGAATATACCAGGATCCATCACGTTGACCCAGCGCAGCGTATACATCTGGAAATTGCCGTGTCGAATATCATTGTAGAAGGTTGCCCATTCAAATGATCGCAGGTTGACTTTTATGCCTACCTCTCCGAGCTCGTAAGCGATCGCCTGCGCTACCCTCAGGGACAGGGGGTTGTTCGAGGTCTTGAAATCAAGGACAAACCTGTATCCGTCCTTTTCAGGAAAGCCTGCCTGATCGAGCAATTGCCTTGCCCGTGCAGGGTCATAGGCATACTGCCGCAGGGCAGGGTCGTACGCCGCATTCCATGGTGGCAGGATACCAGCAGCAGGTTCTGCCTGATCGAACAGCACATACCGTATGATTCCTGGTCTGTTGATGGCAAACGCTATGGCCTGTCTCACCTTCTTTATGCGGAGTATGCGGTCTCTCATATTGAAGCCGACATATTCGTAGTTGTTCCCTGGCCCTACGATGACCTTGATATGCCGGTCGTGCTCGAGGCCGGCTACAGAGTCCGGAGGCACCGCATTGACAAGCATATCGACGCTGCCCTTTTCGAGCTCAAGTACGCGCATGAGGTCGTCGGGAATGACCCTGAATATAAGATGCTTAATCTCCGGTGCCCCGCGCCGGTAACCGTTGAACGCATCGAGTTTTACATAGCTCGCCTGCCGGTACGCTGAAAGGATGTAAGGGCCGGTGCCGACGAGATCTCTAAGGGGGAGGTTTTCCCTGTAAGCGAGCCGATGCGGCAGTATGCCGAGGGTGAGGGCACCGAGGATAGGCGCATAGGGCCTCTTCAGATGCACGGTCAGGCTGAACGGGCCCCGGATACGGATGCGCTGTATGTGCAACAGGGCCTCCTTATAAGGGGAGTATGTTCCGGATTTCATGATACCGTCGATTGTGGAAAAGACATCCTGGGCCGTAAAGGCAGAGCCGTCCTGGAACCTGATGCCCTTTTTGAGGGTAATCAGGATGGTGGTATTGTCTTTGACCACGACGTTCCGGGCGAGCAGGGGAGCGAGGGTGCCGTTCCTCCTGTACCGCAGCAGTCCCTCGAAGCATAGTTGCGCAATCTGTCCGGAGTATGCGTCCGTGGCGTACCGGGGATCAAGGTTTGCGGGGCTGCCTTCAATGCCTATGACGAGCGTGGACGCTCTGGATTGGTGCCTGGAACAGGAAAGCAATGACAATACGACGATCAGTACCGCGAGTACTTTTTTCATGCTTGAGATTTATAATAAGCTGTGCTATATGTCAAAAACCTTGCGGGGTATGTCCGCGAGGATGGTTTATGTAGGGTGACGGTTTCTTATGATAAAGGAAGAAGGAGGAGGAGACGTTATGAAACAAAAGGCAACAGATTTATTTGAAAGCGTGTCGCTCAGCGAGATAGCAGGTAAGCTGCTCTCGTCGAAGCGGATGCAGCCCGTATTGAACAAGAGCTTCGAGCAGATGATGAAATTGAAATCGAGGCTCGATGCCGTTATGCCTATGGCGCTCGGTCTGCTGAATATGCCTTCCGTGGATGATATCAAGAGGCTGAATAATGAGGTTGCAAGGCTTGGCTCCTTGCTGACCGAGATGTCACAGAAGTTCGAGGCCCCCAAAAAGTCAAAAAGGAAGAGACATATACGGAGAACGAGGCCGGCCGTTCAGGCGACAGCACAAAAAGAGTCCGCTGACGCCGCTACGGGGCATGACACGAAGAGCGCCTAACTCACTAATGTTAAGAAAGAGTCCTTGACGTCCCTGAACTGCTTCTTTATCGTGTCGGAGGCAGAGCGGGGCATGTCCTTTTTCAGCACGATCTCACCCAGTATCTGCTTCAACTGGGGGATCTTCTTCCATGTCGC
>JAJYLN010000018.1 GCA_021787665.1 bacterium
ATTCAGCGAAGAGCCTACGGACTAAAAGATCCTGAATACTTCCAGCTAAAAGTCCTGACTTGTATGCTGCCACCTCTCGACTACAAAAAAACCTGAAATTCACCCACTCGGTAAGGAGAAGAACCATAGTAAATAATAAAATATACGCCATAGGAGGAGATACAGAAAATACAGTTGAGTATGCTGATATAAACACTGACGGAACGTTGGGGACATGGAATATTATTCTGTCTACGTCTTCCATCATGTTCCCAGATATGGCGGCAGTAAGTTGTCAGGACCACATCTATTTACTTGGTGGAGGAGGAACACTCTGTTCTACATGGGTGCCAGTTTCTTTTACACAATCGAAGATATACATCATAGGGGGCAATGCCCCTACAACAACAGGCAGCATAGCCTTTGCGAACATAATAAGTGGGACGACATTGAGCGGGTGGACGGAAACCACAGGGCTATGGGAACCAAGAGCTGGGTTTGGAGCCGTTGCGACTGATGGGGTCTTCTATGCTGTTGGAGGCGAAAATGCGGGCAATGCATTGAACAACCTTGAGATTATAGATCCCGTAAATTTGGCGGAGATAGGTGGCGGAGCAGATGAAAGTGGAGCACTCAAGAAAGGTATTGTTATCGATGCTATGCACGATATACCTGCGGGTTCGGCTACACTGTTTACCTGTGGTATTTATGTCATTGGAGGCAAGAGTAACACGAGATATTTGAATGAGGTTGGAACTATAGTTGATAATGATATATGGAGAGGCATTTATTCATGCAACCAACTATATTCCCTTGGGGGACTAGGTAGTGAACTTCCGTTGGTACGCCCAGGTCTATCTTTTACTTATCAGGCGACTTCATCGTTAAATATCCCACGTTACAAGCCATCAGCAGTAAACTATGGTAATTATGTCTATGCCCTCGGTGGGTATTACAACGGCACGTCCATAACAAACTCGGTTGAGATGGCACAGGTGCAGACAGACGGAACACTCGGTAACTGGCAATATACAAGCCCCATGAACCTGCCGAGGGCAGGGTTTGCGGCGGTCGCGATCAGCGGGTGGGTGTACGCGGTCGGAGGATACACGGACAACGGGGTAACAAATACAGTAGAGAAGGCCTTGATAAATGCAGATGGGACGCTCGGCAAATGGACATTCACAACGCCGCTTACCGTTCCGCGGGCAGACCTTGCAGTAGTAGAGGACAGCGGCTGGATATATGCGCTCGGAGGTATATCAAAGTCTGGCGGCCAGCCGCTGGACACTATAGAGGCGTTGAAGGTGTATTGAATAAAAGAGGCGGATAGGCAAAGGGAAGTTAAAATTATGAATACATTATCAAGGCTTGCGATAGTTAGTTTTGCTGTAGGTATGATTTTTGTAATACAGGAATGCAGTAATGTTTCCAGCAACTCGCCTTGTGTGTAAGAAGACGAATAAAAAGAAAAAAAGCAAGTGTGAGGTACTGAAGACAGAAAATGAAAAAGGATTATCTTATTAAAATCTTTAGGATTGCTATAATAATAATAGTGATGGCGTATGTCGCAGGGTGTGGGAGCAGCTCCAAAGGTTATACCGCCCATACGTATACTGTAGGTGAGTGGCCATCCAGTATAGCGATAGACGGTTCAGGCAATGTGTGGGTTACGAATTTTTATGACAGCACAGTAACCAAATTAAGCGCTACGGGTGTAACCATTGGGACGTATGGCACAGGCTTTACTCCAGCCTGCATAGCGATAGATTCAAAGGACAATGTTTGGATTACCAATCAGGGAAGTAACACTGTAACCGGGAACCGAATTAAGTCCAGCAGGTACCACTATAAGAACTTATGTAGTTGGCCCAATCCCGATCGGCATAGCAATTGATTGTCAGGGTAATGTCTGGGTTGCGAATTATAACATTCTTCCTGGCCTTGGTACTACTAACGTAACCGAATTGAGTTCGACAGGCGTAACCATCAGGACATATCCTGTCTGCACGAGACCAGGTGATATAAAGATAGATGCATCCGGGAATGCCTGGGTTATATGTTACAATGGTCCCCTATTCAAATTGAGCCCAATAGGTTCGCTTGTTAAAATCTACACAAGTTCTACAAGTTATGCTACCGTCCTTTGCCGAGGTCCCTTTGCTGTACGAACCGATTCCACCAGTGCCCATGATTCATACACTTCGTTACCTATCTTGCGCTTACATTGTCGTAAATACATTCCCGATTCTCTTTTATGTGAATCAAAGTATCTACCAGAGGGCTTTTATTGATGTAATTTCTTACGCTGCTGACGAACTTGGGTTAAAGCCTTGTATACGGTTCTTATTCATCAGGCCGAGACTTTGCCTCCGGCTTCCTTCAGATTCCTTCCGACCCAAGCTTCGCTCGTGTGCCCGAGAACACCCTTGCCTTCAGCTAATGATACTTATGGCCAAGCTCATAGCGGACTTACACCGCCAAGTTATCGCCCATGCTGGGCGCACAAATGCAAGGGCGGGTTTTCAACCCGCCCTTTTTATAAGACTGCAAAGGTGTCTGGTTTGACGTTTGATAAAAACGGAGCCCTTGGTCATTTCCCCTCCTTTGCACGGGGGGCGGGCATGTCCCTATCGCCAGCGCCATTCTTCATCCGCTCCAGGTATTCCTTAATGATCTTCTCGTACCCGATGTCCTTGGGCACGTAGTAGCGCGTGCCTTTCAGCCTGTCCGGCAGGTATTGCTGGTCCACATACCCGCCTTCGTAGTCATGAGGATATTTGTATCCGTCGCCGTAGCCGAGTTTCTCGCCCAGCTCGGTTACCGGGTTGACGATGTGCTTTGGTATGTCGAGATACCCATGCTCCTGCAGGTCTGCCTTTGCCTTCAGGTAGGCCTTGTATGACGCATTGCTCTTGGGAGACGATGCGAGAAAGGCCACCGCGTGCGCCATCGGTATGAAGCCCTCCGGCATGCCGACTGCCTCGAACGCGTGGAATGCAGAGACCGCTACGGACAAGGCAACCGGGTCCGCGTTGCCGATGTCCTCGGATGCGAATATGATCATCCTGCGCAGGACGAACCGCGGGTCTTCCCCTGATTCTATCATCCTTGCGAGGTAATAGATCGCCGCGTCCGGATCAGAGCCGCGCATGCTCTTGATAAACGCGGAGATCGTATGGTAGTGCTCGTCCTCTTTCCGGTCATAGGGCAGCAAGTTTATCGCGGAAAGTTTCGATGCGTCGGACACCGTAATGGTCCTGTCAGCCTTTTTCAGGGCAACATCCGACAGGAGCTCAACAGCGTTGAGCGCTTTCCTCGCGTCCCCGTTGCTTTGGACCATGATGAAATCCAGGGCATCTGAGTCTATGGCGATGCCCTCGCTCCCGAGGCCCCTTTCTCTGTCACGGAGCGACCGCTGTATGATAGTCTTCAGGGCCTGCTCTTTCAGGGGCTCGAACACGACTAGCGTGGTTCTGGAAAGGAGGGCACGGTTGAGCGCGAACGAGGGGTTGTCCGTGGAGATACCGATGAAGATCACGCTCCCGTCCTCTACGTACGGCAGCAGGACCTCCTGCTGTGATCGGTTGAGATGTTGCAGCTCGTCGATCACGAGCACGAGTTTCTTGCTCGTGAATCTGAGATCCCTTGTCTCCTGCAGCACCTTGCTGATCTCCCTGGTACCTGCGGACACCGCCGTCATGTAGATGGGATCGTACCGGGGGTGGGAGGTGATGATCCGTATGAACGATGTCTTGCCGGAGCCCGGCGGCCCCCAGATGATCATCGAGGGCAGGACACCTGCATCAAGGGCCTGGCGCAGGGGCTTTCCTTCGCCGAGCACGTGTTCCTGCCCCACGAGTTCGCTGAGGCTTTGCGGCCGTAGTCTGTGGGCAAGGGGCTGTCTCATATACTTGTGTTAAGTTTCGTCCTGTTTTATGCTATCAGAAATTAAAACAGGGAGGAAGTGAAAATAAAGGACACCGGCAGTATCGGGTGAAGAGGAACGGTGTTGTTACGATGAAGATAGCGCTGGTCGTAAAGAGTAAAAAGTCTGCTGACACGTATCAGGAGATCAAGAGGTACGCCGCGTACCTCCGCAAGCGGGACATCGGGGTCGCGATAGAGGCAAGCATGGCTGAGGCCGTTGATCCCGGGCTCATGCGCTTCAAGGGCAGGATCCCGGACGACGCAGATATCGTCGTCGTGTTCGGCGGCGACGGCACTTTTTTGTGGGCTATACGGCTCATGGGAGATCAGAATATCCCCATCATAGGGGTGAACATAGGAGGCCTCGGCTTTCTTACGGAAATCACCATGGAGGAACTGTTCACGGTCACGGACCTCGTCATTTCCGGAAGTGCGGTCTACGAGAAAAGGATGCGCCTCCATGTCCAGGTCCTGGACAACGGCACGCCTCCCGGTATGACCTATGACGTGCTCAACGATGCGGTGATAACAAAGGGCACGATAGCGAGGATGATCCTGCTGAAGACGAGCGTGGACCACAACTACCTTACGACCTACAAGGCGGACGGCCTCATCATAGCGACCTCGACCGGCTCCACGGCGTACTCGATGGCCTCCGGCGGGCCCATAGTCTACCCCACGACGGACTCGATCATCCTTGCTCCCATATCCCCGCACACGCTGACGAACAGGCCTATCGTTCTGTCACCCGAGGCGGTCGTGGAGGCCACGCTCGAGTCCGGGGAGGAGGACGTCGTCGTGACCCTCGACGGACAGGTCTCAAGGCCCATTAAAAAAGATACGATGATCGTGGTATCGAAGTCGTCCCATGACATAACGGTCATCAAGTCACCGTTCAGGAACTACTTCGAGATCCTTCGGGAAAAGCTGAAGTGGGGTGAGCGGTAGATGCTGAAATCCCTGCGGCTGAAGGACTTCGCGATCTTCAAAGACGTGACCGTCCCGTTCTCGGACCACCTGTGCGTGATCAGCGGAGAGACCGGCGCTGGCAAGTCCATCATGGTCGACGGTATGCTCGCGCTGCTGGGCGGCAGGGCCGAGCCTGGCGTCGTCAGGAGCGGCGCGCCGGAGGCCGTCATTGAAGGGCTATTTGAGACGGCAGACAACGCCCCGGTACAGGAGTTCCTGAAGGAACGCGGGTTCGAGCCATCGCCGGAACTCCTTATAAAGCGGATTATAAGCGCGCAGGGTAAGAGCAGGGCCTATATAAACGGCTCAGCGTCGACGCTCTCGATGCTCGCGTGGCTGTCGAAGTCCCTGGTAGATATACATGGCCAGCACGAGCACCAGAGCCTGCTCGACGAATCGACGCACCTGAGATTGCTTGACGCTTACGCGGGCCTTGAGGAACAGGCAGCGCGCGTGCGTGTACTATTCACGGAATTAAAGGACGCCGCCGCTGCGTTGGACAAACTACAGGCGAGGCTGGCGGGCTCGAAGAAAGAAGAGGAACTGCTGAGGTTCCAGCTCTCGGAGATCACGGCAGCAAACCTCACGCCAGACGAGGACGCCCAGCTCGAAAAGGAGCACAACATACTCGCCCATGTGCAGCGCCTGATGACCGGGCTCACGATCGCGTCCGAGGCCCTGTCCGGAGAGGAAGGCAGCGCGGTCGCCGGCGTATACAGGGCACTGAAGGCGGTGACCGGGCTACAGGAAATCGATCCTTCACTACAGCAGTATGCAGGGAGGCTCGATGCCTTGCTGGTGGAATTAAAAGACACCGCGTCGGATGTAAGCGCCTACCTATCGAGGATAGATCTCGATCCCCGGAAGCTCGAGCAGACGGAGCAGCGCATGGAAATGCTGGACAGGCTGAAAAAGAAGTACGGCAGCACGATAAGGGAGATCATGGAGTTTGCGGGTTCTGTCGAACGGCAGTTGAAGGGAATCCGGAACATGGATGGTGACATCGCAGGATTGGGGGAAAAGAAGGCCGCCCTCCAAAAGGAGCTTTATGCACGGGCGGAGGGGCTTTCGAAGTCCAGGAAAAGCGCTGCTGCCGGGCTCGGTAAAAAGATCGCCGGCGAGCTGAAGGCGCTGGGCATGAAGGATGCAGTGTTCGAGATCGGGTTCGAAGCGCCGGGGGCGAAAGACGCCGTCATGATCGACGACAGACCGGTAAGTGCCGACGGTATCGACCGTGTGGCATTTTATTTCTCTGCCAACCCCGGGTTTCCGGCGAAGCCCCTGACAGAGATCATCTCCGGTGGCGAGCTTTCAAGGACGATGCTCGCGATAAAGAGGGTCCTGGTGAAGGCTTCTCCGGTGCCGATACTCGTGTTCGACGAGATAGATGCGGGCATCGGCGGACCGACTGCGGAGATCGTCGGGAGGAAGCTGAAGGAGCTTTCCGCGTATCATCAGGTCATCTGCATAACCCACCTGCACCAGATTGCCGGGTTCGGTGATTATCATATCAGTGTATCCAAGCGCGTGTCAGGCAACAGGACCGAGGTCGAGGTAAAGGTGCTGGACGAGAAAGAGCGGGTAGACGAGATCGCACGGATGCTCTCCGGCGAGTCGGTCACGGAGCTCGGAAAGAGACAGGCAAGGGAACTTCTAAGGCAGGCGAGGGAACTCAAGTGATACGAAAAGCGAACATGGGCGATGTGAAGGATATGCAGAAGCTGATCGAGTCCTATGCAAAAAAGGGGGAAATGCTCCAGCGCTCCCTGCTCGAGCTGTACGAGAACATCCGCGACTACAGCGTGTACACCGGGGACGGGACCGGGATCATCGGCGTGTGCGCGGTGCATATGTTCTGGGACGGCCTCGCGGAGATCAGGTCCCTCGCGGTAAAGCAGGAGTACACACGACAGGGGATCGGCTCTGCCCTCGCGAAATCGTGCATCGGGGAGGCCAGGGACTTCGGCATTAGCCAGCTCTTCTCGCTGACCTACAAGTCCGCGTTTTTCGAGAAGCTCGGCTTCAGGATCGTGGATAAGTCGCTCCTGCCGCAGAAGATATGGAGCGACTGCCTCAAATGTCCGCAGTTTCCTGACTGTAACGAGATCGCGCTGATTCTTGAGCTCAACGGAAAATCAACCGGGGGCAGAACAGAAGAGGCCGGAGGGCAGGGCCCGTCGTGAACCAGAGCTCCCTCCATAGCAGGATCGGACGTATGACCCTGAAGAACCCGATCATAGGGGCGTCCGGTACGTTCGGGTATGGGATCGAGTACGAGAAGTTCTTTCCCCTCGAGAGTATCGGCGGCTTCGTGACGAAGGGGCTGTCGCTCAGACCCCGGAACGGCAACCCGGCCCCGAGGATACGGGAGGTTCCCTGCGGACTGATTAACTCGATAGGCCTCGAGAACATCGGGATTGACGCGTTTGTGAGACACGTACTCCCGCGGCTCGAAGGTGCGGACACCGCGGTCATCGTCAACATCTTCGGGTCCACGGTGGACGAGTACGTGGAGCTTGCGGGCAAGCTGGACCGGTTCAGGAGGATAGATGGCATCGAGTTGAACATCTCCTGCCCCAACGTCAAGGCCGGGGGCGCAGAGTTCGGCAAAGACCCGCTGGTGGTGCGCTCCGTTACCGCGAAGGTGCGGGAGGCCACGGACAAGACGCTCATCGTCAAGCTCTCTCCGATGGTCACGAGCATCGCAGATATAGCGCTCGCCGCACAGGACGCCGGTGCCGATGCGGTGAGCATCGCGAACACCTACCCGGCGGCGGCGTTCGATTTGAGGAGCGGCAGGCCGTTCCTCGGCGCAAAGACCGGCGGATTGTCCGGACCGGCGATAAAGCCTCTCACCCTGAAGCTCGTGTATGATACGTACGGCAGGATAGGCATCCCGATCATCGGCGTGGGTGGCGTTACCACAGTGGAGGACGTCGTCGAGTATGCGCTTGCAGGAGCAAACGCGGTGCAGGTAGGTACCGCCAGTTTCATAAATCCCGGCACCGCAGACATGCTCGTGCGTGAGTTGGCTCAGTACCTCGCTGGCCGGGGCATCAGACGCTTTTCGTCCCTCGTGGGTACGGCAAAGAAATGACCGGCTTGCAGACCGGCGCCTTCACCACCTGATGAGGCTTGCGCCCCACGTCAATCCGCTGCCGAACGCGGCGAGCAGCACGTTGTCTCCGCTCTTTATCTTCCCGGCCCTGACCGCCTCATCGAGCGCGATGGGGATGGAGGCCGCTGAAGTGTTCCCATACCTCTCGATATTGACGAACACCTTTTCCGGCGGGTAGCCGAGTTTTCTGGTGAGCGCCTCTATGATGCGCACGTTCGCCTGGTGCGGTATGACGATGTCGACTTCATCCGGCGAAAGATGGCACCGCTCCAGCAGATCCACGATGGCCTGCTCGAGTCCTCTGACGGCTACCTTGAAGGTGTCGTGGCCCTTCATTCTCAGGTAGCAATTGGTCTTGTCCGCCACAGAGGATGGCGTCCTTGAGCCCCCTGCAGGAACGTAGATGTAGTCCCACTTGCTTCCGTCTGCATAGAGCGTCGAGCCGACGACCCCCTTTTTCTCGTGCGTCGCCCTCACCACGATGGCACCGGCACCATCTCCGAAGATCACGCACGTCGTCCGGTCGTTGTAGTCCGTGAACTTCGTAAGGGTGTCCACGCCGATAAGCAGGATGGTCCTGTATGCGCCGGACCGGATGAAGGCATCTGCGGTCGAAAGGCCGTAGATGAACCCGGTGCACACCGCGGAGAGATCGAACGCAGGGACGTGCTTCAGTCCGAGCCTTCCCTGCACGATGCAGGCGGTCGATGGAAGGAGCATGTCCGGCGTCGCGGTGGCGACCAGAACGAGGTCGACCTCGTCGGCCCGTATGCCGGCATCCTTGAGTGCATGCCTCGCCGCGCTGTAGGCAAGGTCAGAAGACGCCTCGTCATGCCCGGCACGCCTGCGCTCCCTGATGCCGGTCCTCGAGACGATCCACTCGTCCGAGGTATCGACCAGTTCTTCGAGTGCCTTGTTCGTCAGGACCTGGTCCGGAACGCAGGCGCCCGTGCCGATTATTGCAGCCTGCACCTCATCCTCTCTCCACCAGTGTGGCGACTCCCATCCCGCCTCCGACGCACATGCTCTCGATACCGAAAGTCAGGTTGTTGGCCACCATCTCATGAACGAGTGTCGTCATGATCCGTGCGCCGGTTGCGCCGAGGGGATGGCCGAGCGCAATCGCTCCACCTCTGGGGTTCAGCTTCTCGGCCGGTATGCCGAGCTCTCTGGAGACCGCGAGCGACTGGGAGGCAAACGCCTCGTTGAGCTCGACGACCCCGATGTCATTCATCGTGAGCTTTGCCTTGGAGAGCAGCTTCCTTATCGCGTAGATGGGACCTATGCCCATGAGCTCTGGCTTCACGCCTGCGACCGCCATCGCGCGTATGGTCGCCAGGGGTTCGAGGCCGAGCGCCTTCGCCTTTTCCCTGGACATGATCATGACCGCGGCAGCGCCGTCATTGAGCGGGCTCGAGTTTCCGGCGGTCACACTGCCGGTCTCCGAGAATGCCGGGGCCAGCGTGGCAAGCTTCTCGAGGGACGTGTTTTCCCTCGGACACTCGTCCGTATCAAAAAGCTTCGTCGAACCATCGGCCTGCAGGGCGTTGATGCCGATGATCTCCTTTTTGAACAGCCCAGCCTTTATGGATTTTACGGCCTTCATGTGGCTATCGAACGAGAATTTATCCTGGTCCTGTCTGGAAACCTTGTACTCGGCCGCGACGTTCTCAGCAGTCTGTCCCATGGTTACGTAGATGTTTGGCTTCTTGCCTTCCTGTATCTCATTCAAGAGCTGGACGTTCAGCGCCTTGTCCGGGTTGAGGCCTCCCATGGGTATGTGGCTCATGTTCTCTATCCCGGCGCCGATGCCGGTATCTATGAACCCAGCCATGATCCGCAGGGCAATGAAGTTTATCGCCTCGAGGCTCGAAGAGCAGAACCGGTTGAGGGTCGCGGCCGGGACCTCTACCGGCAGCTCCGCGATGACACCGACGGCCCGTGCCACGTTCAGCCCCTGCTCTCCCTCGGTCATCGCGCACCCTACGACGAGATCCTCAATCTCTTTGGGATTGATCTTCGGCGTCCTTTTGACGACCTCCCGAACCACTACGGCACCCATATCGTCGGCCCGCACGTTTATCAGGCTCCCTTTGTTCGCCCTTCCTATCGCGGTCCTTACCGCGGCGACCACAACAGCATCTCTTGGTCCTTTATTCATAATCAGCCTCCTTTTGAATTTTTGATTTTATTATCAATTTAAATGTGGCGTGTCCAGTGTTTTCTGACCCGGGTACCCTCTGTTGCTGCTCCACCGTAGCGGGCTCGGAACTCTACGAGGATGCTCCCCACGCCGGACGCCGGACATGCACGGGATGAATAAGCTTTTCAACCACCTGCCCGCGCAAACCACGACCTGTTTCTGTTTACAAGGGACGGTAGCGATTGTATAAGAGAATCCCCTATCAGGGGAAAGGATGGTGCGGTATGAAAAAGAACCTGATGGCCCTGTTTGCCGCCGTTCTCCTGTCAGTGTCCTCCGGGTGCGGTAGCAGGACCAGCGGCCTGAACTTGCAGCCGATGCCCCCCACGCTTGTCCTTGGCGGACAGAGCTATACGCTTACGGTGAACAGGTCGCCCTACAGCTTCACCGTGGCATATGGCGCGAAGACGGTACTGTCGTCCATACCCTGCACGGCATCGTCTCCGGTGAGCGCTACCGGGAGCTATTCGACCGGAAGCTCCACCACGTGCACGTCTTCTGCGTCCGGGTATAGTCTCACGCCGGACGGCGCGGACGTCTACCTCCGCAGCAGCCGGGCAGGCTGGATCACCTATAGTTTCCGCTTGTCCGATACGATGATACAGGTAACGATATCAAGCCAGAGCGCCGCTGTAGAGAATATCGGGGACGCCTTCTCAGTAGCAACGTCCGGTCACTGGTACGGTCAGGGAGAGCTCGGCAACTACGAGAACCCGGTCGATGGGACCACACAGGACGGAGAGCAGTGGTTCCCCCTGGAGACCGGCAGCTTTACACGGTGTCCGCTGGAGACTGCCGATCAGAACAACATCACCACGCCGCTGTGGCTCACGTCGAACGGTGCGGGCCTGTTCGTTGACAGCTACGGGCCGATCTGCGTCAGCATGGGCAGCGACGTGTTTATGCTGTCCGGCAACGGGGACAGGTTCTCGTATGACGTTCTCGTGGACAGGGACATCCCTTCCCTGTACCGGGACTGGATATCAACGGACTTTACGCTCAAGAAGGCATGGCGCCCGGTACCCCTGCCAGCACCGGACATGTTCAAGGGCCCGGTATGGTCGACGTGGGCTCAGTACCTGTGGAACATCAGCCAAACCACCGTCATCTCCTTTGCCAAGGACATCGAGTTTCAAGGGTTCCCGTACTCGATACTCGAGATCGACGACAAATGGCAGAAGCACTGGGGGGACACCGACTTCGACCCGGCGAAGTTTCCGGACCCTAAGGCCATGGTATCGCAGCTCCATGCCATGGGGTTCAAAGTCTCGCTCTGGGTACCGCCGTTCGTAGACAACGACTCCTCCAATTTCGATGCCTCGACCCGGAGATACTTTGTCCAGGCGAAGTCAGGCGGCGTCGACCTGATAGATTGGTGGGACACTTTCGGCATCAAGAAGGCCGGGCTCATAAACTTCGCCGACCATGACAGCCTCGCATGGTGGGCCGGTCTGCTGGCCGGCATCGTGTCCGACTACGGGATCGACGGGTTCAAGTTCGATGCCGGCGAGGCGAACTGGTTCCCCCCGGACGGTATCACGTCCGGCTATCTGTCGCCGAACCAGTACGCGGACTTCTACATAGCGCTTCATGAGCGCGTTCCTGCGATGGAATTCAGATCCGGCTGGTTCAGCCAGGATCAGGGACAGATCATGCGGGAGTACGACAAGGATTCGACCTGGGGCAACGATAACGGACTGAAGTCCGTGCTGACGCAGATGTTTGCGCTCGGGATGATTGGGTACCCGTTCGTACTGCCGGACATGATCGGCGGTAACGCGTACCCGCCGTACGGTATGCCGGATTCCGAACTCTACATCCGGTGGATAGAGATGAACGCATTCATGCCCCTTATGCAGATATCCATCGCGCCGTGGAACCCGACTATGGGGGGACTCAGCACGCAGACGACGTCGTCGATAGCACGGTTCTACGCCGGGATACACGAATCCCTTTCGACCTATATGACAGACCTTGCCCTCAGCTCCGCACAGACCGGCATGCCCATGGTCAAGCCGCTGTTCTTCGACTATCCCACGGATAGTACCACCTATACGATAGATGACGAGTTTCTGCTCGGGAACACCTACCTCGTGTGCCCGGTGTTCAACGCTGGCCAGACCTCCAGGGACGTCTATTTGCCGGCAGGGACATGGACGGACTACTTTACCCGGGTCACGTTCACCGGGCCTGTCACCCTGAAGGACTACCCGGCACCGCTCCAGCGCATCCCGGTATTCATAAAACAATAGGAGAAAGATCATGAAACTAAACGATAAGGTCGTACTTCTCACCGGCGCGTCCGGCGGGATCGGCAGCGCCCTTGCAAGGCTACTCGTCAAGAAAGGCGCGGGACTTGCACTCATGGCGAGGGATATACGGAGACTCAGCGAACTCCGGGAAGATCTGGGCGGCGCTATCATTGCTGTTGCCGGAGACGTCGGTGACAAGAGAGACGCAGAGAGGGCTGTGAAAGAGACCATCAGCCGCTTCAGGAGACTCGATGTCCTGATCAACAACGCAGGGGTCGCTTATTACGGTTCTATCGAGCGTATGGACATGAAGTCCTTCGGTGTCATGATGAAGACGAACGTGGAAGGGGTGATACATATGATACAGGGCTCGCTGCCCTTCCTCAAGAAAACGAAGGGCATGATCGTCAATATCTCGTCCGTTGCCGGGAGGCGCGCGATACCCCTCCTCGGGGCATACGCCGGCTCGAAGTGTATGGTCGATGCCCTGTCGGATGCCCTGCGTGTAGAGGTCATGGGTTACGGCATCAAGGTGCTCAACTTCTGCCCTCCTGAGGTGGATACTCGGTTCGCAAAGAACGCATTCAAAGAGAGCGGCGTGGATTTCGAGAAACAAAAGAACATACGCCGGATAATGACCCTCAGGCCGGAAAAGGTGGCAGGGATGATCGTGAGGGGCATAGAAAAGGAAAAAAGGGAGATAGTTGTCATGAAGTCCGTACAGCCGGTAAACTACCTGATGCCCGGGGTGCTCGACAGGTTATTCTACCAGTTCATCATGAAGCCGTACCACGACAGGTATTCCTGAACATAAAAAAGAAGCCCCCCTGGGGAGGGGGGCTGTTACTCCGCTTGATGCGGAGGAGGGGAAAATCGAAAAAGTTAGTTCGGGGCAGCGGCGCTTTTGCGCCGCTATCCCCAAAATACTATCTTTCCTCAATACTTATCGAGCGTGTTGAGCGTGTTGTTCAGTATGGTCAGCACATACGTCGGGTTGTGGATGCCGAGGCTGCCGTCGTTATTCACCAATGAGTAGTTCCAAATAGACTCCATAATCGAAGTCGCTGTGACATTGGAACCGTCAATCGGGAATACATACCCTGTCGAAGTGCCCGTCGTTATCGTATTGATCGCAACGGATGAATACACCGTGCCGTTATTGTCGGTTATGGTAAGATTCGCCATGCCATAGCCGCTGAAGCCCGTGACGGTGACCGGTACAGCAGTTATTTGCGTATTACCGAGATACAACGGCGAAGCAGCGTTGATCACCGCACTTGCGTCGCTGAGAATCGCCGTCTGGATCGTATTCAGAAGACCCTGAACCTCCGTCTGCAGGCCGGAGCCGTCTACACCCGTTCCATGACAGTTTGCACACACCGTAGCGACACTCGGATCCAGTTGATCAATTTGATTGGCAGCCCCGATCGCGAAGGTGTGCCCGTATGTCGCGATACCTCTGTCAGGATTGTACTGCATATGACATGTCGCGCAGGTATCAGCGATATTTGCGTGCTTGGATACGTATATTGTCGTCGTCCCGGTAATGCCGCAGAAGTATGCGTTCTCTCCCATCAATATGTCAGCCTGTGACGGTGTGTGCGGGAACATCGTGCTGTAGGTCAGCGGCACGGACTCGTTGTGCAGGCCGTTGCGCTGGTTGTGACACTGCATACATACCGCCCCTGCTCCGACTGAATTTACGGTAAACCCTGCTGCAAGTATCGTACTGTCGTATATCCTTAATTGATGGGGGAGCGATGCATCGTGCGGGTCATGACAAGCCTGACATGTCTGAGGCTGTACCTGAGATACGGTAAGTCCCATGGCTGCAAGCTGACTCGTAGTCAATGTACCGAAACCAAGCACATTTGTGGCCCCGGTAAACCCGTACAATGCAATCTGATCGAGGTACGCACCAAATCCCTGCGCAGAGTGACACCTTCCACAATGCGCTGCTGTCGTACCACGGTTCTGGATTGTTGCTTCACCCATGGCAAGATCATACTGCGCGTGTGGCGATTGCTGCCACTGGGTACCCATAATATGGTGGGTCGGCGCGTCGTGACACTGGTTGCAAACGCCCGCCGTCCACCCGACCCTTTCGGCAAGGTCCTGCGGGGAACTGCCGTGCGCAAGGGAATTGCTCGGTCCGTGGCAATTTTCACACTGTATGTTTGCAAGTGCTGCGACAGTCGGTGCTGTACCCTCCATGGTAGACCAGTTTGTCGACACCAGTGAGGTCGGGAACGTCCATCCAAACTGGGCGGCAACGTCGTCGAACCCGTTATTGTTTGCGAGCGATGCCTGATCAAAGCCTACCGTGTGGCACGGCTCGCACGATGAGCCGTAATGGCTGCCGAGAACGCCGTTGATACCATTGGTAAACATGCTTGCATGCGGTGTCTGTGACCACGGCGCAAAGTTTCCGGTCAAGCTACCGCTGTGACACATAACACAGTTGCTGTACCCTCCCGCTACCGGCTGCCCTACGCCATCCCACGTTCCGGCAACTATCGTAAATGAACTGCCGGATGACGTCACGTTATAGACACCCGCCTTGTCCGGCGTAAAGGTAACTACCGTATAGGGACTTGCTGCTACATTTTTAAGTGTTGCAATCGAACCCGTTGGAACTGTTGTGAGCTGTGCATTGGGAGTGGTTTCGATAAAATTAAGGTAAACAGGAACGCCAACGGCCACGTTTTCTATACCGGGCTGTTTGTCGCTCGCCCTTACCGTAATACTGGAGCTGCTCGACACACCCTTCGAGTTTTTAGCAGTCAGTGTCAAGGTGTAGCTGCCCATCTCATTATAGCTGATAGGAACAATGGCGTCCCGATTGACCAATAATCCGCCCACCGGATCCACCAGAGACGGGTCCATGGATGCCAGGGCCGCAAAGGTGTCGGTCGTAAATGATACGGACGAGCAACTGGTCGTGTTGCTCAGCGCCGGGGCCGTTGCCAGCGGTGAAGAGATTGTCCATGCACAAGTATACGATAAATTATTCGGGTCGCTCACCGCGGTAGTCACGGTCACTTGGGTCCCGTAGCCCACATTTAATTGGTTAGCGAGGCCGGAAATCAGCGGTGCCTGATAGGGCCCGTGGACCAGCAGGAGCTGGGTCGTCGATGTTACCCCGGCCACGACCGGTATTACCGCTGACGTGTATTGATTATAACCCGATATGCTCACCACGGCCTGATACGAGCCTATCGGGACATCGGTGAACGAAAAGCCCCCGCCCGCATCGGTTGTCGCATTCGATGCAACCGCCGGGGTTATGGCCACCGTCGCGCCCGCTATAGGCGCTAGTGATACGCTGTCCACGACCGTGCCGGAGATGCTGCCTACACTCAGACCAGGCGCGCCGTTCGTGCCGTTGGTACCATTGGACCCGTTGGTCCCGCTCGTACCATTGGTACCATTACTGCCGTTGCTACCGCTGCACCCTGCTATCAGTACACCTGCGAGGAGCGCGAGACTTGCAAGCCTAACTATCTTTTTAAAACTCATAAAACCTCCTTCAATGGGTTTTGGTCAACATGTAAAGCAAGTCCCATACCAAGTTAAGAAAAAAACTGCTCGCAGATAACTTGTTGGTTTATCAAGCATACTATAGGTGCCAGGTCCCGCAATCGGGAATACCGGGGCAAAACACACATCTTTGGGTGATAACACGCACCACCCGGGAAAGGCGTACTTCATTATAGTTGACACGAAGCGCTTTTCGGTAGTATCATAGGAAAGATTTATTAAAGGATCGAGAAAACAAATTGGTAAAGCATGGCAGAGAGGTCTGACCCAGCCCACGGGGCGTCCGATAGGATAACCAGACGGGACATAATGAATGAATAAAATATCTTTTACCATCGTTGTTGCGGTTCTGTCCATTTTTGCCGGCGTACCGCGGTCACACGCCGGCAGCCTGTACCAATATTTCCCGCTGCGGAAGGGGACGATATGGATATATACGGTGACAACGACGACCAAGCCCCTGATGGAAATCGGCACCATAACGCGGAAGGTCACGGGCTCACACAAGGGCACCTACACCGTAAATCAATACTCCGTCGTGATGGGCGCGTCCCTTCAGTCTCAATGGACCTACAGGTTTACGAAGTCAGGTCTTCTCGAGCACGGGGTTCTGCGACACCATATACCTACGGAAAAGCTTCTTTTGAAATGGCCCCTGAAGAAGGGCAAGACGTGGCACTATAAAGACCTGACTTTCGTCATCGGATCGACGCATGACAAGGTCGTAACCCCGGCCGGAGAGTATACCGGGTGCATCCACGTGTTCGAGTACGAAAGGCAAAGCCTCGTACAGGAATACTGGTACAAGAAGTACATCGGTTGGGTACGGATTGTGAGCTATCCGGGGGGTGAGCTCCTGCTCAAACGGTTCTCGAGGCAGCTCCCGTCTCCGCCGGACATACGACTGATGCAAAAAAAAAATAATCAGGCCTTAGAAATAAGCAGCAGCGATCTTGAAAAGAACACGGGTCGCTTCCTCAATTTTCTGTCTTCTCCGGCGATTGCCCCGCTGGATGCCATCGGTTCGGGCGTCAAATTTACTCCATCGAGCCGCACAATAAGCCTGCCGGTGCTCCTTATCAATTTCTCGGACACCACCACGTTGACCACGACCACGAATCAATATTTCGAGCAGATGTTTTTCTCCCGGCAATCGCCTGCACCGCTTTATCCTTATGCAAGTCTTGCGCTGTATTACCAGGACATGTCCCACGGCTCGCTCGCCATTACCGGCACGGTATACGGATGGTTTACAGCACCCGACTCGCACGACTACTACGGGACCTGCGGCGGGACCGGCGTCTACGGTCTCTGCACCTCCACGGGCGGGGGCGATGCCCTTGCACGCGAAGCTATCGCGGATGCGTGCGCTGCCGGGGTCCCGTTCTCGAGCTTCGGCGACCAGAACGGAACGCGGTATGTCGTCGTCGTCCACCAGGGGCACGGCGCGGAGCAAACTTCCTACTATACCACGACGGATATATGGTCGTACGAGATGACCTTCGGTACGCCCATCACCTGCAACGGTACCGCCATAGACGGCTATATCATCGTGCCGGAGCAGACGATCCTTCCGTACTTCGACGAGCAGACAGACCCGAACCCGATCACCGGAAAGACGGGCCCCATCGACATCGGGGTCGCCTGTCATGAGTTCGGCCATACCCTGGGTCTGCCGGACCTCTACGACCCAAACTGGCAGACGACCGGGGCCTACGGCATTGGGCTGTTCGATCTCATGTCGTATGGAGGACACGGTCCGTATCCCACGGAGCTTTCGCCGTGGTCCAGGCAGTTCCTCGGATGGATGACGCCCACCACGGTCACCTCGAATGCGTGCAACGTGACCCTGCAGCCGATCGAGCGAGGCGGGGGCACGATACGGCTGCAGGGACCCGGCATGGGGCCGCTCGAATATTTCCTCGTATCGGACTCAGCGCCCATCTCGTTCGACAGGGATCTCCCGGGGGCCGGGCTGCTCGTGTGGCACGTCGATGACTCGGTACCGCCGGACGCCAATGGCTTTTACAATTATTGCCCCTGGTATCCCCCGGGACACACGACCTGCCACTATAGGGTCGCACTCGTCCAGGCGGACGGCACGTACGATCTCGAGAAGGGAATCAACGCAGGAGACGCGCAGGACTACTATAGCGCAGGCGACGTCCTGTCCACGACTTCCGATCCATCCAGCGTAAGCTACGCCGGGTACAACACGAACATCGAGCTCGAAAACATCCGCCTCAACCCGGACGGCAGCTCCACGTTCAACATCATCGTGGACCCGGGTGACGCGGAGCCCTACCTGACAGCGACAGCCCCCCTCGCCGTCAGTACGGACGCTGGCGCGTCGTTGTCATTCTCGCTCCCGGTCGTCGGGGCACAGCCGATGAACTACACGGTAACGAGCGGGCCGGCCGGGCTCACGGTCGACCGCAGCGGTGTCGTACACTGGCAGCCAACGGCATCGGACACGGGCGTGAATGCCGTCTCCATAAGCATAGCCAACTGTTATGGTTCGACCTCCGTCCAGATGGAGATAACCGTCCTTTCTGCGTCCATGAGTAACAGGGGATGCGTACTGTCTGCTCTGTTCGGCAGCGGCAACGACTTCTTAGACCCGATACGGGACATACGGGCGAAGCTCATGGAGACGCGCCTAGGCAGGAGGCTCGTTTACAGCTATTATTACAGGACCTCGCCCCTTCTGATAAAGGCGATGTCCCGAAGCGCACTCGCAGGCTTTCTCCTGCGGCTTACGCTGGTCCCGCTGACCGTTATGCTCGTCCTGATCCTGTCGGACGTGAAACTCTTCGTCTCCGTGATGGCTCTCGTGTGGTTTGCACGGAAGATGCGCTGGGTGCCCGGTATCGGCGAAAAGTCTTTCCTCCTGCACAGCAGGGAGGGTGACCTTACTCGGTGAAGGGATCCGCTATAACGACCACAGGGCAGGCCGGGAGCGAGCCGTCGACGCTTTTCAGCCTGTCCGCATCGGCGAACGAGACGACGATATCGCTGTGCTGCGGACCTGCGGCACGCAACGCCTTTACCTCGACGTCGTCCTGCTGTAGCGCCGTCGACGTGACATACACAGCCATCCCCTTGTTCAGGAGATCGGACACGGCCACGTCCCTCGTGGAATAGACGTCCCGCCCGGTCTGGTCTTTGATCTTGATAAACAATGCCGGCGTGAGTCCGGTACCCCGTGCGTCTATCACGACACATCGTGTCCGGGTCTGCCTCGCCCTGCCAGAACCGGACTTCACGTACTCATCGTGGAAGATACCCTGAATGCCCCGCGTACCGTACAGGGGGACCCGTATCCTGACGATATAAACCCCCTTGTTCTTGTGCTGGTCAAAGGCCCGGACCCTCGCTATGAGTCCCTTGAGCCCGTAAAATAATCTCTGGTTCCTTGCTATGGATTCCTTCACGGTCATGGTCCCGTCAAGTCTTATTCCCTGGACCATCCGGAGCACCTTCGCCTGGGCGTCGAGTAGGGCCGCTCTCCTTGCCATCGAATCGCATATACGCAGGTTCGGTCCTTTTATGATCTTCCCCTCTCCGGAAGTTGCCACATACCCGTCCGTCCAATTTATTTCCCCGCTTGACGTCTTTTGCATCAAGACCCCCGGGACAGCGGACGTCACCGTGGTGATCTGTGCTGCCTGAACACCTCCCTGTTTGGAGACAGGGGTGTTTCCGGTGAACGACAACGCCGGCCCCATGAACAGTACCGACAGAGCACACAGATACTTGGCCCTCATATATCCACCTAGAGCTTCTTCACGAACGCCCTGTGCCTCTCATCGCCGAGTATATGTGCCATCTCCTGAGCAGAGTACAGGATGTTTTCACGCGCTCCTATCTCTCCCTTGATGATGTCAGCCCTTACGAACGAGTCCTCGATGAGGTCCCTGCTCAAGTCGCCCTCTGTCAGGGCGACCTCCACATCATCGAACACCCTCTTCAGACCTTCGGGTGTTATGTTGCCCACCATGACCATGTCCGCTCCGGCCTTCAGCGATCCGATGACCGCACCGGATACCGAAAAGTTCTGCGATACCGCGGCCATCTGAATGTCGTCCGTAATCACCATGCCCTTGAAGCCCATCTCCTTCTTCAGAAGGAAATTGATGACCCGGTGCGACAGGGACGCCGGGACGCTTTCCATGCCCTTGAAGACGGTGTGGGACACCATGATACTGCCGACCCTGTTCTTGATCGCATGGATGAACGGGGTCATGTGCTTCATGAGCGCGTCGGGTGTAATGTCTGCGACGGCCTGGCCCTTGTGCGGGTCCGTCTTCGTGTCCGTATGTCCGGGGAAGTGTTTCGCGCAGGCGATGATGCCGTTGTCCTGCATACCCGCGATCATGCTGACGCCGATCTCCTCCACGATGAGCGGGACATCCGAGAAGGCCCTGTCTCCTATCACGCCGCCTTCCTTCTCCGGCAGATCGAGCACCGGGGCGAGCGCCATGTTGAACCCTGCTGCAGAGAGCTCTTTCGCGATGAAGGTCCCGTACTCGTAAATAAAATCTATACTTTTGTGCCTCTGGTACAGCTCCCCGATCTTCCGTGCGGAGGGCAGGTGCGTGAACGGATGCTTCAATCTCTGTACTCTGCCGCCCTCGTGATCGACCGCTAACACGGGCACGAATCCTTCGTCGACCCTGAGGAGCTGTTTGTTCAGCATGAGGATCTGTTCCGGGGTCTTGAGGTTCCTCTCGAAAAGCACAAAGCCACCGATACCGTAGTCCCGTAGCAGGGATACCATGTCCTTCGACAGCTCGGTGCCCTCAAAGCCTATCATCAACAGCCTGCCTATCTTCGTGTTCTTATCGTTCATACCTTTTCCTTACCGCTTCGCCTATATCATTAAACGATAAGACCATGATAGTCAATGTCAGCCCCGGGAACAGGACCATCCACGGAGACACATTCATGACCGAAATGGCCTCGGCAAGCATCCTTCCGAGGCTCGGCGTCGTCGGGCTCGACAGCCCGAGAAAGGAGAGACTCGCTTCGGAGATGATCGCTACGCCGATGCCGAGGCTCGCCTCGACGAGCAGTGGCTCCAGCACGTTGGGGAGGATATCGGTAAGGACGATCCGTATGCTGCTCTTCCCGGACGCCCGTGCCGAGAGGATGAAGTCCCTCTGCCGCAGTGACATGACCATCCCCCTCGTGTACCGTGCGTACCCCACCCAGCCCGACACACACAGCGCTATCACGACGTTGACGGTACTTGGCCCCATGACGCCCGCGATGCCTATCGACAGGAGCATACCCGGGAATGCCATCATGACATCGATGACGCGCGAGAACAGGTGGTCTGCATATCCTCCGGCATAACCCGTCAGACCTCCGAGGAGCACGCCGATCAGGAGGGACACAGCGACCACAGTAAAGCCGATCAGCATGGATGTCCGTATCCCGTACAGGACCCTGCTCAAAACGTCCCTCCCGAGCTCGTCCCTGCCCAGGGGAGACGAGAGCGTTGGCCCCTCGAACGCCAGCCGGAGTACCTGCTTGTGCGGATCATGCGGGCTGATGAGGGGGGCCGACAGGCCCGCGCAGAGCAGGAGCAGCATGATCGCGACGCTCCCGCGCCTCATTGCACCCTTCTCATCCTCGGCTCCACGAGGTAGTACGCGATATCGGTGACAAGGTTTACCACGACGTAGACGGAGGCGATCACCAGGACTGCCGCGCTCAGGAGCGGGTAGTCCCTCGTGGTCACACTGTCCACGAGCAGCTTGCCGATGCCCGGCCATGAGAAAACGGTCTCCGTCACGATCGCGCCGGACAGCAACAGACCGAACTGCATGCCGATAAGGGTGATGACGGGTATGAGAGCGGCCTTCAGCGCATGGAAAAACAGCGCCCTGCCCGTGCCCAGTCCTCTGGCAAGACCGGCGGTAAAGCTCTCGTGCCGTATCGCAGCTATCATGTTCGCCCGCACCATCCTGATCGTCATCGCGCTCATACCGATCGCGAGGGTCAGCCCCGGGAGGACCAGGGAGGAAAGCGACTGTGCCCCGGCAACGGGCAATAGGTCCAGTTTGACCGAAAACATCAGGATCAGGACGATCCCTATCAGGAAGTTCGGGAGCGACAGCCCGACTACCGAGGCGCCCCCGATGGCCTTGTCGAGCCATGAGTCCTGCCGAAAGGCCGCTATGATGCCGAGTGGCGTGGAGATAAGCAGGGAGAGCAGCATCGCAAATAGGGCGAGGACAGCGGTGTACCCGAACCTGCGGAGGACGATGCCTGCTGCCGGCCTCTTGTAGTAAATGGACGTCCCCAGATCGCCATGGATAAGATCATCGAGGTACATCCCGTACTGGCTGAGGAGGGGCCTGTCCAGATTGAGCCGGTGGCGCATGGACTGTACCTCCTGTTTGGTCGCATAGTCTCCCAGCATGAGTACGACAGGGTCGCCCGGGACCATATGGATGAAGAAGAACACCAGCGTTACCACGCCGAGAATGGTCGGCACGATCAAAAGTGACCTTATAACGATAAATCGCAGCATGGAAATTATCTATCAGAATTCAGGGTATAAGGCTACCGCCGGGATGCATAAGATCCATCGGTAAAAGATAGTCCCACCGTGCATACAAGCGGGCCGGATTCACACGAGGAACGGGTAGCGGGTCATGGTAAACAGCTTACCCCAGCTTCCTCGGCAGCAGGGCGCCGGTCTCGAACTGCCCGGCCGAGAGATACCACTGTACGAGCACCCCTTCTTTCACCTTTGCGTCCGGCGGTTTCCAAGAGGAAAGCCTCCGCCGTATCTCCTCGTCCGTAATGCCGGCGGATACCTCCCGCTTGTCTACATCGATGGTTATGGTGTCTCCGTCTTGCAGGGCCGCGATGGGGCCTGCCACCTGCGCCTCCGGGGAGATGTACCCCACATAGAGGGCCCCGGTCGTCGCTCCGGAGAACCTCGAGTCCGTGATGACCGCGACGTCGTGCAGTCCCAGCGAGCCGAGGATGAGAACGGTCCTGAAGTTCTCAGCAAACCCGGGGCCGCCCCTGGGTCCCTGATACCGCAGGACGATCACGTCCCCGGACTGGATGTCGCCGTTGAGTATGGCGAAGATCGCGAGCTGTTCCTCGTCGAAGCACCGCGCCCTGCCGGTGAATCGTCTGTTCTCCTTCGCGACAATGGTATAGCGCGCGAGCGCGCCGTTCGGTGCGATGTTGCCCTTCATAACGACGATGCCGCCGAACGGCGATACTGCCTTGGCTACCGGCAGGATGACCCGCTCGTCGCAGACCCTGGCCCTGTCCAGCCTCTGGCCCAAGGTCTCCCCGGTCACCGTGGGCCTGCCGGTGTCCACGTCTCCTCGTATCTGCCTGAGCACGGCCATGGGACCGCCCGCGTGGTGCAGGTCGATCATGGTGAATGGGCCGCTCGGTCGTACCGGTACGAGATAGGGCGTCCGGTCCGAGATCTCGGAGACGGTATCGAGTCCCACAGCGAGCCCGAGCGTATGCGCGAGCGCGAGCAGGTGGAGGACTCCGTTGGTGCTGCCGGATACGGCCATGACGAGCCTCAGTGCGTCCTTTATCGCCGACGCCGTTGCGAATTCCCTGAACCTCCTGCCCTGCTTGGCGAGCGCGACGATGGCATACCCGGTCTGCTTCGCAAGCCTTGTCCTCTGCATAAGGCTGCCCCCGGGGGTCGTGGACATGCCGGGCAGAGTCAGCCCCATCACCTCGGTAGCCATCTGGACCGTGTTCGCCGTGGTAAGCTCCGGGCATGCGCCGCACGACGTGACCCATTTGTCCTCCATGTCGTACATGGTCCTCTTGAATTCTTCTTCGCTCATCCTGCCGGACAGAGTCCGGTTGACGCCCTCCAATATCACGTCCGTGGGGAAGGTCGTGGGCTGGCCCATGAACTCGCCCGGTTCGGCCGGCCCGCCGGTATAGAATATCGTCGGGAGGTCGAGCCGCGCCCCGGCGAGCCACAGCCCCGGCACGGACTTGTCGCAGGTCCCCATCATGACCACGCCGTCCGCCCCCAGGTTCTTTACCTGGATCTCCACGGAGTCCGCGATGGTATCGCGCTGGGGAAGGTCATAGAGCAGCAGGGTCGGGTCGAGCGAGCCGTCCTTGCAGTATCCGGCGCACGGCCCTATGGTGCTGAACTCGACGGGCGTGCCGCCGGCGAGATAGATACCGGCCTTCACCGCATCGGCGAGCGCCCTCAGGTGTACGTGCCCGATGCCGGCATCCTGCACCGAGTTGGCGATCGCGACGATGGGCCTCTCGAGCTCCTCGTCCGTGAACCCGCTCGCCTTGTAGAAGAACCTGTGGGTCTTTACCTGGGCGAAGAGCCCGAGGGATTTCAGGCGCTGCTCCTTCGAAAGCCTGTCCATGCCCTCGTTTTATACCTTTCCATCGCCCTTTGCAAGCGGGCGGCCTTGCTTGCCCACCCCACAAACCACTGCAGACCCGTGACCTTGATCACAGACAAATATTTCGTTTACCTATAGAGGTGTCAGGATAATACCAAAGATTTTACTTGCTACACGATCGTACGGTGATATGCAATGTCTCCGTATAATTTTCTAAGAATCTAAGGAGAGTAAGAGTAGACAATGTACATAAGATGTGCCGTGTTATTGTGTGTTTCTTCTATTCTTATACCGGGGGGCGCCGTGGCGTCCGGGCACACGGAGGTCGTCCTGTCGCGGGCGATTGTCCTGCAGCAGGAGCACCAGTTCGACCGATCGATCGCGCTGCTCGAGGAAGCATCAAAGCAACATCCCGGCAACCCGGATATCCTGTATTACCTTTCAAAGGCGTACCTGCTCGACAGCATGCCGCTGCGCGCACTCCACTCCATAGGGCAGGTCATAGCTCTGCGTCCGTCGGACGCTCGGGCGTATTTCCTGGAGGGCATAATTCTTTATCGACTGAAAAGTTACGACGCTGCCGTATCTGTATTGAGTAAGTCCTCTTCGATCGACAGATCCATGCTCGGCCCTTCAAAGTACTGGACGGGTATTGTCCTGGAGGCTGCGGGCGACTATGCGGGCGCCAGGGCCGCTTATGCACAATCCATCGGTGCCTCTCCGGCATCGAACGAAGCAATGCTGTCACAGGAGAGACTGACAGCCCTGTCGCATGCAATCGCAGAGCACCTGTACTACAGCTCGAGCGTATCCACAGGCGTGCAATACGACTCCAACGTGGTGGATCAACCTTCGACGCTCCCTTCCCGAAAGTCGGACGAGCGGTGGGTCATAGGCGCGGATGCCGGGCTCGACTACAGGCCCAGGGCCCTGTCCGTCAAAATGGGTCTCGATCTCGACGCAGGGATAAACACGAGGCTACACGATTTCGATACGAAGTCCGTACTGTTCTCCGTCGAGCCGTACAGGGACATCGGCAGATTCAGGATAGCCATAAAGGGCCGTACATCGTACATGTTATTTGGGAGATATCCGTACATAGCGGAGGAGGACGTCATACCTTCGGTCACCCTCCATACCCCAGGCGACATGGGCTTCCGCGTCTATGCAAAATTGGACCATCTGGACTTCCTCGATCAGGCTGAACAACAGACGTACGGGAGGTCTACGGAGCCCCTCGGAGACAGGACACTCGGCGCGGACATAACGGAAAACTTCGCACAGGGATATATAAGGGCAGGATACGGATACGAAGACTATGACGCCAGGGGGCAGTACGCCGACATGTGGGACGACACTGCCCAGTATGGAGCCATCTCCGGAGAGATAGGGATAGCCAAAAGCTTCTTCCTGGACATAGGCATCGATTACGGAGACACCTCCTATACGGACCAACCGGTGTCCCCGAAAAGACACGATCGGATCGCATCCGCCGACGTGGGAATTTTCTATCGGTTCGTCGATTCGTGGTTCGCAAGTATTTCTGATCTTTACACAGCCAACAGCAGCAACCAGAGCGACTATGCATACAACAGGAACATCGTATCCCTACTTCTTACAAAGGAGTTTTAGCCATGCTTCTAAAAAGAATGATTCTGTTTATCGTAGGTATGTCGATCCCGTCGATGGCGTTTGCACAATCTATAGGCAATGTCGTATCGTATACCGGACGGGTTGAGATAAGAAGGGGCGCGGGGGTCCTTCTGCCAGAGATCGGAACAGACATCTTCAGGAAAGATGTTGTCCTGACAGGGGCCAACGGGAGAGTACGGATCCTGTTCATGGACAACAGCGTCGTGAACATCGGTCCCGGCTCAGAGATACGTATGCAGCACTACGAGTCCACGCCCTCAAAGAGGGACGTTTTGTTATCCATGCTCAGGGGAAAAATTCGGTTTTTCGTATCGAAGCTGACCAACATGTTCAACACCTACGATATCCATACGATAACAGCGATAATAGGGATACGGGGCACCAATTTTATCGTAGCGGCGTCCGGTAAAGCAACCGACCTCTATGTAGTAGGAGGCGTTGTAAACTTCAAGAATATCCTCCAGCCACAATCCCCCGGTATCGAAGTCGTGGAAGGCACGATGAGCTCTGTCCGGACGAGCGGTGAGCCATCAGCACCCGTGAGATACACCGATGCGCAGATACGCCAGATGATACAAGATACAACGGTACCTTTCAGTGACAACTTGACCACCAGCTATAACTCTATCGCTCCCCCCCCACCACCCCCTGTTGGGAATCTGTCGAGGACAATCCCGGTGGTTCAGAACGTGCTCCAGCAACCGCAGCACCAGACGACCACGCCTGCAGCCGTGCCCGGAGCCGTGCCGCCCCCCCCGGTGTCCGTCAATATCGGCGTAAATTACGGCAAGGTCGCACGATAGGAGAATGGCATGAAAAGATATACTCTCTATGGTTGTGCACTGATCGTCATCACTGCCCTGAGTGCAGGAATAGCGGGCTGCAGCCCTGCAAAGGGACTGGTCCCGGTCACGGTCCGAATCGGCCTGTTCTCACAAAACACCCTGCACACGCTTTCAAGCTCGACCCTGACCGGCAACACATCGCTCCCCACACTCACGGCCCTTCAGTTCCATATCGCGATGTATGATCTCAGAATAACCGGCACCGGCTTCTCGCCCATCCACGTCGTCGTGCCCGCGTCCCTCTCTTCCGCCGGTACAGCGATAACTGCGCTCGTAGAACCCGGCGCCAACAGGTATTTCTCACTTACCGCAATACCCGATTCTATCTTTACATTTCAGTCCGGAAGCCCCTCGCCGTCGTACTCTTATTATTATGCGTCCACACAGGCGGACATAGCCCCAACAGCCAATCAGGTGATAACCATGCAGATGCAAGCCGTACCCCAGACAACGGTAACGATAAGCCTCGTCGACCCTTCAGGGGCCCCCTACGGAGGGGAAGCGCTTGTCGTCGTACAGGACATGGATACCGGATATCAGTTGTTTTCCTATGGGTATTCGTCATACCTCAATAGTGTGTACTCTCCGGCAACGCTGACGCTCCCCATAGGCTATAGCATCCATGTGGTCGCCATCGACGGTACCAACATGAGTACCGGCACGGTCGACTTTATGCCATTTACATCGACAATTACCCAGACGACGATAACCATGACGAAGGTAACACAGACAACCATCTCCGGCTCATATTCGGGCAGCCTGTGGGTTGGCGAGGGCATCACTCCGCTGGCACAGAGCGGTCTGGTCGTCCAGCTCTTTACGGGGGCTTCCACGCCCGCATTCAGCACGACCACGGATGCCTACGGGAGTTTCCATATTCCAGACATGCCGTTCGGCAGCAGCGATTTCGAGATTATCGATCCGATCACACAAAACATGATAACTTCGTACAGCGTCGTCATATCGTATAATGGTCAGGCCCTTCAGTCCAGACTGCCGATATACGTACCGAGTTTGTATACCATGTCGTATCTGGCCACTATTACAGGCACGTACCCGAACAATACCAAGCTCCTGTGTCTCATACCCGCCAGTAAGGCCAACATCTCTTTTGACCCTCCGCCTGTAACGGCACTGATCCAGTTGACGTTTACCACATCGCCGGCAGTCTTTGCCCAGTCCATCACGCTGTCCGCTGTCAACAGCACCTACCCTCTCGCATTCGATACGACTCCCCTCACGGGCACCTCAAGCACCTACACCGTTAGTGCGGTGTTTGCTGACGGCAGTGATATTCCTCTCATGACGTCACCATGGTATAGGTTCCACGGCAACATGCAGTCGACAGGCTTGAGCACCATAGACACGGGGCCTGATGTCGGGGCATTATCCTGGTCATTCACCACGGGAAACCAGATAGTCTCCTCCCCTGTCATAGGTGCGGACGGCACGATCTATGTCGGCTCGAACGATGACCGACTCTACGCATTTTACTATGGCGGTCTTAAATGGTCATGCACAACCAATGGGTGGATACAGGCCACCCCGGCGATAGGCCTACATGGCACGATCTATGCGAGCTCGTACGACGGTAACCTTTATGCGGTCAATCCCGACGGCACCGTCAAATGGCTATACACAACGGGTAACAATTTAGCCTCTTCTCCTGTCGTGGGCCCGGACGGTACGATCTATGTCGGGTCGAACGACGATCACCTCTATGCGATCGCCCCCACCGGGGTACTGAAGTGGTCGTTTACGACAGGCAACTGGGTGAAGTCCACGCCGGCTATAGGCGCGGACGGCACGATCTACGTGGGCTCGCAGGACGATTACCTCTATGCGATCACCCCGACCGGCGGGCTGAAGTGGTCATTCCCTACCGGCAACTATGTCCTGTCTTCGCCTGCCATAGGTCCGGACGGGACGATCTACATCGGCTCGTACGACCATAACCTGTACGCGATCACGCAGAGTGGAGGACTCTCCTGGTCGTACACGACAGGCAACTCCATACTGTCCACGCCGGCCATTGCCCCGGACGGCACGATCTACGTCGGGTCTCAGGACGGTGCCCTTTATGCATTATCCCCGACCGGCGGGCTGAAGTGGTCTTACACGACGGGTAACGCGATATGGTCATCGCCCGCGATCGGGGCCGACGGCACCGTCTACGTGGGCTCTTACGACGACCGTCTCTACGCTATTACCCCGACCGGCGGTGTGAAATGGTCGTACACGACCGGTAACTGGATATATTCTTCGCCCGCGATCGGGGCCGACGGCACCGTCTATGTCGGATCAGACGATGGGACCCTGTACGCAATTCATTGATAAAGCCGCGGGCTTTCCCTATCGTGTGCGGCCGGAACGATCCGTGTTCATCGGTCGGGCCGCACGGTTTTGATACGCTGGTCGCTGTTGCATAATGGAGGAATAGCGGCTATGATTGACGTGGAGCCACTACCCCGAAAGGAACAGGTTATGAAGAAGATACGGCAGTTCAAGTCCCCGGGCGAGATCACGGCACTATTGAGGCAGGGAGAGTACATAGCGAACGAGGACATAGCCACGGCGATATACATAGCGGGCCTTCTCTCGAAGCCCCTGCTCGTAGAGGGACAGCCCGGGGTAGGTAAGACGGAACTCGCAAAGTCCTTCTCAAGGGCGCTCGGTCTGGAACTCATACGTCTGCAGTGCTACGAGGGCATCGACGATACGAAGGCGGTGTACGAGTGGGAGTATTCCAAACAGCTCCTGTACGCGCAGATGCTGAAGGGAAAGATAGACGAAATACTTGGGGACGCTGCCGACCTCGCATCCGCGATGGGCAGGCTGAAGTCCTTCAACAGCACCTTCTTCTCCGAGGAGTTCATCATCAAAAGGCCCCTGCTCAGGGCGATATCGTCGCCGGAGCCGGTGGTCCTTCTCATCGACGAGGTCGACAAATCCGAGCCCTCGTTCGAGGCGCTTCTCCTGGAGGTCCTGAGCGACTACCAGATCTCGATACCGGAGATAGGCACGATCCGGGCGGCGTCGATTCCCTTCGTAGTGCTGACGAGCAACAACGCGCGGGACCTCTCGGACGAGCTACGGCGGCGCTGTATTTACCTCTATATGAACATGCCGGACAGCGCCCGGCAGATGGAAATCGTCGGGGCGAAGCTCGGCAACAGGGTATCCGCTGATTTCCTGAAGATGGTCAGCGGTATGCTCTCGCTGATCAACGCGCAGGACCTGAAGAGGCCCCCGAGCCTCTCCGAGATCATCGACTGGTCCGTATCGATCGCGTCCGCGGGTATCGACAAGGACCACGTCTCCGTATCCTCGCTGGGCAGCCTGCTCAAGGACGATTCCGACCAGCAGAAGGCGTTCGCGGCGCTATGGAAGTCGCAGAGTCGGTAAAGCTCGCCTCCCGGTTGTACACCTTCCTTGCCGGGCTCGGGATGCCCGTGTCCCCGGTAGAATTTGCACAGACGGCCTTCACCATAGAGCAGTCAAGGCCGGACACCTACGATGCCCTGAAGCGCACGATCGTGCCGATCATGGCGAAGAACAAGGAGCACCAGGTATTGCTGCAGCAAATCATGGACTTCCTGCTGACGACGTCGGACGACTGGGAAAGGCTCGGCCAGACGCTTGGCTCCCGGGTAATCGACCCGGACATCCTGAGGCAGACTGCCCCGTCTATCGCGCGGATGGCAGCATGGCTAAACCACCCCGAGCTCTTTTACAAGAGGCTTCAGGATCTCTATAGGGAGCTGTACGACCGCTACGGCGAGAGGGTGATGAACTCCGGTTACATGATGCTTTCTGACGCACTCGAGCTCGGAAGGCCGGAGAAGGAACTCGCCGCACTCGCCGGGGCGCTCGGGCTTGCGGGATGGAGCCCGGCAGAAATCAAGCAGCTGATCTCCGCCATCGAAAACATGCTGCTCTTCGTACGGAAAGGTATATCCGAGTTCATCATGAACGCGTCAAAAGTAATGGGCGCGGTGAGCGTGCTCCACGCGGGCGAGCCGAAGTCCGGGCCCAAAGAGCTCTGGAATATCCCGCTGTCGTTCCTCTCTATGAAGGACATGGAGGCTATAAACCAGATCATCAAGCGTCTGGCACTGCGCCTGCGGCAGGACATCAGGAGGAGACAGTACGGGGTGCTCTCGAGCGAGGTCTCGATACGGCAAACTCTGAGAAGCAATGCGGGTCGGGATGCCCTCATCCAGCTCGGGCACAGCAAGATCAAGAAACTCGAGTCGCCGCTTATCGTGTTGTGCGATATATCCGGCTCGATGCGCAACTACGCGAGGTTTTTCATGCAATTCATCTCTATCATCAAGGATACGTTCAAGAGGCTGCGGGTATTCGTCTTCGTATCAGACATACAGGATGTGACTTCGCTCGTGCGGTCCCGGCCGGCGGACGAGGCCATCGACAGGATATTCGCGGATTACCGGGAAGCAAGGACCTACACGGACTATGGCAATGTCTTCAGGCAGTTTACGCGGAAGGGACTCGGCCTGGTCACGACGAAGACGAGGCTCCTGATAATCGGCGACGGCAGGTCGAACTACCAATACCCCGGCGACCAGGAGCTCGCCACGATCAGGAAGAAGTCGAAGGACATCCTCTGGTTCACCCCGGACGAGCAGTACTCGTGGTTCGTAGGCGACAGCGAGATGAACCTCTACAGCCGGTATACGGACGAGTTGTTCGTGGTGAGGACGCTCGGCGAGCTGACGATCGCGCTCGAGTCGCTGCTGGACCACCGATAACATCGCTGCGCCACTCCGCCACGCGGGGGAGCCAGGCGATGGACTTTTTATGTTTGTTTATGTATACCGTGGCAATGGCTAAAAAATATGCATATTATGCCATGGGGGGCATACTGCTCTTTCTGCTCATGGCACTTGTCGTCGTTAATCCGTATCCGCTCATTGCGATCAACCTTAAACTGACCGATTTTATGATGATGCATAGGATTTACCACGCTCCACGGTCCCACGTGGTCGTCGTTGCCGTAGACGAAAAGAGCCTCGAGCAATTGGGCAGATGGCCATGGGACAGGTCCACGCTCGCATCCATCATAAACAACCTGAGTGCCGCACATCCCTCTGCGATAGGACTGGACATAGTGTTCTCGGAGCAACAGCACAATAGGACAAGACATTTACTCATGCGGATCGACGGGGAACTCAGTACCCTGCGCGGAACAGCCGGCGTACGGGAGGACATACAACAGATGTTGACGGGCCTACCCAACTCGGACGAGGTCCTTGCCGGATCCATAGCGAGGGCAGTAAACGTGGTGCTTGGCTATTTCTTCTACATGTCGAAGAGCCAGATACCGGTCGGCATGGACATTACGGACATGTCCTTTGCATTCTCCCAGATATCGTCCAGCACGCTCCCGGTAATCAGGATAGGTACCCCGAACATCAGACAGGCTTACTTCCCTGTGGTGAACATACCCACGATCAGCGCCGCAAGCCTCTATAAGGGTTTCTTCAATATGTCCCCTGATCCCGACGGTGTCGTAAGGGACTATACGCTTGTCCAGATCGCCCACGGCAGAACCTTCCCTTCCTTCGCGCTGGCACTCGCCTCCCTCTACACCGGGACACAGCCGCTCGTTACCGAGGACAGTACCGGGATAGATTCCATAAAATTACTTCCGCAGTCCGGCAGTGCGATCCGAATCCCTGTGGACAACTATGGCAGGATGATCATAAACTATCCACCCACAGGGCACGCTGTTCCGGTGCTCTCCGCGGTAGACGTGCTGAGAAACAGCTTTCCCCGCAATCTCATCTCGCATAGGGCTGTGCTCATCGGTGTAACGGCGCCGGGACTGTACGATCTGAGGGTCACCCCGGTGAGTAACGCCCTCCCGGGCATACTCGTCCACGCCTATACTGCAGAGCAGATAATAGACAGACGCTTCCTGACGGACCTCTCGCAGAACCCGCTCGTGAACATCCTGATTGTGATTGTCCTGGCCGCCGTTTTAATCGCGGCCATGAAGAAGACATCTTCACTGCTGTTCCTGATCGAACTCGCGGCATCGGCGCTGGGCTTCATTGTCACAGTATTCATGCTGCTTTCCTATACCTCCACCATCCTTAATATCGTGTATCCTGTCTCGGCCATAGTACTCTTCGGCATCGTCCTGTCTTCCTACAAGTACGCCGTAGAGGAAAAAAAGGGACGCGGGATCAGAAAGGCGTTCAGCCACTATGTCAGCCCTACTGTGGTAAGGGAGATCATAAAGGCGCCGGACGCGTTGAAATGGGGCGGCGAGAAGAAAGACATCTCCATCCTGTTTTCTGATATAAGGGGGTTCACCAGGCTTTCCGCGTACCTTATGCCGGAACAGGTGGCCCTATTGCTGCACGAATACATGACAGGCATGACCAGGGTCATCTTGAACAACGAAGGCATGCTGGATAAGTACATAGGCGATGCGATCATGGCGCTGTTCGGCACACCGCTGTCGGTAGCCGACCATGCCGACAGGGCAGTATCGTGCAGCATGGAGATGCGCAGGGCCCTCGAGGACGTCAACAGAAGGCTCCGCAGCCTGAGCCTGCCTTCGATATCCATAGGTATCGGCATCAACAGCGGAGAGGCCATCGTCGGGAATATGGGTTCCTCGATGTTGTTCAATTACACGGCCATAGGAGACCACGTGAATATCGCATCAAGACTCGAAGGCCTGAACAAATATTACGGCACGAACCTTATCATATCGGAGTATACCTACGATCGCCTGCCTTCGAAGGAGCCGTTGTGCAGACTGGACAGGGTCATCCCGCAAGGTGCAGACAGACCTATCTCCCTCTATACGATACTTCCCGAGGACATCCGCGGTTTTAAGGAGACCTATGAGCGCGCGGTATCGATGTACCTGGATGGCAGGTTTCAGGATGCCCGAACAATATTTTCTGGACTCTCATGGAACTTCCAGGCCGCACGGCTCATGGAAGAGAGGTGTGCCATGCTCGCTACGGCTGATAAGGCGACATGGGAAGGCTTCTACAGGTTTGAAAAAAAGTAAATGGCGTTTCTTCCGGTTTCGTGCTACAGAGGACTACCGATTTTATGCAGGGAGGAAACATGCTGTCGAAAACACGAGCACGGTTGTTCAGGGCAGGACGGGCGGTCTTCGTCGTGTCCGCATTGGCGCTTGCGGGCTGTATCGGGAGCCACAGCTCCGGGACTTCGATAGGTCCGAACGACCCGTTCACGGGTCTCTCCGTAAACCAGACGATACCGGTGCCGGGGGGCCAGCTGCAGTCTCCGGTCGAGATCATCAGGGACACATGGGGCATCCCCCACATATACGGGAGGACGATGACCGATGTCGCGTTCGCGCAGGGCTATGCGGAGGCGTCGGACAGGCTCTTCGAGATGGACATGTTCAGGCACATCGCCGAAGGTACGCTGACAGAGTACTTCGGTCCGGGTCCGGGCAACTCCGTACTGAACCAGGACATCCACTCGAGGATCATGGGTTTCTCCACGATCGCACAGATCGTCTATGACCAGACCCCCGCGGACCTGAAGGGGGTGCTCCAGTCGTTCTGCAACGGGATAAACTTCTACCTTAGTCAGCTTGCCCAGCAGGTACAGGCGAACCCGAATGCAAACGTTCTGCCCGCGGAATACTCGAGCGCCCTGATGGGGATCACCATCGGCGACATAAAGCCGTTCACGCCCCAGCAGATCATAGCGTTCGGAAAGTTCGAGTCCTACAGCCTCACGATGGAGGACGAGGGCATGAAGATACACGCCACGCACTACTTCGACGCAGCGTCCACGAAGTTCACGTCCAGCTCGTCGGACCCCGGACTGGCCCACTTCTCCGGGCTGTCGTACGACTTTGCACGCTCGGAGCCGGCTGCGAAGGCGCCGGCCGTGCCCCTGCCGAACCCGTTTTCCTATGCGACGTCGACCACGTTTTCGTCTCTTTCTGCAGGCGCGCTCCTCAACCCTCAGTCTCTTTCCGGCCGACCGGTAGGCCCTGCTCTGCAGCCCCTGCAAGCAGACCAGGCAGCCGTACAGGGCGCCGAGGGATTCTATAACTCCCTGCGCAACGGCCCCTTCGGGTTCCTGTATAAGGACCGCGAGGCAGGGCAGATAGGCAGCAACAATTGGGTCATCAGCGCACGGCTGACAAAGGACGGGTATCCGATACTGGAGAACGACACGCACCTCCCGCTGTATAACCCGCCGATCTGGTACGAGGTCCAGGTCAACACGAAGGCCCTCGGCAACGGCAACATCAACGTCATCGGTGTCGTGTTCCCGCTGGCCCCGGGGGTTATTATAGGACACAACGACAACATCGCGTGGGGCGATACGGTGTTCCCGTCCGACGTGATAGACGTCTATCAGGACACCGTGGTCCCGGGGGGGGCTGGCAGCCCGGACTCGATCATCTACAACGGACAGCTCCTACCGATACAGACCGTGCCCATGACCTTCCGGTATGGGGGTGCCTTGAGCAGGGGACTGACGGCAAAGAGTATCACGGTGGACACCTACTATGTCACGATACCAGGGCATGGCACGATGCCCCTCTACCCCGGCAGCTACACGAAGGGATCCTCTGCGGCGCTGGCTTTTACCTGGACCGGCATGATGCCGTCGAACGAGTTCCAGGCATTCTACGGCATCGACCAGGCACAGAACCTCGCTCAGTTCATCACTGCGCAGAGCTTCTTCAAGGTCGGCGGACAGAACTTCGTTTACGCGGATACCGCCGGGCATATCTACCTGACGGACCAGAGCTGGATACCGATACGCGGGGCGTATACCATGAGTTATACGACGAATTCCCTGCCGAGCGGCCTGGCTTTCAGCGACTTCACCTATCCCCCGTACCTCATTCTCCCGGGGAGCGATCCCAATTTCTACTGGACCGGCGCCATGGTACCTGCGGCAGCGGTCCCGTTCACGGAGGATCCGGCACAGGGCTACATAGCAACGGCGAACCAGGACCCGGTCGGCGTGACATTCAACAACGAGCCGCTCGACAACCCGTATTATCTGGGCGGCTTCTTCGACCCCGGGTTCAGGGCACAGCAGATAGACAGGGACATAGAGGCCGCAGGCACGGGGAACATCGACCTCCCTTATGTCCAGAACATACAGTCGGATCACACGGACACCTATGCTGAGAGGATACTGCCGTTCCTGCAGAAGGCGTATAACGACATGGCGAGCTCGATCACCGTGACCTCGGACCCGCAGATAGCGGTCGCGATGAATTATCTGGATCAGTGGACGACTTCCACGCGTCCCTACGATACGCCGACCGGGCTCTCGTCGTCCGCCTCGGCACAGGACATCAGCGACAGCATCGCAACCTCCCTGTTCGAGGGATTCGCGCAGAGGCTGTTTTACAATATCTTCTATGACAAGATACAGGCCATCGGGCAGGACAGGGCGATAAGCGACAACATCATCATCAACACGCTGCTCACCATACTCGAGCACCCGGAGCAATGCGCCACGTATGCGCCCCTGGAAGGACGCAGCACGCTGCTCGACGCGCTCGTGCCCACGACTTCGGGCTACACCTTCAGCGAAAGGACCCTGGACCAGGTCATGATCCAGAGCCTTGCACAGGGGATCAGCGACCTCACGGTTGCCACGGACCCCAAGCTTGCGGTGACCACGAGCTTCGGGACCTCCGCTATGTCGCAGTGGGAATGGGGAAAGCTACATACCCTGACCTTCTTCGATCTGCTCAACCTCGCCGCGGGTAACATATTCCCGCAATTTAACCTGCCCAACAGCGGTACCGGCTATCCCAGACCAGGGAGCATGTTCTCGGTCGACCCCGGGACGTTCGGATTCGAGATGGGCAACGGCGGTGCGCCGTTCTACACGGATTACACCTATGGTGACGGCCCGGCGATACGGTTCTCTGTGGAGATGAAGCCGGGCGCCATTGTCGGCTACAACGTCCTGCCTGGCGGAGAGTCAGGCATGGGGCCCGATCCGAACAACCCGCCAAAGCATTACGGCGATCAGGTAAGCCTGTGGATTAACAATCAGGTCCACCCGCAGTGGTTCTACGCCAAGGATATCATAAACCACGAAGAGTCGAGGATGATATTCATGCCACAGTAAGGAAAAACGCAGTAAAGCAGGGCCAGGAGGACTGTTACATCCGAAGAACAACGCCCGGACCTGCGGAGCAGGGACCGGGCGTTTGTCGAGAAAGCCTTTACTGCGGCATGAGCGAAGTGCGGAGCGCGTGCAGCTTCTCATAGAGCTGCGGCTGCGTGGCCATGATGACCTCTCCGGTCTTCCGGACCTTAATCTCCAGCAGGCCCTCTTTTTTGAGCCTCGAGCCGACGACGACCCTCAGGGGGAACCCTATCAGGTCCGCGTCTTTCAGCTTCATGCCCGGTGAGATGTCACGGTCATCATAGATGACGTCGAGCCCCTTCTCCAGCATCTTTGTGTACAGGCCATGCGCTGTATCGGCTATATCCCTGTCCTTCATATTGATGGCGACAAGCTCTATTTCGTACGGCGCTATAGACGGGGGGAAAATAATACCGTCTCTGTCGTTTCCCTGCTCTATGGCTGCCGCGAGTGTCCTGCTTACGCCGATACCGTAGGTCCCCATGATGAAAGGCTTCGATACGCCGTGCTCGTCGAGGAACTCTGCGTGCAGCTTTGCCGAATACTTCGTACCGAGCTTGAATATATGCCCCACCTCTATACCCCTGGTTATGCCCATGGGGCTGGAACATCGGGGACAGGCATCGCCGGAGACCGCATTGCGGATGTCAGCAAACAGAGCGGGAGTAAAATCGATGTCTATGTTTACGCCCGTATAATGGAAGTTGTCATCGTTTGCGCCCACGACGGCGTCTCTCATGTACCTGACTTCCGTGTCGGCTATGATCTTCAGCTTCAGCCCCACCGGCCCGATCGAGCCGACATGCGCGCCGGTAAGACCCGGGCAGTCGCCGTCTTTTGCGAGCTCTATCGAGGCTGCATTGACTGCGTTCTTCAATTTTAGCAGGTTCAGTTCCCGGTCGCCCCTGACCAGCGCGGCAACGAACTCATGACCGGTCTTTACGATCATCGTCTTGATGATACCAGCCGGCGGGACCTTCAAAAACGCCGATACCTCTTCGACGGCACACGTGCCCGGCGTCGGGACCTTCTGGATCCTCGATGTAGTGGCAGCTTCCGCGGCGGGCTGCGGATAGCCTATCTCCGCCTTTTCCACGTTTGCACCATAGCCGCATGCGCTGCATGAGACAATGGCTTCCTCCCCGCTGTTCGCGAGCACCATGAACTCGTGCGAGAAGTTGCCGCCTATCGTGCCGGTGTCGGCCTCGACGGCCCTGAAGTTCAGTCCGCATTGTCTGAATATCCAGTTGTAGGCGTCGAACATGCGCTGGTACGATATGTTCGCATGCTCTTCGTCCATGTCGAAGCTATAGCCGTCCTTCATGATGAATTCCCTGCCGCGCATGAGCCCGAACCGCGGTCTGATCTCATCTCTGAACTTAGGCCCTATCTGATAGAGGTTGACCGGCAATTGCTTGTATGACTGCACTTCATTGCGGACCAGGTCTACCATGACCTCCTCGTGGGTCGGTCCTATGGTAAACCATTTCTCGTGCCGGTCCTGAAACCGCAGGAGCTCCTTGCCGTAAACCTGCCACCTGCCGCTCTCTTCCCATAGCTCTTTTTGGACAACGAGTGGCAGCAGTACCTCCTGTGCTCCCCACGTGCTCATCCCCTGCCGTATAATATCGGTGATTTTCCGGATGGACCTTAAGCCCAGCGGCAGGTACGAGTATATGCCGGACGACAGCTTCCTGATGAGCCCGGCCCTGAACAGGAGCTTGTGGCTTACGATCTCCGCGTCTTTCGGCGCTTCCTTGAGTGTGGGTATAAACGTCTCTGAAAACTTCATGCATTCTCCTTACTGCTCGCTCTCTTTTATCAAAGCCGGGAGGCTTATGAACTTCACGGAGATATTTTCGTACCTCTGGCTGAATGCCCTGTCAACATTATGAGCGACGACGATGTTCTTGCCGTCGGGATACCGCTTGCGGAACGCAATGAGGTTTTTCGGCTCGAAGCCGTCATAAGTCCACGTACATTCGATTGCGATCGGCATGCCTTTTTTAGGCGTCATAACGAAATCGACCTCGTGCCCGCGCTTGTCCCTCCAATAATAAACCTTTTCGGTCTGCAGGTTTCCATAAATCTCGTTGAGAACAAAGTGCTCCCACAGGATCCCCAGGTCTTCCTGCCGCAATTTCTCCCATCCCTTCCACGAGCATACGAACCCCGTATCGAAGGCGTACACTCTGGGAGCGGAGATGATCTCGGACGGCTTATAAGAGCTGAATGGCCTGATAATGTTTACAATCGAGGTTGCCTCGAGGACTTTCAAATAGTTGTTTACCGTCTCCCTGCTTACCTCGCACGGCTTTGAAAAGCGTGTGGCCTCGAAGATACTGCCGCTTTGCGTGAAGATCAATTCTATGCATTTCTGAAAAGAGTACCGTCTCTCGATCCTGAACAGCTCCTGTATGTCCTTTGCCCAGAAATCGTCCATCCAGTCCTGGAACTCGCGCTCCGGGACGCTACCGGAAAGGAAAAGATGCGGCAGTCCGCCGTAGAGGAAACGGCGGGTAAGACTGGTATTGCCGAAGTCCACGAGGTCCTGCCATATCATGGGCACAAGCCGGAGGTTCTTTTTCCTTCCGGTGAGCGTGTCCCTGAACTTTGCCGAAGACCCCAGGGTCGAAGAGCCGGTAGCGATGACCTTTGTGTCCGGGAAGTAATCGGTTGCGATCTTTAACACCTCTGACGGGTTGCCGAGCCTGTGTATCTCGTCAATGACAACCTTTTTTCCCTTCAACTCTTTGAAAAATCCCTCCGGATCATCGAGCATCCTCCTTACCCCGGGCAGTTCGCAGTCGAAATATTCTATTCCCCGGATACTGCGGCATAGGTATGTTTTACCGACACGCCTGACACCGTACAGCCATATAAGACTGCTTTGCTCCCATAGCTCGTCTATCTTTTTCAGCCACAATGTCCGCCTTTTGATCTGTTCCATATGCAACTTTATTAGCATATAGTGTCACCAAACGCAAGTATGGACGCGTTTGGTACGGCAGGTCACGCACGGGAATCCGTTGGAAAGGAATGGGTTAGCTCTTTTTCCCCTCTTTGAGCAGGCCTTGGACCTCCGCGAGCAGCACCTTCTCATAGTCGGTCTCTTTTATCTTACCGACGACCTTTCCGTGCTTGAACAGCATGCCGCTGCCCCTGCCGCACGCAATGCCGATGTCCGCCTCCCGCGCCTCGCCTGGGCCATTCACCACGCAGCCCATGACCGCGATTGTCAGGTGCTCTTTAACACTGATCAGCTTCCTTTCGAGCGAATTGACGAGACCGATAACATCGAATTCAGCCCGTGCGCATGTGGGGCATGATATAATCTCGATACCGTGCTGTGCAAGTCCCAGCGCCCTGAGGATCTCATAGCCGGCCTTCACCTCGATGACCGGGTCGTCCGTAAGCGATACCCGTATGGTGTCGCCGATGCCTCTGGACAGCAGTATGCCCATGCCTATAGCGGATTTTATGCTGCCGGACAGGACGGTGCCTGCCTCGGTCACGCCGAGGTGCAGCGGGTAGTCCACAGCCCTTGAGAGCTGCCTGTACGCGTCTATCATGATCAGGACATTGCTCGACTTTACGGACACCTTGATGTCATGGAAGCCGAGGTCCTCGAGCTCATGAACATTCCTTAGGGCCGCCTCGACCAGTGCGCCTGCCGTGGGACGGAAGCTATGCCTTTCCAGGATGTCCTGCGGCAGAGAGCCTGCATTGACGCCCACCCGTATCGGTATGCCTGCGCCCTTCGCAGCTTTTACGACCTCTCCAACACGCTCTTTGCTGCCGATGTTTCCGGGATTGATCCTCAGGCCGTCGACACCGCCCTTTATCGCCAGGAGAGCGAGCCGATAGTCGAAATGGATGTCAGCGATCAGGGGTACGGACACAGCCTTCTTTATAGCCTTCAGCGCCGTTGCGGACTCCCTGTCCGGTACTGCGATCCTCACGATCCGGGCGCCGGCATCCGCGAGCTGATTGATCTGCTTTGTCGTGGCGTCGACGTCCCTGGTATGGGTGTTGGTCATGCTCTGGACAACGATCGGGTTATCACCGCCTATCCTGACGTCGCCGAGCTCTATTACCCTTGTTCTACGCCTTCCTGCCATACGGGTCTGGTGTCTCTCCTGCTTATATTCCATGGCCACGACAGGTACATCGGGCCTGCACAGGGTATACCGATTAGCGTCAGGCAAGTCAATTATTGAGGGAACCTTTTCTGCGCGCCGGCCGTTTAAAAATATAAGACAGGATGAAGGAGGCCTTATGAAAAGGTTGTTTGTATCCCTGATAGTTTCCGTAGTCCTGACCATCCCGCTGTCCGGACGATGTGCCTCTCCAGGCGATGCGAGGATAAGCCTTATCAGCGGCAATGTCTCGGTCCATGGCGATGATACGAACGGCGCATGGGAAGGCATTTCGATCAACACGCCGGTCATGCAGGATGACACGCTCTGGGTGCCGGAGGGCGCGCGGGCCGAGGTACAGTTCTACGGGGGCACGTACCTCAGGGCGGACCAGTACACCGAGTTCCGGGTGGCCAATCTTGAAGACGCCACGAGTACCGTGCACATCAGCCTGCTGAGCGGCAGGGTCTATATCGACAGGCTGGCAGACACCACAGGCACGGTCTTCGAGATCGATACACCCCTCGCTTCCGTGACCGTGGACAGCGGCGCGCGGTTCGATATACATATACGCGAGGACGGCGTTACAGAGGTCTCGGTTGTCGGCGGCAGCGTGCGAATCGGGACCGGCTCCGGGCGTACGCGCATCGGCGCCGGAAACATGCTCTCGATAAGCAAGAGCGGTACAGCCGAAGTCGCTTCCTATGTACCAGACGACGGGTGGATGAGATGGAACGAGTCCCGCGACGCTCTGCTGGACAGGAGCTACCGCACGGCAGCGTACCTGCCGCCGGAGCTTTCCTCCTACAGCTTCGATCTCGACAGCAGTGGCGACTGGACCTACGTGGCCGACTACGGCTATGTATGGGCCCGGGTCGGTGTGGCTCCGGGATGGGCACCCTACAGACTCGGCAGGTGGATGTGGCTCGACAACGACTACGTCTGGATCTCTTCTGAGCCCTGGGGCTGGGTGACTTATCACTACGGCAGGTGGGCCTTCAGGAGCGGCATCGGATGGTTCTGGGTACCGCCCGTAGCGCAGCATTTGTTCTGGTGTCCCGGCTACGTCGCATGGATATACACCCCTACCTATGTTTCCTGGATACCGCTCGCCCCCGGGGAGGTCTACTATGGGTACGGCTACTACGGGCCCCGCAGTGTCGACATCGTGAACACCCCTGCAGCCCGTCTCCGGGTCCCACCCGTATATGAGAACGCGCGGATTCAGGGCGCTGTGACGACCGTAAGCGAGCGGAGCTTCGTAACCGGCAGTGCCTATAAAAGACTGACCATACCAGAAAACCCCTTCACCATGAAAGGACAGCCGGTTATTGCAAGGCCTTCTTACCTTAGACCGGCACCCGGCACTGCAAGGCAGGCCCATGTATCGATACCGGAGAGGCCTTTTGGTCCTCATGCTCTGCCTGTTATAAGGAGCGAACAGAAGCGAGCGTCCCAAAAGCTTCAGGGCCCGGCAACAAAACTCAAACTGCTCACACCGCCCCGTACACCGGTTGGTCAGGAAAGACTGGTCTCACGGCCACCGGTATCAACAGAACCATCCAGAGGGATTTCATCGCTCCGCATACCAGCATATCAGGGGCATCCGGTGTCGGGCTCCCAGCAACCGGTAAGACAACCAGGATGGATCGGGCCGCCCCGGACGCAGGTCGGTGTGAGCCGGCTGGTATCGAGACGACCCGCGCCGTCAAATTCGTTCCGGCCGATCACAGTCCCGGGAACGCCTATGGTGAATAGCGTTACCCGCGGACCGCAGGTTAACGCCTTCGGGAGACCTGGAGGTAACAGCGCAGGGGCACCAATGTTCAGGGGCAAGGTGCAGCCGCAGCGTCCGCAGACGAGCTGGTTGCCACAGCCTCAGCGGACCTTTTCATGGGGCCGGGCCAATCCCGGGCCCGGCACGCCGTATCGGAGCATAACACCCTCGCCGCGGAGCAACGGCAGCGTCATAAACGCACGCAGGTTCTGATTACCAGCGAGCCTCTCTCCCTTAAAGAATTGTTGTCAGGGGCGAATGGATGTGCTTATAACAAGGCAAAAGGAAGCACACGAAGGGAGCACACGAATGATGGTAAGAACACTCAAAGTATTGCTGATTATCGGCACACTATTCCTGTCGGCACCTTCCTATGCCGTGAACATTACCCCGGAACAGTGGTCCCGCCTTAAAGAGGGCGAGATCATCAAATGGCTCGATAACATCAAGGGGACCGAGGTAAAAAAAGGCGTTGCTATCGGCATCGTCAATGCGCCGCCGGAACGGGTTTGGAAGGTCATACACGAGAACAACGATTTCACCCACTTCATGCCGAGAATGCTGGAGAGCATCCTTATATCTCCCTCCGTACTCCCGGAGGCTGAGTCGCTGAAGTTCGACCATGACACCGGCGATCCGAAGCAGCTCATCAGTCTCCTGAAAAAGCACAGGGTCCCCGGGTTCACCGGCACTACCGGGTATTTCTTTGCCGTGCTGAGCGTGCCCTGGCCGGCGACTAACAGATGGTACATCCTCAAACTCGAGGACGTCGTCACGTCGGACAGGTGGTTCCAGCACTGGAGCATGGTCATGGGCAACCTGAAGACGAACGACGGCTCCTGGGAGCTGACCCCGCTCGACAACGGAAGGACACTCGCGACCTATACCGTGTTTGCTGACCCCGGTGGGCTTATCCCTGACTGGATCATAAACCTGGGCACGACCCAGACCCTGCCGGACGTGATAAGGTCGCTCAGGAAGAGGGTCAAAGAGGAGTCCCGCCCGGAGCTTGGGAACAAAAAATAGAGGAGAAGGTATGAAGCACTATGGATCACTGTCGATTGTCCTGATCGTGCTGGGCGTGCTGGCGTCGTGCAGCAGCAAGTCCGGTGGCACAGCGCGGATCAATTTCCCGAAGGGTTTTCTGTGGGGTGTCTCCACTGCGGCCGAGCAGAGCGAGGGAGGCATCACGAACAACGACTGGTATGTATGGGAGCAGATGGGCAAGACACCGCCGGTAGGGCTCGCGGATAATTTCTACAACCTCTACGCCGAGGACTTCACGAACGCGCAGACGATGCACCTCAACGCCTTCAGGCTGACCTTCGAGTGGTCGAGGATAGTCCCGAACAAACCCGCGAACATCTACGCCCCCCTGATACCGGCCGACGTCGATATGAGGGAGGTCAACCACTACCATGCAGTCATAAGCTCCCTGATCGCCCACGGCCTGGTGCCGGTCGTCACCCTGACGCACTATACCGTGCCCCAATGGGTTGACGACCCCGCCGCGTACGACAAGACGAGCAATAGTTTTACGGACGGCTCCCTGGGTGGCTGGACAAACACCGCAACCGCATACGCATTTGCCAACTACGCCGGCTTCATGGCGCAGCAGTTCTCGGCCACCGTGAAGTACTGGCTCACGGAGAACGAGCCGCTGCCGGACACCCTTGCCGGCTATGTACTGGGCCAATATCCGCCCGGCTTCATGAATATCAGCTATCTTACCGCCACGACGATGCCTTTCTCTGCGAGCGTCGTTACCGTGTTAAAGAACATGATCCAGGGACACGTCCTCGCCTACCATGCGATACACGCTGCGGAGCCGAACGCCATGGTGAGCATCGCTAAGAACTCCATTTATGCCAGTGCCATACCGAACGACCCTGCATCTGCCAGAGCGGCAGTGGCCTTCGATCACGCATACAACCTGGTATATCTCGACGCCGTGACCAGGGGCGTATTCGACAACGGCCTGACCGGCACCACGTTCACGGAGCTGCACCCTGCTTGGGCGAACACGCTCGATTACATCGGCGTGAACTACTACAGCAACGACTATGTCGTCCCTTTCTCCGGCATCCTGATCCCGATAAATGCGGTGCCGTGTGACCCGACCATAGGGGCGGTGATCCCGCTCAACTCATTGGGCTGCCCTGCCCAGAATCCATCGGAGACGCAGGGCCTCACGGATATCCTGACGGAGTACGCGCAGCGCTATCATCTTCCCATGCTGATAACGGAGAACGGGTACGGGAAGGCCGATCCCATAGGCAAGACCAGGTACATCGTACAAAACATCATGGCAGTAAAGGACGCCATGGACCTCGGCGCGAACATGCTCGGGTACCTGTACTGGACCATGGATTACGACTACGAGTGGACTTCCGGCTACGCCCAGAACTTCGGGCTTTTCTACGTGGATGACTTCACCAGTTGTACGAAGCCGGACTGCGGGCTTGTCCCTGCCACGGCAACGGACTTCACCAGAACATCGGTCCAGCCGGCCGTGGACGTCTATGCGGCCATAGCGGCGGGGAGCAGCATAAGCCCGTCGATCATCGACCAGTATGGGCATTGAGATGAAAAGGGCAGTTCTCCTGATCACGTGTGTTACGGTGGTACTGCTGTCGGCCCCTGCGATGGCGGTCTCCATCGGTAACCTGTCGGTGGGACAGAAGGCGGGCGATGTCTCGCTCGGATTCGGCATAGACTACCGGATGCGCCGGGTAACCTCATCGAATAGCGGTGTCCCGGACGCCGACCTGTCATCGAAAGGCTTTTCCATCGTGGCGCGGTACAACATCTTGAGCTCCCTCGGCGTATTTGCGTACGGGGGCTTTTCCGATATATGGCTCTCGGACCCGGACTTCAGGGGCTATCTCGGTGCTTCTTACGGCGGAGGGATAAGGCTTTCGCTCCCGGACCCCCACCGGAGCAAGTTCACCATCGATATCGACGCAGACATCAGCAATACACTGAGCGGCAACAGCGTGCGCAGCACCTCGGATTTCGAGTACAGGGGCGCGGTCTACGCAGCGTTCAAGAACGCGAATACCATAACCTACGGCGGACTCGAGGGGTCGAACGTGGACCTCTCGTTTACCAACCCCCATGTCAGCTATACTTCGAAGTACAACATCGGCGGCATATTCGGGCTCGACGAGTTCATCACGCCGTATGTGTTCTTCAACTTCGAGGTGCATGTCTTCGACGAGGAGTTCCTGGAGGGCAGCATCGGGTACACCTTCTTTTAAGGCCCGGGCAAGGCAGCAACAGGATCAAGGGACAATAAAAAGGAGAGCAGCGTATGAAGATCTTTCTCGATACCGCGAATGTCCAGGAGATAAAGAGGGCCGTGGAGCTCGGGCTGATAGACGGGGTCACCACGAACCCGAGCCTCCTCTCGAAAGAGGGGAAGGAGCCGGTGGTACAACTGAAGGAAATCGTGAAGCTGGTGAAGGGACCCATCAGCGCGGAGGTCGTCGCGAAGGACGCGGACGGCATGGTCAGGGAAGCCATCCCTCTTGCGAGGCTGGGCAAGGGCATCGTAATAAAGGTCCCCCTGTGCGAGCAGGGACTGGTCGCGGTCCGCAGGCTCGCCGGACAGGGGATCAGGACGAACGTGACCCTTGTCTTCTCCTCTTCACAGGCGCTGCTCGCCGCAAAGGCCGGCGCGAGCTACGTGAGCCCGTTCGTCGGAAGGATAGACGACATAGCCGGCAACGGCATGGCGCTCATCGAGGAAATCGTGACGATCTTCAACAACTACCTGTTCAAGACGGAGATCATCGTCGCGAGCATCCGGCACCCCCTGCACTTCGTCCAGTCCGCGCTCATCGGGGCCCACATTGCCACCATACCGTTCGGCGTGCTCGAGAAGCTCATGAGGCACCCCCTGACCGACCGCGGGATCGAGGCGTTCAACAAAGACTGGGAGAAGCTGAAGAGCTCGCTGAAGAAATAAAGAAAACGCGCGCTTGCCCCCCCCCAACACGTTTAGCCATAGACTCATAAGATCTTTGGCTTAATTAAAGAAATGGCCCTTCGTTTCGTAAAAATCGTCTTAAAAATTTCTTGACACCCCCATTCGTGTGTATATAAAGCAGTCAAGAGCGAATCAGCACCGTTTTGACTATCTCCTGAGACAGATTGGTTTAGATTGTTGGAACCCTTCAGTGGGTCGGACGATATAGACAATAAAGGAGGCTCTATGAAGCAGTCAAAGGCTGTGTGGTCGACACACACACACTATAGGTTTGTATCTTTATTCCATCATCTCTCAGTTATTTCAACATGTAGTTTTTTCTATGGTGCCATCCCTGCGGAAGCTGGGAGCAGGTATTCCCACTAAACCAAATTGA
>JAJYLN010000019.1 GCA_021787665.1 bacterium
GATGTACCTTGATATCGTATTTCGTGTGCGTCCCTGTACGATATTGTCGCATGCAACCACATTAGCACATTCTTCTCTTCGCCTAAAGGCGAGGGATTTCAACCATCCCCGAAGAGGACATTAAATCGCCGGCGTACGCGTGTGCCACGTGGTCGCCTGCTCATACATGTCCGCAAAACTCAGGATGGTCTTCTCATCGAACTGCCTGCCTATAATCTGCATGCCCATGGGGAGGCCCTCTTTCGTGAACCCGCACGGTATCGATACGCCGGGCAGGCCAGCGAGATTGAGGGGTATCGTAAAGATGTCCGAGAGGTACATCTTCAGCGGGTCGTCGAGCTTCGCACCGAGCTTGAACGCCGGGCTCGGGCTCGTGGGCGCAAGTATGACGTCGCATTGCCCGAACGCAGTGTCGAAGTCCTGCTGTATGAGCCTCCGCGCTCTCTGGGCCTTGCCGTAAAACGCCGCGTAGTAGCCGGCTGAAAGCGCAAAGGTGCCGAGCATGATTCTCCTCCTGACCTCCCTGCCGAAGCCCTTCGCGCGCGTGTCCTTGTACATGTTGTTAAGGTCCTGGGCCGGACCAGACCGGGAGCCGTACTTTACGCCGTCGTACCGCGCAAGGTTCGAGCTCGCCTCGGAAGATGCCAGAATGTAATAGACCGCTACGGCGTATCTGGTGTGGGGGAGGCTGATGTCGACAATGCGTGCGCCGAGCTCCTTCACGGTCTCTATCGCTCCTTGTATGGAAGCCTGGACGTCCGCATCCATACCCTCGACAAAGTATTCCCGGGGCACCCCCACCCGTAACTCCCTGGGCCGGGCAAGCAGTTGAGAATACGGCTCCACCGGCATGTCTGCGGACGTCGAGTCGAGGGGATCGAAACCGGCGATCGCCTCAAGCAGTAGAGCAGAGTCGTACACCGACCTGGTCATCGTCCCGCCTTGGTCCAGGGACGACGCGAACGCGATCATGCCGTACCTGCTTACCCTGCCGTACGTCGGCTTCAGCCCCACGATACCACACAGCGCTGCCGGCTGCCGTATGGAGCCGCCGGTATCGGTACCGAGCGCACCGGGCACCATGCATGCGGCGACCGCGCTCGCAGAGCCACCACTCGAGCCGCCCGGTACTGCGTCAGGCTTCCAAGGGTTACGTGTAGGGCCGAAGGCAGAAGTCTCCGTGGACGAGCCCATCGCAAATTCGTCCATGTTGGTTTTGCCGAGAATGATCGCGCCCGCAGCCTTCAGCTTCCGGACGATCGTGGCGTCGTATGGCGGTACAAAGTTCTCGAGTATCTTCGAAGCGCAGGTCGTGCGCATGCCGATCGTCGTAAAAATATCCTTTATAGCTATGGGTATGCCGCACAGGACAGGCGCGTCTGGCCTGCCGAGAGCCTGCTCTGCCTGCCGTACCTGCTCATAGACCGCATCGTGGTCAACGGTTATGAAGGCATGCAAGCGGGGATTGAGCTTGTCTATCTTCCGGAGGAGCTCATCGACGACCTGGCCCGGTGTGGCCTCCCTCTTTTTATAAAGCTCCCTGAGCTCCCTGATGCCCGCCTCGGAGAGTCCCATTATTCAATCACCCTTGGGACCACGAAAAACCCGTTCCTGGACTCCGGCGCGTTTGCCACGGCCGCTTCCCTGGTAAGGCCCCGGCACCCCTTGCCGGTCTCCGGGTTGTCCGGCCTCAGCCTCTGGGGCCCGGGCAGGGGGCTGGACATGGGCTCGACGTCGTCGAGCTTGAGCTCGTCTATCTGGCTTATGTACTCGAGTATGGCCTGGAACTGCGCGCTGAACACCGAGAGCTCTTCGTCCGTAAACTCGAGCCTCGCAAGCTCCGCTACCCGCTTCACATCTACAATTATTTTGTTACTCATATTCGCACGAAGGGGCACGCGGCAGCGTGCCCCTTCGCCCATGGTCAAATTCCTTTTTCCCTGTATCAAAAACTTATTTTGTTGTATAGCATAGAAGTCGGAGATATGCAAACCTCGGTGCGGGCACCAATGATGTTGACTTTATCGCTATGATAGCTACAAATAAACCATGATTGTATCGGATACGGCAGGCGCTTCTTCTAAAAAACTCGACGGCTGTGTGCTTACGATAGGGAATTTCGACGGCGTGCACCTCGGTCACAGGTACATCCTCGATCAAACATTGGCAAAGGCGAGGATCCTCGGTGCGACGCCGGTCGTCATGACGTTCGAGCCGCACCCGTTCAAGTTCTTCAACCCTCACGAGGTACACTATCTGCTGCTGCCCTTCGAAGAGAAGTATGATCTCATCCGAAAGGCCGGCATCGAGACGATCGTCGTCACAGAGTTTACACGGGACTTCGCGAAGATGTCGCCCCACGAGTACGCGCGGAGGATCCTGAAAGAGCTCATCAATCCTTCCACGGTCGTCGTAGGGAACAACTTTACCTTCGGCAGGATGGCGAGCGGGGACGTTTCGCTGCTGAAGTCTTTCGGCAAAGAATATGGATACAACGTCGTCGTCGCGGATCCCCTCGTTATCGAGGGGAAGGTGGTGTCGAGCTCCAGGATCAGGCAGCACCTGCGATATGGTCAGGTCCGCGAGGCAGCGGGCTTCCTGGGGTACTTCCCCTATATCAGAGGCGTGGTCGTTACCGGGACTCACCGCGGGACAAATGTCCTCGGCATACCGACGGCAAACATAGAAACAGGATGGGAGCTGCTCCCGCAGAATGGCGTCTACGCCGTCAGGGCGTCCCTCGACGAAGAGGACGACCGGGAACAGCACAACGGCGTCGCGGACATAGGACTCAACCCTACCTTCGGCGGCCATGAGCTCAAGATAGAGGTACACCTGCTCGACTTTAACCGGGACATCGTCGGCAAGCGGATCAAGGTTTCGTTTATAGAAAAGATTCGCGACGAGATACGGTTCTTCACTGCGGACGAGCTCAAGCAACAAATACTCGGAGACATCAACGTCGCACGGCATATACTCGCGGAGCGCGTCGGGGTTACCGGCAGGGGGGTGGAGGTATGACCTCCCTTCTCGGTGTTGTCGGCCACCCGCTTGGCCATAGTCTGTCGGTACCGATGCACATGGCATCAATCTTCACGCTCGGCATCGACTATGTGTACCTGAGTTTCGACATCCTACCGGAGGATCTCTCTGCGGCGGTTGCCGGATTCAGGATAGAAGGAGTAAAAGGGATCAACGTTACCATACCATACAAAGAAGCCATCATGCCTTATCTGGATAGCATCGATGAGCATGCCCGCATTATCGGAGCCGTTAATACGGTAAACAATGACAACGGAAAGCTGAAAGGCTACAACACGGATGGCATCGGCTATATCATGTCCTTAAAGGAACAGACCGGATTCTCTCCCCTGGGCAAGTGCGTATTGATACTGGGCGCAGGAGGAGCGGCACGGGCTGTAGCGTTCTCTTTGCTCGAGGCTGGCATAGGCAAGCTTATCATTGCGAACCGAAGCGTTGAGCTGAACATGGCCGAAAAGCTCGCCAGCCATATCAAGCCACATTTCCCCGGTGTGCATGTTCAGGCAATGCCGGTCGAGCATCTCCCCTCCCTCCCGTTTCAGGAGCTTGATCTCATCGTCAATGCAACCCCGGTCGGGATGAAGCACACCAAGCAGCAGGAGATTAAAGAATTATCAGGCCTGCTACAGCCGGGTCATCTGCTGTTAAGGAGCGACACGGTCATATCGGACGTTATTTACAACCCCGCGGAAACGCCCCTCCTGAAGACGGCAAGGCTTGCGGGCCTGAAGACACATAACGGCGTTACTATGCTCGTCTACCAGGGTGCGGAAAGTTTCAAACTCTGGACAGGCATCGAACCGCCGATCGAGGTAATGAGACGGGCCGTGTTGCACGCACTGGAGGAAGTACACTGAGGGAATCCTATTTTCCGATGCAAAACTCTGCAAAGATCTTTTCAAGCACATCGTCTGTCGTTACTTCGCCGGTCAGTTCCCCGAGGGCAAGGAGTGCGCTGTCGACCTCTTCGGCAAGTATCTCGGGAAACGCCTGCTGATCTATCAGGTTCATTGCCGCGTTAATGGCGAGCTCCGTGTGCTCAAGCGCCTGTTTGTGTCTTTGCCTGTTTATTGCCGGTGCGTTTTCCACGGACAGGGACCGCTCGGACGAAACAATGCCCTGCTTCAATGATTCAACGCCATCGCCTGTTTTGGCCGACACGGGAAATACGCGGTAAGTGCTGAATACCTCTTTCATACGTTGTACTTTTCCTGCGTGCGCGACGTCCATTTTATTTATCACGACGACAACCTCGCCTTTCTGTTCCTTTGCAGCCGAAACCTCGTCTTCATAGCTGCCGTCCCCGGTTGGATCCATGATAAGTGCCGTGATGTCTGTCTTCCCTAAAACGGACTTCGTCATCTCTATCCCCATCTTTTCCACAGGTTCTTCGCTGTATCGCAATCCTGCCGTGTCTATAAGGACAAACTTTTGTCCGCCATAACTCACTGATTCTTCAATATAATCCCTTGTCGTGCCCGGATTCGGCATCACGATCGCCCTGTTTTCCCCAAGCATGGCGTTAAAAAGGCTCGACTTTCCTACATTCGGCTTTCCTATCAAGGCAACGCGTATTCCCTGCCGTATTATTCTGGCCTGATCATAGTTTTTCAGGACATGCATGATTTCATCGTGCGCGGACTGCAGCATGAGCTTCAGATCGAATACCTGCTTTTGATCGACGTCGTCTTCAGAAAAGTCTATGAGGACTTCCAGGCTTGCCTTTACCTGCATGAGCTTTTCTTTTATATCCAGAACAAACTTTGACAGCATGCCGGTCATCTGGTTTAACGCCTGCTTTCTTGCAGCGTCATTGTCCGCCCTGATAAGGTCCACGACCGCCTCTGCCTGCAGGAGATCCATCTTACCGTTCAAGAAGGCCCTTCTCGTGAATTCCCCTCTCTGGGCAAGCCGGGCCCCGGCGTCGATGACGCTTTGCAGGGTTGCATGAACTACGTTCGAGCCGCCGTGAGTGTAGATCTCTATCATGTCCTCGCCCGTGTATGTTCTGTCAGCCTTCATAAAGGCGACCATGACCCGATCGACAATTCTGCCTGATACGTCACGCACGGTGCCATAGTACATTCTGTGGCTTGCATACCTTTTGCCGGGCTTAAATATCTTGTTCAAAATCCGCGAGGACTTCTCGCCACTGATCCTGACTATGCCGATAGCACCCTCGCCCGACGGCGTGGCTATCGCAACAATCGTGTCGTTCGCTACTATTTTCGCTTTCTTCATACCCACACTATTATCCGACGCGATAAAAATTGCAATGGATCTTCTCGCCGTGACAGAAGAAATTACTTCATTCATAGTGCCGCCCGCAAGCAAGATAAACAAATGCTTGACAAGGATAAATTTAGGCATAATATGAGGCCATGAAAAACGAAAAAAAGTTCTTATTTTTCAATAAGATAGATGGTATCAATAAATTGTGGTTGGCTTTTTTTTACATACTATATGTTGGTTATAAAAAAAGGCCATTCCTTGTATCAAAAACGTATTCAAAAGTATAAAAAATAAAGCGTAACATGTTACTTTATAATCATTTTTCATGTTTTCCACAGGTGTTGAAAAAGTTGTGTGTTTCTTGGATTGGTTTAGCTTTTGATCTCAACAAGTTATATATACGAATGATATGTTCCTGATAGGGGGATTGAACGCTATGGAAGTTTGGGAAAAAATAAAAAAAGAACTCTCCGCAATTTACAGCGATACCAATAACGATCCCTGGCTAACTATTATTAATCCAGTAAGTTTCAGTGATAATCATATGGTGCTTGGCGTGCCTGATGATTTCTCGTTAGAGTGGATCAGGAACCACTATCACTCGGAAATAACGAAGATAGCGAAAAGTACCGTCGGGGATACCGTAGAAGTAGAGCTCATCATCGATCATAGAGAGGACCTCTATACCGACATAGTTCCCGCAACGGACAAAAAGGTATTCCCGGATCTGGAGACCACTTCGATAGGCTTGTTGAAAAACTATATCTTTGATAACTACATCGTTGGCGAGTCGAACAAGTTTGCGAGCGCGGCATCCCTCGCCGTAGCTCAGAATCCGGGGAAGGCTTATAACCCCTTGTTTATATATGGAGGGGTCGGCCTCGGAAAGACACATATCCTGAATGCGATAGGTAATTACATAGCGGGGACAAAGGCAGGGATCAATATCATCTACCTGACGACAGAGACATTCGTCAACGACCTTATAAACCACCTGAGGGACAAAAAAATGGATCAGTTCAGGGAGGTCTACAGGAATTGTGATGTGTTGTTAATAGACGATATCCAGTTCATAGCCAATAAGGAGAGAAGTCAGGAGGAAATGTTTCATACTTTCAATACCCTCTATCAGGAGAAGAAGCAGATCGTCTTTGCGTCGGACAGGCTACCCAAGGAAATCCCGAATATCGAGGAGCGGCTGAAGAGCAGGTTCGAGATGGGCCTTATCGCGGACATCCAGGTCCCGGACATTGAGACCAAGGTCGCCATCATTAAAAAGAAGGCCGAAGGAGACTCCATTCAGATAGATGATGAGATCGCTTTCTATCTGGCCTACAATACACAGTCGAACATACGCGAGCTGGAAGGCTACCTCACAAGGTTGTCAGCCTATGCGGTATTGACAAAGATCAAGTTGAACATTACCGTGGTGAAAGAGGTCTTGTCGAGCCTGATACGAAGGAAGGATAAATGGCTGACGATAGAAGATATTCAGAAGGCGGTTGCGGCTCACTTTAAGATTAAGGTCTCCGATCTGCTCTCGGACAAAAGGATGAAATACATTTCCTACCCAAGACAGATAGCGATGTTCTTATCGAGAACAATGACAAATGCCTCTTTTCCTGAAATAGGTGTTCAGTTTGGAAACAAGGACCACTCAACAGTAATTCATTCCGTAAAAAAAATAACCGATATGATAAAAAATGATCACTCTGTGAAAGAGGTTGTTGAAAAGATAAAAAAAGGCATAGGATAATGGATGAAAAAAATGTTGATACTTTTTTCTTTATTTTCTATTATTATTATCAACAAAAAAGTAACCATTGAATTCACCTTGTAATTACGATATAATGTGTAGATATATTACAGATTTAATTTTATTTTATTTTTTTACACAGCGCTTACTACGATTAAAGTTACACTACAATACTATAGTAATAGGAGAACGAAATGGAAATCACTATTGATAAAAGAAACCTGTTGATAGAAATAAGCAAGGCTATCGGCGCCACCGAAAGAAAAGCGACCATGCCCATTCTGTCGAACGTGCTTTTAAAGGCGAAAAACGGCGTATTAACCATCATTGCTACAGATTTGGAGGTCACTATAATAACGAACATTACCTGCACTACGGTACAAGAAGGTCAGGCAGCAGTACCGGCAAAGAAGTTTTATGATTATATACGGGAACTTCCCGAAAGCACTATAACCATAAAGAAAGAAGATGGTTTTTTGGAAATACGGGTCGGTAAAATAGCCGGGCGATTAAAGGTGCTGCAGGCAGAAGACTTTCCGAAAGTAGAAGAATATAAAAACGGCTTTACTAAAATTCAGTATTATCAGTTTTTGAAGATGATAGATAAGACGATATATGCGACGTCCATCGATGAAGTGAAATACAGTCTGAACGGGGTATATGTGGAGAAGTCGACCGATTGTCTGAGATGCGTTGCTACGGATAGTCACCGGTTATCGCTCTATGACTATGAAGGAATAACGACGATTGAAGGAATGAATAAAGGGGTGATAATACCAAGGAAGGGCCTCCTTGAGATAAAGAAAATCGGCGGAGAGAGCGAATTGGAGATTGCTATAGAAAAAAATAAGAACTTCATCGTGAAGAATGGTAACACGACCGTCCAGATACGACTGCTCGACTACGATTTCCCGGACTACAAATCCGTGATCCCGGCGGAGACAAAAATAAACATAAAAATTAAAAAGGACCTTCTTATGTCTGCCGTAAAGAGAGCGCAATCGATATACCAGGAAAAGATATCGAGAGTAGTCTTCAATATAGAAAAAGATCTGCTGACGGTAGAGAGCAACGAACCGGATATCGGAGAAGTACGAGAGGAACTCGAGATAGAGTACAGCGGGACGCCTATAAAAATAGGCTTTAACGGTAGGTACCTCATCGAGAGCCTCGGAGCGATGGAGGGTGAATTTGTATCGATAGGACTTAATAATGAACAAAGTGCGAGTACCTTTTATGTAGACGACAATAAGAAGCACTTCAATCTAATCATGCCGATGAGGATGTAACACGCCGACCGGCGGGGAGAATAATCATGAGAAAAATGACCGAACAAAACCTGCGAGCTGCATTTGCCGGCGAATCACAGGCCCACATGAGATATCTTATCTTCTCAGAGAGGGCAGAACGGGAAAAAAAGCCGAACCTCGCAAGACTGTTCCAGGCGATATCGTTTGCGGAGCAGGTGCACGCCACCAATCATTACCGGGCACTCGGAGAGGTAAGGGATTCATCCAAGAACCTGCAGGTTGCGATAGACGGCGAGACGTACGAGGTAGAGGACATGTACCCGGCCTACAAGGCAGTGGCTGAACTGCAAAACGAGCAGCCTGCTGTACGGTCAACAAACTTCGCCCTTGAGGCAGAAAAGGTACACGAAGAAATGTATAAAAATGCCAAACAGATCATAGACCAAAAAGAAGACGTACAACTCGGAGACCTCTATATCTGCGACGTCTGCGGCTACACCGTTGAGGGACAGGCGCCGTACATCTGCCCGATCTGCGGAGCCAAGATAGACAGGTTCAGGAAGTTTTAGATCCCGTCTTTCCGATACAGCGAACAGACCTATGCTGGCGTGTCCTTTTCCTCCTTTTTTTCGGCCTTTGCATCGGGCACAGTTGAAATGCCGAGAGCGCTGTAAAGCGGACACCAGTTTAGACTACCGGTAAGCAGGGGGACAAATCCGATAAGGCCGATCCATCTCCACGATCCGTTGACCCAGAATATCATGGACAGGAGAAACAGCCCCACGATCCACCGTATAACCCTATCAAGAGAGCCAACATTTTTTTTCATAGCCGCCTCCTTTCCTTATAGTATATAGCATATATAAAAAAATACAAGAAATCGGGATGGTCTTTTTCCCGGAAACAAAGAGTTGCAACGAAAAGAGATTAGAGGTACATCTGATCAAATCGGAGGCTGCGCGTTTACGCGCAGCCTCGCTGATAACTCTGAGATTGAAGCACCATAACAAGGGCACAGAGCCCGGAGGCTCTATGAACAAAAGAAATAGCAAAAATACGATAGGCGTTATCGGGGGCAGTGGCCTGTACTCGATAGAGGGGCTGAAGAACATACGGGAGAAAAAAGTGCGGACGCCTTTCGGGGATCCTTCGAACACGTATGTGACAGGAGACCTTGGTGCGACGTCAGTGGTATTCCTGCCGCGGCACGGCAAGGGGCACCGTATATCGCCTTCCGAGATAAACTTCCGCGCCAATATATATGGTATGAAGGTGCTCGGCGTCGAGAGGATCATTTCTGTCAGTGCTGTCGGGAGCATGAAGGAGCACATAAAACCGGGCGACATCGTCGTTCCGGACCAGTTCATAGACCTTACAAGACGCAGGGACCAGACCTTTTTCGAAGGAGGGATCGTTGCGCATATATCCATGGCTGACCCGGTGTGCCCTGTCCTGTCGGAGAGCTTATACGAGGCCGGCAAGGAAAAGGGTATCACCATGCACAGGGGAGGCACCTACGTATGCATAGAAGGACCGCAGTTTTCCTCGAGGGCCGAATCGCGGCTCTACAGGCAGTGGGGCGTAGACATCATAGGTATGACCAATATGCCCGAGGCAAAGCTCGCGCGGGAAGCGGAGCTATGCTACGCAACGCTGGCTCTGGCAACGGACTATGACTGCTGGTATGAAGGCATGAAGGACGTCGATGCCGGGGACGTGGTCACCATAATGGAGAGAAACGTGATGAACGCCAAGGCCATCATTGGCTCAGTCGTCCGCGGGATCGGGGAGCGGAGGGAGTGTGTCTGTGCACATGCCCTGCGTAACAGCATACTGACCACGCCGGCAACGATCACGAGGAGAACGAAAGACACCTTAAAACCTATACTGGGGAGGTATGTGCGATGAAGAGGTTCATGTTATGGATAGGGATAGCACTGCTGGTCGTATCGTGTGCGGCAGGGAACAACACCATTGGAAACAGCGAAGCAATGAATGAGCGATACGCTTCGATCAAGAAACTGCAAGAGACATTTACCATAAATCTGATCCCGCCGGAAGGGGGGAAGTCTCTCTGGGAAAGCAGGGAGCTGGAGCGTCCGTATAGCGTACAGGTCGTCCAGGGGAAGACCTATGACGTGGAGATTGACCTGCAGAACGGCACCGTCTATCGGGGGACTGTACAGGTCCTGAACAAGGGAGGGGCCGTCGGCAGGTATACCGGCTACGACGTGAAACTATCGCACGATATATTGAACATACTGAAGTATAATAAACAGGTATCTTTTTATATCACTTCGACCCATGGGCGGCAGATCCTGCTTGTAACGTTCTATGCCCAGTAATGCGGATCTTCTACAGGAAAAGCCTCTGGATCGACATGGTGCTGGCCCCGTTGGTTCTGGTGTCGCTCCTTGTCGCGATCGCGGTCACTCTCAGGAGGCTCCTCTATAGGAAGGGCGCTCTCCGGTCACAGAGAGCGGGCTGCCGGGTGCTGTCCGTGGGGAACCTTACCCTCGGAGGTACCGGGAAGACCCCCTTGGTCATATACCTGTGCGGTGTTCTTGGCACCCGGAGGCTTGCGGTGGTCTCGCGGGGCTATGCCTCACGGGGCAGAGGGATACGGTTGGTATCGGATGGAAAAAACATACTGTCAGGGCCGGAGCTATGCGGGGACGAGCCGTACCTGATAGCGAAGGCAACGAAGGGAGTAATTGTCGCCGTAGGTAAGGACAGGGAAGAGGTGATGGAATTTGTTGAAAGGCGGTACGCCCCTGAGATCATAGTGATCGACGACGGCTTTTCTCGCCTCGGGGTTGAGAGGGACATGGACATCGTGCTGATCGACGGGGAAAACGGGTTCGGGAACGGACATCTGCTGCCGGCAGGGCCCCTCAGAGAGCCTGTCCGGGCGATACGGTACGCGGACGCCATAGGGATAAAGGGGGATGGTTCAGCGGTAGACGAGCAGATGGAGCGGCTCGGCCTGCTGGACAGGGTCTTTCATTTCCGCTACGGCCTCGACGGCATCAAGACGATAGACGGAGACGAAGCGGCCGATACGGCGGATATCAGGAACAGCAGGGTCGTCTGTATTGCCGGCATCGCATTCCCGGACAGCTTCTTCGGGCTGATACGTTCCCTCGGCGCACGGCCTGTCGCGTGTCTTGCACGGCCGGACCACCAGAACTATAGCAGGGAAGAGATTGAAAGGATCATCTCGGCGTATAAGCCGGACGCCGTGATAGTGACCGCAAAGGATGCCGTGAAAATAGCGCGGATCGAGCGGGAGCCCGGGGTGCTGTGGCTATACGCATCCGTGTCCGTCCAGGAGCAGGGGGACGTCTTGCGGCAGGTGCTCCGGGAAAGGGGCTTCCTGCAATGACAAAGCGAGCGAGGTACTTTCTCGAATATCTTTTCCTGCGTGCCTTCATCTTCTGCCTGAATATGCTCTCCGAAGCTTCCATAAAGCACATCGCATCATTTGCAGGGTTCTTGTGGTACTGGTTGGATGCGAAGCGCAGGCGAATTGCGCGGAGGAACATCGACTATGCGTTCCCGGAAATGGGCGACGATGACAAGACGGACATACTGAAGGATAGCTACAAGAACATCATAGAAACTTTCATAGTTTTTCCGAGGATATCCAGATTCGATATGGAAAACATAAAAGACCTGTTCGAGTTCCAGTGCGAGGAGTATTACGAGGAGGCTCACAGGCGAGGGAAGGGCGTGTTTCTGCTGACCGGTCACCATGGTAATTGGGAATTTGCTGCCGCGGCCCACAGCATAAAGCACGGCGGCATGGTGGCCGTGGCAAAGGACATTCACAACCCTTACATAAACGCCTACATTCAGGCGTTGCGCAGGGGCGCGGGCATGGAAGTCGTGAGGCCGAGGAACGCCGTGTTCAGACTGATGCGCTCTCTGAAACAGGGCAGAACGGTGGCGATGCTGCTGGACCAGAATACGCTCAGGCACGAGGCGGTATTCGTGAAATTTTTCGGGAGGCTGGCGGCTACACAGTACGCAATGGCGTTGATGGCTTTGAAAACGGGCGCAGCCGTGGTGCCCGGGTATATACTGAGGAAGCAGGGTGGGAAGGGCTATATCATCCGGTACGAGAAGCCCATCCTTGTGAAGGACGAGGGCGATAAAGAGAAGGCGGTCGTGGCATGGACACAGCAATTTACTGCGGTTCTCGAAGCCCATATACGGATGGCGCCTGCACAATGGTTCTGGGTGCATGATAGGTTCAAGACAAGGCCGGGGCCGGACGAGGGGGCCTGGCGTTTCCCACGGCAGGAAAGCAGCGTATAGACTGAGGACCACGTGGTAACGGTAGCTCAGGTGTCCACCCAATACAGATGAGAAAGAAAGCCAGGAAACGACTCTACCTTTTCCTTTCTATCGCAGCCGGCATGCTTACTCTTGCCGCTTCGGTATATCTCTATTCCCTGTATATAAGGATAACGGATGTGTTTGTCTCGCGCGGCCTTCCATCCCCTTCCATCGTGTACGCTGCGCCCTCCTCTATCAGAGAGGGCATGGGCATCTCCATGCCGGCACTCATCGATAAGCTCAAGGCGCTCGATTACCACGAGACGGAAGGCTTCCCGGTAAAGCAGGGATACTTTTCCCGGGGCACAGCGGACATTGCCCTTTACACAAAGAAGTTCGAGATGCCGTCGTACACGATACGACCGGTACAGGCGGACGTACGTTTCAGCGGCGACAAGGTGTCCGGGATCTCCACCCCCGGCGGACAGGACCTGGGCAGTGTGGAGCTCGGTCCGGAGCAGCTTGCGGTATTTTTCGGCGACGACTTCAAGCTGAGGACACCGGTAGATCTCACGTCCATGCCGGACGCACTGATCGATGCGGTCCTGGTCACCGAGGATGTACGGTTCTTTGAGCATGGAGCGATAGATATCAACGGTGTCGGAAGGGCGTTGGTAGCCGATGTCGCCTCTCTGAGTATCCGGCAGGGAGGCAGCACGATTACGCAGCAGCTTGTGAAGATACTCTTCCTGAGCAACGAGCGTTCATTCAGGAGGAAGATCATAGAGGCGATCATGGCCATTATGATATTCCACAAGTTTTCCAGGGCACAGATACTCAATGCATACCTCAACGATGTGTACCTGGGCCAGGATGGTCATGTCAGCGTCATCGGCATGGGGGCCGCTGCGTCGTACTATTTTTCGAAGCCGCTTGAACGGCTTTCGCTTGCACAGTGTGCGATGCTGGCCGGCATGATCGCTTCCCCGAACAGATACTCTCCGATCTATCATCATACCGATGCGCTGGAAAGAAGGAACTATGTGCTTTCGCGGCTGTTACAGTACAAGGTGATATCGGACGACGAGTATCGCGCCGCGATCACGGAGCCGCTATCCGTACAGGTGTCGCGGGTGCATGTAAAGGTCGCACCCTATTTTGTGGATTATATAGCGGACCAGCTCACGTCGAGCTTTTCGAAACAGGCACTGACTGCAAACGGGCTGAGGATCTTTACGACCCTCGATACGGACGTCCAGCATATGGCTGAGGTCGCGATGGCCAATGCCGATGCAGCGCCGGAAGGCGCCATGGTCGTTATGCAGCCGCAGACCGGGTATGTGCTTGCGCTGGTCGGAGGAAGGGACTACGACAAAAGCCAGTTTGACAGGGCCGTCATGTCGAAGAGGCAGATCGGTTCGTGCGTAAAGCCGTTCGTCTATATGGCTGCGTTCGAGGACCTTGCGCATAAGGGCTTTTCCCAGATCACCATGATAGACGATGCGAAGCTCAACGTGAGCACGGGTGCCAGCGTTTGGCAGCCCCAGAACTACGACAAACGGTTTCGGGGGCGAATCACGGTCCGTTATGCACTCCAGCACTCGATCAATATACCCGCCGTAAAAGTCGCGATGGACGTGGGGTTGAAGGGCCTTTCTGTGCTGCTCGAGCAGCTTGGGCTCGATAGCGATGTACCTGCATTCCCCTCCATTGCCCTTGGAAGCGTGTCCACGTCCCCGATCGATCTGTGCAGGGCTTATACGATATTCTCCAACAACGGTTACGAGCCCGTAGTGCCGGTAAGCATAACGGCCATCACGGACTTGCACAGCAACACGATCTACAGTGCCCCGCTTGGGTTCAAGCCCATGGCCAGTGAACAGGCCTGCTACGTCGTGAGCAATGTGCTCTCCGGCCCGGAAACAGAGGGTACCGGGAGGGGGCTACGGGTGTTCAGGATACAGGGTGAGTACGCCGGCAAGACCGGGACGACGAACGATTTCAGGGATGCATGGTTCGCTGGATACACGCCTGATGTTACCGCGGTCGACTGGTTCGGATATGACAACGAGGCGAGGATAGGTCTCCCGGCCGCGCAGATAGCGCTACCCGTTATCGGGCGGTTCCTCGAGATGTACACGGGCATGTACGGAGGGAGCAGATTTGCTGTGCCGCCTGGCATACAGTTCGCCTGTGTCAACCGGTACACGGGTGTTGCCGGAAAGGGGGTTACGGACTGCGTACAGGGCGCCTTTATAGCAGGGACCCAGCCGAGGACCGGCGCAGTAAACAGCATTATAGACTGGTTCAGACACCTGTTCTCCGGACACTGACCTATTCCCTCCGCGGTTTTACCATGCCTGCCATAAGGCAATAGTTACGGATGTATTGTTCACGCAAGCCGAAATTTACATGGTTGGAAATGCATGTAAATATGTGATGGTTTTTTTATTCGTCATGACCTTTACATCATGTCCCGGCCCCCAATATTCCTGTAATCCCTCTTTTCAGTGGAAAGTAGCTAGTAACCATCTAAGTTATAGCTTCCCTCCCTGGTGGACGGACAAGACGGGCGTGTATCTTATAGATTACCATAGACTATACCATACTACCGACGGTGCCACATGGACCTATTCTGTGCTTCCAGTAAAAAATACCTGTACGAGTATCGGGAGTTTCCCATGGAATGTTTTTGGATGGGGGGAAAGCCCGGATGATAATTATATCGGTTATAAGAACTCGATCATGCACTTCGACGGGATAACATGGACAACTTCACTCACCTTACCATCGGATGAGGTAATCTACGCAGGTATAGCAGGTAACAATTCATTGGATATATATGCAATGGCAGCAACGATTAGTAGTGCTACCTCCACCTTCACACCTTCTATGACTTCAGGTGCAACATTTCTGACGGGATTGGTATTATACCATGTTACTGGTTCTTCGTGGACACCTGTTACGACGCTTAACGTAGGACACGTGTCACTCATAAACGTATTTGGCCCAAATGTTTATATCGCTGTAAATTCAGGGGCGGGGGCATTATTATATCGCTATGATGGGGTCAGGTGGAGCAGTGAATCCGAAAACAAATGAGTCGGAGCGCAGGTTCACTATAGATGTAGTTATACTGTGGAGAAAGGTGAATGAACAGTCCTAAAATAGAGTTAGTATTCCTATTGTTTAGCTTACTCTTATTTGAAGGCTGTCCACCTCCCAAAGAGGTATCCCTGTCACCTCTCCTCTGGAGTATCTGGCTCGACTCGGCGTCGAACCAGCTTTACGTGGGGAATGGTGGTAGTATATATGTATTTAATGACGCAAGCACGGCAAACGGGAATGTATCACCCGCCCGTGTTATTTCCTCCCCTCTCATTGCAGCGGGAGCTCCTCCTCTTAGCTTATGGCTCGATTCTGTATCAGATCAACTCTCTATAGCTTGTAACTCAGTTGCCTATAAAGGGAAGCCCTCCATTCTCGTATTTGACCATGCAAGCACAATCGAGGGCGATGTTCCACCGTCGAGAATAATATATCCATGAGGCTGTATTGCAAAACATATAAGCATAGCAACGGTATGATTCTGTTATTGAGCTTGTTAGGAGTAACCGGCTGTTCATCCAATCACTCGACCAACAGTTCACAAGTCATAAGGACCTTCGGTGTTGGCAGCATGCCCCTGAATATTGTCGCTGATTCTTCCGGCAATGTCTGGGTAATCAATATCGTCGATAACACGGTCACGGAGTTCGTCGGATTGGCCAGGGGCCCCAATATTTCCCCTATCGAGGACCGCAATGGCGAGGGTGCGGAAACTGGTGAGCGTCGCCGTATCTTGATAAGTATGAGTGCAAGAATGATGATCTACAAGGTAAAATCCAAACGATTAAACAAGGCATGAAATAGCATAGCCAAAATATTTTTTATACGATACGTTATTTCTCAAGGAAAAAGCTATGAGACAGGATCTTTTACACCGATGTCATCCGTGGGGCGTAGTATACGTGGTAAAGATAAATCTGAGGAGGTAGTGCTATGAAGAGATATACTTTTAGGATCTACGCTATACTTGTAATGACCACGCTGGTTATCACCGGCTGTCCGTCCAGTCCGCCTCATTCAACTGCGAGCGGCAGTATCGTCCTTCAGGGGTTCCAGAAGGCCGGAGATATAGTCGGCAACCTTGTCATGACGTCAGGAGACAGGCTTTACCTCGGATGGTCCGGGTTCGACAGCGGGAATTTTATTACAGGCACAAGCGCTTATGTTTATGTTACAGCATGGGACGGAAAGACGCTGGATCCGCTCGGCAATGTTGTCGGGACAATTCCGAGGTATAGTGCAGCGCCTGTAGGAAACGTCCCTTTGATAAGTATCGGCATGTTCCACAATGAGCCTGTAATAGCCATGGCCGGCGTCTCCGGCGATGTTATGGTCAAGGGATGGAACAAGAACACGTGGGGCGTCATCGGCGATCTTAAGCTTGCCGATATCAGCGATATCGTTACCGCTCTCGACATCACGACGACAGTGAACAGGCTTTATCTCGCCTATGGAGAAGAGCTCACGGTAGGTTCCACCATAATCAAGGTGGCAAGTTATGACGGCTCTGCATGGCAATCGCTACCAGCCCCGGAGATTGTTCCCGGCGGCAGCTTCCTTATGTCTCTGGATATGGCAGTAATGAACGGTAACCCGGTGATTGTGTGGATGGAGGGGAACGATAGTACCGGCAAGCTTACCATCCCGGTCAGTGAGTGGATCGGCACGCAATGGACCAGTCTAACAGACAACATGAAGGTATATAATTCCCCCTGGCTTATGGCGATGGGAGCGCCTTCATGCAGTATAACGGATACCCCGGATGGAATTGCCGTGATGCGGAACGAGGGCAAGCCTGTCACAGACCCTTCGATGGGACTTTTGTACCTGCCAACCGGCATGGTATCTACCTACGACGGCACGCAGTGGACACAGCTCGATGATGACGTAAACTGCGACTATCCCGGCATTGCGACCGACGATAGAGACGCGGAGCAACTTCGGGGACTCTGGATAAACAATAGGCTTTACGTGACATTCACCGAAATGGCTCAGGTATTCCTTGCCTATTATAACGGCACGGGGTTCAGTTACAGAGGGAATACGCTCAACGCGCACCCATGGTTTTCGGGCGGCTATTGGGCCTATGATCCGTATCTTGTTTCATGGAATGGTGCTATGTACCTGAGCTTTGTTGAATATGCTATGGACCAGAATACCGGTGCCGTGTCTTCGAATCCTGTGGTCAGGCAAATAGCGCCCTGAGTTCGTAAGGAAACAACGAGGGTTTCCCTTGACAGGGTACCTCTGCAATACCCCCTTTGATTGCATTTTTATCTGCGGGATGTCTATACCGATACCCGGGAGGCTTAATCATGGGCAGGGCGACAGACAGATTCAGACTTGACGGCAGGGTCGCGCTGGTAACGGGCGCGAGCAGGGGCATCGGCGAAGCGATCGCGCGGGCGTTTGCGGACGCCGGGGCAAAGGTCGTTCTGTCGAGCAGAAAGCAGGAAGACCTCGAGCGGGTCGCGGCCGGGATAAAGGCCTCCGGCGGCGACGCGTACGCGTGCGCAGCGCATGCAGGAAAGGCCGAGGACCTCAGGGCGCTTGTGGCGAAGGCAGTGGAGCAGTACGGCCGCATAGACGTCCTCGTGAACAACGCGGGTACGAACCCGGTGTTCGGTCCCATCATCAGCGTGGACGAGCGGGCGTGGGACAAGATCTTCGAGGTAAACCTCCGTGGCTTTTTCTTCCTGAGCAAGGAGGTCGCCCAGGTTATGTCGGACAAGGGAGGGGGCACGATCATCAACATGGCCTCCGTCGCAGGGATCAAGCCAGGCGTCGGTCTCGGCGCTTATAGCATAAGCAAGGCAGGCGTCATCATGCTGACCAGGGTGCTTGCACAGGAATGGACCGGCCTGAATATCAGGGTGAACGCCCTTGCGCCGGGTGTCATAAAGACCAAGTTCGCCGAGGCGCTCTACAGCAGCCCGGAGCTCGAAGAGGAGATTCTGCGCGGCATATCGATAAAGCGGCTCGGTGAACCCGACGATATTGTGGGCGCAGCGTTGTTTCTCGCGTCCGATGCATCGGCCTACGTGACCGGCCAGACCCTGGTCGTAGACGGCGGCGGGGTAATGCATTGACGCCGCCGCTGCCGGACTAATGCTCCTGTCTTTTGTCAATCACGTATTCCGCCTTGATGCCCGTTTTGGCGAATAGCTCGGTCTCGATTGACTTCTCGTCCTTCTCGAAGATGATCTCGTCCGGCGTAAGCTCTATGAACGCCTTTATCCGGTGACCGAGCGACTCACGAAGCGCTTCTTCGTTGACGGCTTTGTCCGCTACGATTCTGATCTTGATGACGTCCATCGAGAACGGATCATCCGGGACCTTTTTGTCTATGATGATCTGGAAGCTCAACACGCCCTTCGTGTCCCTGACCGCGGTGACGAGGTCCGGAATCAGCACCTTCGTGCCTTTGATCTTCGTGAAGTCCTTGTCGTACCGTACGACCGGTGCGTACAGCCTGGGCATCGTAAACCCGCACCGCGGACATCGGTCGAAGGACAGCCCTCCCTTGATGAGGTCGCCGGTCCAATACCGGACGAACACCGTGCCCCTCCATCCGATGTGGCTGAACACGAGGATGCCGGGGTCCCCCTGTTTGACCGGCTTCCTGGTCTCCGGATCCAGCAGTTCCCAGAAGTAGAACCGGGGGTCGAGGTGGATACCGCAGTCGTAGTCCGGCTCTATGAACGCCCACTTGAGCTCCGTGGAACCGTAGGAGGCGATGACCCTGAATTTGGGGTGTGCGCCGATCTTCTTGGTGAGCGAAAGCAGATACGCCTTCAGCTCCGGCGTTACGCCCTCTGCACCGAGCAAGGCACCCTCGAAGAACGGCATGTCGCCTATCTCCCCCTTCTCATGCATCTCGACGGCCTTCCTTAGCCAGTACACGAAGTACGAAGGCACGGACGTTATGGCGTTGAACTTTCCGGAAGCGAAGATCCTAATTTGCTGGTCTGTGGGGATGACCTTCCCTCCGAAGGAATCGAAGCTCGACGCGCCGACGAACAACTTCGTCAGAACGGCCTGGAAGAACGCGAGGTGCGGCGCACCCGGAAAGGTGTTGAAATTTATCTTGTTGAACGCGGCACGCGGGGAGTCTTCCGGGACGTCCTTGGGCTCGATCCATACGATGTTTGCCATCTCCGGCAGCACACGCTTGATGTCCCGATAGGTGTATACGGCCGGTGTGGGGTCCCCGGTAGAGCCGGCGCTTGCATGAAAGTGTATCGGGAACCACTCGTGTACGATCCTCCTGGTGACCTTCTCCTTGAAATCCATGTTCTTGAATCCATTGACCTTGTCCCTCGGTATGTTCAGGCCGGCCTGCACGGCGTATTTCAGGAGCTTCCTTTTGCTGATCATAGCCGTGTCATACGGTATCATGGACTCCTGCGTTGGGAACTTGGGCTGCAGGATGAATGCCCTCGGGTCCTTCCGATATTCTTTCTTCGTGATGAGCGGCAGCTTCTGGAAGTCCTCGTAGGTCCGCATCTTTCCCACATCGATGCCGAGCTCCTTGTATGCCCCTCTGAGGTACGGGTGGTACGGGTAGACGTAGTCCTGTATATACTTGATCAGCCGACTGAGACTTTCCTCTCTCTGTTTGTCCGGAGACAGCTTAAAATATCGGTTCATGCCCCCTCCTTTTCATTGGGTGGAAGATTTTATATAAAATAGTTGACATTTTTGTCAAGTACATTTAATATCTCCCCATTATGATGGAAAATTTATTTGATGAACAGTACAGGGTCGTAGCGGAGAATGCACGCAGGTTTGCTCAAAAGAACATCAGGCCTGTGGCAGCACAATTGGACAGAGAAGAGCTCAAGCCCTTCGACATAGCCAAAAGGGCCGTACGGGAGCTGTTCGGCGGAGATAGTATCAAGGGTGTCAAGGAGCTCGAAGAGATCGAAAACCAGAGGGACATCCTGAACGCAAGCCTGATCACTATCGAGCTCGCAAAGGCGGCGCCTGCCATCGTGATGGCCATCGGCGCGAGCCTCGAGCTGTGCGGAGCGACGATCCTCTCGAAGGGGACCGAGGAGCAGAAGGTGAAGTACGCCCTGCCGCTCTTCAGGGGCGAGAAGGTCGGCTGCTTCGGGCTTACCGAGCCCGAGGCAGGCAGCGACGTGATGGGGCTGAAGACAAAGGCGGTGAAGGATGGCGACCACTATCTCCTCAGCGGTACAAAGACCTTTATAACGAATGCGCCGGACGCTGATATATTCATCGTGTACGCCCGTTCTAACCCCCAGGCGCAGGGACACAAGGGCATAACCTCCTTCGTGCTCGAGCGGGGCATGCCAGGTCTCGAGACGAGCAAGCCCCTGAATAAGATGGGGCTGCGGGGCTCGCCGACCGGCGAGATATACATGGACGAGGTGAAGGTTCCCCTGAAGAACATCGTGGGGACCGAGCACAAGGCGTTCTATGAGCTCATGTCCACGCTGAGAATAGAGAGGACCACGCTTCCCTCGATGGCCATCGCCATTATGGAGCGCGTGCTGGAGGACTCCATAAAGTACGCGAAGCAGCGCGTGCAGTTCGGCCAGAACATCATTTTCTTCGAAGGCATCCAGTTCAAACTGGCGAGGATGCACATCGCGCTTCAGCAAAGCTACGCCATACTCCTGCTGCTCGCACAGATGTACAAGGCCGGCAAGGACATAACGACACTGGCGAGCGCGGCAAAGGTGTATACCTCGGAGGAGGCCGTCAGGGTGTGCCTCGACGCGATCCAGATACATGGTGGCTACGGGTATATGAAGGAGTACGAGGTGGAGAGGTTCATGCGTGACGCGAAGCTCCTCGAGATAGGGGCGGGCACGACAGAGGTCCAGCTCCTGATCATCGCACGGGCGCTCATGACGGAGGGCCAGTTCTATTTCAACCCCATGTTTACGCCTGACGATAAGCCGGAGGGGTCGAGGATACTATGAAGGTAAACGTCCTCGGGGCAGCGGTCACGCCGGTACAGCCCTCCCTGAAAACGACGGTCAAGGAGATGATCCTCGACGTCTTTATCAGGGCAGTGGCGGACGCCGGCATCGAGCCGGGGGACGTCGAGGGGCTCTTCATAACGCCCCAGGGCTTTGCGGGCATGTCGTCAGCGATGCTTGCATGCAACCTTGCAGACTACCTTGGTCTGAGCCTCAAGAGCCTGTCCATGGAGGAGTGCGGCGGCACCTCGTCCACGGTCGCGTTCCATTACGCTATGGATGAGATTCTCACGTGCCGCAACAGCATCAACGTCGTGATCGGGCTCGATGTGAAGTTCGAGCCGTTCGAGGACTTCGAGTTTGGCCTGCCGGAGTCGATCTTTACCCAGCATTCTTTGTACGGTATACACTTCGCTCGGTACGGCATCGGGACGCCGGTGCCCTTTTATGCCCTGAGCTCGCAGCGCTACATGCACGAGTACGGCGTTACCCCGGAGGATGCTGCGGAGCTTGCGGTGCTTCTGAGGGAGAACGCATGTAAAAACCCCAACGCCCAGTTCAGAAAGCCCATTACGAAGGAGGACGTACTGACATCGAGGATGATCTCTCCGCCGCTACGGCTGCTTGACTGTACGACCTTTTCGACCGGCGCTGCGGCGTGCGTGCTCGCGGCGGAGAACATCAGGGGAAAAAAGCCCCACGTGGATATCCGGGGTTTCGGCGAGTTCCACCACGCCTCGAACTTCATCCCTCCGCAGGCCTCGATAACGACATTCGAGAGCGTCAGGAGGGCGTCGGCCGAGGCATACGGTGCCGCGGGCATAAAGCCGGGCGATATCGACGTGGCCGAGGTGTATGACGTGTTCACCTACACAGAGCTGATGGTATACGAAGACCTGGGATTTTTCGAGAAGGGTACGGCCGCGCGTCATGTCAGGGACGGGGAGACGAGGATAGACGGCAGGTTACCGATTAATCCGAGCGGTGGCAGGCTGTCCATGGGACACCCTGCCGGCGCTACGCCCATGCTCGAGTTTGCGGAGGTCCTGTGGCAGCTCCGCGGTGAAGCCGGGGACAGGCAGGTGAAGGCGCCTGGTCTCGGCCTTGTGCACGCTGAGCACGGCATGCTCAACGGGGGCATCGTAATAATCATGGAGAGGCATTGAGTATGGAGTTACAGGAAGCTATACGGTCATACACCCAAAAGGCCCTGTCCTACTATGGGGACGCGCAGAACGAGGAGTTCTTCAGGCGTCTGAAACAGAAAGAGTTCGTCACGCTCCGGTGCACCCGGTGCGGGAAGATTATGTTCCCGCCCAGGCCTGTTTGCCCGGCGTGTCATTCAGACAAGCTCGCGTGGGTGGCCCTGCCACGCACCGGAACGCTGTACGCCTTTACCCAACAGCAGAAAGCGTTCAGGTTCTCTGCGCCGGATGTTATCGGACTCGTCGAGCTGGAGGGCGTGGGAAGGATCATGACGAAGATAAACGGCAGCTTCGAAGACCTCAGGATAGGCATGGAGGTCGAACTGGAGTTCCTGGTGCTCGATGACGGGGGCGTTGTCCACCAGTTCAGGCCGACCGGGCGGAATGGATAGACAGCGGGGAAAGAAAAGACTACGTAGTCAAAAAACAGGAAAGGAGGAAGATATGGCGGTAGATAAAAAGTTTATTGGCAGGAAATATCCTCCGGTGGAGTACGAGGTGTGCAAGGAGAAGATAAAGGAGTACGCCACCGCAGTGGGAGACCTTAATCCGCTCTACATAGACGAGCAGAAGGCGAAACAGAGCGCCTACAAGGGGATTATCGCCCCGCCCCTGTTTGCGGTCGTTTATGCAAAGGACGCCATGGCCGCGCCCATGTTTGATCGGGATCTTGCGTTGAACCTTGCCATGCTCGTTCATGGAGAACAGGAGTACGAGTTCGTGGACGTGGTCAGGCCCGGAGATACGATCGTTACGGAGGCGTTCATAGCGAACATAGAGGAGAAGAGCAACAAAGACTTCGTCACGGTCGGCGCCACATCAAGGAGAAAATCGGACGGTCGCGTCGTGACAAACGGCAAATACACATTCGTAATCAGAAGATAATACGGAGGAGATTACCATGGCTTTACAGGTGAAAGTCGGCGACACATTTAAGTTACAGAAAGAAGTCGATAAGTACAGGCCCATTTTCTATGCGGGGGCCTCGGGTGACTTCAACCCCATACATATAGACGGAGAGTTCGGCAAGATGGTCGGGCTCGGGGGGGCCATACTGCAGGGGTTGTGTACGATGGCATTTGTCATGCAGACCGTGTCCGATTGGGCGCAGGACCCGTACAGAATAAAGAGGATCAAGGTCCGGTTTGCAAAGCCCGTATTGCCTGACGACTCAGTCATCATAACCGGCAATGTGACGAAAGTGGAGAATAACGTCGCATCCTGTACACTCATTGCAAAGAACCAGAAAGACGAAGAGGTTATCAACAACGCATTTGCCGAGGTCAAGGTAGGGTAGGACCCAGGGGAGGGTAGGATGAGTTTGAAAGGAACAGTAACAAAGTCCGATGGACGATACTTTGTGTCGATAAACCCCGCGAACCTGAAGCCCATAGGGGAGGTCAGGATCATGGAGGAAGCGGAGATAAAGCAAAGGGTCGATTTGGCGGAGAAGGCCTTCCCGGCGTGGTCCGGCCTGTCCCTCGAGCGCCGCTGCGAGTACCTCAACGGCGTGAAGGATCAGCTCATAAAGGACTATGACGATATAGCCGGGATCATATCGCAGGAGATGGGCAAGCCGCGCATCGAGGCTTCGCTGGCCGAGCTTATGCTCGTCGTCGATCTTATAGACTATTTTGTGAAGAAGGCAGAAAAGATGCTTGCAGACGAGCCCATCCCGCTGCACCTCGCCAAGGGCAAATCGAGCAAGCTCAACTACAGGCCGTACGGCGTCATTTCCATCATATCGCCGTGGAACTACCCCTTTGCAATCCCCATGAGCGAGATCGTGCTTGCACTGCTTGCAGGGAATACCGTTGTGTTCAAGCCGGCATCTGACGTGATGCTCATAGGCAAAAAGATAGAGGAGCTCTTCCAGGCAGTCGATCTCCCGGTGGGCGTGTTCAACTTTATAGCTGCACCGGGCAGCGCCGTGGCGAAGAGCATGATAGGTCCGAAGATCCGGAAGGTCATCTTTACGGGCAGCGTGTCCGTGGGCAAGCAGGTTATGGAGGCCGCATCACGGTATCTCATCCCGGTCGTCCTCGAGCTGGGCGGTAAGGACCCCATGATCGTATGCAAGGACGCAAATATCGAGCTCGCAGCACGGGGAGCCGTATGGGGCGCCTTTACGAACGCGGGGCAGGTATGCGCCTCCATAGAGCGCGTGTACGTCATGAAGGAGGTTGCGGACGAGTTCATCGAGAAGGTCGTGGCGAAGACGAAAAAGATACGGGTCGGTCAGGATACCGATTTCAACGTCGACATGGGCCCCATGGTCAACGAGGGACAGCTCAAGATCATCGAGGAGCATGTGGCGGACGCGCGGCAGAAGGGAGCGAACATACTCACCGGCGGCGAGCGGCTGAAGGAGTTGAAGGGCTTTTTCTATCCGCCGACCGTACTTACCAACGTCAACCATTCGATGAAATGCGTATCGGAAGAGACCTTCGGTCCGCTCCTGCCCATCATGGCAGTCAGCAGCGAGGAGGAGGCCATCAGGCTCGCCAACGACACCGTGTATGGCCTCACGGCTTCCGTCTGGACCAAGGACAGGGAACGGGGCGAGGAGATTGCGAAACAGATTGATGCAGGCTCCGTCGCCATCAACGAGCACGCCTATACCTACGGGCTGCCGGAGACCCCCTGGGGAGGCATCAAGGACAGCGGCATGGGCAGGACGCACTCGAAGCTCGGCCTGATGGAGATGGTGGTGCCCTACCATATCAATATCGACCACTGGCCCGACTCCATGACGTGGAGGCCGTGGTTCTACCCATACTCGAAGGAGAAGTACGAGCTACTCAAGACCCTGACGTCCGTGTTTGGCACCGGCGCCTACGCAAAGATAAAAAACCTTGCAACTTCCACAAAAATGCTGTTAAGTTCTAACACCCGAAAAAAAATATTTTAGGAGGTTAGCATGCTGATAGCAGCGACTGGGCTCAGGACCGGGATGATCATCGAGTTCAACAAGGAGCTTTACAGGGTCCTGAGCGTCAATCATGTGACGCCCGGAAACTGGCGTGGCATGGTCCAGACGAAACTGAAGAACATCAAAACCAACTCCAACATGGAGAACAGGTTCAGGCCGGAGGACAAGGTCGAGAAGGTTACGTTCGATGAGAAGGAGATGGAGTACCTCTACAAGGAGGATGTCCACTATGTGTTCATGGACACGGAGACCTACGAGCAGTTCATTATCGGAGAGGACATCGTCGGAGACGAGATCCAGTACATCGTACCGAATGCGAAGATATCCATATCGTTCTACGAGGGGAAGCCGATAAGTGTCGAGCTGCCGCTCACGGTCGAGCTGGAGGTCGTCGAGACAGAACCGAACCTGAAGACCGCAACGATCACCAATTCGACGAAGCCCGCGAAGCTGGAGACCGGTCTTGTCGTACAGGTTCCGCAGTTTGTCGACGTCGGAACGCGGATCAAGGTCGATACGTCCGAGGGTAAGTACATCGAGCGGGTGCAGACAAAAAAGTAAGTCGCCATGGCTTCCTCCCTTCCGCGACAGGAGGATGGGAAATGAACGAGATACGAGGCACGGGTTTCCGGGGTAACAAAAAGACCGTAATCGGTGCCGACTATCTGTACGGTGCTCTCGTTACCGTCTATCCTGTGCCTTGAGCCTTTTTTCGAGGTTCTTTGCGCCAGATTTCTTCAGGGTGGGCCAGAGCAGGGGCATGACCCATGGCCACATCAGGGCGAGGCGTGCAATAATGCCCTGGGAGTGCGGCACATAGACCTCTACCTTGTTTTTGAGTATGGCTTTTTTTACAGCCTGCGCCACGGCTTCTGCTGTCTGGGGCTTGTCCAGGAAGGACATCGGCGATCCCCCGTGGGTCGCCTCGTAGTGCAACTGCGGCGTATCAACGGAGTCCGGGAGGAGCGTCGAGATACCGACCCCGGTATCGATGAGCTCGAGCCTTACGGCGAGGTCGAACCCCCGGATAGCGAACTTCGTCGCCGAGTAAATCGCTGAGCCGGGCTCGGGCACAACGCCAGCCAGGGACGCCGTGTTGACAATATGCCCGAAGCCCTGTTTCTTCATGAGGGGGACCACTTCTTTTGTCCCGTAGATAATACCGTACAGGTTGATGTGTATCTGTCTGTCCACGTCTTTATAGTCGATCACATCGATGTCGTTCGGGAGGATGATGCCCGCGTTGTTGTGCAGCACATCTATCCTGCCGTGCTTTTGCACGGCCTTCGCAATAAGATCCTTCACTGCTTCGAGCTTCGTGACGTCCGTCGGCACCGCCGTGGCATCGACACCCTTTGCTCTGAGTTCTTTCTCAAAGCTCATAATGCCCTGTTCATTGATGTCCGCAAGGACGACCTTTGCGCCTTCGCTCACGAACATCTGAACAACGGCCTTACCTATACCACTCGCAGCACCGGTAACCACCGCGACCTTGTCTTTGAATTGCATGGTATCTCCTCCCGGGAAATTTTTCGGAACTATAGCATGGCGCGGTTGCGGGGTCAACGCGTACCTCACGGCCCGGCACGACAACTATCGCTTTATAAATCGCAAGAAATGGTATATAGAAGAAGGAGAAGATAGTCATTTACCATGATCAGTACAGTACTTGTATACCTTGCCGTTGCAGCACCGCAGAGGGTGCGCACCGACCCGCTGTCTGTGTACACCAAAGCGGTGAAGAGCTACTATGCGATCAACGCGAGTCCACGGAGGCAGCAGTACAGGAGCAATTGGCTCGACGTCATCGATCAGTTCACGTTGATCTATAAAAAATATCCATCCTCGAAATATGCCCCGGAGGCGCTGTTCAACATAGGGAACCTGTACAACAAGCTCTACACGCTGTCGTTCCTGCCCTCGGATCTGGACCACTCTATACAGGCGTTCGATCTGCTCCGGCAGCACTATGAGAAGAGCAAGCTGGCGGACGACGCCCTTTTCAAGATCGCCGAGATCTACAGGACAGAGAAGGGCGATGTAAAGACGGCTATCGCCTACTATGAGCGCGTATTGAAGGACTATCCATCCAGCGACTCTGCACCGATGGCAAAAGTATGGGTCACTAAACTGGGAGGAACAATCGCCGTGAAGAAGATACCGGTGACACCGGCGACGTGTGCCTTCCAGGGTATCAGGGTATGGTCTGCTGGCGATTATACCCGCATCGTGATAAGCGTATCGAACGACGTCGTCTATTCGGGTCATTTGTTGAAGCAGGAAGTGGGCGATAGGGCCGGGAAGCGGGTCTATGTTGATCTCGATGGCACTGAGCTTACCTGCAATACCCCGCCGGTTATGGTAAAGGACGGGATCGTCGAGGAGGTCAGGACCGGGCAGTTCAACAGCGATACGGTACGGGTCGTCATGGATGTCGGCAATATAGACGATTATTCCATCTTTAATCTGGAGGACCCTTTCAGGATCATCGTCGATGTCAAGGGTAAATCAGCCCACGGGCAGGCCGGGGCCGGTTCCCACGGCGGACAGGAGGGACAAGCGATTACCGGTACCCGGGGCCTTGCCGGGCCCGAGCCGGCCGGACTCACCATAGCGAAGATAATACAGAATTACGAAGGTATCAATCAGCAGGCGCCGTCTCTGCCCATACCGATACACCGTGTCCGTGGGTTGTCCATAAGAAAGGTTGTCATAGACCCGGGGCACGGGGGCAAGGACCCCGGTGCGATAGGCCCGAACGGTGTGATGGAAAAGAACATCACGCTCCGTATCGGCAGGATGCTCGCGGAGAAGCTCAGGGCGATGGGCCTGCAGGTCATCATGACGAGGGATAGCGATACCTTTATACCCCTCGAGGAGCGGACTGCCATCGCAAATATGAGCAACGCAGATCTCTTCATCTCTATCCACGCAAACGCGAGCAGGAGCAGAAAGACGAAGGGCATAACGACGTACTATCTCAGTCCGACGAGGGACAGGGCATCGATGCTCGTTGCTGCGAGAGAGAATGCCACCTCGGCAAAGAAGCTGAGCGATCTCCAGCTCATACTCGAAGATCTCATGAAGACGGCGAAGATAAACGAGTCTGCGACATTCGCCGCCGACATCCAGAACAGCATGGTCTACGACCTGAGAGCGGACCGTTATGGGACACCGGATCTCGGTGTAAGGAGCGCGCCGTTTTTTGTGCTGATGCACGCAAACATGCCGAGCATACTCGTTGAGACCTCGTTCATAACCAATCCGCACGAGCAGAAGCTGCTCCTGGAAAAGAATTACGATCGTGCTATCGTGGACGGTATCGTGAAGGGCATCGTTCGGTACGGCTCGAACGTGAGGATGGCCGAGCAGTAGGGTGGGCCTGCCTACGTTTTCTTCGGTGCCACGTTGAACCTGAAATGGACCACGTCGCCTTCCTGGACAACGTAGTCCTTGCCCTCTATACGCAGGAGCCCCTGGTCCCGTGCAGCAGCCTCGGAGCCTGCCCGTATATAGTCGTCGTAGGAGATGATCTCTGCCTTGATGAAGCCCTGCTCGAAATCGGAATGGATCCTGCCAGCTGCCTGGGGCGCCTTTGTCCCCTTGACCACGGTCCAGGCGTGCGCCTCCTTTGGCCCGGAAGTAAAAAAGGTCAGGAGGTCGAGCAGCCGGTAGCCCTTCTCTATCATCTTGTCGAGCCCGGAGCGCTCTATCCCGAGCTCTTTCAAGTACTCCGCGCGCTCCTTTGCATCGAGTTCAGCGAGTTCTGCCTCCAGCTTTCCGGATATCACCACGATGCCTGCACCCTCCTTCGAGGCCTCTGCCCCGACTTGCTCCAGGTAGGCCGCTTCCTTTCCGGTTTCTGCGGGCTTCTCCTCGCTCATGTTGGCTACATACATGGTAGGTTTCGAAGTCAGCAGGTTTAACTCCCTGAGTACGAGGTCCTCTTCCGGACCCCTGCGGATGCTGATAGCCTTTTCTCCGCCGGACAGATGCAGGGACAGCCTCTTCAGGAAGTCAGCCTCTTCCATGAGCTTTTTGCTGCCCCCCTTCGCTGCCTTCGCTGTCCGGTCCAGTCTCTTCTCGACGACCTCCAGGTCCGCAAGTAAGAGCTCTGTGTTTATGATACCGATGTCCCTCGCCGGATCGGTGTCGCCCTCGACGTGCACGACGTCCCGGTTCACGAAGCACCGGACAACGCAGGCTATCGCATCGACCTCCCGTATATGGCTCAGGAACTTGTTCCCGAGCCCCTCTCCCTTCGATGCACCCCTGACCAGCCCGGCGATGTCGACGAACCTGAGAGTGGTGTAGATCTCCTTCTCTGACTTGTCCATGCCTGCAAGTGTCCGGATACGCTTGTCCGGCACGTCTACGATGCCGACGTTGGGCTCAATCGTTGTAAACGGGTAATTCTCAGCCGACACCTTCGATGCAGTAAGAGCGTTGAATATGGTCGACTTTCCAACGTTGGGCAGTCCTACGATGCCGCAGCTAAATCCCATGGCCTACCTTTCGTAGATTAACCAAACACATTTGTCAAACGTGTAGGCCCCCCGGGGCTAGGGCAGAGGCCCTTCGGTTACTTCAACCAGCGCACGCAGTCGGAGCCACGTAGCGAATGCCTCCCTAATTTCTTTCCGAGAGAGCTTCAGGTACACATGAGCTGCCCGAATCGGCTCATCCAGGGGGATGCCTTCGATGGACCGTGCGAGCAGCCCGTCCGCAATACTGTCCTCGCTCGATTCCGAAAGCGGGATCGAGCGCATCTCCTGTGCCTTCGCCTGTTTCAATTCGGCTGCCGTCACTTCCGAATCTTTCATCTGTTTCAGATCGCGTAAAAGTATAGTACGAGCCAGCGCGACCTTGTCCGGGTCACAGCCGTAGGTGACCTCGTACGTCCCCCGCGTCTTCGAGAACGTGAAGCTTGAGCCGATGTAATAGACTATCCCGTTGTTTTCCCTGAGGTCTCGGTATAATCTCGTTGCATAGAATGCACCGCCAAGGATATGGTTGCCCAGTTCCAGCGGGTAATGGTCCGGGTTCAGCCGGGTGAGACCCAGGGTTTCTGCAAGAATGACCCGGTCCTGTACCCTGCTCGTGTCCGGTACGGTAGCAATTGAGGGCTTATTCGGCGGCACGGGAGGCAGGTTGGTGACGGGCTTTGCGCCAGTCGCTTTCCATCCTCCGAAATAACGTCCAATCACCGCCTTCGCCGCTTCCGGTGAGACGTTGCCGATCACGACGATTGTGGTCATGTCCGGTCGGAAAACGTCATGGTAATACCGTTTGACATCCTGAAGGGTAATGGAATCCACGGTCCGTGGTGTCGCTTGCCGCAACACAGGATCGTCTTTCGGATACAGGGCAGCTTGAAGGGTGCGCGTCGTCAGATAATCCGGGCTCTCGATCTCGCCTGCGACCGCGCCTGCGGTCTGCCTGCGTATTATCGCAAAGGCCTTGGCCGGGAGCGCAGGGTGGAGCTCGTTGTCCGCAAGAAGCCGTACACCCGTGTCGAAATTACCCGAAAGAACCCGTAGCGAAAAAACTGTGCCTGCAGATTCCCTTGCTCCGATGTCGTCAAGAGCCATCAGAAACTCGACACGGTTCAGGGTCGTCGTGCCAAACTGAAACAACTGATTGAGGATCCGGTCGATGCCGTCTTTGCCTTTCGGCTGTTCGAGCAGAGGATTATTTATTATGCCGCCGAGGACAGTGACCGTATTGCTCACGGGCTCCGGTTGAACGATCAACCGCAGGCCGTTCGGCAGTACCGATACGAACGGCTTGATGGTGGAGCGTGGGACAAGGAGCCGTTCTACAGCGCTCCGTGCCCACCGGGGCACGGCGACCTGCCTGGTTTTCTTCGGTGCAAATGACTCTGCGCCGCCGAAGCCACGGGAGGCAATAGGCTTCCCGGAGGATGCCGGGGTCAGTATCCCGACGACGGCATCCTCCGGGCGCAGATAACTTTTCGCTACACGGTCGACGTCCGCAGCAGTCACCTTTTCTATCATCCGTAGGTCATCGTTGGGAGAGTTCCTCCTCTCGACGGCAACCGCCTGTGACCACGCCTGCGCGAGGCCGGCGACAGAATTTCCTTCAAACTGCTGGTCGGTGATCTCATGCTTTTTCGCGGCCTCAACAAGGTCTGCAGGGATGCCGGCCTTGATCTCCCCGTTCAGTATGTTCCTGAGCTCGCCGGCAAGCTTCTCCGGAGCGTTTCCCCGGGGAAATGCAGCGAATGCAAAACCGAGTCCGGACCTTGGCAAAGGATCGTACTCGAATCCTGTAAACAACGCTTTCCCTTTCACGACCAGCGCGTACAAGTTCCCGCGCTCGTTGTTCAGCGCGTCCGATAGTATCTGTGAAGCGGCATAGTCGAGACTGTCGGTACCCGGCATTCTGTGGGCAATCATAACAAGGCCATACGGAAGGTCCGTTGCCATCCGGATGGTCCCCGGCTTTACGTTTTTGAAATCGAATAGCGGGCGCGGGGGTAGTCTCCCCGCAGGGATATCTCCGAATAATCTTCTGACCTCTCCGAGGGCTATCCGCGGCTCGATGTCCCCGACTATGACGAGGATAGCGTTATTGGGCACGTACCATGTCTTATGAAAATTACGGAGCATCTTCGCCGGGGTAGCATTGAATGAAGGCCGGGTGCCCAGGGCATCGTGTGCGTAGGGGGTGCCGGCAAACAGCACCGAAAGGAGCGTTTTGTAAAAGACGTATTCCGGACTTGAGAGGTCCTGTGCCACTTCCTGCTCTATTGCACCGCGCTCTTTGCCCCAGAGGCCTTTTGTGCAGCGTATCGCCTTCATCCGGATCGACTCTATATGCAGTGCGACGTTCAGATCGCCTGCGGGAATGGTGAAAAAAAACTGGGTGACCATCTGTTGCGTGTCCGCATTGAAGTTGCCGCCCATCGCAGCCACGATGTCTGCAAGCTGATCCGCGGACAACTCCGGGCTTCCGCGGAACATCATGTGCTCAAGGGCGTGTGCCGTACCGGGAAACCCCTGTGGTGCTTCGTCTGATCCGACCAGATAGTTCAGCTCGGTGGTCACGACGGGGGCGAGAGGGTCCTTGACTATGACCACCCTGAGCCCGTTCCGCAGCTGCGCGCGCAGCACCGGCATGCGGTACGATGCCGGCTTCTGCCGGCTGCTGGGATAAGCCGGCCCGCATAGCGCCACGATTACAGCCATGAGGATGGCCGAGAAGAATAGGGATCGAATAGCGTAGCGGGCAGCCCTTTCCCCCCTGCAGCGGTAAAGCGCCGTCTTACCCCTGCCCCGCGGTTGTTCTTTTATTGTCATGTTTCCTCCTGTCCCCTTATGCCTGTAGTAAACATGAGACTTATGAAAAGATAATAAGGATGCCGGGGAGATCAAGATGACTTACCTTGGTGCCGGCCCCTATTCGGCCGCAAAATCACCCGTCCTGACCCTGCCTTAGGGAGGAGGAAACGGAGTGCCCAAACAATTTATCTTATCCGCTTCTTGTAGTGCTTGCTCGCCACGCTCGTGAACAGCGCGGATATGCCGGCCGCCGTGAGGATGAGCAGGTACGGCAGCGCCATGAGCCTGTGGCCGGTACCTGCCGCCGGACCTTCGGACACGGTCACGATATACAGCATGAAGAGCAACAGCACTGCAAGTTCGCGCAGAAAGCCCTCCCCTGCCACGACGATGATGCCTATGACAGCGAGGGTAACTATGAAGACCGTAAAGACATCGTGATACAGGATCACGTCCCGTATGACGGACGGCCCGGCCAGGGGCCTCCGACCCCCGTTCTGCACGCTACGGCCCTGCAATACAGGCCTTGCCGGTCCCGGCCGCACGCCCACAAGGCGTGACAGGTCGCGGTGCAGGGGACTGGACAGCAGACCTGTGGTACCACGCAGCGTGACGACAGGGGCCTGACTGAATCCCTTGTACCCGGAGACGGCATAGTTCCGTACGGCCCAGGGTACGAGTGTGAGGCCGGCTATAACAATGGTGCCTACGGTGTAGGTCAGCCTGTTCCAGGGCCGGAGCCGTGAGGCGGCAAGGTAAGCGACCGCGGAGACGAGGGGGCAGTAGAGCATCGAGGACAACAGATAGGCGGCTGCTCCGGCCGTTATGGCCGCTATGAAGAAGGCGGTGGAGTCTTTCCTTTTCATCGATACGATGAGGAAATAGGTGCACATCAGGAGGAGCAGGGCGCCGAGGGTCCAGGGGAGTAACGTGCTATCGTATACCAGGCTGAGAGGCTCGAATACCGAGAGCACGGACGCGATCCTGGCGATCCTCTTCGAGAAGAGGATCTCGGCATCGAGGTACAGGAACACGGGGATGAGGCCGGAAAGCGCAATCTGGAAGAACAGGGCGATGGCCGGCTTCACGCCGAAGGCTCTGTATATCAGGGAAAGGAAAAAAGGGTATCCCGGCGGTACTGCAGGCACCTTGCCCGGCTGGCCCCGGACGTAGGAGCTGTGCTGGGCGAGGTTTGCCCCGATCTCGTTGTACGCAGAAGAGCCCGGGAGGAAGAACCGGGCCGGACTGTCGAAAACGAAAAAGAACGGGACAAGCCTTATGCCCGCGTACAGCACGAACAGGATGAAAAGGAGGCCCGCCTTCTTACCCATAATCCCGTCTCACCTGATGTGCTACGGGGACACCGCTTTTTTCATGAGCGCTATGAACACGAGAGGCACGGCGCAGATCAGAAATGCGAGCAGCAGGTCCATGCCAGAGGTAGTGCCAGAGGTAGTGCAGGCGCAGCCACTGCTGCCGGACGCTGCCGGACCCGGCGCCTTCCACAGGTACAGGTACCCATCTCTGGTCGATGCTGCGATGGCCAGCCGTCCGTTACGTACCGGTAGGGGGGTCGTATAGTTGCCTGTGTTCCACAGGTCGTGGCGAAACTTTGCCCATTGTATAGCGTTTTGTCCCGATGGGTTGCTCCTTGTATCGACGTTGCCCACGGCCGCGGTCGCGAGCACCCAACCCCCGGTAAACTTGGGCCAGCCTGTAGGCACCTCGCCTGCGGCGTTCCATGCCCACACTTGATAGCCAGCGCTGCCCTCTATCACATCCGGCATGCCGCTCCCGGTTATATCTGCTATGACCGGCGAGTTCAGCATCTGCCAGTCCTCTATGATCTCAGGGAACGGGGGCACGTAGCTCTTGGTGTTGATGTCCCACACCGAGACCAGGTGGTCGAATGGCTCCCTGAGTCCCCCGAACGCCTCCATATTGAGGATGCCGAACCCGGTGGAGCCGTACGCAAGCTCTGTCGAGCCGTCCCCGAGGATCGAGCCTACTGCCATGTTCGAAATCAGGGTGAGTTCCTCGGTCTCCTTTGCCGTTGACGTCGGTATGTCCTGCAAGAACGAGCCGCCGGTCTGTTGGTATACCGAACCGTCCGGGTTGTAGACGACCGGGTCGCCGGAGATATCGTTGAAGGCGACCTTCATGCCCTGTCCCTTCGCCAGGTTGAACAGGACAGGCGAGGTCGGGATACCCACGCCGACATAAGGAAGGATCGCCGAGTCAGGTGCGTACATTGACTGCGGCCAGCCCGGAGCGTACGAGCCATCCATGTTCAGCACATACGCCTTTGATGCGCCGTTGTAGTTCTCGTTCGTGCCGAGGGCGATCTGGACCTTGCCATTGCCGAGGATGTCGCCGATCGCCGGGGTGGAAAGTATCCTTGTGTACTGCCGGTAATGAGACGTGCTTCTGTCGTAGACCGCGAAATCCGTTATCAGTGCACCGGTGCCGTCCCAGATGTAGACGTGCTGATCCTCGGCTGCAACGATGATGTCCAGCCCCTTCCCGGACAGTGGATACAGAACCGGAGACGCGAAGATGGCATGGTCCGGTATGTCGTTCTTGGGGTTGGGCTGACATTTCGGGTCCGTGTTCGTATTGCACGTGAACGAGTCTATGATCGCCGTCCTCAGGGTAGCGTTCGTTGCGAGGTCCGAGTATTGATAGTCGATATGGACCGGGAACCCGGGCAGGAGGTTACCCTGATTGTCCCATGCGTAGACGTGGCCGTCCATCGTTGCTGCGACGATGTCCGTCACGCCGTTGCCGAGCAGGTCGCCCACCGCGATGGTTGAGAGTACGGACGCCGATGCGGGCGTGATCGTCCCGCCCGCGTATGCCGGGGACCTGAGATGGTTTACCACGTTCGCAGGTTTCGAGGCGTCGAACACGTCGAGAACGTCCGTGGTCAGAGGGAAGCCGGGCAGGGGGTTACCGTTGCGATCGAACCCGTAGACCTTGCCGTCGGACCCTCCTATCAGGAGTTCATCTTTGCCGGTACCGTACAGGTCTGCAAGCACCGGAGAGGACTCGAGGGACGTGCCAAGGTAGATCGGGAAGTTCGGGTAGAGGTCTGGGTCGTGGTGGATGAATATCTCCCGGCGGTCCTCGCCGTAGAGCCGCGTGTCGCCGTTCAAGTCCGAGGTCTGCTCGTAGAGGTTCTGGTGGGAATTGTCGAACACCCGCACGCGTATCGTCAGGGCGTAGTTGTTGGCCCCGCCCTCGGTCCATGTCTCCGCGCTCGTTATGGGTGCTTCCGGTATCGGGATGGACGCTACGTCGATCGAGCATAGCTTACCGGAGACCGGTGCGGTCAACCCATTTTGCTGACATCCGGGAACAGTTGTGAATGTTGACGGTGTTACACCAATACCATATTGTACCTCATAATCGTAAGAGCTGGCCCATCGCGCGTTGACGTAGCCGTCGATATCGATAGTGGGCGTCTTGACCGGGTCTATGGTCTGGAACCAGTTGGGCGCGACTATGTCCGCTTCCGGGGGGATCGCGGTCGTGGTGACAGACAGGACAGCGTGCAGGAGGTTCGCCCTGCCGTAGCCGAAGTACTGGTCCCACCCCGGCAGGGACTCGTAGAGTGTGGGGTCATAGCCGGAGGAGCCGGGCACGGAGTTCGGGATGTCGATGTCGTCCGCGGTTAAGGTGAGTATCTGCTTGACCTCGTTCGCGGTAAGGTTGATCCCCTGCGTAAACGCCATGGACTCCACGATGCCGGCCATGCCGGATGTCTTGCCGGTCGCGCCGGACGAGCAGCTCGTCGAGGGTGTGGAGAGTACGAGGTGCGCGCCGTAGTTCGTGCAGTTGTTGAACGCGAGGAAAGTCGTTATCGGGTTCTTGGACGCAGCGCCGAGCGTGTTCGTGGCGATAGCGTGCACCATGACGACGTGGTTGCCGTTCGATGGGTAATTGTGGTGCATGCTGTCTTCGTCCGCGGCGGAGGCTATGATGACCACGTTATGGTCGTACGCGTAGTCTATCGCCTGCTGTGCGAAGTGCGTCATGTTGATCGTGCCGAGGGCCTCCTGGATGACGCGTGCCCCGCTGTCTGTCGCGAACAGCACGCCCTCTGCGAAGGCGTTCGAGTCCGCTACAAAGCTGTCGCCGACCCTCACCGGCATGAACATGCACTTGGGGCACACGCCTGCCGAGCCCACATTCGGGTCGTTCGCGGGGGCAGAAGAGTCCTCGGCCTCACCGGTGCCGTGACCGAACCTGTTGATGTCCCAGGGATCGTTATTGTTGTCGCGGAAGTTCCAGCCGGCGATGTCGCGGGCATAGCCGTTGCCGTCCGCATCCACGCCGTCCTGTCCGAAAAGCAGGATCAGGTCCTCCGGGTCGATAAAGCCGTTACCGTTCATATCGATGACCTGCTGCGGAGAGCCGTTATACAGGGCATACCCGGCCCCGCCCTGTGATGCATCGTAGTCAGCGATATTGAAGACGTGGTCCCCGTTCCAGTCATAGCACGAGAGGTTGTAATAGCCGCCGCCCGCGACACAGGCGGTCGTCGCGGGAACGTCGCCAGTCGCCGTGTGGCACGTGCAGCCTGTGACAAAGCCGCCGGCTACCAGCGAGGTATTGTATGGTGGCGGCAGCTCCCGGTAGTTCAGGTGTATCTTGTCCGCGAGCTCGTGGTCGTCCCACTTTATGCCACAGTCGAGTACCGCAATGAGCACGTGCGGGTCACCGGTGGTGTACTGCCATGCCTTGTCCGCGCTGATCCCGCTCACCCCATAGAGCTGTTCTGGCGTGTTCAGCGCCGCTGAGCCCTCCAAGAGATGGGGCTCGAAGCCCAGCAGGTTCCACTGCTCGTCGAGCACGCCGGCGCTGGGGTCGTAATAGCTGCCGGACGGCCCGAACCCCGGCTCGGCCTTGGCAAAGCCCGGGTCCCAGGGCAGATACGGTACCCAGTCCGAGCTCTTGATGGAGTCCTGCGGCGGTGTCCCCGGGGTACCGGGCCATGCAGGGTTGCCGGCACTCGCTGCCCAGGCAACGACGCTCAAAACCGCGATCAAAAAGACCGTAATGCCGATTACTCTTTTCATAAACCTACCTCTCCTTTAAATCTCCCCTTGCCCCTCTTTTTCAAAGAGGGGGATGATTTTGCATCCCCTTTGAAAAAGGGGAAACAGGGGGTTTTTATAGCATGATTCCCAGCTCGAATCCCTGCCGTATGGCATCGAGCGCCTTTGCCGGGGCGAGCGCGTCCCCGATAACATGGATGCGCCGGTCCTTCGCCTTCGAGAACGGGTTGTAGGAAGCCACGCCCGCCGCAAGGACGATCATCCCGGCGTCGAACCTCTGCTCCTGCCCGTTGTTCTCAGCGTAGACCACGCCCTCCTCTATCCTGGTGACCTTCGTGTTCGTGTACATCTTTACGCCCCGCCGCTTGAGCTGCAGCATGATGGGCCATCTGGTGGACTTGCCTATGTCCTTGCCGGTCTTGTCGAGCATCTCGAGGATCGTGACCTTCCTCGTGGACTGTTTCAGGAGCTGCTGCACGAGCAGCGGGTCCTCGGCGTCGTACTCGAGCAGGAAGCGCGCGGTCTTTTCGTCCATGGTCCCGCCCTGAGAGAGGTACAGGGCCACGTCGCAGCCCACCGCGCCGCCGCCGATAATGACGATGGGCTGCGAGCTGCCGTTGAAATCATCAGACAGGACCTCCCACGCGGGCCTGACGTATCCCTCGTCCATCCCCTCTTCCAGTCCCTGTATGCCGGGGATGATCGGCGAGGCGCCGGTCGCTACGATGATCTCGTCCGCTCTCAACTTCGAAAGGGCCGCACTGTTTATGGACTTGCCGAGATGGAGCTTCACGCCGTGGTGCTCGAGCTGGTGCGCGTAATGGAGCAGGAGGTCGTAGAACCCTTCCTTGTCGGGGACCGCGCTCGCGAGGTTGAATTGCCCGCCGATCCATTTCTCCTTCTCGTACAGGCTCACCGTGTGCCCCCGCTGGGCGAGCGTCACCGCGGCCTCGAGTCCGGCCGGGCCGGCGCCAATGACCGCTATACGCTTCGGCTTTCTTGTTTTCGCCACCCTTATCTCATGCTCTCTCCCGACGATGGGATTTATAAGACAGGTTGCCGGAAGTCCGTTGAAGATATTGTCGAAACACCCCTGGTTGCAGGCTATGCAGTAGTTTATCTCGTGGAGCTCGCCCTTCATCGCCTTTGCCGGGAACCGGGGATCGGCTATCAGCGCCCGTCCCATCACGACCATGTCCGCCCAGCCGTCGTTGATGAGCCGCTCCGCAATGGTGGGGTCGTTTATCCTGTTCGATGCGATGACCGGCACGTGCACGGCCTGTCGTACCTTCATCGCAAGGTACGAGAATGCGCCTTCCGGCACGGAGAAGGTGAGCTGGGGCACGTGGGTCTCGTGCCAGCCCCCGGTCACGTTGAACCCGTCGATGCCGGCCTGGTCGAGCGCCTTCGCGAACTCGACGGTCTCATTGATCGTGTTGCTGCCGCGCACGAAGTCGCTGCCGGACAGCCGCATGATGACCGCGCAGTCGTTGCCGACGGCCTGCCGTACCTTCTGGTATACCTCGATGCCGAAGCGCATCCTGTTTCCGGGCGACCCGCCGTACTCGTCGGTCCTCTGGTTCGTGAGCGGGGACAGGAACTGGCATATGAGGTACCCGGCGGACGCGAGGACCTCGATGCCGTCCATGCCCGCACGCTTCGCTCTGAGCGCGGCGTCCGCATAGGCCTGCTGGATCTGCCGTATCTCGTCGACCGTGAGGGCCCGCGGGGTCTCGTTGGTGAGCCTCGAAGGCACGGCCGATGCGGAGACCGGCGTCTCCCCCTCGATCATCCACGAGGGCACGTACCTGCCGGCGTGGTAGAGCTGGGCGAACACCTTGGTGCCGTGTGCGTGCAGGGCCTTCGTCAGGCCGGCCATGCCGGGGACGAAGTCGTCCGTGTCGAGCCTGATCATGAAATGGCCCCCGCCGACCTTGTCTACGGTGCACCCGCCCACGATGATCAGGCCCGCGCCGCCCCGCGCCCTGCTCTCGTAGAACGCGGTCATCTGGTCCGTGACGTGGCCGTCCGGCGTGTAGTTGAGGTGCATGGCAGGGAAGACGATCCTGTTCTTTATCTCGAGGCTGTTTATACGTACCGGGCTGAACAACGATGTAAAATATTTGCCGTCCATTATGGACCTCCAGTCTTTTAGCCTATACATGATAACGCGCCCCTTGTCCACAACTCCGTTGTTGAGTGCTGAATCATAGCTGATACTTTTCATATAATCCAATAAATGGGGTCAGGTCTACACATTTGACAGAATGATTCAGGCAGTGGAATCTATGGACAGATATCCCTTTTCTTGCCCCATAGTTCTCCTTAGGTAGATTGTATTTCCAACGGAGTTTGCTAAAACATGTTATAGGCAATCAGCTCATACATGGGTTTCTGTACCTCATTTTCCCCAAGTGCTGCAAAATCAAGATTAAAGACTTGACTCCTATTCTGTTCACTTGTCAAATGTGTAGGCTTGACCCCTATATTTTCGTCGGTGAGCAAGGCCGCCGATAGTTTGGAAAGGCAACTGCATGAAGACAAAAGATTACGCAAGGAGATCGATGGTATCATTTCACATTTCAAGGGCTGACCCTGTTGTTTTGGGCATACCAGTAACAACGACGGTGATGAGTGGTTTAAATGGGCCACAAGGAATAGCAATAGACAAATCCGGCGATCTCTGGATAACGAATAATGGCGGCAATACCGTAACCGAACTGGCTGGTATTACTACCGGTCCCCAGTACTTTCCATATACCGGCCCCCAGTTCCCGGGTGGAGGGAATTACTGAACAGAGCAGTAACGGGATAATGGATCAGTAAGTTTAAACATAAGGGCGGGCTTTTGCCCGCCCTTTTTAAATGTACTCAGTAGAAGCTATACTTCGGCGGTGCAAATTCGCTATGGGTTTAACGCTCCCTCCTATCGTAGAGTACACTGAATGCATGAGTTTACATAAAGTTTTTTTGGGAAGCTGGAAAGGTGGTTGATTTTCAATTCATTCCGATAGAATGCTCAACGCTGAAGAAGTTTAACCCAAAAGTTAGGGTTCTTGAGAATCCCAGCGGCTGGCGTTCGGGGAAAAAACGATTGTTTGTCAGGGGCGGCAGGCATTGATAAGCTTTGGTATCAAACGAATATGATTGACTTCATATTTAGTACCTTGTATACAGATACGAACATACGAACATACAAAGGAGGTTCCTATGCGTGCAAAAACCATTTTTACATTTATAACGATTGGTATGCTTGCCATGGTGGTTATGACAGGATGTTCAGGAAGTAAAACCACAACTGTCGTACAACAAGTTGTCCAGGGATCGTCCCCTGTGATTCAGAGCCTTTCTGTACAGGGACTACCATCTTCTGCCGGCGGCACGATCACGGCAAGCGTTGTCGCGGTGAGTGAGCAGGGGCTTGGGCTGACCTATACATGGACAGCATACAATGGCTGGTCTGTCAGCAGCGGAGCAAGTATGTCAATTGCAACCATCAAGGCCCCGGATACCTATGCAGCAAGCGGCACGGTCACAGTCCAGGTATCGGACACAAACGGCAGGTATGCGCTGGTCCCAATACCCGTCAGCACCGTAGGAGACAACGCTCCTGTTATTACCAACCTGAGTGCTTCGTTGAACCCTGCGCCCCGTGATGGAATTATAGTGGTAGCAGTCAATGCAACCGATCCCCTGGGTAACGCACTGAAGTATGCGTGGACGGGATCAGCGGGCTGGCCGGTTACGGGCTACGGGGTTACCGCGACCGTTACTGCTCCGAATGCCTATAACGCAGGGGGGTATATTACCGTAACGGTAAGCGATAATTATGGAATGGCCGTGACGGCTTCAATAGCAGTCAGCACCATCGTTGACAATCCGCCCGTTATCAGCGGCTTCAATGTATCACCCAATCCTGTGATCAAAGGCGGTACCACAGCGATATCCGTAACCGCAACGGATCCGTACAATAATACGCTTTTATATTCGTGGCAGGCGTCGAGCGGTTGGACAGTTGCGACAGGGAAGGGCACGAGTGCCATCACGGTTACGGCACCGACCCAATATGGGGTTTCTGGCACGGTGACTGTTACTGTCGATGACGGCTACGGAGGTACAGCGAGCCTTCTCATACCCGTTAGCACTATCGGAAACAGCGCGCCGGTTATTAATGGTTTCAGCACATCACCCAATCCTGTAGTACAGGGCGGTTTGATGGCGATAGCAGTAACAGCGGCGGACCCTGACGGCGATACACTGTCCTATGCATGGCAGGCATCCAATGGATGGACGATCTCGACAGGGAAGGGCACGAGCGGGGTCACGGTAACGGCACCAGCCCAATACGGTGTTTCTGGAACAGTCACGGTTACCGTGGATGACGGCCAAGGTGACACGGCAAGCCTGTCGATCCCGGTCAGCACGTATTTCGAATTCTTTCCAACAATCACCATCTCTCCAAACCCTGTCATTACATCCACAACCTTTACCTGTAACGGGTATACCCCAATCAATGACAGCCTTATCTTTAACTGGAATGTCGACGGTATCCCCCTTACGACGGCGACGGGCAACAATGCATTCTGGTCTTCACCGGGCATCCCCGGCTCTTACACGGTGAATGTTGCAGTGAGTGACGGCAATGGCAGCAGCGTGGCCACAGGGACGAGTTTGATGAGCGTAGTAAGCAACTCGCCATGGCCGGAGTTCGGGGAGGGTATGCAATCAACCAGATTGAGTGCTGCTCTCAGTGCAACACCGACAACCGGTGCGTTGGAGTGGTCATATACAACGGGTAATAAAGTGATTAGCAGCGCGGCGATCGGGGCAGACGGCACGATCTATATCGGGTCTGTTGATCATAATCTGTATGCCCTTACACCAACCGGTGCGTTGGAGTGGTCATACACAACGGGTGGAGTGGTGAACTCCTCACCCGCAATCGGAGCAGACGGCACGGTCTATGTCGGGTCATATGATAATAAGCTTTATGCAATCAACCCCAATGGCAAACTCAAATGGAGCTATACGACGGGAAGCATGATATACTCCTCCCCGGCGATCGGCGCAGACGGCACGGTCTATGTCGGGTCTGTTGATGATAATCTGTATGCCCTTACACCAACCGGTGCGTTGGAGTGGTCATACACAACGGGTGGAGCGGTGAACTCCTCACCTGCAATCGGAGCAGACGGGACCATCTTTGTTGGGTCTGCGAATTATCTGTATGCCCTTACACCAACCGGGGCATTGAAATGGACATATCAAACGGGTGGTACGAATGACGCCCCCGCGATCGGGGCAGACGGAACGATCTATATCACGAATGGGAGTAGTACTATTTATGCCATCAACCCGGATGGCTCGTTGAAATGGTCATACTTGGTATTCGGTGTCGGTGGTGTCTTAAATGACGCCCTTGCGATCGGGACAAACGGCACGATCTATGCCGGGTCTTCCGGCGCTGGCGTAAATGGTCTTTATGCCATCAACCCGGACGGCTCGTTGGACTGGTCATACACAACTGTTGGTGGGGTGCAGGACTCTCCTGCGATCGGCGCAGACGGCACGATCTATATCGCGGATATGTATAATGTTTATGCCATCACCCCAACCGACTTACGGGAATGGGAATACCCAGTACCAAATCCTGGTCCTACTGTGCCTTCCTGCCCGGCGATCGGGGCAGATGGCACGATCTATGTCGGCGTATTGAACAGTCTTTATGCGTTACACTGAGATTGAGTCAGAGGATTAAAGAAGTTGAGAGTTGAAGTATCGAGGGCGGGTTGAATTCCCGCCCCTTTCACTTGTACACCATATAAATATACGGTTAGAATAGTTTACATATCATTCTTATGGGAATCTGTAAATATTGTTAATTATCAATCTCTTATCATCATAAAATGTACCCACTGATCCTTAGTTTACGATATTTTCCGTTTCGTGAGCTGGAGTCTTAGCGTACGATTTTTTCCGAATTCTGCGGGGGACCAGCTCAGAATTTGTCAATTAGCTTATGAGTACCGACAAAATAAAGCCTGTAAATATCGCCCGCTCTTTTAAACACACATCTGTACCCTACGTCTACATAAAATTCCCAAAAATCTGTCCCTTCAAGCTTATGAATTTGTAACGATCTGTGTTTTGGATTTTCTTTAAGAAAGCTTAATTGCTTCTTAAATTTCTTTTTAATCTCTTTGGGCAACTCATCATATTGTGAGAAAAAACCAGGCTCAACATCTATTATAGTATTACTCATCTTTTAGGTTTTTAATCAGCATATCTACGTTCTTATACCTCTTGAATTTACCCGCCTTGTAATTCTCATCAGCTTTTTTTATCTTCTGCTGAATTTCCTTTTTCCAAAACCATGCCTCACTGCGGGGTATACCTATAATAGGTTCGAGCAGAATCTTACCGTCTTTTATTTTAAAGATAAGTTTGTCTCCTTGTTTTATCTGCAATAATGTTCTCGCTGTTTTTGGTATGGCTATTTGCCCTTTAGATGATATTGATACTGTTTTCATAGTAATAATGTAAGATTGTCTTACTTTAATGTCAAGTGAACTTTAATGTCCTCTTCGGGGATGGTTGAAATCCCTCGCCTTTAGGCGAAGAGAAGAATGTGCTAATGTGGTTGCATGCGACAATATCGTACAGGGACGCACACGAAATACGATATCAAGGTACATCT
>JAJYLN010000020.1 GCA_021787665.1 bacterium
AAAGAAACTACGGGAATGGTAAGGATGATGGTAACATCAAAGCAAGGAACAGCCGTGAGAAACTCCGTTTCTCACGATAGGGATGATCTTTTCCCTTGACACGGGCACTTTAAATGGGTGACCCCTTTTTCTCCCCGAAACTGGTGAGCACTCAAGGGATCTCACGTCGGCCATAAAAGTTGACACGGACCTCTCTATCGATAGTATGGTGGTCTGCAAAGGAGCTTGGTCTATGAAGAGGCCGCATTCGCACAACTACTTTATGAAGGCCGTATCCCTCATGCCGGGAGGCGTGAACAGCCCGGTAAGGGCATTCAAAGCGGTCGGCGACGACCCTATCGTCGTCACGAGGGCAAAGGGTGACAGGCTCTACGATGCCGACGGGAACAGATACATAGACTACTGCATGTCCTGGGGACCGATGGTCCTCGGCCACGGCAATGTCAGGGTATCGAACGCCATACGGAAGGCCGTACGGGGAGGGACGAGCTTCGGCGCGCTGTGCCCGTACGAAATACGGCTTGCCGAGCTCATCGTCCAGTCGTACCAGTCCATAGAACTCGTACGGATGGTTAGTTCCGGGACAGAGGCGGCGATGAGTGCGGTACGGGTAGCCCGCGCGTATACGAAAAGGGACAAGGTCGTGAAGTTCGAGGGCGGGTACCATGGGCACGCGGACCAGTTCCTTATCAAGGCGGGCTCCGGACTCACGACGCTCGGAGCTCCTTCGAGTCCGGGCGTGCCGGAGGCCTTCGCGTCTACAACCCTTACCCTGCCGTACAACGACCTGGACGCACTCAAGAAGCTCATCGCTGAGCGATGGAGGGAGATAGCCGCCCTCATCGTGGAGCCTGTCGCGGGCAACATGGGAGTCGTCGTGCCGGACCCCGGCTTCCTCGAGACGCTGCGGGATCTGACCACCCGGCACGGCATCATACTCGTGTTCGACGAGGTGATAACCGGGCTGAGGCTATCGCCGTCCGGCGCACAGGGCGTCTTCGGGGTGATCCCGGATATGACGATACTTGGCAAGATCATCGGCGGCGGGATGCCGGTCGGCGCCTACGGCGGCAGAAAGGAAACGATGGGTCTGGTATCCCCGGAGGGTGCTGTGTACCAGGCAGGCACACTTTCCGGCAACCCGGTTGCGATGGCCGCCGGCATTGCGACCATAAAGGAGATACAGTCGAACTCGGAGTTTTATAAGGAGCTCGGGAAGAAGACGGAGCACCTCGTGAGCGGTCTGAAGGACGCGGCACGACTTGCCGGCAGGGCGGTGACGATAAACTCCATAGGCTCCATGTTTACCCCCTTCTTTACGGACAGGCCGGTGAAGGACCTTACCACAGCGATGGCGTCCGATACGAAACTCTATGCCGGGTTCTTTCATCGTATGTTCGAGCGCGGCGTTTATCTGCCACCATCCCAGTTCGAGGCCCATTTCATGTCCATCGCGCATTCGTCGCACGATATAGACAGGACGATCAAACATGCCTACGAGGCCTTCAAGAAGGTGTAGTGGCAGGGGGCATCCACCTTTTCCCCTTGTTTTCAGGGCTATCTTTATGAGCCTCCTGTACAGACAGAACAAACCTCCCGCATGGTGAGCTGAGAATGTATGAGGCTGCATTCATGCCGCAGCAATAGGACAGAGTTCTTTTTCACAGGCTTTCCTGACGATCAGGTGGCAAGGTAGCTGCGCTGCTTGTGTTTTATCGTGAGTCTTATTATACGTCTCGTATGTCCGCTGATACCAGAAAAACATGGATGTTGTACGGTGCGTACGGTTATACCGGCAGACTGGTCCTCGAACAGGCCGTCAAGAGAGGCCACACGCCGATCCTGTCAGGCCGATCCCAGGACAAGCTCCTTCCCCTTGCAAATCAGTATGGCCTCGAGGCAAGGGTCGTCGACCCCGGGATACCAGGGCAATGCAGAGACGCGCTGCGAGATGTCCATACCGTCGTGAATTGTGCAGGACCGTTCGTCCACACGTACAGGCCGATCATAGATGCGTGCCTTGAGGCAGGCACAAACTATCTCGATATTACCGGCGAGATACCGGTCTTTGAAGGTGTCTTCTCGTACGATCGGCAGGCAAAGGACAGAGGCATATGCCTCATCCCCGGCGTGGGCTTCGATGTCGTTCCGAGCGACTGTCTTGCGAAGTATGTTTCTTTGAAGCTCCCGGACGCATCCGAGCTCGAGATCGCCTTTGTGGGACTCAAGCACCCGAGTGCCGGTACGCTCAAGACGATGGTAGAGATGCTATCGAAGGGCGGTATCAGGAGAAGGAATGGCTCGATTACATCCTTTCCGCTCGGGCGCGGCGTAAAAAAGGTGCGGTTTGCAAAGGGGACCTTTACCGTCATGCCGATCCCCTGGGGAGACCTCGAGACCGCATTTTTTTCCACGCACATCCCGGACATAACGACGTACATGGCGTACCCTATGACCGTAGCGTACACGGTAAGGGTTGTCGCCCCGCTCGTGCAATGGCTGTTCAGCAAAGACGCGGTCCGGAAGGCAGCATGGTCCGCGATCGACAGAAGGGTCAGCGGGCCGGACGAAGGGATGCGTTCAAAGGGCAGATCGTTCCTCTGGGCACGCGTCATGGACAAAAAGGGTAAGACGGCCGAGGCATGGCTCGATACACTCGAGGGCTACCGGTTTACCGGGGTGTCTGCGGTCCTTGCTGTTGAGGCTGTGCTTCGGCAGAGGCCCACCGGGTCACTTACACCGTCGCTCGCGTTCGGTCCTGATTTCGTGCTCGGGATCGAAGGTACGAGGCGGTACGACCGCCTGTGAGGAGGGCATACCTATGAACAGGAGCATGAGCATAAGGCCGTACGTAACGTTTATCGCCATTGTTCTCTATACGATCGTTATAGGGTTGACCGTGATAGTGGCAGGGATGTTCGACTACGGGGGGAGGATATACGATCTGGTGTCGAAGGTTTGGTCGAGGGCCATCATCATTACAGCGGGGATCAAGGTCAGGGTGGAGGGACTCGATTCCATCGATCGGCATGCTTCATATATATTCATGTCCAATCACCTGAGCCATCTCGATTCGGCCGCGATCATGGCAAAGATACCCTTCAGAATACGGTTTTTTGCAAAGAAGGAGCTGTTACGGGTGCCGGTGTTCGGTCAGGCTATCTATATGTCGAGACAGATCATAATCGATAGAAAAAATACGGCAGCGGCCAAGAAGAGCATCGGCGAGGCGAGGGAAAGGATAAAGAAGTATGGATTCAGCGCGCTCGTGTTTCCGGAAGGCACGAGGAGCACGACCGGGGAGCTTGGCGAATTTAAGAAGGGTGGTTTCGTGCTCGCTATCGAGGCAGGTATACCCATTGTTCCCCTAGCGGTCACGGGCAGCCGTGAGCTGCTCCCGGCCCACACCCTGCTCGTACGGTCCGGTCAGATCAAGATCAATATTGGCAAGCCCATAGCTGTGACCGACTACACGCTGGACACCAAACAGGCGCTCATGGAGAAGGTGCGGGACTCGATAATCAGGCTCGGTCAGACCGGGTAGGTGAGCCTTTTCTCGCTATGATGACGAACGACCAGCTTAATTTATGAAGGGACCTGTTTATGACAGGCGCAAGAATGGTATCGATTGTGTTTGTAAAGAATAGTATCACGGAAACAATAATATAGAGCAGTTTTGAATATCTTTTCGAGAGCTCTCCTATGTGGACATTGGCTTCAGAAAGCATATTGTAATAGCTGATATTCATAATTTCAAAGTCGTTCCTTTTCAGTGTATCCAGGACGTTCTCCGGTACACAGGCGTTTTCTCCCTCTGTAAGATACTTGAAATGCTTGCCGATCTTGTTCGCAAGGATCCTGAAGGGATTCGAGCCGCTCGGCTCCACGATAATGAACAATCCGTTCTCTTTCAGTATTCTGCGTCCCTGACTTATGAAGGCCTCCTTGTTGATGAAATGGTGCAGCGACCTGAAGCAGAACAGGGTATCGATGGTCGAGTCGTGTAGCGGGAGCTGTTCTGCAAGGCATTGGACGAGGTCAACGTGCCCCGGGGCCACGGATGCATTCCTGACATAGTTATGGTGTGGCAGCAGTGCTCTTCTCAGAATGCCATGGGACAGGTCGCAGCCGATCGCATGACGAGCCCCGAGCGCTTTAAAGTAGAAGAGGTAGCGCGCTATATTACACCCGGTCTCGCAGATGTCCCTCTGCATGACGGTCGAGGATGGGATGAACCTGAGCGCCCTGTCGAACGATGATCGGTAGAGCGGGTTAAACAACCTCTCCGATACGGTTGTAGCCTCTCCGAAGAAGGAAAGATATGCCGTATCGAAGAAATTCATCTCTTTGCTGTACGGTGTACTATCGCGTGCCATACCGGTTATGATACAGGAATATGATACCATAAACAAGCTTTTTTATTTGACAGATCGACATTCCTTGCATATATGTTGTGTGCATAAAAATGAAACGATAAGGAGGAATGCAAGTGGAAGAAAAGGAGCGACAGCTCATTATCAAGCTTTCGGATCAGAACCCGGAGCTGAAGAAGCTGTGGGGCGAGCACCTCACCTACGAGAAGAAGATCAATGATCTGGAGAAAAAGCTTCACCTGTCCCAGGAAGAGGAGCTGGAGAAGAAGAGACTGCAGAAACTCAAGCTCTCCGGCAAGGACAAGATGTTCGAGATTCTTTCGAGATATAACGTGGAGAAAAATTGATTTTATGAGAAGCGACGAGACAAAGAAGGGCATCGAGCGTGTGCCCCATCGGGCGCTGATGCATGCTACCGGGGTCGCACGATCCGAGTTCGAGAAGCCGTTCATCGGTATCGCCTCGAGTTTTACGGACCTGGTTCCAGGCCATGTGGGGATGAGGACCCTCGAGAGGTTCCTCGAGAACGGGGTGTACGCCGGTGGCGGCCACCCGTTTATATTCGGCATCCCCGGGATGTGCGACGGCATAGCGATGGGACACGTCGGTATGCACTACTCGCTCCCGATGAGGGAGCTCATAGCCGACTCCGTCGAGACAGTCATCCAAGCGCACAGTCTGGACGGCGTGATCCTGCTGACGAACTGTGACAAGATCACGCCCGGTATGCTCATGGCCGCTGCCCGGCTCGACATCCCGGCTATTGTCCTGACCGCCGGCCCGATGCTCGCGGGCAGGGCAGGGAGACTCAATAATGAACGGCTTGATCTCGTCCACGACGCGTTCGAGGCGGTGGGCAGGTACAACAGGGGAGAGCTCACGGAGGACGATATCGTGGCAATGGAGATCGGTGCGTGTCCCGGGGAGGGGTCCTGCCAGGGGCTCTACACGGCAAATACTATGGCGTGTCTTACCGAGGCGCTCGGTATGTCCCTGTATGGTGCGGGTACCGCGCTTGCCGTCTCCTCCAGGAAGAGACATATTGCCTTTGAGACAGGCAAGAAGATCGTGGAACTCATCAAAAACAAGATCACAGCACGGCGGATCATGACGAAGGAGGCGTTCGAGAACGCGATTCGGGTCGACATGGCACTCGGCGGGTCCACGAATACCGTGCTGCATCTCACCGCGGTAGCACATGAGGCGGGCATAGATCTGCCCCTCGGACTGTTCGACAGGATCAGCAGCGAGACGCCCAACATCACGCGGATCAGACCGTCCGGGGACTACATGATGGAAGACATCGAGTATGCCGGAGGCATCCCGGCTGTTCTCAACAGGCTCAAGGATATGCTGAAAGATAACGCGACGGTCACCGGACCTTCCCTTATCGAGCTTGCAAAAAAAGGCGTTGTGTATGACGGAGAGGTCATACGCTCGCTCGACCGGGCCTATAGCAAGAGCGGGGGCATAGCCGTACTGAAGGGCAGCCTCGCACCGGACGGTGCCGTGATAAAGGTTGCCGGGATCGGGTCCGCAATCGAGCACTTCAAGGGCAAAGCAAAGGTCTTCGACTCAGAGCAGCAAGCGATGAAGGCGATCATGGGAAAGGAGATAAAGCCGGGCGATGCGATAATCATCCGGTACGAAGGACCGAAAGGCGGCCCGGGCATGCGTGAGATGCTGTCGCCGACATCGGCCATATCCGGCATGGGTATGGGAGAGAAGGTCGCCCTGATCACGGATGGGAGGTTCTCCGGCGGTACCAGGGGACTCTCGATAGGTCATGTGTCGCCGGAAGCGGCGGCCGGGGGGCCGATCGGGCTTGTAAAAGATGGCGACACGATTAGTATAGATCTGAAGAAGAAGTCCGTGGACGTCGACATAGAGGATGCCGAGAAGAGCAAGAGGAAGTCAGGTCTGAAGCTGCCTGCGCCGAAGTTTACGCGCGGATGGCTTGCGCGGTACGCGCAGCTGGTGACATCGGCAAATACCGGCGCGGTGCTGAAATGATGAACAGGTAGAGAATGAAAATCACCCCTAACCCCCCCTTTGAAAGGGGGGAGTAAGAGGGATTTTTAGGAGAAACGATGAAGATGAGCGGTGCAAAGATATTCGTGGAGAGCCTCAGGAAGGAGGGCGTGGACACCATATTCGGGTATCCCGGGGGGGTCGTTCTGTACATATATGACGAGCTGTACCGCGGCGGCGTACGGCACATCCTTGTGAGACACGAGCAGGGAGCTGCTCACATGGCAGATGGCTATGCGAGGGCGACCGGAAAGGTGGGGGTCGCACTCGTAACGTCCGGACCCGGTGCCACGAACACCGTTACCGGGATAGCGACTGCATATATGGACTCTATACCGATTGTCGTATTCACCGGACAGGTCTCGACCAATCTCGTGGGGAACGATGCGTTTCAGGAGGCGGACATCGTCGGCATAACCAGGTCGTGTACCAAGCATAACTTCCTTATCAAGAATGTCAGGGACATGGCGAGGACCATCAAGGAGGCCTTCTATATAGCGCGGACCGGTAGGCCGGGCCCGGTGGTCGTCGATATACCCAAGGATGTCACGATCGACACGGCTGAGTTCTCCTATCCGGACGCCATCGATCTGCCGGGCTATAAGCCCACATACGAAGGGCACACAGGCCAGATCAAGCGTGCGATAGACATGATCCTCGCCTCGAAGAAGCCGGTCATTTACACCGGCGGAGGTATCATAAGCTCCGGCGCAGCAAAGGATCTCCTCACGTTCACCGAGCTCCTGAATGCACCCATAACCAATACGCTCATGGGGCTCGGCGGCGTACCAGGCGATCACCCGCTGTTCATGGGCATGCTCGGCATGCACGGCACGTATGCGGCAAACATGGCCGTAACGCACACCGACATGCTCATCGCGATAGGTGCCCGGTTCGATGACCGGGTGACCGGCGATATCAACGAGTTCGCGCCGGACGCGAACATCGTCCACATAGACATAGACCCGACGTCGATCAGCAAGAACGTGGAGGTCGACATTCCCATCGTGGGCAGCGCGAAGCAGGTGCTGGCAGAGATGAACAGACTTCTCAAGGGGGACAAGAGGCTGAAGGCCTTTCACAGACAATTATCGGACTGGAAGGCGCTCATCAGGAAGTGGCAGGAGGCGTATCCGTTGACCTACAAGAAGACCGGGAAGCTCAAGCCCCAGTTCGTCATCGAAAAGCTCTACGAGATTACCCGCGGCGATGCCATCATCACGACAGAGGTGGGACAGAACCAGATGTGGACCGCACAGTTTTACAAGTTCAGGAAGCCGAGGACCTTCGTGACCTCCGGTGGTCTCGGGACCATGGGCTACGGCTTTCCTGCAGCGATCGGTGCAAAGATCGCGGTGCCGGACGCCACGGTCATCGATGTGGCCGGAGACGGCAGCATCCAGATGAACATCCAGGAACTCGCGACCGCCGTACAGTACAAGGTGAACGTTATCGTCGCCATCCTCAACAACAATTATCTCGGGATGGTGAGGCAATGGCAGAGCCTGTTCTACGGCAAACGGTACTCGCATACGCACATGTCGTACAAGCCGGACTTCGTGAAGCTGGCCGAAGCGTATGGCGCAAAAGGGTATACGGTTGACAGGGAAAAAGACGTGATACCTACATTCAGGGAGGCATTGAGGAGCAAGCTGCCGGTGCTGATCGACTTTCATGTCGAGGAAGAAGAGGACGTCTATCCCATCGTGCCTGCCGGGGCATCGCTGAAGAAGATGCTGCTGGCGTAGGAGGGACCATGAGACATACGATATCACTTACGGTGGAAAACAAGTTCGGCGTGCTGGCACGGGTGGCCGGTCTGTTCAGCGGCAGAGGGTACAACATCGAGAGTCTGAGTGTCGCCGAGACGCTGGACCCGCTGCTGTCCAAGATGACTATCGTGACAAGCGGTGAGGACAAGATCATCGAGCAGATCATAAAGCAACTTAACAAGCTCATCAACACCATAAAGGTCACCGACCTTACCGTTACGGACCACGTGGAGAGGGAGATGGTGCTCGTAAAGGTCTCCGCGAGCGGTGAGAGCAGGACCGAGGTACTGCGGCTCGTGGACATCTTCCGGGGGAAGATTGTCGATGTGAGCCCGGACACCTTCGTCATAGAGTTGACCGGCGACGAGGGAAAGATACAGGCCGTGCTGAGTCTGCTGACACCCCTCGGCGTGAAGGACATCGTGAGGACCGGCAAGGTGGCGATGCAGAGGACGATCCAGCAGAAAAAAAGCCAGAAAACGGAATAAAGAAAGAATAATCAACTATAAAGGGGAGGCAGTATGAAAGTGTATTACGAAAAGGACATTGACCTGAAACCGCTGAAGGGTAAGACGATTGCGGTCATCGGCTACGGGAGCCAGGGGTTCGGGCACTCGAACAACCTCAAGGAAAGCGGCATGACGGTGATAATCGGCGGCAGGAAGGAAGGAAAATCGTGGGCAAAGGCGCAAGCAGCGGGATTCAAGGTTTATGCCGTTGCCGATGCCGTCAAACAGGCGGATGTGGTCATGATCCTTCTCCCGGACGAACTGCAGGCCGATGTCTATAAGAGCGAGATAGCGCCTCATCTGAAGAAGGGTGCATATCTGGCGTTTGCCCACGGCTTCAACATTCACTACGGGCAAATCGCACCGGCAGCTGACGTGAACGTGTTTATGGTTGCTCCGAAAGGACCGGGACACCTGGTCCGGGGTGAATACACGAAAGGCAGAGGAGTACCATCGCTGATAGCGATACACCATGACCCGTCTGGTGATACAAAGAACGTTGGACTTGCCTACGCTGCCGGGATTGGTGCAGGAAGGGCAGGCATCATCGAAACGACGTTCAAGGAAGAAACCGAGACGGATCTGTTTGGCGAACAGGCTGTCCTGTGCGGCGGTGTGACAGCATTAATGCTGGGCGGCTTCGAGACGCTGGTGAATGCTGGATATGCTCCGGAGATGGCATATTTCGAATGTATCCATGAGATGAAACTTATCGTTGATCTTATCTACGAAGGCGGTATGTCGAACATGAGGTACTCAGTGAGCAATACGGCGCAGTTTGGCGATCTGACCCGCGGGCCGAGAGTGATATCAGACGAAGTCAAGTGCGAGATGCAATCGATTCTCAAAGAGATTCAGGATGGAAGTTTTGCAAAAGAATGGATCCTCGAAAACAAGGCCAACAGGCCTGTTTTCAACGCCCTCACACGGAAAGGCGAGGAGCACCTCGCTGAGAAGACAGGGCAGAGCCTCAGGAAGATGATGCCCTGGCTGCAGAAAGAGAAGCTCGTAGACAAAGACAAGAACTAACGTGTCGCAATAGGCTACTATCGTTGACCGGTGCTTGGATGGGGCGGCGTCTTGACGCCTTGCCCCGCGCCGGATCAGTACAGAAGCCACGATAGGACATCGTTGAGTGGTGTAACTCCCGGCTCAATACAAAATGCTGGTATTGCATGTGAAGGTCGTCACGCTGACAGAGGCCCCGCTGATGCACTGGCAGAAAAGCTTCTGGCGGTTGGCTTGTCGTGAGCAGTAACTCTCAAGGGCCGGTGGCGAGAGCGGGTCGCCCGCGAGCGTGGAAGAGAGGTCCGGCAGGGGCACCGACGTGCCCAGTGTCTCGTTGATCGTCTGCACAAACAGGGCCGCAATGAGAGCATACCCCGTGTTAGTCGGGTGTGCGTCGTCGAGGCTGGAGAGTCCGCCGAGGTGTTTCATCGCTACGGCCGTGTTACCAATGGTATATTGTGGGATTCCCTGCGTATTGATGGTCACGAACTGTCCTGCGATGGCCACCCTCCCGGACAGTGCGCCGGCAAGCCGGACGACATGGACGTTGGGATACCGGGCGACGACCGAATCGAATTCGCGGTTAAACCTGTCCACGCTCAGGTCCATCGGTACGAGCGACTCGCACGCATTGTATGCGCACGTGCTGCCCGGCCCCGCGGTGGCCGTACTGAAGGTCGCTGCACAGTTGTCTTCATCGGCGGCCTGGTCCAGCCCGAATACGCCACCCGGCACATCGCTGAACGTCATGCCGCACGGTGTCAGGCTGCTGAGAGCGGTGAGCTGGGACGTCGGGAGCAATAGGACGGCGTGCGGTACGTCCGCCAGGAACACCTGCGCGCCTGTCGATGCGAGTGCCCCGACGTCCTGTGTTATGTACTGAACGAAGGTATCATAAGAGGTCGATACTTCGTTCGTGATCAGGTTGTTGATATAAAGGTCCATGCTCATGATCAGGGTCGGGTGGAGGTCGCGGGCCATTTGTATCTCGGGCCTGATGTCCTTCGTCTCGAAAAAATTGTTGTCATACGGGGCGAAGAGCACGTTGCTCAGAGCGATGATGGCGAATGACATGCTTGTCTTCGATGCGGGGCCGAGTACTTCGTCCTCGACGGTAGCGCCCGGGATGGCAATGTTATACGGCACCACCTCCGGACTCTCGAAGAGGTCCGGGAAGTTCTTTGTCCCGGCAAGGCAGGTGACGATGTCACTTATGGATCCGGTAAAGGTACCGTCGGTTGCCAGGGCATCGAATCCTGGGGCCGGCGGGATGCCGGGCATCTTGAACAGGGGTATGGGGAAGTACGCGCCTGCCTGCCGCGCAACCCACGCTGCCGGGCTATTGATCTGTGCAGTACCGTTATAGCTTCCGGACTGAAATCCTGCCGTGCCGCTTGCCCCGAACCCGACGAACGTCCTGAATGCGCTGCTGACCGGAGGCGTGTAGGTATAGGCGTTTTCGATGTCAGCACACGTGCCGGATATGTCCACTGCCACGAGCGGATACGTGCCAGGTGTCGGGGTACCGGCCGTGGTAAAGGCTATAGACAGTTCGTTCCCTGACCTCGCTGTTACCGTGAAGCCCCTCGCTTTGTTTCCCAGAAAGACCGCTGTAGGCGTAAACGATGGGCCGACGTCGCTGATTACCGCGGTGACCTGCTGGTCGCCGAACTGGGTGCCCCGGTCCGGAGCTATGGCTGCGAGCTGCGCCCCGGTCACACGGTCCTTGCATAGATACGCGTACGGGTCCTGTATATGGTTGCTGCCGGAGCATCCGTGTAGCGCAGTTGCGGCAAGGACCACACAGACAAAAGTACAGCGCACCGATCCCATGCTATTATCGCCCACCTGCCCGGCCGTTGCCGCTCTTCCTAACGACCAGGTACGCTGCCATGATGACTGCGCCTATGAGGAGCGGTAGCAGCACCTTCTTGATTACGCCGTACGCCAGGAGCACGACGCCTATCAGCAACGCCACATAGCCAGAAAGCCTCAGGTATCCGAGGATTTCGTTGATCTCCGGGGAACCGTCCGCCTCGTTCTGATCCGGCATAAGCTTGAACTCGAGTGCTGCAGTCAATTGTTTTATAAACTTGTCCGCTAAGGCGGGGTAGGCACCTCTCATGTGCTGATAGCGTTGCAGGGCCTCTTTCTCAAGGTCGTTCTCCTCGCAGGCGTTCGCGTATCTCTGGTTCTGCTCCTCACTGGACGGATCTTGCACCATGCTTTCCCACAGTTCTCGTTCTATCATGCCGTCAGTGTAGCACCGGCCAACAAAAATACCAGAAAAATAGAAAGATTAGACAAGCAGATGATTTAGGTGTTCAAGAGCCTGCTTTTGTGATACCTATCGACGGGAGCACGGGTGATTCATGAATATTCTGTTTATAGGAGACATCGTCGGTAAGCCGGGCAGGCATGTCGCAGCGGGCCTCGTGTCCGGGCTGAAGGACAGATACCGGATCGACTATACGATAGCGAACGGAGAATCGCACCTGCGCGATCGCGATGAAGAAGAAGTCCGGGGGTATCGTAATGCACTGAAGCTCATTCATGAGCAGGCTGCAAAACTACCGATATCCGAGCATACAATTCTACGACTGTATACATTGGCAAAGGCCAATGTATGGGACGCAGGCAGATACAAAGAGAAAGAAAGCGACATCGTCGAAAAGTATCCTGATGGGACTTCACGCGTACGTTTTAAAACGGTCCTCTCGTCCAGAACTCCGGTATCCATGGCCGAATTGATCGATCTATGGAATCAGAGTCTGCGGGAGCGATGGATTCACCCTTTGATTGCTATGGCTGTCTTCAATCTCGACTTTCTTTCCATTCATCCTTTCCGGGACGGAAGCGGCAGGGTTTCGAGGCTGCTGTTGCTGCTGCAGTGCTATCTTCTCGGCTACGAGGTCGGCCGCTACATCAGCATTGAGCGAATCATCGAGCATGGCAAAGACCGCTATTATGAAACCCTTGAGCAATGCTCACAAGGCTGGCACGAGGGAAGACATGACCCGTGGCCTTATATAAATTATGTCTTATACACGTTCAAGACTGCTTACAAAGAATTCGAAGAGCGGGTAGGACAGCTACGATCGCCCAGAGGCGCAAAGACCGAAATGATACGTGCCGCCATAGATTCATTTGAACGTGAGTTCACCGTATTAGACATTGAGAGAGCATGCCCCGGATTCAGTAGAGACATGATTCGATCGGTTCTTAGAGAAGTACAAAGTCAAGGGAAAGTAACATGCCTCAGACGCGGTCCTGGGGCACGTTGGAGGAAAAGAGGCAATATCCTTAAAAGAGGGTAAGATGTCCTTGAAGTACGAACGCACCCTGTGGACTTCATGATCGTTCGCGCACTCGAAAGCCATGGAATCGATACAATTGTTTATAAATTTCTTGTTGCCATCGTCGGATTTTTGGCGTATAAACCGTTGCATATTCCGGGAATACGAGAACATTGATAAATCCTAAAAGGAGGTTTGTCATTGCGCCCCGCCGCCGGCGGCGGGAAAGATTCCGATGGATATGCAGAATGAACGCCACAAATGGAAAAGTAAGGAGCTATGGCAAGATTTGGCTATAAAATGAAAATCCCCCTTTTTCGAGGGGGATATTTCACGCTAGCCCTTACGAGCTGTCCACCTGCGAGCTATCGCATTAGTTATATAGTACCTCCCTTATTACAAATGTCAAGTGTTAGAATGTCAAGTGTTAGAAAGTCCCAAACATTCTTCGCCCACGTCATCGAAAAAATGCCTCTTCAATCAAAAGTGCAATGCGCCATTTTCCCATATAAAACGTCGCAGCCAAAAGGAGGTTTATCATGAACCGTATTTATCAAGGACGGGTGACTGCCGTGGAAGTTCCTGACGGCAAAGACGATCAAGGCAAGCCAAAGTGGAAACCGCTCGAAAACTGGCAAGAAAAACTCTGGCAGCACCATGAATTGTTTCAGGACGCTGTCAATTACTATACGCTTGCACTGGCAGCGATGGTTAGAGGCGTCAAAGGAAAAGACAAACAAGAAAAAGCTTTACAAGAATGGTCAGCAAAGGTTGAAGAAACTTGGCAGATTGCAAACCGAAAATCAGAAACTTTTGCCGGACCGCAAAAACGTCTCGCTTCAATCCTCAATCTTCCTGCAAACAGTAGTTTTGGAAAGGCAGTTACCCGGGTTATCCGATTGAGTCGGGCAACTGCAGAGCAACGCGGCAAAGCATTGATTCAATTACTTTCTGAAAAGGGAGACTTAAACCAGATCTGCGTTTCTCGCTTACCGTGGTTGGCTACCGCTTCCGGTAAATTTACAGGGACTAGCAAGGCCGAAGCTTCATCGCAAGAAGTGAAGCGTCAACGAGAGGTACGACGGTTTCACGAGTTAACAATGAAGGAAGCATTAAAAGAAGCAGCAACTCTTGATCTCGCCTTATTTCTAACCCAACCACCTAAGGAGTTTGTCAAAGGTGCTCTCGCTGCTAAGATGTTGCGCGATTATTTTACAAAGGTCTCTAAAAAATTCAATAAAATCAAATCAGTGGCAAGTGCATTTGAGAAATTCGTTGTTGGTGAGACAGACAAACTTAGAATCCCGCTATTAGGACGGAAACCAAGTGGACTTTATCCGGCTGCTGCTCTTTTTAAATTTTTCCCATGCTCAGAAACTTTAGCTACATTTCGTAACGCAACAAAAACATTGGCAGAAGCAAAAGACAAAGAACGCATGACTGATGCGATTGCTCAAGCAAGGGTTAATGACCAACCGCAATTTGACTATTTTACAAACTTAGTTTTTGTTGATGGAGATGCTGATGATGAAAGAAATAAGCGCGCAGTCTGGTTCGAATTCGACTTGGCAGCTTTTGTTGAAGCTATCAAAGCGCCTCGACGCTACCTTGATGATACGACAACGCGTGAAGCCGATGCTGACCGTTTTCGCCAGCAAATTGCTGCTATGGAATCTCGCGGACGAGAAGGAGGTGCTACCGATGAAGACGAAGAATCACTGCCTGGTTTTGAAGGTGATAGCCGGATTGATCTACTAAAGAAAATTGTTCGGGACAGCTTGAAATGGATTGCCGAAGCTGAGGGTGATGCGGATGAAGCTGTGCGTAGAGAATATACAATTCGAGAACGTACAGTACGAGGGTTCTGTGAAATCAAGCGTCGCTGGCGCTCTGCGGTTGATACCAAAAAAGATACAGAAAAAGAGCTTTTGGAGATTTTGAAATTGGAACAGACAGAGCATCGCGAAGATTTTGGAAGCGCTGCATTTTACCAGCAACTTGCCAAGCCCGAATTTCATCCAATTTGGCGTGACAATAAAAGCCAGCCGTGGCATGCAGAGGATCCACTCGCAGCATGGCTAAAGTATAAAGAGCTTCAAGCCGATCTTGCCGATAAAGAGCGGGCGATCCGATTCACACCGGCCCATCCAGAACATTCTCCGCGCTTTTTTATCTTCCCGAAAAGAAGTGAATCACAACCAAAGAATGTTAAAAACCGGCCAAACAAGCCAGGCTTACTGTCGAGGCATGACCTCGGACAATTAAGTTTTACCGGCGGTATTATTCTTCCAACAAATCGTGACCTTGTTCCGTCGGTTGTGCGAATTCACTATGGCGCGCCGCGCATCTGCCGTGACCAACTTCGAACTATTGGCGATAACAATCTTTATGAGGCCCCTTGGCTACAGCCCATGATGGTGGCGCTCGACTTGGACAAAGCTCCTGACAAAATAAACTTTGCCAATTGTAGAATTATCCTGCAGCCTACAAATAAAACAGACATTCAGTTGACGTTCCCAGTTGAAGTGAACACTGACAAGATAAGAGCTACCGTTGCTCGCGACAATACTTGGCAAAATCAATTTAATCTCTTTCCTGATGGTAAGGAATTCTGCAATGCTTCGCTTCGCTGGCCGCATGAAAAGCAGCCGAAAAAGCCACCTGTTCCGTGGTTCGAGCAAGTCAATTTATTCAGTTGTGTTGCTACAGACTTAGGCCAACGCAATGCAGGGGCTTTTGCAAGATTGTTGGCAAGCAGCGGCGATGATTTTGGTGAAAGACCATCACGTTTTATCGGTACAACTGGTAACAAAAGATGGCAGGCTGCATTAGTACGCTCTGGAATGTTCTGCTTGCCTGGCGAGGATGCGCACGTTTGGCGTGCGAAAAGTAGCATCGATAATCAGAATACAGGTGATTCTGGCAAGCCATTTGATTTTCGTGAGGAGTTATGGGGCGAACGTGGACGGCCGGCACGCGATTGGGAAGCTGACGAGACAGTAAAGCTGATGGAAGAACTCGAAGTTCCACCCGACGAGAAAGAGCTTTCATTGTTGTCAGACAACTGGCGAAGTGCTCTAAGCTTTCCAGAACAGAATGACAAACTACTGATTGCAATGAGACGTTATCAATCAAGAATTTCCCGTTTACATCGCTGGTGTTGGTTTCTCAAAGGTGACGATAAGCAGCAGAGGACTGCATGGAAAGAAATTGTAGAATGTGAGGACACGAGGTTAATTTCAGCCCATCATCGTGAGCAAGCAAGCAAAAGTGATCCGTGTCTGTTGATACAATTGGAAACCGCTTTGAAAAAACGATTAGAAATTGCGCCTGATTTGCTTGCTCGTATCGCAAATCGGATTCTGGCATTACGTGGTCGGTCATGGAAATGGGAAAAAAATCCAGTTGCCACAAATAGAAATATTTTGCATCTTCTGACACAAAATGGGCAAAGTTTGGATACTATGGAAAAACGGACTTGGCTGCGTGGTCAGCGCGGGTTGTCTTTTCAGCGCATTGAGCAGATTGAAGAATTGAGGAAACGTTGCCAATCCTTGAACCAAACCCAGCGCCGCGAAATCGGCAGTAAGCCACCTATTCGCCGTGATGAATCTGTTCCCGATCCTTGTCCTGATTTTCTGGAAAAGCTCGATAACCTGAAGGAACAACGCATTAATCAAACTGCACATATGATTTTAGCTGAATCCCTCGGTTTGCGGCTTGCTTCGCCACCTGCCGATAAAAAAGAATTACACCAAGAACGAGATCAGCATGGCGTTTACGAAAAGATTCTCGACAAGTCTGGCAAATGGATTGGTCCGGCAGATTTTATCGTGATTGAAGATCTATCGCGTTATCGTGCAAGTCAGGGTCGTGCGCCTCGCGAAAACTCACGGCTGATGAAATGGTGTCATCGCGCTGTCAAAGATAAGCTTAAACAGCTTTGTGAAGTGTTTGGAGTGCCGGTATTGGAAACACCCGCCGCCTATTCCTCCCGCTTTTGCGCGCGGAGCGGAGTGGCCGGCTTCCGTGCCGTAGAGATTACTCCGGGATTCACCAAGCACGGCTATTGGGCATGGCTCGCCGGCAAGAAAAACGACGAAGGCGAGCCGACCGCCGACGCGAAAGAGCTGTTAAACCTCGATGATCAACTTTGCAACGCGCAGATTGACTTGGAGGCGAACTGGGAAGCGAAGCATCCCGGCGAACCGTGTCCGAAGCGCACGGCTTTGGTGCCGCAGGCTGGCGGACCAATCTTTATTCCAGTTGTTGAAACGAAAGCGAACGGAGAATTAAATTCCGCTGTTGTGCATGCAGACATCAACGCTGCTATTAACTTAGGATTGCGTGCTATTTCAGACCCACGTCTATGGGAAATCCATCCTCGTTTGCGCACCGAACGCATAAGTGGAGAAATGAAAAAACATAGTGATAACAAGAAATCCAAAGAATCCACAGACACTATCAAGGCAACACCTGCTCTGAAAGCACGTGAAAGACGCAAATATGGTGAGTTGGGGCCGAATTTAGAACTCGATAATCCACCCAAAGGTAGCGCTGTAGAGGACACACGTAATCCAAATTATTTCTTCGATGTAGCTGGTATTGCATCATGGGATAGAGCTAAAATTAAAGATTCAATAACAGGTAAGTCCATATCCTTGTCGAGCGGAAAGGCGCTTTGGAGTGCAGTAAAAGAACGACAACGGAAACGATGCAAAGAAATTAATGATGCGCATTTCACTAAATGGAAAAAAAGATTGAGCTAATATCGGATTAAATATGGGTGACGCAGGATTACGTACCGACGGTTTACTCGAAGCCCAGCCGAGAATGGGCGTACGCAATCTGCACAATTTCATCTACTGTCCCCGTCTATTTTACTTCCGGTGGGTTGAGAATATTTTTCAGGAGAATGCGGATACCGTCACGGGCAGCGATGTTCACCGTAACGTAGATACGCCTTCAAAGCTCAACGACCCCAAGGAACTTGGCTTGCCGGAAGGCTCGAAGCTGCGTAGTCTTAGGCTTGAAAGCGAGTCGCTCGGCCTCATAGGTGTAGTGGATATCGTTGAAGGCGGACCTGACGGTGCGGAAGTCATTGATTACAAGAAAGGCTCTGCGCGCCGTGATTCCGAAGGTGAGCGCGTGGCGAAAGAGCCGGACGCCATGCAGGTTGCCGCACACGCAATGCTGTTGCGAGAGCATGGTGTCGCCGTGGCTCATAGTGCGATTTACTATGCTGCGGACAAGCGCCGCGTACCTGTCGAGCTGACTGATGAGTTGTTGTCAAAGACCCGACAGGCCATCACCGATGCAAAGGCATTGGCTGCTTCAGGCCATTGTCCGCCTCCGCTAAAGAACGATCCGCGTTGCTTATATTGCTCCGCATACCCGATTTGTTTACCGAATGAATCGCTTTGGTGGGCAAGAAGGCATAAAGTTATCGGGCAGGACCCTCAGTTGAGCTTCGGCTTCACAGGATCATCCGACGAATCTATTCGGGACCAGATTCTTGAGGCCCTGGACTTTGCCGCCGAATCAACGGATAAAGAGCCCACCCTGCAACCGCCAAGACCGGAACATAATGACGGTGAAGTGCTTGTCGTACAGACACCGGGTACGCAAATCGGACAGCACGGTGACCAGTTGGTTGTCAGCTTAAAAGGCACGGAAATGCGAAAGATACCGGGGCAGCAGGTGAGGGCAATCTATTGCTATGGCGCTATACAGATCACGGCTCAGGCAGTCGGGACGTGTTTGGAGCTCGGAATAGACGTTGCTTACTTCAGTCCGGCAGGGAGGTTTCTCGGTATGCTGGGCGGCTTGCCTGCAAGCGGCGTGGACGCGCGGCGCGGGCAATACCGGCTTTTTGAGTTGCCGGGTGTACGATTGCAGCTTGCGCGGGAGGTAACTCGTGCCAAGATTCATAACCAGCGTGTCATGCTTATGCGTAACGGTGATGTGCCGGATAATGTCGTACACGTGCTTGCAAGCTTTCGCGATGCAACGGAAGCCGCGCGGGACATGACCGAGCTGCTCGGCATCGAAGGCAGTGCTGCGGCAATTTACTTCGAGCAGTTCGAATCCATGCTCAAGCAGCGCGAAGACTGGAAGTTCGACTGGCACGGGCGCAACCGCCGTCCGCCCCGCGATCCTGTGAATGCATTATTGTCACTGGGCTACTCTATGCTTGCAAAGGAGATTACCGGAGTTTGCTATACGGTCGGACTTGACCCATTCCTCGGGTTCATGCACCAACCGCGCTATGGGCGCCCGGCACTCGCATTGGATTTGATGGAAGAATTCCGTCCCTTGATTGCGGATAGTGTCACTATAAGTCTTATCAACCGCGGAGAGCTTGGTCCGGAGGATTTCATGCGCAATGCCAATGGAACATTTCTAACGGATCGAGGCCGCAAGCCGTTTTGGGAAGCGTGGTTCCGGAGGCTTGATACCGAGGTCAGCCATCCTGAATTCGGCTATAAGATGGCATACCGCCGGATGCTTGAAGTACAAGCTCGCCAATTATGGCGGTTCGTCCGCGGTGAAGCCTTGGCCTATCACGGGTTTGTTACGAGATGAGCAGAATCCGTTACCTTGTCAGCTATGATATCTGCGACCCCAAAAGGCTGCGCAATGTAGCACGTACTCTGGAAGGATTTGGCATGCGGCTGCAATATTCCGTATTTGAATGTTCACTGGGCGAGACACGTCTTGCAAAGCTGAAAGCAGAGCTTCATCCGTTGTTGAATCACGATGAGGATCAGGTATTGTTCGTGTCGCTTGGCCCAAGCACGGGTGATGCCACATTGGTCATTGAAGCGATGGGCTTGCCTTATGAAGTACGATCGCTGGTTACGATAGTTTAGTCCTTGAGCTTGACATTTGAATCCTGATCTTTTAAGTTAATAAGCGGCTAAGGCCACCGACCACCTTTCTTCCGCCATTGGAAAGGTACATTCTTTGAAATCGCGAATAACTGTATTTTGAATGCGGCAAAAGCAGTGCGAGTGCGGCAGTGCTGACACAGACCGAAAGGCGTGCTCGCAAGTTGGGATTTATGCGATGAAGCAGGGTAATGTTGGGTTATTCGAATATGTTTGAGATCACTGGTCGGCTTTAACCTTATTGCACTCGCAAATCAAGGGGAAAAATCTTTGGTATACAAGAGGTTAAAGCACGGCGGCCGCAGTTGTCGCGATTCCTAAGAGTGTAAGGCGGCCGATTAGCGAGTTCCTTCGGGAAGCGGTATCTTTGCCGCAGTTGTCGCGATTCCTAAGAGTGTAAGGCGGCGATAAACCGCCCTCATGGTGTCCCTTACCAGATGCCGCCGCAGTTGTCGCGATTCCTAAGAGTGTAAGGCGGCTCCTTCTCGTAACGTTTAAATCGTTCTTTAAACCGCCGCAGTTGTCGCGATTCCTAAGAGTGTAAGGCGGACAAATAGCCATAGTATTCTACAGTTACAACAGAGGGCCGCAGTTGTCGCGATTCCTAAGAGTGTAAGGCGGGACATGAAATTTGGATAAGTGGGCACTAAGAAATAGGAAGTGTTCAAGATTCTTACTTCCTACTTGTCACTTCTCACTTTTCTTTTTCTTGAACTTTCACAGTGGATGTGAGAATGATCGACATCGGGTGATTCATGAATATTCTGTTTATAGGAGACATCGTCGGTAAGCCGGGCAGGCATGTCGCAGCGGGCCTCGTGTCCGGGCTGAAGGACAGATACCGGATCGACTATACGATAGCGAACGGAGAAAACTCGGCCGGCGGCTACGGCATCACGCCGGAGATCGCGGGGGCTCTGATGGACATAGGCGTAGACTGTATAACGACCGGCAACCACATATGGGAGCACAAGGATATCATTCCGTACCTTTCGGAGAGCACGGCCGTTATAAGGCCTATGAACCTTTCGCCGATGGCACCGGGAAGGGGCTTTGCCGTAATCGCCAGGCCGGGCGCCCCCCCCCTTGCTGTGGTGAACCTGATCGGTCGGGTGTTCATGGCGCCTGCCGATTGCCCGTTCCATGCCTCGCACGGTGTGTTGGCGCAATTGGCGCGCGACGTGCCGGATGTGAAACACTTCCTTGTCGATTTCCATGCAGAGGCGACGTCCGAGAAACTGGCACTCGGGTGGTTTCTCGACGGCAGGGTGACCGCCGTCCTTGGTACGCATACCCACGTCCAGACATCGGACGAAGTCGTCCTGCCGCAGGGCACCGCATACATTACGGACGCAGGCATGACCGGGGTGGTCGACGGCGTTCTCGGTATGGACAGGGAACAGATCCTGGCGAGGTTCACCACCTCGGTGCAAAAGCATGCTGAGGTTGCGAAGGGCAAGGAAGAGCTGCAGGGCGTGGTCGTCACAGCAGGTGATGACGGCAGGGCGGTGTCCATAACAAGGATCAAGGAGCACGCATGAGTAGATGGGACGTGGTAAGGAGACCTGCGGTGATACGGCTGTGGCTGAAACGGGCCATGCCGGTGTATCTCTTCGTCATCCTTTCCCTTTTGGCCATACGGTACGGATTCAAGCCTTACCTCCGACACAAGTATCCTACTATCGTAAAGAAAGAAAAGTTCCTTTTCTTCAATGTCGGCAGGAGAGTGTACCGGGGCAAATGGGTCCGCGTATACAATACCTGGTCCCCGTTCCTGTTCTCCGGGACTGCTGCGATCGCGTGCCTATGGATGCTCCTTCTCCTGAAATCAACCGTGGAACGAGCAAACGATCTGTCGATTGCTGCCCTTGAGAAAGCGGAAAAGGCACAGGCCGCAGACGAGATGTCGCAGGCGATCTATTATCTGAAGGTCGCCTCATCCTTCACCGCGGATGCCAGGCTTAGGGAGGATATAAACAGGAAGATTCAGGAGATGAAGTCCTCCCTGGCCTCGAGGACGACCGGCTTGGGCAGGACTTTCCCGGCACGTGCCGAGCCGGGGCTGGACAAGACAGCGGTACAGCAGGCAGGCGGCGCTGCGGAGTTCGTGGCCGGGAGGTACAGAAGGGTGAGGAAACTCGGGCAGGGTGGCATGGGGGTCGTGTGGCTGGCCGAGGATACAACCCTCGAACGGCAGATAGCGATCAAGGAGCTGCCCTTGCAGCTCACTCAGGACAGGGATCTGCGGGACAGATTCTTCAGGGAGGCAAAGCTGCTGGCGAAGCTGACCCATCCGAACATCGTGCAGGTGTACGACATCCTTGAGGACAGCGGAGCGGTATACTATACGATGGAGTTTGTGGACGGCCTCTCGCTTGACAGGGCCGCGAAGACGACGAGGCTTCCTTTGACTACGATCGTCGGCTACGCTCTCCAGATGCTCAAAGGCATCGAGTACGCTCACGGCATGAATATAGTCCACCGGGACTTGAAGCCCATGAACATCATGGTCCGTAACGATGGCATGATAAAGATCGCCGATTTCGGTCTTGCAAAGCTCGTCGGCAGTTCGTCTCTCACGATGGTCGGTACCGTTATGGGATCGCCGATGTACATGTCGCCGGAGCAGGCGCTCGGCGAGGACGTGGACGCGCGGAGTGATTTGTATTCCTTCTCCATGATCCTTTACGAGCTCATTACCGGCTCACCGGCATTCAGCGGTGGCACAAAGGAGATCATCGCCCAGCAGATACATGCCGTACCGGCGCCGCCTTCGTCAATCCTCGACGTACCGCGTTGGATCGATGATCTGATAGCGAAAGGAACCGCCAAAGACAAGTCGCAGCGGTATCAGAATGCGTCCGAGATAATGGCAGCGATAGAGAAGCATGCGGGGGACGTATGAAGTCCGGCGAGCTCTCGAAGAGATTGATGACGGCCCTCGTCGGCATACCGATCATCGTGTTCGCTTTCGTAAAGGGGGGCAATGTCTTCCTGGCCCTTGTGCTGTTCGTCGTTCTCGTGGGCCTGTGGGAGTTCTTCACTATCATGGAGACGAAGGGGTACCGGCCGTTGAAGGTGAGCGGGTATATCTCAGGCATTCTCATCGTGTTTTCTGTCCATCTTATCCGAGATCCCTCGATCATGCTGCTCGGCACGGTCGTGCTCATGTTGACCGTGGGACTCTTTACAGGAGACAGCGGGTCGGCCCTCTCCGGCACCGGCGGCACGATCTTCGGAGTAATTTATATCGCCGGGCTCCTGAGCTTCGGTATCCGACTGCGCGACCTGGGGATCGTGCTGGCGCACCGGTATGGGGACATGTCGCCACTTCTGGCCATGCATCATATCGATGACTATACAGGAATGTACACACTCTTCTTCGTGGTCGCCGTGATATTCCTCAATGACACCGGGGCATACTTCGTCGGCAGGGCCTGGGGGAAGAGGCGCATTGCACCGACCATTAGCCCGAAGAAATCATGGGAGGGCGTCATGGGCGGTGCCGCCACGAGCATTGCTACGGCATGTGCTCTGTGGGTGATCGCGCCGGCGAGGTTCCCGCTGTCCGACGCGATCATCCTGTCAGTCATCCTGAGCTTCTCCGGACTCGCGGGCGACCTGGCGGAGTCAAGGATAAAGAGGGACGCTGGGGTCAAGGACTCCGGTTCTATCTTCCCCGGACACGGCGGTATTATGGACAGGATCGACGCCCTGCTCTTCGGCCTGCCGGTCGCGTACGTCTATTTTTGGTGTTACTTCAGGCACCTGTTATCCAGATAACAGCCCGTATACCGCGGGTCTAGTCCACTGCCCGTTATTTGACTTTGCATGAAATACATTTTAGCTTTATACAGTCCAAGAGCGAGGGTGGCGGAACTGGTAGACGCGCCAGACTTAGGATCTGGTGGGATAACCTTAGGGGTTCAACTCCCCTCCCTCGCAAATAAAAAAAGAAAGGTCAAAGCATAGATGAAGGTCGTCAATGTAGAAACGCAGAGTAGTGTAAAAAGAAAGCTATCCGTTCTGGTACCGAAAGATGCTGTCGATGATGCTCTCAAGCACAAGCTCGAGGAGTTCCGGAAGATGGCGAAGATACCGGGATTCAGGAAGGGCAGGGTGCCGGAAGAGGTCATCAAGAGCAGATTTGAGAAGGACATACGGCACGAAGCCGAGCTTGAACTGATAGACCACACCATCAACGACGCCTTATCGCAGGCGAACATCCGGGCCGTCGGCTCACCGGTATTGGAGAAAGCAGACTATGGCCCTGAAGGTGATTTCACCTACACGGTGCTGGTCGAGAACCTACCGGAGCTGGGACCTGTCGACTTCCGGGGTATCGAGATAAAAAGGCTGCCGCAGCCCCCGGTCACTGACGAGCAGGTACAGGAAGCGCTCGGCAAAATACAGAAGCGGCTTGGCGTACTTATGCCCCTGGAGGAGGCAAGGCCGCTGCGGGACAACGACCTCGCTTCTATCAGACTGGCGGAACTCGACCAGCATGGCAACGTCATCAAAGTGCACGACGATCTTCTGTGGGCAGTAGACGAAAAGCTCGGCAAGAAAGTGTACGAACAGATCGTGGGCATGTTGGTGGGCGAGAAGAGGAAGATCACGTTGAGCGAGACCAGGGGCGTGTTCTACAGAGTAGAGCTTATGGCCATAAAGTACATAAAGTATCCATCCATAGACGACGATCTTGCGAAGACGAGCGGCATTTACAGCTCGCTCGAGGAGTTGAAATCCGCCCTGAAAAAGGATATAGAAGAGGAAATCGGAAATATCAACAGGATGATGTACCAGGACATCATCGTGTCGTCCCTGCTGAAAAGCTATCCGATAGATGTCCCGATGTCGCTGATAAAAAACGAACTGAAGCACATCGCCACCGAGGACGAGGAGCTCAAGCGGGCGCACGCGATGAATGACAAGGATCTTGCGGAGAAGAGGCTCAAGCAGCTCGAGACCTATGTGCGTATCGGCTTCGTGACGAGAATATTCTTCGATGCGATCCGGATGCAGGAGGGCATCGCGGTCAGCGAGGAAGAGGTGAAGGCCGCCGTTAGAGACCTGGCGCGCAAGAATAACGATACGGCGGAGCATATCATGGAGAAACTGGTCAAGAGCAACGATATCGAGACGGTTAAGGGGCACCTCCTGAACGATAAGATTCTTGATTTAATTATTAATCATGCTAAATTTATAGAAGAAAAGGAACAATAGCATGGCACTCATACCGATCGTTGTAGAACAAACATCGCGGGGGGAAAGAGCGTATGATATTTATTCTCGCCTGCTGAAGGAGCGAATCGTGTTCATCGGCTCTCCGATAGACGACGAACTCGCTAACATCGTCATTGCACAGCTCCTGTTTCTGGAATCCGAGGATCCGGAGAAGGACATTTATGTCTATATCAATACCCCCGGCGGTGTCGTCACGGCGGGCCTCGCCATATACGATACGATACAGTACATAAAGTCCAGGATCGTGACGATGTGTATTGGGCAGGCCGCGAGCATGGGCGCCGTGCTGCTGGCGGCCGGCGTCAAGGGCAAGAGATTCGCCCTACCGCACGCACGGATTATGATCCACCAGCCCTCCGGCGGTCTGCAGGGCAAGGCATCCGAGATCGATATCCACGCAAAGGAAATCCTCAAGCTGCGGGGTGAAATCAACACGATTCTGAGCCGACACACCGGCCAGCCCCTGGAGAGGATAGAGGCAGACACCGAGAGGGACTTCTTTATGGGTGGCGAAGAGGCCATAACGTATGGTATAATAGACTCGGTGATAACGAAAAGAGAAGAGCTCATCGTGAGTGGAGGGAACGGTCTTGGTAATCAAAAAGGATGACAGCCTGTTGAAATGCTCTTTCTGCGGGAAATCGCAGCGGGACGTCAAGAAGCTCATCGCCGGACCGAACGCTTTCATCTGCGACGAGTGTGTCGAACTGTGCAACGAGATAATAGCAGAGGACTATGAGACACAGAAAGAGGCTTTCGGCGTAAAGAAGACTGTTCCGAAGCCGGGCGATATAAAGGCGTTTCTGGACAAGTACGTTATAGGCCAGGAGAAGGCGAAGAAGATCATATCCGTTGCCGTCCATAACCACTACAAAAGGATTGAGTCCCACCAGAAAAGCGACGACGTGGAGATACAGAAGAGCAATATCCTGCTCATGGGTCCGACAGGCACGGGCAAGACGCTGCTCGCACAAACACTCGCCAAGTTCCTCGATGTCCCCTTCACCATAGCCGATGCGACGACCCTGACGGAAGCGGGTTACGTCGGCGAAGACGTCGAGAATATCATATTGAGCCTTATCCAGAACGCAAACTACGATATCAACAGGGCACAGCGGGGTATCGTCTATATCGACGAGATAGACAAGCTCTCGCGCAAGACTGACAGTCCGTCGATCACCAGAGACGTGTCCGGCGAGGGCGTGCAGCAGGCGCTCCTGAAGATCATCGAGGGAACCATTGCGAACGTCCCTCCCAAGGGGGGCAGGAAGCATCCGGAACAGGACTACTTCAGGGTCGATACCACCAATATCCTGTTCATCTGCGGCGGTACATTCGACGGCATCGAGAAGATCATATCGAAACGCGTCGGGGTCAAGTCCATGGGGTTCGGCGCTGACCTCAAGGGCGTGCGGGGGAGGAGCCTGACCGACATCCTGTCCGTGGTCGAGACTGAAGACCTCATCAAGTTCGGTATGATACCCGAATTTATTGGCAGGGTCCCGATTCTTGCCACTATGGAGGAACTGACGATGAACGCCCTCGTCGAGATACTCTTAAAGCCGAGGAACGCGATCGTGAAGCAGTACCAGAAGCTCTTCTCCATGGAAGGCGTGAAGCTTATGTTTACGCACGACGCCATAGAGTCCATTGCGAAGGAGGCCATCAACAGGAAGTCCGGCGCACGGGGGCTCAGGGCCATCATGGAGAACGTTATGCTGGATGTCATGTACGAGATACCGTCGAAACCCGATGTCAAGGAATGCGTCGTCAATGCGGACGTCATCTTCAACCATACGGAGCCGCTGCTCACCTACGAGAAGAAGGCTGAGGCGGGCGGGAGCAAGTAGACATGGCCGATAATGATGTATACCGGGTCCCCCTGCTGCCCCTGAGGGACATCGTTATATTCCCCTATCAGACCACCCCTCTGATCGTAGGGAGGCAGAAGTCCGTCAACGCGGTCAAGGAGGCCATCAAGGGTACCTCGTACATATTTACCACTATTCAGAGGGACCCGAAGATAGAGGACCCGAAAGAAAAGGACATAAACATCATCGGTACCCTCTCTTCCATCGAGCACCACATCGTGGAAAGCGATAATATAAAGTTGCTTGTGAAAGGCTTCAAGAGGGGCAAGATCGTATCCTATAACGACCGGGACTCCTCCGTGGAAGTGGAGGTCAGGGCCGTGGAGAACGTGATAAAGGATGCCCTTGGGATCGAGGCCATGAAACGGCAATTACTCTCGGCCTTTTCCGAGTACGCAAAGAACTCCAACCTGGTCGCGCCGGACATCGTGGCGTATATGTCGTCAATCGATGACCCGGAAGTCCTTACCAATGTCATTGCGGCCAGCATCAAGATGAAGGTCGAGGAAAAGCAGGCGCTGCTGGAAATTCCGGAATTCGACCGGTACATGAGCAAACTCCTCGAGAAGCTGTTCGGGGAAATAGAGATCATCGATATCGAGAAGCGGATCAAGGCGCAGGTAAAGAAGCAGACCGAGAAGGCACAGAAAGAGTACTACCTGAATGAGCAGATGAGGGCGATACAGAAGGAGCTCGGAGAGAAGGATGAGTTCAAGACCGAGATTCGGGAGCTCGAGGACCGCATCAAAAAGAAAAAGATGTCGGACGAGGCACTGAAAAGGTGCAAAAACGAGCTCAAGAAGCTGAAGATGATGTCCCCGATGAGTGCCGAGGCCGCCGTAGTGAGGAGCTATCTCGAATGGATACTGTGCCTGCCGTGGTACGAGTATACCGAGGAAAAGAAGGACATCCACGAGGCCAAGGTGATCCTTGACAGTGACCATTACGGTCTCGAGCAGGTCAAGGAGCGTATACTCGAGTTCCTCGCCGTCAAAGCACTCAGCCCTGAGGCGAAAGGCCCTATCCTCTGCTTCGTGGGTCCGCCGGGCGTCGGCAAGACATCGCTTGCCAAATCGATAGCACGGGCTACCGGGAGGAACTTCGTACGCCAGTCGCTCGGTGGCGTCAGGGATGAAGCCGAGATACGCGGGCATAGACGGACGTACGTCAGTGCGCTCCCCGGGAAGGTCATTCAGTCGATGCGCAAGGCCGGCTCATCGAACCCGGTCTTCCTCTTCGACGAGATCGACAAAATGAGCATGGACTTCAGGGGCGACCCGTCGGCAGCCCTCCTCGAAGTGCTGGATCCGGAGCAGAACCACATGTTCAATGATCATTACCTCGATCTCGATTACGATCTCTCGAAAGTGATGTTCATCACCACCGCGAATACCGTAGCGGGCATACCGGCGGCCTTGCTCGACCGCCTCGAGATACTGCGTTTACCGGGGTATCTGGAGGTCGAGAAGCTCGATATCGCCAGACACTTTCTGATCGACAAACAGGTCAAGGCGAGCGGGCTGAAGCCGCAGCATATCGTGTTTACGGACAACGCCGTCCTGAAGCTGATCCGGGACTATACGCGAGAGGCAGGCGTGCGTAACCTGGAGAGGGAGCTCTCCACTATTACCAGGAAGGTTGCGAAACACCTACTCGAGACGGGCAGCTCGACGAAAAAGAGCATCGTACGGGGCTCAAATCTGGAGAAGTACCTCGGCGTACCGCGGTACAAGCGGAGCGAGCTTGAAGAAAAGGACCTCGTGGGAGTTGCTACCGGGCTTGCCTGGACGGAAGCGGGAGGTGACATACTCGCGATAGAGTCTGTCATCCTGAACGGAAAGGGAAAGCTCACGGTAACCGGTAATCTCGGGCAGTCGATGAAGGAGTCCGCGAGTGCGGCACTGAGCTATGTCAGGACCATATCCGCGCAACTCGGCCTTGAAAAGGAATTTTACAAGAACATCGATATTCATATCCACGTTCCGGAGGGTGCCATACCCAAAGACGGTCCGTCAGCCGGGATCACCATGGCGACCTCGCTCGTTTCTGCTCTGACGAGAATCCCGGTGAAGAAAGACCTCGCCATGACCGGAGAGATCACCCTGCGGGGCAGGGTACTCCCCATCGGTGGACTAAAGGAAAAGCTCATGGCGGCCATGCGGGCGCAGACAAAAGAAGTCCTGATACCGAAGGACAACAGCAAGGACGTGTCCGAGATACCGGAGATAATACGGAAGTCGCTCAATATCATGTTTGTCGAGCACATGAACGAAGTCATCGAGAAAGCCCTGCGTGTGGAATCATCAGCCCAGATATGGAAGGGCAGGGGGAGTCAGGGTATCGTCGAGCCGCATTTGGACGTGGCCGGTAGCCTACCCCTGCCCACGGAACAACACCACCCCACGAATTGACCCTCTTTCTCTTTTATCTTCTTTAAGATCGCTTAGCCGTACCGAAGAGCGCGGGCTCACCTGCCAAAAGCTGACTCCGTGTTTACCGTGCTGCGCCCTTGCAGCACCTGAAGCCTATCTCTATGTACGCCGACGAAGTCGGGAGCATATTGTACCGGTACGCGCAACGCGACGCCCAGTCCGGCTTCGCAAACGAGCCTCCCTTCAGTACCCGGTCCGCTGTGTCCTGTGCAGAGAACACGCTGCTGGTCCATTCCATCACATTGCCGCTCATATCGTAGGCGCCGTAGCCGCTCACGCACGCCGGGAAGCTGCCGGATGGTGCTATGGAACGATTAGCACCACTCTTATCCTGCGTGTTACATTTCGATGGATCCCATACGTTGCCGTAGGGGTATTTCAGTCCGGACGGGCCCTTGCACGCCTTCTCCCATTCCTTCTCGGTACAGAGTCGCCTTCCCTCATCCGAACAGAGCTGGCTTGCCGTATAGAAGCTCACGCTTGATTTCGGTATCATGCCCTTCCTGTCCGGATACTCGTACTTATCGATGCAGAACGACTTGACATACATCCTCACATTAGGTTTTTCCGAGAAGTCCCTCAGCGGATCCGACAAACTGCTGCCCATGACAAAATACCCACCCGGTACCAAGACCATATCGTCCGGACACTTTGGGGGTGGTGGGAGAGGTGTTACCATGGCGACCTTCCGCTTCACCCGCGGCACATAGATGCGCTTCCTTATTTTGGGATACGGGGCCGGCGGCGCCTCTGCAGGAGGCTTGATCTGTGGCGCTGCCGGGGGAGGCGCTGCAGGCTTTTGCGGTGCGATCGGCAGGGGTGGGGGCAGCACGGCTGGCCGTTTCTTCTGCTGCGTGCTGACGGCCGTGATACCAGCGATCTGGACCTGCCGGTTGTTCGACCTGAGCACGACCCACAAGAGTGCAATGACACCTATAAGTGCGACCGATAGGACAATCACGATCATGGTCATGAGTGTTTTTTCTTTCGTTTTTTGTTCGACGATCGGAGGCCTGTCAGGAGGGGCGACCTGTCCCATGATCGTCTGTGCCTTCCTGTCCTGTATCTCATGGGTAACGGTCTCGAGGTTCTTTGCGAGCTCATCGATGCCTCCGTCGCCCCGTGAATCCTCGGTTCCGGCCTGTGCAGCCTTTGTCTCCTGCTGTCCGGCGGCATCCACTGGCTTCGGTACGTGGACCTTTTGCTTCCCCTGTACGACCGACGGAGCCTTTTGTTTCGCCGGTGCAGCTCCCCTTGTTTCATCCACGGGTTTCTTCTTTGCATCCTGGGCCTGGGGGGGCTGCTCCGTTGCCGTCTGTTGCCCTGTCTCCACGTACATAGCGAGCTCTTCGTCTATCTCTGTCTTGAGGGTCCCGCTCTGCTCCGTCGTGGCCGCAGCCTTCTGTATCCATGCCTTCTCGTCCAATATCCTTGCTTTCTGGCCGAAGACCGTGAGTAACTCCTGATAGAACAGTGAAACATACTGCGTCCTTTGTTCGTGGTCCTGCCGGAGCGCCTTCAACAGTACCTCGTTTGTACCTTCCGGAAGATCGCTGTTGTGAGTGGAAGGCGGCGCCGCAACGCTCCCTGCTATGATGCCGGTCAACATCTCGTACACGATGACTCCGAGAGAATATATGTCGCTCACCTTTGACAGCGCTCCGCCGATGATGACCTCCGGGGCTATGTATTTGTACGGGTCGCCGAGGTCCTGCTGTATGGATATGAAATCGAGGGGGGAGAGCGTGGCCGTGACGCCGAGCTCGGCAATCTTGATTCCACTGGGCAGGATGAAGATGTTCTCGGGCTTCAGATCGCCGTGAGCGATGCCATTGTTGTGGACCTCGACGAGTGCCTTGCACAGGTGGGTGAGTATCGACTCGAGTTCCTCGCCCTTGAAGAACTGTTTCATGTCCTTCCTGACGTCGAGCAATTTTCTGAGCGTGAGTCCCTCTATGTACTCCGACACGATGTAAACCACGCCATCGTCTTCTCCGTAATCGTGGATGGCGATGATCTCCGGTATGTTCATTTCCTTGATCGTTTTGACGGTGTCAAAAAAACGCTCTCTTGCGCTCTCTGATACGAAGAGCGAGGGCTTAATTTCCTTGAGAATAAAGACCTTTTTCTTTTCCCTGTCTCTCACCTTATAGGTATAGCCCGTACCTTTCCTATCGAGGATCTCCCGCACTTCGTACCGTGACTTTATCGTGTCGCCTATCTGGTATTCCCTGATCCTGGATGGGGATTGGGAGGGCGGGTCATTTTCACCGCTTTTCCGTTGTTTTTCTGTCTTGGGGACGAGGGCCTGCCCGCAGTGAGGACACACCTCTGTCCCTGCTGGTACATCCTTCAGACATTTAAAACATCGCACTGACAATCCTCCTTAACGTGAGCGTGTCAATTTCATAGCACAATCATGGAGATTAGCAAGAAGACGGCATATCCATCGGACACAGAGCTAAGCCGGGTCGCGTGCATCGGAGCGGGGCTCTTCGTTGTCCGTTCCGGTCGCGGAATGCCCCTTCATTTTGGCCTGGTTTCTCAGATAGAGGCCGTAGCCGCTGAAAACCAGCAGGAGCCCGGAAACCTGTCCCCGGAAGCGATAAGCCGCCCCCATATTGGTAATTGCAAGCGAATAGGCGATAGACAGCACGCCGATCATCACCAGGACGGGCATGATATTGAAATTCTCCTTTCTGAACGCCTCGATGATGCCCTTTATCGCGTAATAGAAGAAAAAGTACCAAACAAGGCCTTCTGCAGTTGCAAGGTTGTGGAGCAAGCTGGCCGTTATATCCCACGGAAACGGGGCGAGGAAGAAGACCGAGAGCAGCAGCGGTGCATAGATCAGAACGTTGACCGGGCTCGAGATATTGATGGCGCCGAGCATTCTGGAGCCGCCCGTATAGAATCCGCTTCTCGTCTGCTGCAGTGTCTGAAAGACACTTTGCTGACCCGGGGACTTCGAGACCGTCTTCGACTCGTAGGAAGAGAAGAACAGGCTGAACGATACGGCGAAAGCGGCAATAATGATCGTGTTGCGGATGAAGGTCTTGCCTCGCAGCGGGATGATCGCGGACGCAACGGCGATCAATACGATAACGAGCAGGTATCCACGAATGAACCCGATCAACACTATCAGAACAACGATGAGCACGACGTTGCCTATTCTGAATCGCTCCTTGACCCTCAGAACGAGGTGTACGATGGATGTGATTAGGAACTGCGAATACGGGTCCTTCGTTGCCAAAGAAGTCCACAGGACAAGCGAAGGGAGGGCAGTTACGATAGCTGCGCTGTATCGGGCTGATTGGATGTTGAACAGCCGCTTTGTTATAAAATATATGTTGAGGACGGAAAGTGCACCGAGGAAGTTTACCAGGAGAAACAGGATATTCGGCCTGTAGCCGAAGAGGTAGAACACCAGTGCAGCGATAGTTGCCGGACTATCCGGATGACCGTACTGTCTGCCCGGCTGTGCCAATGCCTCGGCGAACCATCTGCCATTGAACAGTATCCCTTCTTCATCCGGTGCGAAATAGCCCGGGGGAAGGAACTTGTGGATGACCGTGGACACGAGTATCCGCAGAGCGAGGGCGACCATGAAGATGGAAATGAGATAGCCGCGTTCTGCCCTGCCGGGAACCGTGAACACGAGGGCCGACCATGCGATCATGACGAAGAAGGCCAGTAGTATCGTGTATTCGATGGTACCGCTGAAGCTTGGATTGAAAAGGGACCAGCCGATAAACATGGCTGCCGCAACGGACAGTATGTATACGAGCGCATTGGAACGCATGATAAAACTGCTATCATGTTGTACGATTAAATCAAGAAAATCCTGACCCATTCTCTTTCGAGCTTGACTTTTTATGGCATACTTGATAGCAGATAAACATGAGTGAACAGAAGATACAGGAGAAGGTACGAAAGATGCTGGACGCTGTAAAACATACTCTTGTAGAGCACATGCACTTCTTTAAAAAGAAGATCAAGCTCTATGAGATTCGGAGACAGTATAACCTGTCCGTCTATGATCTGGGTCACCAGTTTTACACGACGGCGAAGTCAGGTCTCGAGGACATCAAGCTCTTCGCGCCATCGATAGAGAAGCTCAAAGAACTTGAACGCAGTATCGTGCATCTCAGGGAAGAGCTCCACGGGCAGGCAACGATGAGATCATCCGACAAGCAGAAGTGAACAGGTATACCACTAGGGGGCTGTAGCTCAGTTTGGGAGAGCGCTACAATGGCATTGTAGAGGTCGAGGGTTCGATCCCCTTCAGCTCCATTTATCCAACGAAGCTTACTTTTGTGGGTTCTGCATCAGTTCCTTCAACTCATCCCGCGCCCGCGAGATCCTCGATTTGACTGTCCCCAGGGATATACCGAGTGTGTCCGCTATTTCTCCGTACGAGAGGCCTTCGATCTCTTTCAAGACGATGGCGGCCCTGAGCTTTCGCGGTAGCCGATCGAGTGCTTTTTTCAGATTGAAGGCCAGTTGTCCTGACTCTGAGGCCCTTTCAGGGGAAGGCTCGTCCGACGGCTCCTGTTCGATGAGTCTTTCGTCGTCGAAGCGGTGCCTGAACAGTGACTCGAGAGATGACTTTCTTTTGTAGTCGATGCATGTGTTGACTGCGATGCGGTAGAGCCATGTGTAAACAGATGCCTCCGGCCTGAAGGCCTTGAGGCCCTGGTATGCCTTAAGGAAGGTGTCCTGTGCGGCATCCTGCGCACTGTGGTAGTCCCCGAGCATGTGGAAGCACAACCCGTAGATACTGTCCTGATAGGCCACGACGATCTCCTGGAATGCAGAGGCATCCCCCTTTTTGAACCGTTCGAGGAGGGCAGGGGCGTTGATATTTTTTGTCATGGAAACACGCACGTACGTCAGATTTCAGAACAGTTCTGTCACGATGCTGTCCATGACACACATACCTTTAACGGTAAGTCTCAGCTTGTCGTTGTCTATCCGTATAAGGCCGTCGTCTGCAAGGTGGCCAAGCAGCGCTCTGTTCTTTACGATAGCCGTGTCGACGCCTTTCCATGTCCTTATGGAGAGGAATAGGTGCTCGAGCGTCTCCGTGTCCCTGTCCAGCACCTCGACCCTGCTGATGGGGAACGCAGCATTGCCGTTGTTTCCAAATACCTTTTCCCTGTAGGCGGAGGGGGGGTATGCGTTCTCATACCGTGCCTGGGCTGTCATGCCTATCCAGGGCAGCCCGGTCTTGAAAAAGCCGTGGGCGCCGGCACCTATGCCCAGGTAATCGCCGCGCTCCCAGTAGTTCATATTGTGGACGGATCGGTATCCCTTTTTCGCAAAGTTGGATACCTCGTAGTGCTCGTACCCGGCACGGACCATTTCATCGTGTACACGCAGGTAGAGCTCCTCGAACCTCTCATCGTTGAGGGGCTTGAAATGCTTGTCCATGGAAAGGGGGGTACCTTGCTCAACGGCCAGGTAATAGAACGAGACGTGCTCCGGGCTGACCGCCTTTATGCCGCTTAGTTCCCGTTCGATGTCCTGCGATGGGATCCCGTATATGATGTCGACATTTATGTTCCCGAATCCGACGCTCCTCGCTTTTTCAATCGCAGAGAGGGAGGATCGGACATCGTGGAGCCTGCCGAGTGACGTGAGGACACGGTCGTCGAAAGACTGGAGACCTATGCTGAGACGGTTGAAGCCCGCATGGTGCATAGCCATAAGTATTTCCGGAGAAGCGCTCTCCGGGTTCACCTCTATGGTAACCTCGCTGTCGTCCCTTGCCATGAGGAACCTATGCACCGTATCGAGAAGTTCCCGGAGCTGCCGGGGGGCGAGCAATGACGGTGTGCCACCGCCCACATAGATGCTTTTGATCTCTCGTCCGGACAGAAACGGTCCGTAGAGCTTGATCTCCGATCGCACGGCACCGATGTAGCTGTCGAGATCGTTGGGATCGGGCGTCATGGAGAGAAAACTACAATACCTGCATTTTTTTTTGCAAAATGGTATGTGTATATAGACGGTACATGATTCCATGATTATGGTGTCAAATATAATCTTTCCCCTATCAATAAGCAAGCAGCTATGGACCTGTTAGGGCAGACGCTGGAGACCTTTTACCGGCAGCATGACTCCAAAGTGCGTATCGATCATGACCCGGTGGCGTTTCCGCACCGTTACCGCAGTCCCGTAGACATTGAGACTGCAGCTTTTGTGGCTACCTGCCTTGCATACGGCAGGGTCGGCCTGTTCTGGCCGGTGCTCGAGAGGATGTTCCGTATCATGGACCCGAGCCCGTACACGTTCGTTCTGGAGTTCGATGTCCGGAGGGACGGCCCTCTGTTCTCGGGCATCAGCTACAGGATGAATAGAACGTCCGACATTGTGGCGTTTCTGCTCCTGCTCTCGCGCATGATTCGCGATCATGGCTCTATCGGCGGATTTTTCAAAAAGGCCTTCAGGAAGTCGGATCTGAACATCTTGCGTGCGCTGTCAAGGTTTGTAAAGGTCTTTTATGCCGGTAATACGGAGGCGGTCTACGGGGATAGGACGTACCCGTTCGGGCTCTGCCAGATGCTCCCGTTCCCGGACAAGGGAGGCGCCTGCAAGCGTGCCAACCTGTTCCTGAGATGGATGGTAAGGAAGGACGACGGCGTCGATTTCGGGCTCTGGGGATTCATCCCGACAGACAGACTCGTCATGCCGCTCGATACGCATGTCGCGAGGATAGCGCGACACCTCGGCCTCACGGAGAGAAAGACCACGGACATCAAGACTGCCCTGGAGATTACGGATCGTCTCAAGCGCTACGATCCCATTGACCCGGTCAAATATGATTTCGCACTGTGCCACCTCGGCATCTCCGGCAGGTGCCCCCGGCAGCGCTCCCGGATCTCCTGCCTCTCTTGCACGCTCAGGGACGTTTGCGTCCGGTGATGCGGGCAAGCGAAGATGTACATCATTTCTTTGAAGACAGGGGAGTAGTATATAGATGCTGTTTTGGCATTATGACCGTTGTAATGCAAATCCTTGTTCTTTCTGACGGGGTCTGATAGGTCAATCTCATGACTGACCAACTTCCAAAACAAATTCGAACTTTTGCGGTACAGACGGTGTTATCGATATAATCGCAGCAGCAGGTCTCAAAAAGCCGGACATATCCATACTCTCGGATAAATTTCTTCATGAGGTACGCGGCATGCCCCAGAAAAACCTTGCCGTGGAGCTGCTCGGAGACGATACGTTGAAGACCATCTCGCGGGAGCTTGTGGAAACCGTCCACAAAAACGTAACGATTGACTGGACAGCAAAGGAAAGCGTGAAGGCAAAGCTGCGGGTCATGGTAAAGCGCATCCTTAACAATATCATTATCCGCCAGATACACAGGAGAAGGCGACATTGACCGTGTTACAGCAGGCAGAACTATTGGGCGCAAACTGGGCAGCATAAGAGACTGGGACAGGTAAGACAGGAACATCGGTGGAATCTTTAAGATTGCACGAAGAAGTGTGACGGCGACCGTTATTAAAGAGCTAAGCAAGAATAATCGATAAGCTTTTTATATAGGGCAAGATATGTTATCATGCTTGTTTATGTCGTATAGATCCTTTGACAGACAGCCGGGCGTTATGGCCCGGGTGCTTCTTTCTGTGCCGTTGCTGCTTATGGCGATTGCACTGGCAGCAGGATGCGGCTTGAAAGCGCCGCCGGTTCCATACCCACTCGCAAAACCTGTAGCAATACAGGACCTCACGGCATTGGCACGGGGAAAGAGCGTGATCCTGTCATGGGCGGTGCCGGATAAGAACACCGACGGGACCGTGCTAAAAGACATAAAAGGCTTCAACCTCGTCAGGGCCGCCATCCCTTTCAGAGACATCGATACGGGTTCGAAAGAGACCTACATGCAATGGCGGTATGACTACAATCCCGGGGAGCACTATATGACCGTGAAAAACAGGGACTTGGAATACGATGTACGCTATTCCTACGTCGTGCTTACGGTAACAAAGAACAACGTGCTGAGCGACTCATCCAACACGTGCATCGTCTCATGGAACAGGCCCTTCCGCAAACCATCGGACATCAGGGCACAGTCCGGCGATCACTTTATAGAGCTCTCCTGGATAGCTCCGACTGCGTATGTCGATGGGACTCCAATTAACAAGACCGTGTATTATAATGTGTACAGGAGCCTGAGAATGGGCAATTTCCCTTTGTTCCCGATAAATCCGGCGCTGATCTCCGGGACGACCTATATCGACGGAGACCTGAAGAACGGCGTACCTTATTTCTATGAGGTAACGAGCGTCTCGAAGGTACGCAGCACGGCCATCGAGAGCATACCGACCTCTCAGATTATTGCCGTACCGGCAGACCTCGTATCACCGGCAAGACCGTACGGTATCTCGGCAGCACCCCTGAAGACCGGGATCGCCCTGAGCTGGGAGCCGAACACCGAGTCAGACATCCTCGGATACGAAGTGTACAGGAGGTCCGGCAATGACCGGAGCTTCGTACGCGTCAACGCGCGGCCGGTGTCCGCTACGACGTATGTAGACACCACAGCTCGTCCGGGGTATGATACCTACTACATAACGGCCGTGGACGACTCCCGACAGCACAACGAGAGCGCACCATCGGAAAGCTATACCATTCGTTACAGAAGATAGAGATGAATTTCTTTAACTACAGGAACGGCGAGCTCTGCTGTGAGGACGTCAAGGTAAGCGCCATAACAGGACAGACGGGCACACCGGTGTATGTCTACAGCGCAAAGACGCTGCGGCGACACTACGATGTCTTTCGCCGGGCGTTTGTCGTCACGACACCGCTGATCTGCTACTCGGTCAAGGCAAACTCCAACATTGCGGTCGTGTCCCTGTTCTCATCGATGGGGGCGGGTGCGGACATCGTATCCGGTGGTGAGCTGTTCAGGGCCATCCGGGCAGGCGTAAGGGGCGAAAGGATAGTCTATTCGGGTGTTGGCAAAACCACCGAAGAGATACGCTATGCACTTGAAAACAAGATACTGATGTTCAATGCAGAGTCGATCGAAGAACTGGACGCAATAGACTCTGTGGCAGGCAGTCTGGGTACGATCGCGCCGGTGAGTATCAGGATCAACCCCGACATAGACCCCCGGACTCATCCCTACATATCGACGGGCCTCAGGAAGAACAAGTTCGGCATCGATATCAGGCACGCTCGTGATGCGTACACTGAGGCCAGGGCAAGGAACAACCTCAGGATAGTGGGCCTGGACATGCATATAGGCTCGCAGTTGACCGACGTGTCCCCGATAGAATCTGCCCTGAAAAGGGTCCTCGGCCTGTTCACAGATCTCAGGCACGATGGGATAGACATCCAGTATATCGACATAGGCGGGGGGCTGGGCATAGCATACCGAGACGAGCAGGCCGCTCAGCCGGACGGTTATGCTGCGGCGATAGAAAGGGCCCTGAAAGATTTTGGGGGTAAGCTCATACTCGAACCCGGCAGGGTGCTCGTCGGTAATGCTGGCATTCTTGTAGCAAAGGTGCTATATAGAAAACAGAATGGAACCAGGAGATTTATGATTGTGGATGCCGGGATGAACGATCTCATACGACCGAGCCTTTACGATGCGTACCACGAGATAGTGCCGATCATCGAAACACGCGGAAGGAGATTCAAACAGGACGTCGTCGGGCCGATATGCGAGTCCGGCGATTTCTTTGCCCACCGGAGGGACCTCCCCCTGCTCGACAGGGGACAGATGATAGCTTTGATGAGCGCCGGTGCCTACGGGTTCTCCATGTCCTCGAATTATAATTCAAGGAAGAGGGCAGCAGAGGTGCTTGTGGACGGCAACAACTATTATGTTATACGGGAACGGGAGATGGATGGTGACCTAACCAGAGGAGAGCGAATCCCTCCCGCCTCAAACAGCGGGGAGTAGACATGCCGAAGAAGACGATACGGTTTACAAAGATGCAGGGCACCGGGAACCATTTTGTGGTGATCGATGCGATAAAAAAAGAGCAGAGACTCTCCGGCGAACAAATCAGGAAGCTCTGTACCACGGCCTTTGGCATCGGTGCGGACCAAGTGCTGATCATAGCGCCGTCGAAAGTGGCTGACTTCAGGATGCGCATTTTCAACGCGGATGGCGGAGAAGTGGAGATGTGCGGCAACGGCATACGGTGTGTCGCAAAGTATGTGCTCGAGCACGGTTATACCGGGAAGCGCGAGCTCGAGATAGAGACCCTCGCCGGGATAAAGAAGCCGGTGATACGGGGAAACAGGATCAGGGTGGACATGGGCGAGCCGGCATTCGACGCGAGGTTTATTCCGGTACGGCTCAGCGGAAGGGTAATCAACAGGGCGATAAAGATCGAGGACGCGGAATTCAAGATCACCTGCGTATCCATGGGGAACCCACATACGGTGATCTTTATGGACAAGATAGACAAGTTCAATGTCGTAAAGTACGGGGCTGCTATCGAGAACAATAAGCTGTTTCCCCGGAAAACGAACGTGGAATTCGTCGAGAAGGTCAACGATAACGAGCTGAAGATGCGCGTGTGGGAAAGGGGTACCGGTGAGACACTCGGGTGCGGCTCTGGTGCATGTGCGGCCGCGGTCGCAGGCGTGTTGAACAATAAAAGCAAAGAAAGGGTATTGATACACCTCAGAGGCGGTGACCTCGAGATAGAATGGACCAAGGACAACCACGTCTATCTTACCGGACCTGCGGAAGAGGTCTTCAGAGGAGAGATAGATGTCCCCTAAGCGGATCGGCGGCATCATTACCGCGCTCATGACGCCGTTCAAGGGCAATAACGTGGACAGGAAGTCATACCGGAGCCTCGTGGAGAGACAGATTGAGGCGGGAGTACACGGGCTGGTACCCTGTGGTACAACCGGGGAATCCGCAACACTCGGCTTCGATGAGCACGAGATGCTTATCGACTATACGGTGGAGATCGCAGACCGAAGGTGTTTCGTTATAGCCGGCACCGGCTCCAATAATACACGGGAAGCCATCAAGCTTACCGCTCATGCGAAAAAGGCAGGCGCCGATGCAGCACTCGCAATCACTCCGTATTACAATAAGCCAACACAGAGCGGGCTGTACGAACATTTCAAAGCCATTGCAGAAGCCGTCGATATCTCCCTCATCCCGTACAATGTGCCGGGGAGAACGGGCGTCAACATGCTGCCTGAAACGGTGGCAAGGTTATCGGAGATAAAAAATATCGTCGGCATAAAGGAAGCAACCGGCTCCCTCCAGCAGATGACAGAGACTATCAAGCTGTGCAAGAAGGGGTTTATCGTCCTTTCCGGGGATGACTTTACGGCGCTGCCGAGCATGGCCGTAGGGGCGAAGGGCGTTATCTCCGTAACTTCGAACATTGTGCCGGAGCAGATGGTAGAGATGTTCCTGGCATACGAGGCTGGGTCCATGGATAGGGCCAATGCTGTAAACTACAGGCTATGGGATTTGCACACGGCAATGTTTATCGAAAGCAACCCTATCCCTGTGAAAGCTGCAGCACACCTCATGGGTTGGATCTCCGACGAGATACGGCTACCCCTGACAAAGATGACCGGGTCGAATCTGACAAGGCTCAAGACGGTCATGGTAAGACAGGGGCTCATCGATGGCTGAGACCACCGCTATCGCCATTAACGGCGCCATGGGCAGGATGGGCATGCAGATAGCGAAACTGCTGCTCGAAGACCCGTCCTGCAGTATTGCGGCCGTCGTCGAGAGAAAGGGACATCCGTCCGTTGGCACCGATTTCGGCACGCTTACTTCCGGCAGGAAATCAGGGATTTCAGTCTCCGATGACTTCGGAGGCATAGCGGGTAAAATAGACTGCATTATCGATTTCTCAGCTCCTGTATCGACGCTTTCAGTGCTTCGGTATGCGAGGGGAAGTCATATACCGATGATCATAGGCACAACCGGGTTCTCCAAGTTGGAACTCGAGACTATTGATCGTGCGGGCGGTGAGATAGCGATCGTCGTGGCACCTAATATGAGCGTTCTGATGAACATAGTGTTTAAGATCGTCGGGCTTTCCGCGCAGGTGCTCGGCAGCGGCTATGATGCAGAGATCGTGGAGTTACACCACAGAAACAAGGTAGACGCGCCGAGTGGCACGGCGCTGATGCTTGCGGACATCATCGCTCGTGCCTACAAGCGGCCGCTCGAAGAGTTAGCTCGGTATGATCGCCACGGCGCCGTCGGAGCGAGACACAGCGGAGAGATCGGGATCCAGGCTCTGCGGGGCGGAGATATCGTGGGCGAGCATACGGTCATGTTCATCGGGTCCGGCGAACGGCTTGAGATAACTCACCGTACAACGAGCAGAGAAAACTTTGCGCAGGGCGCCGTACTCGCGGCTAAGTGGGTTACAGGGAAAACACCCGGCATCTATACTATGAGCGATGTCCTTGGATTGAAGTAATTTTTTAAGCCGTATTTAACTTCCCATAAGATATATTATGTCAACTAAGGCATTCCGCGTGAGGGTGAAACCGTAAGTTTGTGTTCAAATGCTCCCACTGGTCTATATAGGGGTCAGCTCACGAAACGGAGTACACCATCAAAAATGTGCGTAGATGGTGACCTTGTTTTGGGACCGGAGCTCTTTTTCGAGGGTATTGATTGCATCGCTCTGCCTTTGCTGCTCGATCATAGCCCTGATGTTGTCCCGCACCTGTCCCAGGCTCATGGATACCGGCGGCCTTTTCTCGACGAGCATATAGATCGCCCAGCCCGTAGTGGTCCTTATAGGTCTCGTAAGCCCGTTCGGCTTTAAGCCGGACAGCGCCGTCGCGACCTCGCCCCCGAACGCATCCTTGGTAAAGAACCCCATATCTCCGTTGCTGGGTCTGGTGGAGACATCGATGGAGTATGCCTTCACTGCGTTGTCGAATGTCACCTTTTTCAGGCGCAGCTTGCTGTATATATGCTCTGCGTCTTTCCGTGTCCTTACGACAATCCGCTTCGCATGAAAGAGCTCCGGCGTGTTGAACTGCGTCTGATGACTGGTGTAGTAATTCGCTACGTTTTTATCCGTTACGGTAATGACCCTGCCCATGAGCGAGTCGACCGCCGCCTTTGATAGGATGTCGTAGGTAGCATCCTTGATTTTTGCCTTTATGTCGGGTTTCTTGTCCAGTCCCTGCTGTCGTGCAGCATCTACAAGCAGCAGCCTATTCACCATATCATCGAGCAACTGTTTCTTACCCTGCGGTGTGGAATAAAACCGTCTTGTGTAAGGAGGCATATTCATCATCTTCTGCTGGAGGTCATTCATTGTTATTGTATAGCTTCCGACCTTGGCCGCTATGTTCGACTGTGCAGGGGACTTGGTATGGCACCCTGCGATAATCACCACCAGCCCTAAACCCAATATCATCTTTCTCATCACATCCATCCTCCTTGCGTTTATTTGTATCCGCTGCATTTTATCTCCCACACCCTCAACAGCTTATCAAGGTCAAGTCGTATCTGCCATGTATCCGTCTTGAGTCCCTTCAGCATGTCTATAGCTTGCAGTATATCCGCTACGGAATGTTGACAGTCACAATCCTCCTGTTTGCATCCCTGCGCATAGCACTCATCCAATCCCTGGAGGTCGCTTACGATCTCGTCCCGCGTCTCCTGGTTCCTGTGGGGCCTCAATGCCTCAAGCTCTGCGATAATGCTGGCACGCAATGACTTTTCGTTGTATGGCATGCTGAATATAACGTTTGCCGCCCCCATCAGTGTAGTGCCCGACGCATATGCGGTCGATGTGAACGTATAGGTCGTTATCACATCTGCGAGGCGTACAAGGTAGAGCAGGCTTGTCTGGGTTACTCCGTTCATAGAGAGTGTCCAGCTCACGGTATTGTTGGTCATGGATGTCGAGACTATCGGCGCTATGGGCGTGGTGTAGTTCAGCCCTACCGCAGACTGTATGGAGGCTGGTGCCTGTGCGCTGCCGTTGACCGCGAGGTCCCCACTCATGCCGAAGCTCGTTACGGTGATGCCTACCGGCACTATGCCCGAAGGTATCATGTACTCGACAACAGGGGTAAGATAGGTAACGATGCCCTCCAGCAGTGCCTCATAGTTGGCTTCGCTGCTCTGTGACTCCGCAGATTCTCCGAGGGAGAACGCTACCACGGTCGTACGACCGAGGTTGTACGGGTTCAGCACTATTGCGGGCATGGAGACAGTCTCTCCGCATTTTTTATTATGATCGACGCATTGTTCCTTGCCATCTCTGTCATCTTTACAGCTTGTCTGTGCCGTTATGGTGCCGGCGATTCGGGCAAGTGTACCGATCACCTTCAGCTTCAGCACCTTGCCCGCTATCTCGATGGAGCCCTGCTTCGTTGCAGGCGTGTTATAAAGCGTAGCGACCCTGTTGTCGGAGGGCAGGTATCCGATGAACTCCGTACCGAGAAGATCAGAGCCCTGCGGTCCTGCCATTTCATCGCTGAGCTTATCGTACCGTACCACGACTATCCCCTGTCCCGAGTTCACATGCTCCATGAGCTCATCGGTCACATGGTCCTCGAGCGGCTTCTCGACGTCCATGATCAGATAGATGTTATAGAGGTCCGTGCGCATCTGGTCCACGAACTGTTCCTCGTTACACCCTCCTTCCTGCTCACCGCAATCGGCTTTATCCCGATCATCGTTCGACTCTATCTCATGCTTGTCATCGTTGCCGCAAGTCACGATGCTGTAGAACACCCCCATGTTCTGGAGCGTGGATTCCGCTATCGCTCTATTGCGCTCCCCCTGCGCCCACACAAGGACCCGTGGCACCCTGCTTATGCCCATCCCGAGCTGTACAAGGACCAGATCTACCGTGAGCTCATGGGATGGCTCTGTATTCCCGAGGTTATCGACACTGAAATACCGGATCGTGTGCATGCTCGGCGCATAGGTGCCTATGCTGAACGGCGTAGAATAGAGCTGCCATGCCCCGTTGTCTACGCTCCATTCGATGGCTTTTACCCCTGAGCCGGCGTCGGTAGCTGCTATACTGAATCTCGTATTCGGATAGACATCGATGACATTGTTTGTCGTCTGCGATGGGCTGTAGGTGATTGTCGATACCGGCGGTGTATTGTCGACGTATACATCTGCATAGCGTGCAGGCTCTGTGTTTCCCGCTCTATCGATGCTGTAATACTCGATGCTGTGCATTCCGTCACCTGTGATCGTGAACGCACCTGCATAAAGCGAAAGGCTACCGTCCATGATGTCGTATGTCGCAGCAACGCCTGAGGGGCTGTCATACGCCGATAGCATGATGGGAGTCTACG
>JAJYLN010000021.1 GCA_021787665.1 bacterium
ACGCATCGGCCTGTGACCTCCTTCTTTATCTGGTGATAAAATTAAAGGAGCTTTATCACAGTAACCGATGCTTTTCTTTGCTTTTTTATCCCCTATATGGCATGATCACTTTTGGGAGAAGAGCCCACAAACAAAAGATGGTGGGATATATACATGCGATCAAGGATTTTCAGTAACTACATGGGTAAATCCAAATTGTAGGCCTCTCATGACTTATTATCAATGTTCCGTCAATGTAGACAATTCATGTTTTTGGTCATCAGGTTTTGGAGGTGGATATTTATGTGATGCATCAAATCCGGATGTTGTTCAGACACAACGTACTTACGACAAAAACTGCCAGCTTTGGTATAGTAGTGGATACATCCCATTTACAAAACTTCAAGATGTAGCATATAAGACCATTCCCGCTATTGGCGATTCTAACAAAGCCTATGCAGATCCCACTGGTACTTTTAAAGCTGCAGCCCAAGTAAACGGAAAAGTGCAGGCAGACTATGCTCATATTACTACACACGATAACGGAAGCATAACAATATCCTTACAAGCAAAAGAAATAGACGCTACCCTGAATGTCAATATATGGTGGAATAATTTTTTTTGTTATTCCATTGATTGGAGTAACTTTTTACCTATCTGTAAGTCTGGATGGTCAAAGATATGGAGCGGCGATATTGTTAACTCTATCATCAATACACCATGGCTGACATTTAAATTAGAGCCGTATATTACATCAAACAATACATTAGATTTTTCTACAGATTCTGTAGATGCTAGTGTTTCATCTGTTAATATATCTCTAACTTCAATAAATCTTATATGTACGGCGGCCCAAACGGTAGCCGCAACAGCCGTATGGGCAGCTACTAATGTAGGTATTCTTATAGACCCTTCAATTATATTTGAATGGCTTGAGCGTCGTGAGTATCTTGAGAGGATCATTCAGGAGTTTCCGCTTGAAAACCCTTTCTCCTTTCTCGTTGATAATTGCCAGATAGCTGTTGGTTGAATGCAAATCAAAAGCAGTGTATAGTCTCATACAAGGCACCTCCGATGGTTATTAAGACACCTCCTGTGGTCAGTGAGTCTGTGTCTTTTTATCTATGAGCATATCAGAAAGATGATGACCCTGGTATGCTCAGGAGGTGCACTTTATATGATTATCAGCCCTATGCTCCACAAGGAGAGGCTCAAGCGGATGGGGCCGTCATAATCCAGTATACAACGGATTACTTCTGGGCAGTACCCTGCTTGTTGTTTTTGTCCACCCACTTCTCCATGGCCTTTGCGTAGACCAGAGCGGACGACGTCGCTATTGCCGTGTTCAGTAGGGGCTGTTTCTCCAACATGTACCTGACCAGGAACCCGAGCGAGCTTATATCGGTATACACGCGGTAAAACCCGATCGTCTCCTTCCCGTTGTCTATCGAGATCAGTTTCCAGGAGCCCTCAACCCTGTCGAGGTTCCCGGACACTCTTGTCCAGGTAACGCTCCCGGGCGGATCGAGGATCTGCTTCAGGACATAGTTCGCGTGCTCGGCTATGATCGAGAACTTGAATTCGATCCGGTATTTGACGAACCACGTGTTCCCCTGCTTCTTCGTTATCTTGACCTCTGTCGTCTGCGGTATGTTCCCGACATAGTGGTCGTAGTCCACGATCGTGGAGAACACCTTTTCGATCGGGGCATTGAACAGCGTTATGACGGTGACGAACTGCGGCTTGCCCGGTTTTTCGTTGTCGATGAAGATGAGCTGCCCTTTCTGGAGCAGGCTCTGCAGTACGGCAGGCGATGTGACTGCGAACTGCTCGACAATCGATGAGTTGTCCTGCGCACGTGCCGTCGCGGCAACCGAGAACAGCAGCGCAGCGGCCATAAGTCCGATTTTCTTTCCCTTGTTCATAAACCCTCCTTTACCTGTTATGCGGCACGACCGCTCACCCGTGGCAGGTTACAGCCGCGGGTGCAGGCCCTATATCAACTGGAAGTATGCTAAGTCTGCGAGCGCCCCGGTGGTGACGTCCTTGAACACGACCTTTATCCGCATGCCTTCCCTGACGTCGTGCCAGTCCTGCCAGCCTTCGAGTGTGCCCATGACGAGAGACTCGGAGCCATCGAACTTTACCGTACAGGTTATGAACGGATGCTCCACCGGATTGCCGCGAATGTCCGAGACGTTGACGGTAAAGGCATCCAGGGTGCCTTCCGGGCGCACCTCGACTACCTGGTCGATATCGATGAGACACTTCCTACAGTAGGATGTCCCCGGTACGTACACCGTACCGCATTTGGTACATTTCCTGCCGAGTATCTTTTTGTCCTTCAGTCCCTTCACAAACAGGTTGAGCGCGTCGGCCTCAACTTTCCAGCTGTACGTGGTCAAGTCCCAGGGGGACTCCATGATTCTTGTTTCATTCGCCATACTCCCTCCTTATGATTTTACCGGCGTTCTGCCGACCAGCGTTACCGTGACGAACTGGAAGAGTCCGCCCCAGCCGTGTGCTACTGCGTTCTCCACCTTCATCGGTATCTGGTGCCCGCCCTCGGCAAGCCCCATGACCTGCAAGGCAGCCTCGGAAACACGTACCATCGCTGATGCGCCTATGGCGTTCGTGCTGGTCACGCCTCCGGACGGATTGATGGGCATCTCTCCCCCTATCGCGAACGCGCCCTTGTCGAGCATCTCCGGCGACTTGCCCTCCTTTACCAGGCCGAGCCTCTCCGGCCACATGAGATCCTGGTGTGAAAAGCCGGAATATACCTCGGCTACCTGGATCTCCTTCGTGGGGTCCTTGATACCGGCCATGGTGTACACCTTCTTTGCCACGACCTTGCACATGTGCTGCTCTGCCGGGTCTGTTATCTGCCCTTCCACGAAGTTCCCGGTCGTCGGATCGGACGTGCCGGAGCCGAGCCCCTTGACCCAGGCGACCCGGTCCGTGAGCCCGAACTTCTTGGCCTTGCTCTCCGAGACGAGGATCATCGCTACGGCGCCGCACGAGGTGGGGCAGGTGTGCCCGAACCGCAGCGGGTAGGTTATGATGGGGGTCTTCGCGATATCAGCCTCTGTACAGCCCGGCTGCTGGAGGTGCGCGTAGGGGTTCTTCGCGGCATTCGATCGCATCAGCGCCGCTATTCTGTCGATGTGCTCGATGCCAGCGTGCGCCCGTGAGAGGTAGGACATCGCCTGATAGGATGCTCCTCCGGTGGAGCCGCCGCCGCCGAGTCCTCCCACGCCGCCCCGCTCGGTATTCATTTCCGGTCCGAACTGGAACAGCGTGAATGCCTCGGGGAGTACGATACCCACGAGTCCAACCTGAGAGTCGCCCTCGTCCTGTTTCTCCCATCCGATCGCCATGACGACATCGTACATCCCGGAGGCCACGTGGTAGTACGCTGCCTGGAATACGGAGGCGCCGGTCGTTCCGCCGGTCGCGACCCGCATGACTGGTTTTCCGGAGCCGTTGAAGTGGTCACTCGCCCACAGGTGCGGACCGTTTACACCTTCAAAGGTGTGCATGTTACCCACGACGTACGCCTGAATATCATCGGGCTTGAGCTTCGTCTTGCCCAGCGCATTGGTGACCGCCGGCTCTATCAACTCCGGTATGTTGACGTCCGGTCTCTTGCTGACAAACCTGCCGTTGTAGCCAACGCTTATGATTGCGACGTTCCTTTTCATTTTTCCCTCCTTACGATAAAAACGACGTTCTGTTGCGCGCCCGGTCCATCCTGACCGTGTGCCAGCCCGGTCTTTGCGCCCTTTACCTGGTTCTTCCCTGCTTCCCCGTTGAGCTGGGCGCAGACGTCGACCAGTCGTATAAGGCCCGCCGCGTTGATCGGGTTTGCCCCGAGCGGCCCGCCTGACGGGTTGACCGGCATCTTGCCGTCCACGTTGCTGTCCCCGTTCGCGACGACTTCCTTGCCGCTGCCCTCCTTGAATAGCCCGAGCGCTTCAGCGAACACCGGCTCTTCCGATGCAAAGTTCGTATGGAGCTCGGCAAGGTCGATTTCCCGCTTCGGACTCTTGATACCAGCCATCCGGTACGCCTGCTCGCCGGCCGACCTGAGGCTGTCCATCCTGAGAAGGTCCCGGTCGCCGAGATAGTAGGTGTCCATAGAGTGTCCAACCCCGGTGATCCAGAGAGGCTTGTCCGTTATCCTTTTTGCTGCTTCCTCCGATGCAAGGACGACCGCTGCTGCGCCGTCAGCGTACGCGGAGACGTGGGCCTCGTGCAGGGGAGCATAGAGCGGCCTCGATCCGAGCACGCTGTCAACGGTCGGCTTCTGCTCCCGCCGTGCTGCGTAGGGGTTGTTGTTCGCATTCTTAAGGTCCTTTACCGTGAGCTTCGCGAGATCCCGTTCCTTGAAGCCGTACTTCTCCATGTATACCCGTGCCTGAAGTGCAGCGATCGAATGGAAGTTGATCAGTCCCCGGGGCCTCTCGTACGCCGGATCCATGACATAGGAATTGATCATGGGTGCCCTGAACTCCGAGCCGGACATGCTGAAGCCTATCGCGAGCGCGGTATCGTAGAGACCTGACTGTATCCTCATGTACGCATAGAGCGCGGCGTTCAGTCCGTCGGACTCCACCTTCGACTCGTCCTTCATGTAGGCCCCTATCCTCGGAACGATGTACACCTCGGAGATCGTCCTGCCGTCCGTGAAGTCGTTGCTTGCCAGGATGAAGGTGTCTATAGCGTCCTTGGTAATGCCTATGTCGCTGTACAGTGACTTCACGAGCTCATAGACCATCCTCTCCCTGCTCACCAGGTTATCGAAGCTGTGCTTCGTTTGCTTGTAGCCGACTATTGCAACCCTTTTACCCATATATGCCTCCTTTTCGATGATTCGGCCTTCCGGACCCTGCTATGCCGGTTCGAAGTACGCAAGGTCGCTGTAGCTCCCCTGGGTCTCTTCTTTCCAGACGGCCTTAACCCTGATACCCGTCTTTACCTTGTCGACTGCCACGCCCTTTACGACGGCGGAGAGCAGGCTGTCGGCCCCCTTGAGCTTGATCATGCCTATCACGTAAGGCTCCGCGTCCTTTATCTCGCCGCCCTCTATGGTCACGTGGGCGACCGTGAAGTTCTCGAGCGTCCCCTGTTGCTCCACCTCCACGTAGGTATCGAGCTTCTTATGGCAGCAACCGCAAACGGTCCGCGGCGGCACATATACCTTGTCACACGCCGGACACTTGATTCCAAGGATCTTCTTGTCCTTCAGGCCATCGATGTACGTCTCCAGAGCCTGCCCCACCCTGTTCCTGTAAAGGAACGTTATCGGGACCATGGATTTTATTGTTTCTCCTGGCATAAAACCCTCCTTTTTCCAAAGATCTATATACAATAAAAAAGGGGAATGCAAGCATTATTTGATTATATAATCAATTTGCCTTCGCCGGCCCCGGCGACCCTCGCAAAAAACCTTGCAAACGTTCAGGGATATGCTTTTATTCATACTATGAAATCCGGTTTGATCGCCGTTATCGGCAGGCCCAACGTCGGCAAGTCTACCTTACTCAACAGGCTTATCAGCGAGAAGCTCGCGATCGTTTCTCCGAAGCCCCAGACGACGTGGCAGAGACTCCACGGCATTCTCACCACCGGAGACGCCCAGTTCGTCTTCATCGATACGCCCGGCATAGAGACGGAGAGGACTTCGGGGTTCATAGCTGCCCTGAAAAAGGTGGCCCTGTCGGCGATGGACGACGCGGACGTGGTCCTCCACATCGTCGAGCCAGACCTGACGTCTAAGGAAACGGCACTCATCGGCGATCTGCGGAAGCTGGGAGACAAGCCGAAGGTGCTGCTCATCAACAAGATCGACACCAAGAAGGACAAGGGGCAGCTGCTCCCGGTGGTGAAGTGGTACGCGGACCTTGCCCTGTACAGTGCCCTGCTGCCGGCCTCGGCGAAGACCGGCGACGGCATGGACCTCCTTCTTGCAGAGCTGGAAAAGCACCTGCCCACCGAGGGGATGCTCTACCATGCCGATATGATAACGGACCGTTACGAGAAGGAGCTCGTAGCGGATCTCATCAGGGAGAAGCTGTTCTCCTTTACCAGAGAGGAGGTGCCGTATGCATCGGTCTGCACGATCGATAAGTTCGACGAGTCCGAGCGGGACAGAATCATACGGATATACGCCACGATCTTCGTGGAGAAGCAGTCCCAGAAAGGCATCGTGATCGGCGCTCATGGCTCCATGATAAAACGGATAGGCGCTGCCGCGAGACTGGATATCGAGCGGCTGCTGGGGACGAAGGTATACCTCGAGCTCTACGTGAAAGTCAGACAGGACTGGAAAAAGGATCGCGGGTTCCTGAGGGAGATAGGGCTGGAACGATGAACCCGCTCGTGGTGATCGTGGGCAGGCCGAACGTGGGCAAGTCCAGGCTGTTCAACAGGATGGCATCGAAGAGGAGGTCCCTCGTCCTCGACCTCAGGGGCACGACGCGGGACGTCATCACGGAGACCGTGGCATGGGGCCGTTCGACGTTCGATATCATGGATACCGGGGGACTGACGGACGAGAGTGGCAATCTCCATGAGCGGATAAACCGAAGGGTGGAGGATGTCGTGGGCCGGGCAGCGGCCGTTATCATGGTGTGCGACTACAAGGCGGGGGTAACGCCCTACGACCGCGACATCGGGAGATGGCTCAGGAAGCTCGACCGTCACGTCGTGCTCGCCGTGAACAAGATCGACAGCCCGGCCGGGCTGGACGACCTCGGCGAGTTCCACCAGCTCGGGTTCCCGGAGACCTTCGGTACCTCGGCCGAGCACGGGTACGGGGTCGACCAGATCATGGACGCGGTGGTGGACCATCTCAAGGCACGGCACCTCTTCCCCATGACGGCAGACGCTGCGGTGCCGCCTCCCTTGAGGCTGGTCTTCGCCGGCAAGCCCAACGCAGGAAAATCGAGCATGGTGAACCGTGTCGTGGGCAGGGAGTCCGTGATAGTCGACGATAAGCCCGGCACGACAAGGGATCCGGTAGAGTTCAGCATAAAGGCCGGCGGCAGGCACCTGCTCCTGATCGACACCGCCGGGCTCAAGAAGAGCGCGGCGGGCACGCGGGTCGAGGCGATGGCGAGCACGAGGTCCGAGGACATGATAGCGAGAGCGGACATCGTCGTGCTCATGGTCGATGCGGCGGTCGGGGTGACCGGCCACGACAAGAAGATCGTAGACCTGATCCTATCCAGCGGCAAGGCGTGCGCGTTAGCGATGAACAAATGGGACCTCGTTGCCGAACGGGACAAGGAGCGCCTGCTGCGGGAGACGTCGAGCATGCTCGGCTTCGCCTCCTTTATCCCGATCCTGCCGACCTCGGCGGTCACCGGGCAGGGGGTCCGGACGCTGATGCACGAGGTCATCCGCATAGCCGACGCGTACGCCCACAGGGTCCCGACCCCGGCGCTCAACCGGTTTTTCGGAAAGGTACTCGGCGAGCACCAGCCCGTGTCCAGCGGCGGGAAGCTGATACGGCTCTACTACCTGGTTCAGGTGGCCGTTCGGCCGCCGGTGTTCGTCATCTTTACGAACAGCGCAAAAGGTATTAAGGAGAACTACAGCAGGTTCGTCGTCAGCAGGATCCGGGACATATTCGGGTTCCCCGGCGTACCGATCAGGGTCATATTCAGGGACAAGAGGTAGCATGAAGCAGGACAGGAAGGGATCGATTCTTTCCGTAGCGATAGACAGATTCATGGCGGATACATGCATGTCTCACGCGGCGGCGCTGTCGTTCTACGTCGTGCTGTCGATCATCCCCCTCATGTTCGTCGTCGTGTCCGTGGGGAGCTATATCGTGGGCTCGACCGGCCGTTTCTTCGCGTACGCCGTGTCCATCATGAGGCAGTTCATCCCGGATGTCTCGCCGGCCATCATCAACGATATGCACAACATCATCGAGAGGCGCAGTACCATCGGGATCATCGGCTTCGTGTTCCTGCTGTTCGCGTCCGACCTTGCGGTCCTCGAGGCGAAGCGATCGCTGGACGTGATCTTTAGGCTCGAGAAGAGGCGCAACCCCCTGTTCATCAAGGGAAAGTCCATGGTAGCCATACTGCTCAGCGGTCTTGTCGTATCGCTCCTGTTCATTATCACGCCGGTATTCAGGGTCCTGATAAAGCTCGATCTTCCGGTGCTCAGCAGGACGCTCTACGTCATGGCGTTTATCGTATCGAGCCACGCGTTTGCGTTTCTGATGGTGTTCCTGCTGTTCACGGCGGCGTACTCGTTCCTGCCGTCGAAGCGGATTGCCCGCGAGTACAGCCTGATGGCCGGCGCGCTGACGACGGTCCTCTGGACCATCGTACGGGTTCTGTTCTCCTGGTACATCATGCACCACTCGAACATAAACATCGTGTATGGGTCCCTTGCAGCCATTATCATCACTATCCTGTGGGTGTACTACACCTCCCTCATATTCCTGTTCTCCGCGGAGCTCGTGTCGAGCGTACGGGAGAGGAAGGAGCAGCGGTGAAGACAAAATCGCGGATGCCGATCAACATCAAGTACATGCTCCCCATCGTGATGCTTACCATCGTCACGATATCTATCTATACCCTTTTTATCCGGATCAGCACGTCGGACGTGTTCCGGCAGTACCTGCGGGACGAGATACGGCTCATCATCAACGACATCAACAAGACGATAACGATCCACATGCTCACGGGCAGGGGCCAGGTGCTCAATACCTACCTGGGCAGCCTGTACAACTACGAGATAAAGGACGTCACCGCCCTCGGCATCCTGGACCGGTCGGGCAAGCCGATCTACCTCTACTCGAGGAGCAAGAACCGGCGGTTGACCCTGCCGCCGATGCACAGCTACCTGAACATGGTCACCACGGAGCACAAGAACAACATCGAGGTTTTCTATCCCATCAACAACGAGAGCACGTGCTACCGGTGTCACAGCGCCGCTTCGCCGCTCCTCGGCCTGCTGTACGTGAAGATATCGACCAGCAGGTACAACACGGCGTTCAGGGGCCTGCTCTCGAACTGGTTCACGATGAGTGTCGTCGTGGTCTCTATCCTGATATTCTCCATCTGGCTCATCACGACCATCGTCATCGAGAAGCCGGTCGAGGACCTCGTCGGTACATTGAAGAAAGCCTCGGAGGGCAACCTGTCCGTACGGATGTCCACGCACGAGAACGACGAGCTGGGCTACCTGGGAGAGCAGGTGAACGTGATGCTCGACCGGCTCGCGTACAAGGAGGCCGAGGCGAAGAAGGCGACCGCTCTCCAGATACAGCGGATGGACAAGCTCGCGTCGCTCGGGGAGATCTCCCTGTCCCTCGCGCACGAGATACGAAACCCGCTCGCCGGCATCAGCGGCGTGCTGCAGGTGTTCAAGGACGACCTTGTTACCGATCAGGAAAAATCTGCTATGTTCACCCAGATCATGCAGCAGATAGGGAAGATAGACAAGCTCGTCGGAGATATGCTTACCTTTTCGAAGCTGCCGGTGCACGACATAACGGTGTTCAACATCAACGACAGCATAAAGGCGATGAGGCTCCTCCTCGATCCGCAGTCCACAGCTGGACACGTCAGTGTTACGATGCCGCTGGACAGCGGCGTACCGTCCATCAAGGCCGACCGGGACAGCCTCGAACAGGTGATCATCAACCTCATGCTCAACGCCATCCAGGCGATGCCGGACGGAGGGACGCTGGAGGTGTCCACGGAGTTCATCGATACCTTCGGCGAGCCGTACATCCTGATCAAGATCAGAGATACCGGCACCGGCATCCCGGCGGACATACGGGACCGGGTCTTCGATCCGTTCTTTACGACGAAGCACCACGGTACCGGACTCGGCCTCGCGATAAGCCTGAGCGTCGTGCGGGCCATGAACGGGAACATAACCTTTGAGACAGAAGAAGGAAAGGGTACGACGTTCTTTGTGCGGATACCCTATGTGGAGGTCACATGAGTATGGTACTTGTCATCGACGACGAGCAGCTCGTCCGGTGGTCGATCGAGAAGCTGCTCGCTAAAGAGGGCCACGAGGTTGTGGCCGTGGGTACCGGTGCGGAAGGCATCCTGAAGATCAAGGAAAGCGTGCCGGACATCGTGCTGCTCGACATGAAGCTGCCGGACATCAACGGCTTAGAGGTCCTCAGGACGATAAAGAAGGAGATGAGCGAGCTGCCGGTCGTCATGATTACGGCGTACGGGAGCATAGACTCCGCGATCGACGCCATCAAGGCCGGTGCGTTCGACTACATCGTAAAGCCGTTCGATGCGGAGAAGCTGAAGCTGACGGTCGGCAGGGCTATCGAGCTCTTCAAGCTGAAGGACGAGCTGGCGCTTTTCAAGGACAAGGCGCACAGCAAGTATGGGTTCCACACCATCGTGGCGGAGTCCGAGGAAATGAAGAAGGCCATCGATATCGCTCGGAGGCTCGCGTCGAGTGATACCACCGTCCTTATCCAGGGCGAGAGCGGGGTCGGGAAGGAGTTGTTCGCACGGGCGATTCATGGCGCGAGTGAACGGCAGGACAAGCCCTTCATAGACCTCAACTGCTCGGCATTGCCGGTGCACCTCATCGAGAGCGAGCTGTTCGGCTACGAGAAGGGCGCTTTCACGGACGCCAAGACATCGAAAAAAGGGATATTCGAGCTCGCCGACCGGGGCACCCTGTTCCTCGACGAGATCGGCGACATGGACCTGTCGACGCAGGCGAAGCTGCTGCGGGTCATAGAGACCCAGAGTTTCAAGAGACTCGGCGGTACGAAGGAGATGAGCGTCGACGTACGGATCATATCTGCGACCAACAAGAACCTCAAGAAATCGATCGAGAAGGGCCTGTTTCGGGAAGACCTCTACTACAGGATCAACGTGGTTCCGCTCGTCATACCGCCGCTGCGCGATCGATCCCGGGACATCCCGCTGCTGGTCGAGTACTTCGTGAAGGCGATATCCGCGGAGCTCAAGAAGGACATCGAGGGCGTGGACAGCGATGTCCTGGGCTATTTCATACGGTACCGGTGGCCGGGTAACATCAGGGAACTGAAGAACGTCATAGAGAGGATGGCGCTGTTGTCGAACGAGAGTGTCCTGAAGAAAGCGTACCTGCCGATCGAGCTCATAGAGGTCCCGGAGAGCGCCGGCGAGGAGCAGTACAGCTCCCTGGAGCTCGAGAAGGTCGAGAAGGAACTGATCATCAAGGCGGTGGCGCTCGCGGAGGGCAACCAGACGAAGGCAGCGCAGGCCCTCTCCATCTCGCGGGACGCTCTGCGGTACAGGATGAAAAAGTACAACATCAAGTGAACGGTGCTCAGGTAGGGTGCTCCTGCCGTCCCGGTCCGGCAAGCCGCAGCAAGGCCCTGTGGCGAAAAGGGGCCGGACCGGCAGGAGAGACATGAAGGTAGGCATAACCGGCATAGCAGGCTATCTCGGGACGCTGTTGTCACGGCAGCTCGTCCGGGAACGCACGATTGAATCCGTGACCGGCATCGATTTGCGGGAGCCTTCGTTCCGGCATGAGAAGATACGGTTCGTGAAGTGCGACATCCGGGACCACGCGCTCGCCCCTGCCCTGGCAGGCTGCGACACGATCGTACACCTGACCTTCGTGGTACAGGAGATCAGGGACAAGAAGCTCATCTACGACATAAGCCTCAACGGCACAAAAAACCTCCTCGGCGCGTGCGGCGCGATCATGCCGCGGAAGCTCGTCGTGGCGAGCAGCGTCGCTGCGTACGGCTGTGTGCAGCGCAGCGGGGCCATCACAGAAGACACCGAGCTCCGGGGCAACAAAGGCTCGTACTATGCGGATACGAAGCGGCGTGTCGAGGGCATGCTCGACGACTTCGAGAAGAGCAACCCCGGCATTATCGTTACCAGGATGAGGCCGTCCATATTCTGTGGAAGGAATATCAATAACTTCTTCAAAGACACCGTCAGGCTCCCGGTCATTACCTATGTCCGCGGCAATACGTACGGCCTGCCGCTGGTGTACGAGGGCGATGTCGCCGGGGCCTTCTGCACGGTGATCCTGGAGGACCACCCCGGGGCATTCAATATCCATGCAGGATCCCTGACGGTACAGAGGATGTCCAAGATACTCGGGAAGAGGACCATCGGCCTGCCCTACCGGCTCGCGAGGACCATCGCGGATCTCGGCTTCGGTCTCGGTATCATGAGGTTCTCGAGCCATTGGGTCGAGCTTGCACGGTACCCGATGGACATACGCGCCGAGAAGGCGGAACGGGAGTTGCACTGGAGGCCGACGAAGACGCCGGAGCAGGCGTTTGTCGAGATGCTCGACAGCCTGAAAGGGCGGCGGGAAGGGGGGACGCATGAAGGCCGACGAGCTGCGCCTGTTTCTGGATTCTGCAGACAGGTTCATGAAGGCGGAGATGACGTCCCACCTGGGCGCACTGGATCTCTATCCGCAGAAAGACCGGCCCTTTTCTGTCCATGACCGGCTCGTGGAGTCCGGTATCCTGAACCTGGAGGAGCTGGATGATGCGGGCCTTACCCCGGGCGACGTGGTCAGACTCCTGTTCACCCTGTCACGCCACTGCGCAGGCATCGGTGCATTCGTAAGGTACACCCTTGCCGGAGAGATGCTGAAGAAAAGGTATGCGTCCGGACAGGTGCCGAAGGGGCCTGTCGGCATCGGTATCGGTGAGGAGGCCGATATCGACATCGAGCATGGCAGCCCGGACTTCCAGACGAGACTTGCCGGGGGCACGGTCCGCGGCACGAAGAAGTCTGTCCTCATGGCAGGCGACGCTGCTCTCTATGCCGTGTTCGCAAAGGGGGACGATGGCGATTATCTGGTATGGGTGGACGCCGGTGCAGACGCCGTCGAGACAGCACAGCCGGTCGGGCTGCTCGGTATACGGGCCGTCCGGTGCGCGGACGTTGCATTCGAGGCAGCGCCGGCGCTTGCCGCGGTAAAAGTCGGGCCAGGAGAGGGGGCTGGCGCGCTGTCCTGCATCGTGGCACTGCTCGGACTCTTCAATGCCGCTTGTGCCTCCGGGACCGCAAACGCCGGGCTCGGGAAGGCGTGGGAGTACGCGGGGCAACGGTATCAAGGCGGCAGGCTGATAGAGGGCTACGATGCCATACGGCTTATGTATACCAGGAACGCTGCCCTGACAGGGGCTTCGTAGGAGGCGATCCTCGCTGCTGCGGACCGCTTCGAAGACAGTACGCCGGAGCCGCTGCGGGCATGCATCCGGGCAAAGGTTAGCGGCACCGCGAGCGCGGTGAACGCCCTGCTCGATGCGATACAGATACACGGCGGCTACGGATACATGAGGGATTACGGAATCGAAAAGCGGTTCAGGGACGCCGTCACCCTCTCGCTCCTGCCGTTCGACAATACCAGGCTCGCACTCATGCTTGCCGGCAGGGGCTGAGCGCGTCCCTGCTTATGGTAATGACCGGCGAACGCGTACCCCATGCAGCAGGTATATGATCCGTATCATACCATGCTCCAGCAATACGGGTAGGATACAGCCGGAGGAACTTATGGGAGAACAACGTATCGAACTGGACGTAAGGCAGCTTCCGCCTGCCTTACGTCATAAAAAGATATTCGAGCTCTGGGAGCAGCTTGCATCGGGGCAGTCCATCCGGCTGATAAACGACCACGACCCAAAACCGCTCCAGTATCAGTTTCAAGCCGAATTCAACGGCAAGTTCGATTGGCACGGCGAGCAGGAAGGGCCCGACGACTGGGTCGTTACGATAAGAAAGAAATAGACAGCGGATCACGGCCCGTTCCCGAAAGCGTAAAGGACGAGAAGGCATACAGGCGTACGAACATGGATTGGTTTAGCCCGGAAGGTTTGGCTGTCATGGTCATCTTGATACTCAGTGCGGTCGCAAATATTCTATTCAGTATCCTTTTATATAAAGACCTCATCAAACTCTTCAGTATCACCCATGCCGGTATGAAGGCCCTCGTCCTGATCCTCTCCCTGGGATTATGCATCCCCTTTATTGTAGCCCTGCACAAGTTAACCTTATTTTTTTTAATCCATCACCTTGCATATCTGTGGTTGCTCATCATGATCCTGTTGTGCATAGTCCTTACGGTAGGATTGTTTAAGGGGAAGCCCGCAGGTAAACACGCGGCAATAAAGTAACTGAGCCGTCGGCTGGCTACCACAGACTGGTCTCGCTGAACCGGGTAAAATAATCACGATATCCTGCCCCGCGGTTGAACGTAGCCAGCCCCGGCGCTTCAGTCCGGTTCCCTTTCCGCTTGTTTCCATACCCTTTTCATAGGACCATCCCCTGTTTTTCTGCCTTATGCTTTTGCCTTTTGATGTATATACTATACTGACGGAGAGGGAAAAAAAGGAGACAAACGATGCAAAAACGAAGCTTGGGGAAAAGTGGTCTCGAGGTTTCGACCCTTGGTCTCGGGTGCATGGGCATGAGCTATAGCTATGGTCCGCCGGCGGACAAGAAGGAAATGGTAACCCTTATTCGTGCGGCAGTAGAGCAGGGGGTTACCTTCTTCGACACAGCCGAAGCGTACGGTCCTTTCACCAACGAAGCGCTCGTGGGCGAGGCCCTGTCACCCTTCCGCGGCACAGTCGTGATAGCCACCAAGTTCGGTTTCCAATTCGGGCCGGACGGAAGGCAGAAAGGCCTGGACAGCCGGCCTGAGCACATCAGGCAGGTTGCCGAGGCGTCGCTGAAGCGGCTCAGGGTCGATGCCATCGACCTGTTGTATCAACACCGCGTCGACACACAGGTGCCCATCGAAGACGTTGCCGGGACGGTACAGGCGCTGATCAAGGAAGGCAAAGTGAAACATTTCGGCCTTTCCGAAGCGGGCGTCGCGACGATCCGCCGGGCACACGCGGTGCAGCCGGTCACGGCGGTCCAGAGCGAATATTCGTTGTGGTGGAGACGGCCTGAAGAGGACGTGCTGCCTGCGCTCGAGGAACTCGGCATCGGCTTTGTTCCGTTCAGCCCCCTTGGCAGGGGCTTCCTTGCGGGGAAGATCGACGAGCATACACGATTCGACAAGGCTGATTTTCGTAACAGTATTCCTCGCTTTACCCCGGAAAATAGAAAAGCAAATCAGGCCCTGGTCGGCTTACTCGAAAGGATCGGAAAGCAGAAGGGGGCAACGCCTGCTCAAATAGCGATCGCCTGGTTGCTTGCCCGAAAGCCGTGGATTGTTCCGATCCCGGGCACCACAAAGCTCTCACGCCTGGAGGAGAACATCCATGCCGCAGGCATGGGGCTTACTTCCAGCGACCTCAGTGAGATCGGGGACGCAGTCTCGAGGATCGCTGTACAGGGTGCCCGGTACACCGAAGAGCTGGAACGAAGGACCGGGCTGTGAGCATACGATGAAAAGGAGACAGCTCGTATGAAAGCAACGTTACTGTACGGCGCCTGCGCTGTACGGTGCGGGAAGGCCCCGGCGAATGCTATGCAACCCCTGCCTTCCATGATAAACCTGCAAGGGATAAGGAGGAGCTGATGCAGAAAAAATGCAACGGTATGCTGGGAGGTATCTACGGCATGGCTTTCATCGGGGCAGCGATCTATTATCTCCAGCATGCCCCGAACTTCTGGGCCGCGGCACTCGGCATCGTCAAGGCGCTGTTCTGGCCTGCGATACTGATGTATAGGCTGTTTGGTTTTCTCAAGATGTAGACCCGTGTTCTTCGTCCGCGCAGGGCCCGCAGGGACAGGGTACGCGCCCGTTTTGCACACCCTGTTCCTCTTCTTGCGCTCGCATGTTCGATTGTTTTGTGGTATAGAATAGATGCGCTTGACGACGATAAGGCAGGATAAAGCGGGGAAGTATTCTGAGACAAAAAGGTACTTCGAGGGTGTATATGGGAAATGCCAACTATAATAAGATAGGCGGGGGATTGATCGTCCTGGCGATAGTGTTGCTATACTTGCTCGTTTCTTCGGTCATAAGCAACGGGATTTTTGTGACCATGATGTTCGCGAACAAAAGCACGGTCTTGTCCATCTTGGAGCCCATGGGCATACAGCTTTACTATACCCTGCTGAAGCCGTACTTGATTTATGCATTCGTCAGAAATACCGTACTGAGCATCTTTCTCATTGTTGTTCTGGTGTACTTCTTCCGCAAGAAGAGGGCGTTCATAAAACTAATGACGGCACTTATCATCGTGCTCGTACTCTTGATACCGGTCGATTACTACGCCGCCAATTTTATCTTTACCAAGGCACATCAGGCAATCATGCAGGGTTTTATCGTGTTAGCCGTTTATGCGGGCATCTACATCCTCGCCCTCGTTTATCTGTTACTGTCAAAGCGCGTGCGGGCTACGTTCGTTCATTAAAGAACAACGTGTCCCTTCCCATCGGTATCTGCCGGCGTCCACACCCTTATGATACGGGGACGGAGCGTGTTATGATGCTTATGTTTTTTCCCCCTCTCTTCTGACTGAGGCAACGGCAGGCGTGAGGTCTCGGGCTGCATCCTTAAAAAATATCATAGTATAACACAATTTACGAATACGATCCGCAGAGATATGGAATTGGTAGGGTCAAAGACCGGAGGTATCATGAAAAATAAGGCGCTCGTGCCGATGGAATCGATAGAACAGAGGATTTTGCTCATCCGCGGACATAAGGTCATGCTGGATCGGGACCTGGCAGAACTATACGGTGTTAAAACCAACTTATTAAATCAAGTAGTAAAAAGAAACCTAAAAAGATTGCCGGCGGATTTCATGTTTCAGCTTAATAATCAGGAATTTATGCGGTTGAGGTCACAATTTGTGACCTTGAAAAAAGGTAATAATATCAAATACCGCGCTATTCACCAGCTCATATCTCCATCTGAAAAACCCAAGCGAAGGATCGGATTCCTCTGATGCTGATGGATAAAGGGTTTGCACGGAATTAACCCTATCTTTCAACACCTTGTGTTTTTTGCCTTTTAGTCTATTAAGTCCCTTGCGTCAACCAGTTCCGCCACCCAGGCATACCTGTACACCAGACCGTGAGTCGTTGCCATGGTTTTTGTCAACCACACAGGAATCAAGGCCCCGGTATCTCAGAATAAGAATAATTGACAAAAGACGAATTTAGTTCCCAATATATGTAGGGATACATGGAAATGGACCGGGATCATAAGAAAAGAATTTGAGCGTGGTGGCATAATGGACTTCCACAGATACCTCCCGGCCATCCTCAATAATCTCTCGAAAAGCATCAAGATTATCGATACGAGCAGGAACATCGTTTTTGCGAATACCGTGGCGATAGAAGGGGCTGAAGCAGCAGGTCCGGGCCCGATCGAAGGGAAAAAATGCTACAGGGTGTTCTGGGGGAAGGAAGGTCCCTGTGCCTGGTGCGGTACGGAAAAGGCCTTATCCACAGGCGAGACTCAGGTCACCAGGGTCAGACACGATGGCGGTAATGCATTCAGATTCCTCGAGATATCGTCCTATCCCCTGATGGACGATGACGGCCATGTCGAATTGGTCATGGAAGTCGTCAAGGACATTCTGGGCTATCAACCGGAGCTCAGGGATATGTCGCCCTTGAAGGACATAATCAGCAGGTCTGACGCCATGCTTCCGGTGTTTGACGCAATCCTCAGGGTAGGCCAGACCGATGCGCCGGTGCTGATCCGGGGAGAGACCGGTACCGGAAAAGAGCGCGTCGCACATGCGATACACCAGATAGGACGTCGTAAGAGCCGGCCGTTCATAATCGTAGACTGCGGGGCTATCGTCGAGACACTGTTCGAATCCGAGCTCTTCGGGCACGAAAGAGGGGCGTTTACCGGGGCAAATGCGCAGTTGATTGGAAGGATCGAGCAGGCCGATGGGGGCACTCTCTTCCTCGACGAGATAGGGAACATCTCGACCACCGTACAGGCGAAGCTCCTGAGGGCCCTCCAGGAAGGCGAGTTCGAAAGGGTCGGGGGGAGAAAAATACTGAAGGCAAACGTGCGGGTCATAGCTGCGACGAACGTCAACATAGAGAATGCCATCATTGAGAAAAAATTCAGGGAAGACCTCTTTTTCAGACTCAATGTCGTGCCGATTGTTATACCGCCGCTCAGAGAAAGGCTGGAAGATATACCCCTGCTCGCCAAGCATTTTCTCGATTTGTTCAGCGTAAGGCACAGAAAGGGAGTGAAAGGGATAACGCAGGGGGCCTTGAGATTGCTCATGGGCTACCGGTGGCCCGGCAATATCAGGGAACTCGAGAACGTCATCGAGAGGGCCGTCATTATGGCAAAGAAGAGCACCCTCTGGACTTCCGATCTGCCGGACTCGATTACCCATACTGTTCCGTCGTCGCTCATGGTCGACAGGCCGCTGAGCGAAAACCTGAGAGAGGCGGAGATAAAATACCTCAGGGAAGTCCTGACCAAGTACATGGGACACAGCGGTATGGCAGCCCGGCGCGCAGGGATCGGAGAGAGGACGCTGCGGCGGAAGATGAGGGAGTATTCCCTGGAGCTCAAGGACTTCCGGAAATGAAGGCCACCTCAATCGACATTGCCTTCATTCGGCTGATCAGGTAGTGATGAAAAAACGTAGGAAGGCCGGCATTCCGGAAGGCAAGCTTCAGAAGGGGCCCGAATACTATGTGAAAAAGCCCGGGAAGACGGCCGGGGAGCGGTGACCATATCGATGGACATGACGGAGATGCACAGGGCACGGGAAGCGCTCAGGAAAAAGGAAGAGGAAACGAGGCGCCTGAACCAGGAGCTCGAGCAACGGGTAAAGGAGCGCACCGCGGACGTGAGAAAGACTATCTGACCCGGGTACGCAAGGCGACACAGCGCATGGGGGGGCTCATCGACGACCTCGAGGTCCTCAAGAGGATCAAATCGAGCGAAAGTACAAAGAGTATACCGGTCGTGGTCCTGAAAGAGGTCGCGGACAACGCGGCGTTCGGGATACGGTATATCCGCACGAAGAGAGAGACGGATAAACCTAAGTGACCATGATACCCCCCGTGGCGGACGGTATGACGTTCGTCCGCGAAAGGCCCGGGGCGCGTGTAAGATTTGTCTTGTATTATTCTCAAAATGTGCTTTACAATCAGACCGACCCATAGTATGAGGTTACCTGAGAGGTGTCATCGGGGTGTCCTGGACGTCACGGTGAAACGAAGAATAATAGATGCAGAAGCATCGTAAAATAAAAAGGAGGAGAAAGATGGTAGCGAAGAAAAAAGTTTCAAAGAGAAAGCCGAACCCAGAATTCATGAAGCCGTTGAACATCAGCGAGGAGCTGGCGGTAGTTGTGGGTAGCAGGCCAATCCCGAGGACCGAGGTAGTGAAGAAGCTGTGGGCGTACATCAAGAAGAACAGGCTCCAGGACACGAAGAACAAGAGAAACATCAACGCTGACGAAAACCTCAGGGCCGTGTTCGGAGGAAAGAGAACGGTTTCGATGTTCGAGATGACGAAGCTCGTGAGCAAGCACCTCAGTTAATCGAATCCATCAGCGTTTTATTATCACGCTACTGCAGCAACAGCCCCGCCGATGGCGGGGCTGTTGCATACTTGTCCTTATCGGCCCCTCTTCGATCGCTGAGATTGCAGGGGAAGAAGTTTGTGAAGAAAACCTGCTTCCTTCCTCTGTAGCTGAATAATCCCCTCTTGCATTGTCTGCACGGTTCTGATATTGATAAAAGAATCAAAAAATCTCTGTCCATACATACGGACAGGGAGCAAGGAGGAGTCCATGACCGATGTTTTTTTGAGCGAGGCACAGGAGAAGCTCCGTGAGCAGGCGAAGGAGTACATGGCGAAAGAGGTGATACCTGCCGCCGAGAAGATCGACAACGACGACGTTATCCCGGAAGCGCTCGTCAAGAAGCTTCTCGGCCCTCCCCTGCGGCTGACCGGGATCTCCGTGCCGAAGGAGTACAACGGCATGGGCGCGAGTACGATCGATGCGTGCGTCGTTGCAGAGCAGGTCGGTTACGCCTGTCCCGCGCTGATTCCCCTCATGGAGATCGCACAGCTCTTCGTACACGGTCTCCTGTACGGGGGCACCGAGCAGCAGAAGAAGCGGTACCTCCCGAGGCTCGCGGAAGGGATGGTCGGTTGCTACGCGCTGACCGACGAGGGCCCGGGCTCCGACCCTGCCGGCATGAAGTCCACGGCCACGAAGAAGGAGGACGGCTACGTGCTGAACGGCAGGAAGCGGCTCGTGACCTTCGCGGACATCTCGGAGTTCTACATCGTCTTTGCAAAGACCTCCCCGGAGAAGGGGGGCAAGGGCATCAGCGGCTTTGTCCTCGAGGGCAAGCCCGAGGGGTTCGTCTTCGAGAGCCACGCACGGACGATGGGACTCAGGGGGCACCGGGCGTTCAACGTACTGCTGGACGACTTGTTTGTCCCGGCGCAGAACCTCCTGGGCAAGGCCGATGAGGGCCTTCGGCTCGCGCTGGAGATTCTCAATACGACCCGGATAAGCCTCGCTGCCGGCTTTGTCGGTCTCGCGTCCGCTGCCTTCGATGCGGCCGTGAAGTTTGCAAAGCAGCGGGTGATAGGCGGAAGGCCGGTGATCGAAAACCAGGCCGTGGCCTTCCCCCTGGCCGAGCTTGCGGCGCGGATAGACGCAGCGCGGCTCCTTACCTACCGCGCCGCTGCCATGCACGACAAGGGCCTGAAGCACAAGAAAGAGACTTCGCTGGCGAAGTTCTACGCCGGGGAGACCCTCATCCAGTCGGTGGAAGTCGCGAGCAGGACGCTCGGTGCCTACGGCGCCTCGCCGGATTACCCGGTCGAGCGGTATCTGAGAGACGCCTTCTCCTGGATCGCCGCACAGGGCACGGTCGAGGTCCAGAAGCTCGTCGTCTCGAGAGAGCTGTGATGAAGCGGGTGGGAATTGTCGGTGTGGGCACCACGCAGTTCAGGTCCAGGTGGACGGAGAAGACCTACTTCGAACTGGCGTTCGATGCGGTGAAAATGGCGCTGGAGGATGCCGGCGCTGCGAAGGAGCAGATAGACTGCGTGGTGTACGGCATCTACAACGACTTCTTCGAGAGACAGTTTCAGCCGGACCTGTTTGTCCACGACTACCTCGGCATGGCACCGAAGCCCGGGATACGGGTGTCGACCGGAGGAGCTACCGGCGGGAGCGCGCTGAGCGCCGGGTTCGCACAGGTGGCATCCGGGCTCTACGACGTGTGCCTCGTCGTCGGGGTGGAGAAGTCCGCAGACTGCCTCGATTACGAGAGCGGTAAATCGAGTCCGGAGGTGCTGAAGGCGATATCCTATACCGCGGACATGACGTACGAGCAGCCTACCGGCCGGACAGCGGCCGGATCGTTCGCCCTGACCACCATCGCGCACCTCGAGAAGTATGGGAACCCCACGGAGCTCCAGATGGCGAAAGTCTCCGTGAAGAATCATACGAACGCGTTACTCAACCCGGTATCCCAAAGTCCCATCGCACTGACCGTGGACGACGTCATGAAGTCGCCCATGATAGCGTACCCGTTCAAGCGGTATGACAACTGTCTGTACTCGGAGGGCTCCGCGGTGCTCATACTCGCGTCCGAGGATGCCGCGAAGAGGTTCAGGAAGCAGCCCGTATGGATACAGGGGATTGGTGCTGCGCTGGACTGGGCGATCATCGGCAACAGGAAGGATCTGTACAGCTTCGAGTCGAGCAGGATAGCCGCAAAGAAGGCGTACACGATGGCAGGCATACAGCATCCTTTGGAAGAGATAGACCTGGCCGAGCTGCACGATGCGTTCACCGGCACGGAACTGATCGCCTACGAGGACTGCTTCTTCTGCGAGGAGGGGCAGGGCGGCAGGTTGATCGACGACGGCATTGTCGAGGCGAGCGGCAAGCTGCCCGTGAACGTGAGCGGAGGACTGATAGGGTGCGGTCATGCCGTTGGTGCGACCGGCATCATGCAGACGAACGAAATCGTTCTTCACCTGAGGGGTGAGGCCGGCAAGCGGCAGGTCGCGGGCGCTCGGACCGGGCTCGTTCAGAGCATCGGGGGCCCCGGCGCGGCATGGACGGTGTGCCTGGTGCTGGAAAGGGAGTAATAAGCATGGACAAACAGACTTTCCTAACATGGGCGGGCAGGAACGCACGGCGCATCGGCGTGAAGAAGGATCTTGTCGTTCAGGCGTTCGAGAAGGCAATGACCTCGCAGGCTGGCCCGGACGCCCCGTTCGAGGTGCCGGACACGATGCATATCAATATGAGGTACTCGTACGGGGGGCAGTCGAGGTTCTTCAGGGAGATATTCGAGAACAAGAGGCTCATGGGTACCCGGTGCAGCGCGTGCAGCAAAGTGTTCTGTCCGCCGCGCACGAACTGTCCCCACTGCTACGGCCGGACGGAGTGGGTCGAGCTCCGGGGAACGGGCAAGATCCTGAGCTATACGACCGTATACTTCGCCACGTCGTCCTATATCAAGCAGGTGCCGTACATCGTCGCGTACATAAAGCTCGACGGGGCGGACACCGCAATCCTCTCCAATGTGGAGATGAAGGACATCGGGAAGGCGAGGGTTGGTATGGAGGTAAAGGTCGTATTCCGCAACCAGAGGGACGGCAGGATCACGGACATCTATTTCAGGGAGAACGGGTGAGCCCGGGACCGGGGAGCATCGCGCATTGAGCAGGAGCCTGTTCGACAGAATAGCCCCTGTGTACAACTTGTTCTTCGGCTATCAGGTGCGCTCGTTCAGGACGATCCTCTCCAGAGCGGGAAGGCACATTATCATACCCCCGAATGCACGCGTACTCGATATAGGCTGCGGCACCGGGGCACTCGCCTTCTGCCTCCACGAGAGGGGCTACCGGGTCACGGGCGTAGATGTCTCGTCGGGGATGATAGACAGGGCAAGAAAGAAGCACAGGAATACCGGCGTACGGCTCGTGGTGGGCAATGCACTGGAAGGACTGCCGTTCCACGACAAGGACTTCGACCTGGTTATGGCGTCCTATGTGGCGCACGGGATGGGGCCGGCAGCGCGGCAGGCGTTCTACCGGGAGGCGCGTCGCCTCGCGACGAAGCAGGTGATTTTCCAGGACTACAACGAGAGGAGGAAGCTGCTCTCGGACGCCGTGGAGTGGCTCGAGGGCGGGAACTATTTCCATTTTGTCCTGCATGCAGAGGAAGGGATGCGGGGCGTGTTCAGCAGCGTTGAGGTCCGCTCCTTTGCGTCACAGGTAGCTTGGTACATCTGCACCCCCTGAGTCGTACATGTCCTTTACGATCGAAAAGTTCGAAGACATCGAGGTCATCAAGGCCTCGGTGACCCATTTTCATAGGCCCGTGTTCTTCGTCTACGCCTTTTCCTTCGGCAGCGTGCTCATCGATACGGGATTTGACCGCTCGAAGGCACAGGTGCTGCCCGGTAGCATACCTTCCCGGCAGGGTGATATCGAAGTGATCCACGCGCCGGGGCACAGCCACGACCATAAGGTGTTCTACGTCAAGGACAGGGGCTGGCTGTTCTCAGGAGACGTGTTCTTGTCGGAGCACCTGAAGTACGTGCGGGACGATGAAGACATGCCTATTACCATTGCTACCCTGCAGGACCTGCTGAAGCTCGATTTTGAAGTCATGTTCGATGCGCTCGTCGGGCCCGTTGTGCACGGCAGGATGGCCATAAGGAACAAGCTGGATTTCCTGATGGAGAAGATGGCTGTCAGAAAAGTCCCTCCGCGACAGGGGGCTGGGCATACGGGGTATAACGAGGCAGGTGTTCGGCAGGGAAGGCTTCCTCACGGCGGTCAGCAGCGGCCATTTCTCAAAGCTCAACTTCACGAAATCGCTGCTCGGCATGACGAAATATCCCGCATCGACCTGACCGGCCATAGCGCATGGTCGATACCAGTAGGGACTGATTAATACGTCCCGGGATGGCAGAGCCTGATATAGGAGACCTGTCTTCCGGTGCTGCCGGCCCTGTAGGAGTGGAAGCCGCCGGAACAGTGCGTGCATAGCCCCACAGCAGACAGGTGACTCGCCGGAATCCCGGCGGCCTCCATCTGTCGCAGGGCTATCGCTGTCGTGTCGAGCAGACCCTTTCCCGCGGATGTCTGCCGAAATACGCCCCTGAGGTCCGTTACCCGGGCGATACTATCGGTCACCTCTGCCCCGACCTCGTAGCAGTTCCTGCAGATCGCCGGGCCTATCGCGGCATACAGATGCCCGGGGGCGGCCGCATAGGCTGTGCACAGCCTCTCGATAGCACCGGAGATCACCCTGTTTGCGAGTCCCCGCCACCCCGCGTGTATCGCTCCGATCGCGCTGACGTCCGGGTCGTAAAAGAGAATCGGCAGACAGTCAGCGGTCTTTATGCCGATCGCTATTTCCGGGATGTTGGTCAGCATCGCATCGGCTGTTTGCTGACGGTCCAGGGTCGTGTCATCGATGACCATGACGATGTTCGTGTGCCGCTGCTGGAGGAGCACGACGTCCGGCGGCGTTGCAGTCTGTGCGCTGCCGAAGCCGTGGTCTATGCCGGTAAAGCTGCCGAGGAGCCTATCCCTGATGGATCTCATGCTCGCTCACTACGGCCTTTAGCCACGCCGGGAAGGGCGCCGAGAAGGTCACCGGGACATCGTAGACCGGGTGCGTGAAGCTGATGGCGTATGCGAACAGGGCGATGCCGCCGGATGACGAGAGTATGGCAAGGACCTGTTGCCGTGCCGGCACAGGCCTCTTTCTGGAATACAGGTCGTCGTTTAGGATGGGGTGGCCCCTGTCGCTGAGCTGTGTGCGCAGTTGGTGTGTCCGGCCAGTCTCCGGCCACAGTATGACCACGGTTATACCGTCCAGCCGCTTGATCACGCGGAACCGCGTCACAGCCTCCTTTCCCCGTGTCGTCTTCGTCGTCATTCGTTTTCTGTCGAACGGATGACGACTGATAAGGCCGCTGATCGTGCCGGCATCCGTCTTCATCGTGCCGTACACTACGGCGATGTAGGTCTTGTGGATGGTACGGTGCTTGAACATCGTCAAAAGTTTCAGGTGTGCCTCGTTGCTCTTGGCAATGATCAATACCCCAGCTGTCTGCTTGTCGAGCCGGTGGACGATGCCGCGCCGCAGGGGATCTCCCATATCAGAGAGCCGCCTGTTCATGGAGAGCAGCGCGTTTACGACGGTGTGGTGCAGGGCGGTCGGTGTAGGATGTGTGGAAATGCCGGCTGGCTTGTCGACCACGATGATATGCTCGTCCTCGTAGAGGACCGGCAGGGGGATGGGTTCCGGTGATGGCAGCGCGGATATCTCTGCCGGTGGCAGGTGTACCTCAATGGACTCATTGCCCTTTATCTTATAGTCAGGCTTGACGACGACGGATCCGTTGACGACCGTACTGCCCTGCTTGATGAGCGACTTGATCCTTTCCCTTGATACGACAGGGAGACTACGGGATAAAAATGCGTCGAGCCTTTCCCCTCTGTCTCCCGGAGATGAGAGGACCTTCTCGGTGGAGGGGGCCATGCTACCAGATCTTCGATTTTATCCTCTGCCCGGTAAGTTTTATGATCACGTCCGCTATAGCCCTGTCATAGAGCTGCAGTGCGGACGACTTTTGTTTAAAGTCGATTGACAGCCTGCTCAGGAACAGCTCCCTTCCTTCGTCTATATCGTCCTTCATAATTTCGTAAAAATTATCGTTTTCTATGCCCTGCCGTACCTTTTCCTGATTGTACAGCGCCAGATCCGAGGCGATAGCCCGCGCGAGTCTTCTCGCTTCGGACTCAGTGTCTATCAGCGGCATAAAGACCTCCTTGCTCCTTTGACTTCATTAAATCACTCAACCTGTCCATTTGCAACTCTGCTTCCCGTACACCCAGATCTATCAGCTCCCTGTACTTGCTGAAGTCGGTCCACTCCAGGTCGTTGAGGGCAGGCCTTATAATGATGTCCGCACTCGTGAGCTGTTCCTCTTTCACGATGTGCCGCAGAATGCCATTCGCCCGCCAGATGAGGTCCAGGCCGCGCGTCGGTCTGTCTATGACATCGAGTTGTGATGCCACGTCTACGGCTATCACCAGGTCCGCCCCGAGCTGCCGCGCGTAGCGTACCGGTACCGTATCGATCAGACTGCCGTCCACGAGCATCATACCATCCTTCTGTACGGCAGGCAAGACGCCCGGTATCGCCGAGCTAGCCATGATGGCCTCCCGCAGGCTGCCCCTGTCTATGCTTACGACCCTGCCCCTGAGTATGTCGACGGCGATCGCGGAAAATTTCATCGGCAGCGACTCTATGAGTACGTCGTCTATCAGCATATCGATCAGTCTGCGATAGGTCTGCTCCTTCACGAACGAAAGCCTGGTGAGCGACGAAGCGTAGAACATGCCGGTAAAGAAGTGTCTGCGTACCGATTCCAGGAAGCTGCCCTTCTCCGCCCTTCTCCCCCTGATATAGTCGAGCTTTATGCTCCTGAACTCCCTGCTGCCGATCATTGCGAGCAGCTTTCCCTCGATCACCGCGGGGTCCTGGTAGTGCGTGTAGATTGCCCCGATAATGGCGCCGGCGCTCGTGCCGGCGATGCAGTGGAACCGCATACCCGCTCTGTGGAGCTGTTTTATGACCCCGATATGGGCGATGCCACGTGCGCCGCCGCCGCCGAGTGCGAGTCCGACCTTCAGCATGGCGATGGCTTATTTTTCAAGCTCGACGTTCCAGTAGGACGCATCGACGATATTAAGGAAGGGTGCCCATTCCTTGTAGACGGGGTGCTTGAAGTTGAAGGTTGCGTACGGTGTCCACTCGGGCTTTCGTGGCCTCCTGATCAACTTCATGCCTGCCTGCTCTGGTGACATACCTCCCTTTCTCTTGTTGCACTCGAAGCAACTGCATACCACATTGTCCCAGGTGCTCAGGCCGCCGAGTGAACGCGGCACGACGTGGTCTATGTTGAGTTCCGTTTTTGAGAACCGCTTGCCACAGTACTGACACGTGTTCCTGTCCCGGCCGAAAATATTCAGCCGGGAGAATCGTACATGTTTCTTCGGGATGCGGTCGTAGGCGACCAGCACGATGACCCGCGGAACCCGTATCATCCTGTGGACGATGCCGACGACGTCGTCTCCGTACTCCGCCTTGAGCTGCGACCAGTCATGAAAATCATAGATCGAGAACTGCTTATCCACGACCCTCGCGATACCTTCGTAGAGCAGGGTGAAAGCCCTCCTCACCGTGGTGACGTGGACGGGGAGGTACGACTTGTTGAGGACCAGAACCTCTGTGGACAGGACACCCATGCTATGCCTGATCCCGCTTCAGTATTTCGGATATGAGGGTCTCGCTGCCGTACGTGGCGTTCTCTTGTACCAGCTTTTCAATCCCCTCGGCATTTCGCTTTCGGAACGCGTTCACGATCTCCTTGTGCTGGGCAATAGAACCTTCTATCTTCCCGCTCATGGTCAGGGCTATCCTGAACCTCTGGAACTGTTGCGTCAGCGCGTGCAGTATCTGGTAGAGCTTCTCGTTGCCACAGTTGCGGAGGAACTTGTCGTGGAATTCGTTGTGCAGCTTGAAGGCGAGCCTCCACTCGTTCTTCTTGTGCGCTTCTTCGAGCTTGTTGTTGATCTCTTCGAGTTTCTTGATGTCTTCCTCACCCATCCGCGAGCACGCGAGACGTGCCGCATACCCTTCCAGCAGGCTCTTTATTTCATAGAATTCCCTGATGTCTTTTTCGGTGATGGGTGCCACATAGGCTCCCCGGTGGGCCTGGACTTTTATGAAGCCCTCTGTCTCGAGCTGCCGTATGGCCTCACGGATCGGTGTCCTGCTTATATTGAATTTGTTGGCCATCTCGGCTTCTGCGACCCTCTCCTCGGGACGAAGGATGCCCTTTATAATAGCATCCCTGATTGCATCTGCTATCTGTTCTCTAAGGGTCTGTTTTTTCTGTAAATCGATCTGCCTTAGTCCCATAATGTTTCATGTATACAATATACACACGTGAAGTCAACAGTTATTTAGCCTGCCGGACGCATTACTGTATAGCAACGCCGGTGAACGGCACAACGACGACGGGCATCGACTTCAAGGTCGTGTACACCGTTATCTCGCCGATGAGCTTGCCTGTTTTCCCGACCCCGGTAGGCCTGAGCTCGAGCCGGTAGCTGCCCGTGCCCTGTCTGAAGGCCTTTACCCTCAACACGTCCGGTTTTGTCGTTATCCTTGTGATGGCGAACGCCTTATTGGGCTGCGTGTACAGGAAGACCTCCATTGCCGGGTGTCGAACGCCCCTCTTTACAATGCCAAGCTTGACTTCGCTCGGATTGATCAGGATATCACCCGCGACCGTGCCAATTACGGGCACGATTTTGGTTTCCTGTCCGGCCCCGGTGCCCTTATAACTTATTTGGACATAGGAGTTTATGGGTCCGACGGGTGCAGACGGGGCAAGGGTCACCAGATAGGTGTCCCGTGTTATTGATTGGGTCCCCGGCGTAAGCTTTAGGTAAGGCTTTGAGGCCGTAACGGATAAAACCTTGACAGGGGGGCTGGACAGCGAGAGCGTGAGCCTCCGCTCCTCGGTGCTGCCTCTTTTTACGGTCCCCAGAAGCACGATGGGCGGCGTTGCGACGAGATCAGACACTACCCTGCCCGTAAGGGTTAGCACGACCATGGACTTGAGGGGGTCGTTTGTCGAGACGGATATCGTCTTGGTCACGGGTCCGAGATAGTTCGAGGAATCGAAGCGTGCTGCGATCGCGCCACGCCCGGCCGGCATTACCTCCCCCGAAAAAGCGCTTGCCGCGGTACATCCGCATGAGGTGAACACGTCCTTGATGGTGAGGTCGTCCGTGCCGGTGTTTACGAAGTCGTACCGATGGGAAACCATCGTGCCCTGCTGGACCCTGCCGAAGTCGTAGCTGAGCGCGGAGAAATGGATCGAAGGGCCCTGCACCGGCATTTTCTGAGTACAGCCGTACAGCGCCGTCAAGCAGACAGCGCACAGTAAAAGATATCTTGTTCTCATAGGACCTCCGACTCTTATAGAGATTGTTGGCATATATAAATGAAATCTGAAGAAACCGCAAGTACTGTTTGCATCGTGCCCCTACCCGATATAGTGACAGGGCACGGGCAAAGGAATGGCTTGCGAGCGCAGACATAACTAAGCATTTCGGGGATACGGTGCAGTTACTACACCTTAAACGGGTAGTATCCCTATAACCATTACGATGAATGATAGGGGCATAGGAATAGCAGGTTCTGCTCTGCCACCACCTTTTCTAAATACCATCGAAGTGGCAGAGACATCATGAACCAATTTTTGGCTATGAAGGATTTTTTCTTCTTATGTAAAGAGTTTTTTCGACATGCGCTATGACATTGCTGTCGTCGTCCTTCAGGTCTATCGGAAGGACAGGCTCCACTTTTCCCTTCTCGTCTGCGAGCTGCTTCAACTCCCGGATCTTTTCCAGCGGTATGTGGACATGCGCGTGTACCGTGCCTCGTCCGGGCTTCATGAACTGTATCAGAGACTGCTTATCCCACACTATGTAGCCACGTCCGAGATTTTGCACGAGTATGAAAACGAAAAAAGGGTCGCACATGGAGTACAGCGATCCACCGAACTGTGTGCCGAAGTAGTTTTTGTTATAAAAGCTGAGCTTCATGCTGATGTCGAAGGTCGTGAAATCCGGGGCAATGTGATGTACCCGAATACCTGCGCCGGCATACGGCGGATAGATATTGATCCTCAACCTGAACAGAAAAAGCCTCCACGTTTTGAAGATATTCTCAAACATACGATGTCCGTCCCAAGAATTTCCGCATTACTTCGCTTATTTTCATAATATTGCCTCCTCTCTTTTATTCTATAGCGCATGCGCTATGGTTATAGCAGGACTGACGGTACAGAACAATGGCTTCCCTTCCCGGGCTTGAGAAGGAAAGGGGTGACCCTCATGTACAATGAGGGGAAAGAAGGAAGATACAAGGATGGGTTCTCCCGACAAGGGGAATCCCATAAGAATTGTCCTATACCTTCCCAGGTTTGAATTTATTAAGGCCGAAAGGTTCGGCGACGTAGATCTTATCAAGGCCTCGAAGTTTTCATACTGGACTTGCTTACGAACTATCACTATGTTACTCATGAGACTATGAAGCGGAAGCAGCTAAAGAGATATAAAGCAATACCCGTTCTGTGGCAGGATGCGGGCGAGTTTGCAGCTGGGATCGTCATAAAGAACGCGTCGTAGATTGAAGATACATGGTGAGGAAAAGTACGACCGCTTGCGGGCCTCTCTGGGGCGGCTCGGCAGCGTTGCCGTCGCCTTTTCCGGGGGTGCGGACTCTGCGTTCTTGCTGAAGGTAGCACACGACGTGCTCGGCGACCATGCGATCGCCGTGACCGCGGTGTCTCCCACCTATCCCGCGGAAGAGTTGCGGCAGGCAAGGAGGATCGCGAAGGACATCGGGATAAGACTTCTTCCTGTCCATACGGATGAATTGAGAGATGAAAACTTCTCATCGAACCGGCCGGACAGGTGCTTTTTCTGTAAGACCGGGCTATTTTCCCTGCTGAGGCAGCAGGCAAACAGACTAGGAATACGCCATATAGCGTACGGCGCCAATGCCGACGACACCGACGATTTCAGGCCTGGCATGAAGGCAGCGGCCCGGGCGCATGCGAAGGCACCCCTGCTCGATGCCGGACTAACCAAGGAAGAGATACGAGCGATCAGTAGAGGGCTCGGCCTTACCACGTGGGACAAGCCTTCCTCTGCTTGCCTCGCATCGAGAATACCGTACGGGACGAGGATTACGATCAAGGCATTGAGGATGATAGAATCCGGAGAGGCCCTGCTGCACACGCTGGGCTTCAGGCAGTGCAGGATCAGGTGCTATAACGACATCGCACGGATAGAAGTCTTGCCGGAAGACCTCCATCGCTTACTCGATAAGAGCGTACAGGAAAAGATCGTCCGGCAGCTCAAACGGTCCGGCTTCATGTATGTGACCGTAGACCTCGAGGGCTACCGCACCGGCAGCATGAACATGGTCATAAGATCGTCCAGTTGTTGAGGTCTTGGCGGAAAACTGTATAGGATAGAGCAGATGGAAGACCGTACAAAAATAGAGAACATAACCATATACTGGGGCAGGCAGGAAAGCGCGCTCATCTTTTCGAATTCGATCGTCGTGGAGGGCGGCAGGGGAAAGGTCATCATTGACCCCAGCGCGGAGTCCGACGAGCTCAGGGAACTCTCACGGCACAAGGTGAGCGTTGTCAACAGCCACTATCACGGGGACCACCGACGTCTGAACTATTTGTTCACGAAGGGGGAATTCTTCGCGCCGGAGCTCGATGCCCCGATGCTCGAGAACAACAGGCTGTTCATAGACGCGGTAGGGATAGACGATGCTGAGATAAAGGAGCAGTGGCTCGAGATCGTAAAAGGCCTGTACAACATCGTCGAGCACAGGATCACGGGCACGTTCAGTGACGGCGAGTATGTCATAGACAGGTCATACGACATAAAGGCGATAGGCCTGCCGGGGCATACCCAGGGACACAGCGGGTTCTTCATCGAGGGGGCCTCGCTCGCCATCATAACCGATATAGACCTCACGAAGTTCGGACCGTGGTATGGCAACGAGACCTCCGATATCGACGATTTTCTGCGGTCGATAGAAAAGATAAAGCACCTTGATTCCAAGTACTTTCTGTCCTCGCACACGCACCAGATCTATACGAGGGAGCAGGTGGTGCCGATGCTCGACCGTTTTGCTTCTTTCATAAGCCGGCGGGAGGAGCAGATCATGAGGCTGCTCGATGCGGACCCGTGCATGTCGCTCGATCGGATGTCGAGGTATGGAATCATCTATCCCAAGAGCTCTCTGGACAACAACCCGGCACTGGTGCTTTTCGAGAAGAAGATGCTCGAGAAGCACCTGAAGAGGATGCACGTCTCCTGTCTGTGATGGAAAACTTCAGGGACTACATAAAGGACCATATCCTCGTCATGGACGGCGCCATGGGCACCGTGCTCCAGCAGTCCGGCGTGCTCAAGCCGGGCACGGCACCGGAGTTGTTGAATACGTCCCATCCCTCGGTCATCCAGGGCATCCACGCGCAGTACATCGATGCGGGCGCGCAGATTGTAGAGACGAACACCTTCGGCGCAAACCGCGTAAAGCTCAGGGAGTTCGGTGCCGGACACCTCGTGCAGGAGATCAACCAAGCAGCCGTACGCAACGCACGGGCTGCGGCGAAGGAACGGGCCTACGTGGCAGGGGATATCGGGCCTACCGGCAGGTTCGTCGTGCCCATCGGCAATGTGGAGTTCGACGAGGCCGTCGATGTCTATACGGAGCAGGCACGGGCGCTGCTCGAGTCCGGGGTAGACCTCTTCTCCCTCGAGACGATGATGGACATAAAGGAGATCAGGGCCGCTATGGTCGCAATACGGCAGCTCTGCGACCTGCCGATCATGGCGATGATGACATTCAACGAGGACTTCAGGACGACGCTCGGTACGACGCCGGAAGTGGCGGCCGTCGTGCTCGATGCGCTCGGCGCGGACGTCATCGGCGCGAACTGTAGCCTCGGCCCGGAGGGGATCTACCACGTCATAAAGAGGATGTCCCGGGTGACGACGATCCCGCTCATATCCGAGGCGAACGCGGGCATGCCGATTCTTAAGCACGGTGTCACGACTTTTCCGGCAACGCCACACGAAATGGTGGAGCACATGGAGTCGTCCGTCGCCTTCGGCACGAGGGTGTACGGGGGGTGCTGCGGGACATCGCCGGAGCACATACGGCACATAGCCGAAACCAGCGTTGCGGTGTGTCGCAGAATTTCGTACGAGACGAGGAGGGACGATGCCCTGCGCCTCGCGAGCAGAACAGAGATCGCCGAGCTCGTGCCAGCGAAGGGCACGCTGCTCATCGGCGAGCGCATCAACCCGACCGGGAAAAAGGCGTACTCCGAGGAGCTCAGGTCAGGCAGGACGAAGTACATCCGCGAGCAGGCGCTGCTCCAGCAGCAGGCCGGCGCACACGTGCTCGACGTGAACGTCGGAGTCCCGGGCATCGACGAGCCCGCCATGATGGCCAGGGCGGTCTTCGCGGTGAACGGGGCAGCCACGCTACCCGTGTCCATAGACTCGTCGGACCTGCGGGCCGTGGAGGCAGGGCTCAAGGCCGTTGACGGCAAGCCCCTTGTCAATTCGGTGACCGGGGAGATAAAGCGGCTCATACCGACCTTGGAGCTCGTGAAGAAGTACGGAGCGTCCGCCATCGTCCTGCCGGTCGACGAGAAGGGGCTACCGAAGTCCGTGACGGAGAGGATCGCGGTCGCGCGGAGGGTGGTGGAAACGGCCGAGAGCATGGGAATAAAGAGAAACAATCTCGTGGTGGACGCCCTGACACTCACCATCAGTGCGGAGCCGCTCGGCGGTACGGAAACGCTGAAGACCATTCGGGCCGTGTCCGGAGAGCTCGGTCTGCCCTGCGTGGCGGGACTCAGCAACGTCTCCTTCGGACTGCCGGCACGGGGTACGCTGAACGGGCACTTCCTCTCCATGGCAATGGCGCAGGGCATAGGACTCGCGATCGTGAACGTGCTCGACGAGGATATCAAGAGGGCGTACCTGTCCGCCTCGCTATTACTCGGTAGGGACGAGAACGCGCGCAGGTTCATAAACGCCTTCTCTTCCAGGACGGCGGTGACTGCCACGGTGCAAGGGCCTGGGGAAGAAAGTGTTGATATATTTAAACGGATCAGCAATGCTGTCATTCAGGGCGATGAGGAGAACATAACGGCCATGGTGGATCAGGCCCTGGCCCAGGGCAACGACCCGGTTACCGTGAGCAACAGAGGGCTCATGCCGGGTATGGACGTGGTGGGGCAAGACTTCAAGTCCGGCAGGGTATTCCTGCCCCAGGTCATGCTCTCCGCAGAGACCATGAAGCGTGCATTTACGAGACTGAAACAAGCCATGAAGAGACAGGAGAAAGGGACGAAGAAAGTGATCATGGCGACGGTAGAAGGGGACATACACGACATCGGCAAGAACATCGTGGTAACACTGCTCGAGAACAGTGGCTTCGAGGTCATCGATCTCGGCAAAAACGTTCCCATCAACGAGATAGTACGGCAGGCGAAAGATAGCCATGCGGACATGGTAGGGCTCAGCGCTCTCATGACCACGACAATGACCGAGATGAGGAGCGTGATACGGGCCCTCAGGGAAAGCGGGCTGCAGGTCCCGGTTGCCGTGGGAGGTGCCGTGGTAACGGCCGAGTACGCGAGCGAAATCCAGGCTGATCTGTACGCTAAAGATGCCATGGCAGCGGTCGAGCGGATCAAGGAGTTTTTCGGGGTTCGCTGATGCCGTCGAAAAAGATCTTATTGATAGACAACGATATAGAATACCAGGCGCTGGTCAGCGATGCTCTGGAGACCGCCAATTTCAGGATAAATACCGCTTTGGACGGCGAGAGCGGATTCCAGCTCGCCAGAAAGGACATGCCGGATCTCGTGATTATCTCGGTGGAGCTGCAGGACTCAAACGGCTACCTGCTCTCCAAGCGGTTCAGGGAGGACGAGGACCTGAAGAAGGTGCCGATTATACTCATCTCCCGGGATGCAAAGCCCAAGGACTTCGAGCAGCACCGGAAACTGAAGATACGGGCGGACGAGTATATCCTCAAACCGTTCAGCGGGGAGGTGTTGTTGTCGAAGGTGCAAAACCTGATCGGCTTCCACATTACCGAGAAAGAGTTCGAACTCATGCAGGACCACCTCAACTCCATGATCCAGGAAAAGATCCTCCTCGACGACAAGATAAGCACGCTGGAAAAGGAGAACAGCGATCTCAGTACGCAGCAGAAGGAAAATCGGAGGGTACAGGAGAGGGAGGCACAACTGGTGAAGCAGCTGAACGAGAGCAAGGAGCACACCAAGGTCGTCGACAAATGGCTCACCGAGGCGAACGACAATGTGGAGAGGCTGCAGAAGGAGAACGAAAGACTCAGGAAAGAGAGTGCAGCAGCGAAGGCCGATCTCGAGGGCTTCCGCCGACAGATCGGAGAGCTCAACACGGCCCTCGTTGAGCTGCAGGGAAAGCTGAAAGGCGGCAGCGTTGACGTCGAAAGGATAAAGGGCCTGCTCGGCAGGGCCACCGGGGCCCTGTCCAGGGAGTAGGACGTATGGGAAGATTGAAGCTCGGTGTCCTGGTGTCCGGCAACGGCAGTAACCTGCAGGCGATACTGGACCATGTAAAGGAGGGCAGGCTGGACGCGGAGGTCAGGGTCGTCATATCCGACAACCGGACGGCCTTTGCAATCGAGCGTGCGAAGCGCAGCGGTATACCCGTCGCTGTCGTTGACTATGGCTCTTCTCCGAGGCGCGAGGACGTGGAAAACCGGATAATCGCCCGTCTCCGCGAGTACGGCGTGGAGCTTGTCGTGCTCGCGGGCTACATGAAGCTGCTCACCAGGCATTTCATGGCCGCCTTTCCCATGAGGATTATGAACATACACCCGGCCCTCTTGCCCTCGTTCCCGGGCGTGAATGTCGTGCAGAAGGCCATCGATTACGGGGTCAGGTTCACAGGCTGTACCGTCCATTTCATCGACGAGGGCACCGATACCGGGCCGATAGTCGTTCAGGCCGCCGTGCCGGTCATGGACGACGATACCGAGGAGACGCTCGCGCAGAGGATCCACGAGAAAGAGCACAGCATCTATCCAATGGCAATACAGCTTTTTGCGGAGGGAAGGCTGGACGTGAGGGGCAGGCGCGTCTTCATCAAGGGCCCCTGCAGTGCGGCCGGCGATCACTGCATAAATCCGTACAGCCCCCGGGGGTAGCCGGTGATGACGGACGGGGTTTTCGATGTCGCGGTCATTGCCGAGGGACTGAACGCCCTGCTTGCCGCGTATGAACTCGCTAAGAGCGGAGCCTCGGTCGCCCTGATCGACCGCTATAAGCCATCGTTGGAGCTCGATGGCTACGATTTCAACTATTACCCCCAGCATCTGTTTACGCCGCACGACCTGCCGGGCATCTTTCAGGAGTTACGCATCGCGTTCGAGGTATACACCGGCCCTGCGTATCAGGTGGTCCTGCCGGACAGGCGGATCGATATGCACCTCAACATCCAGCGGCTCATGAAGGCCGTTGGATGCCGCTTCGCCGACGGCACCGCCCAACTCGGAGAATTCCTCTCCAGAGAACAGAGGATCAGCGATCTGCAATCGCAGATCCGGGGCATGGGCGGCGGCCGCAAGGGACGACCAGGAAAAAAGCTCCGGAGGTTGGTGCTCAAGGAGCGCCTGCTGAGAGAGAGCAGATATGCGTACCGGGCCCTCGGCGGCCTGAACGAGACCGGACCGGAGTCCGCCTTCATCGATGCGATCGGGAAATTCATGGCCCCGTGGCTGGACGGGCTTCGCTTGCCTGCGTACAGGGCCGCTGCGCCGCTTTTCCTGAGGAAGCGGGTTTACCCTGCAGGCGGCAGGGGCGGTCTGAAGGCCGCACTCCTGAGCGGGCTGGGGAAACGTAGGGTCAGCATAATCCAGGGTGAGGAGGTAAGCGGTATAGAGCACGGCAGGTATTTTACCACTCGGTGCACGCACGGGCAGGAGGTCCGTTCCAGGAGGCTCGTGCTCGATCCCATTCGCGAGAAGACCGTCTCTCTCCTGCCTTTCAGGGCGTACCGCGGTATGAGAAAACGCTTTTTCGTGGACAACATCTTCATCGGGCTGAGACGATCATGTCTGCCGGAGCCGTACAGTAGGGTGAACAGCGCCGTCATGGTGGGCGACTACGGCCGGCCTCTCGAGAACGACAACCTCATCTTCATGGACACAAGCCCGCTCACCGATATAAAGAGGACCAGAGACGAGATGGTTGCCCTGACCGCGACCCTGCTTATCAGGGAGGACAGCGTAGCAGGGCTACCAGCGATACGGCAGGCGGCTATCGATAGGATACGCTGGTTCATGCCGTTCTTCGACGAGCACGTCGAGCGCATATACTACACGGATCCCTCCATTGTCTGGGAGCCGGGCACGGTGCCTGTCTCCAGGAAGGGACTTCTGTTGCTCAACGACGAGTTCATAAATCTCTATACCGGGAACGCAACATATGCCTATATAAAAAGGCAGGCGGAAAAGCTGGTGAGAACACTATGACAGGAGGAACGGTTATATGTCTGGCAAAGAGGTGATGAGGACCATAGAGATAAACAGTACACCTGACAAATGCTACCGGAAGATATGCGATTTTGAGAGCTACCCGAAGTGGCAGTCTGCCGTAAAGGAGATCGCCGTACTCAAGAAAGAAAAGGACGGGAGGCCGAAGGTGGTGGAGTGTAGGATCTCCGTGCTCGGGAAAGACGTGAGATACGTCCTCGAGTACACGTACGAGGACAAAAAGCGCGCGCTGAGCTGGCGCTACGTGGAGGGCGATGTCAAAGACATCAGGGGCAGCTATCTCTTCGAGAAGATGGATAAGAACAGGACCCTGGCCACGTTTACCACGTTCGTGGACCCCGGGTTCTGGCTTCCCGGTCCGCTCATCGCCACGCTCAACAACGTCGCCATGAAGAAGTCCATGGAAGAGCTGAGGGATGCGGTCGAGGGCGGGAAATAAGACGGGCCGGTTCGCGATCGCGTACACGACGGTAGAAAAGAAGTCGGACGCCTTACGCATCGCAGGTTCGGTCGTTGACGAGGGGCTCGCGGCGTGTGTCAACGTCGTGCCGGGTCTCAGCTCGGTATACAGGTGGAAGGGCAGGACAGTCAGGGCGCGGGAGTACCTCCTGATGATAAAGACGGGCAGGTCTATGCTTCCCCGGCTCGAGCGGAGGGTCAGGGCACTGAGCCCCTATGAGTTGCCGGAGTTTATCTGCGTGGACATCGATGCCGGGAGCAGGGACTACCTCGCATGGCTCGGTCGGAGCGTATCGTCTTCTTGGTTCTCCGAAGGGAGCTTGCCATGAAGAAATATCGCAGGCATGCAGGGAGAAAGCGGGGACTGCGGCGTGCGTGAAGGACGTCGAAGATAAAATCGTCCTGATAATCGGCGCCGGCATGGGTATGGGCAGGCTGTTCGCCCTGAAGTTCGCCCGGGCACCGAACTAACAGCGTATCAAATAATGTGTACTATCTTGACCTGACCAGTTCCGAACAAATAGCTTGACAAGAAATTGCGACGAAATTAGTAAGGTAAGGTCTCAAGAAGACAGAAGGTCTACACGGGGAGTAGATAATGTTTTTTCGATGATTATCTTTGACAAAGAAAGGGGAAAAGAATGAAAAAAATCATAGTGACGGTCTTCACTCTATCTCTCATGGCGTTTGCCGCGTATGCAGTGGCAAAGGGCAGCGGAGCATCTGCAAAGAAGGGGGCCCAGCTCTTTATGACGAAAGGCTGTACTGCGTGCCATACCATCGGCAAGGGTAAGCTCGTGGGCCCGGACCTTAAGGGTGTGACCAAGAAAAGGACAGTAGCGTGGCTCAAGAACTGGCTCAAGAATACGACGAAGATGCAGGCCACGGACCCTACTGCAAAGAAATTATTGCAGGAATATAACGTCCCGATGCCGCAGCAAAGCCTGTCCGATCAGGATATCAATGACCTGATCGATTATTTCAAGTCGAACGACAAATAGGCCCAGAAAACCTGTAGTATGACTGTAGCCACGGTTGTATCCCCTATGAGTGGGGAGCGGACGGTGGCAAGCCTGTAGGCTTATATGAGCAACTTTAAAGTTCGTCTGAGAAACCTGCCGTCGTTCAGGGAAGAGGTCACCTGCATGATGGGATGCCCTATCCGCACCGACTGCGGCATGTATGTCCAGAGCGTTCCGAAGAAGGCATACGAAGAGGGCTACCTGATAGCGCGCCAGCCAAATGCCTTCGCATCCGTCTGCGGAAGGGTGTGCGCTGCACCGTGTGAGGACAACTGCAGGAGGGGCAGGGTGGACAGCGGCGAGCCGATACCTATCCGGTCGCTCAAGAAGTTTCTCTGCGAGAAATTCGGCGTGGAGTCCAGGCAGCCGGACACGCAGAACAAATTACTCGATGGCCACGTAACGCAGAGTCACGGTTGGGAGTGGGATGCATCGTCGCTCGTGGCCCACAAGCGGAAGGACACGAAGGTCGCGGTCATAGGCTCCGGCGTGGGCGGGCTGACCTGCGCGCACGACCTCGCGGTGCGGGGCTACCAGGTGACAGTCTTCGAATCATCGGACACGGCCGGCGGTATGGTGCGGTTCGGTATACCGCGCTACAGGCTGCCCAACTACGTGCTCGAGAAAGAGGTTCAGAAGATCGCGGACATGGGCGTGGAGATACGGTACAACACGCCGTTGACCGAGCAGTTCGGCATACGAGAGCTCAGGGAACAAGGATACAAGGCGATATTCATCGCCGTCGGCGCGCAAAAAGGAAGGAGCCTGGGCATTGAGGGCACCGATCTCAAGGGTGTTATCAAGGCCATCGAATATCTCGTTGCGGGCAACAAGGGGTTAAAATATCGGCTCGGCAAGAGGGTTGTCGTCGTCGGCGGAGGACTCGTGGCACTCGATGCCGCACGCGACGCGCTCAGGACATTGCTGGAGACGACGCAGAAGGAGGCAGTCAGGACCACCGCCGAAGAAGAGCTGGCGGAACAGCGGATCTTCGAGACCCTCGATGTTGCACGGGCGGCATTGAGGGAAGGCGCCATAGAGGTTGACGTCGTGAGCCTCGAGTCCATGGAACAGATGCCTGCAGCGAGAAGCATACAGGGCAAGGCAGAACTCGTGGAGACCAGGGACGAGGGCATATCCTTTTTTCCCTCGTGGGGACCGAAGCGGATCATCGGGGAGAACGGTATCGTCAAGGCAGTAGAGTTCAAGAAAGTCCTGTCGGTGTTCGACGAGAAGAGGATGTTCAATCCCAGGTTCGACGAGTCCGTAACGAGGGTCTTCAGTGCCGATTCCGTTATCCTGGCGATAGGACAGGCGATAGATCTGTCGTTCATAAAAAAAGAGGACGGGATCGAGATCTCGCCCCGCGGGACCATAAAGATAGACATGACGACCCTTGCGACGACTGCTCCCGGGATCTTCGCCGGCGGTGACTCCGCGTTCGGGCCCCGTAATCTGATAGACGCCGAGAGCGATGGCAAGCGGGCAGCGGCCGCGATGGACGAGTATCTTTCGAAGGAAAAAATAAAGGTCGGGTACAGGGTGAGTGTGGACGTCCTGCCGACCGAGCAGTACAAGATGCCGGAGGACTACGATCTCTTTAGAAGAAAGACCCCACCGCTGCTGGAGCCCGAGAAGCGGATCGGCCTGCAGGAGGTGGAGCAGTCGTTCAGCGAGGAAGAGGCGATTATTCAAGGAACACGGTGTCTGCAGTGCCACACGAGCCCGGTCTACAACTCCGACCTATGCATCCTGTGCGGCAGGTGCTCCGACATCTGTCCGGAGGACTGCTTCTCCTTCGTCCCGCTCGAAGAGGTGGATCTGAGTGCCGAGGACAGGGAAACTATTTACCGCAACCTCGGCTATAGGGGCGACGAACCGGTCACGGTCCTGCTGAAAGACGACGAGAAGTGCATACGGTGCGGTCTGTGCTCGATCATATGCCCTACCGGCGCGATGAAGATGGAAAGGATTATTGTCAAGGAGGAGCTTTCAAATGCCGGACAACGATAGAGAAGGAAACAACACGGAGACACGGATATCGAGGCGGCGGTTTTTGACCTACCTCAGCGGGTTCTTGATTGTGGGAGGGTTCCTGATGCAGGGGGTGGCGGCGTTGAGGTCTCTGTTTCCACGGGTATTGTACGAGCCGCCCACGAAGTTCAAGGTCGGCCTGCCATCCGATTTGCCCGAAGGAGTAAAGTTCATTCCCGAGCACAGGCTCTTCGTCATACGGAACGGGGACAGGTTCCACAGTATCTCGGCCATATGTACGCACCTCGGTTGCACGGTCAACCTCGCGAAGTATTCGCCCCCGAAGGAATACAAGGCGCGCTCAGGTCAGGAGATTTCCGAAACCTACGAGTTCCACTGCCCCTGTCACGGTTCGAAGTACAGGGAGGACGGGGATGTTTATGCGGGACCGGCCCCGAAGCCGCTCCCGTGGTTCAAGATGTACCTCGCACCTGACGGCCAGATCGTCGTGGACACCGATGTTACCGTCGGCCATGAATTCAGATTGCAGGTATGAGGGAGTGACCATGAAAGAAAAACTCAAAACCATAATACGGAAGCTGACCTGGACGTACAACCCGGCAACCGAGCGGGAGGCGTCAGACTCCACGGCACGAAATTTCCTGCTGCATTGGTTCCCGGCAAAAGTAACGAAGAAAAGCATGTCGTTCAGCTACTCGATGCTCCTCGGTACCATTATACTCACCCTGTTCCTGATACTGACCATGACCGGGCTGATCCTGATGTTCCTGTACGTGCCGTCCGTGGGGAAAGCCTATTGGAGCATAAAGGACCTCCAGTTCGTTGTGCCGTACGGATGGTTCATCAGGGACCTCCACAGGGTAGCCGCACAACTCATGGTAGCCGTCGTCTTCATTCACCTTGTAAGGGTGTTCCTCACCGGCGCCTACAAGCACAGTGAAAAGATCGTGGGCAGCTACAGGCCCCTGAATTGGTGGATAGGGCTCGCGCTGCTCCTCGTGACGATGCTGCTCTCGTATACCGGCTATCTGCTCCCCTGGGACCAGCTCGCCCTGTGGGCGATTACCATCGGCGATCATATAGCGCTCTCCGCTCCTGTTGTCGGCTCCGCAATAAGCAGGGTGCTGATCGGCGGCACGATCATCGACCAGAACACGTTAATACGGTGGTACGTGGCGCATGTGTTCTTTTTGCCGGTCATCATATCGCTGCTGATCCTCTGGCACATGTGGAGGATCCGCAAGGACGGGGGACTTGCCGTGGTAGAGGCACTCGGCATAGAGCGGATCAAGGAGGACAAGGTGGTCGCGAAGGCGAAGACCTACAGCCTCATGGGCATCGTTACCGGCATCACTCCGACGATAACCCAGTACCGGGTACGGGGCGAGGCGGTGAGTTCGTCCCCGAACCTGACACGCAGGGTCCTCGTGGTCATGGTACTGGTGACCGCGGTATCGATGGGACTCGCCTTTTTCTACAAGGCGCCGCTCGAGCAGCCGGCGAGCCTGATGTGGACGCCGAACCCGGCCAAGGCACCGTGGTATTTCCTGTGGCTGCAGGAGCTGGTCGCGGACACGACGATCCGGCTCGGGGGTCTTACCATAAGTGGCGGATTTGTCGGCGGGATCGTTATCCCCACGGTCCTGCTGCTGTTTGCAGCGGCATGGCCGCTCATTGACAGGAGCCCGGAAGAGGCCATCGGGGTCTGGTTCCATAAAAGCAGGAACCTCCAGAACGCAGCGTTCATACTGGTCTGCACGGTCATCGTTGCTCTTATCTATGTCGGCGCGGTGATGCGGGGGCCGTACTGGCACCTCTACATGCCCTGGCAGCACTGGATAAAGATGCCCACGAGATTTTAATTTGAGGAGGGACCGATAGATGTTCAAGAGGGACTCATGGATGTTGTTCATAAGTGGCGGGCTCTTATTCGTGCTGACGCTGGTGATGATCTACAAGGAGAACCATCCTGCATGGAAACAGTACCAGACACAGTTTGAAAAGTCGGCGGTCGCCACTATCGGTAAGGAAAAGGCCCTGACCGCAGATACCGGGATACTCCAGATCTATATCCCCTCCCTGAAGAGGGTGGACCGTTGTATTACCTGCCACCAAGGCTACAACATACCCGGGATGGAGCATGCAAAAGAGCCATTTACTACCCATCCGGACCTGCCTTTTATGAAGTACCACAAATTCACGCAATACGGCTGTACCCTGTGTCATGGAGGCCAGGGCTATGCGACGACCGTTAAAGCGGCGCACGGACTTGTCCAGCACTGGGACGAGCCGCTCCTCGACAGGACGCTCGGCAAACGGTACGGACTGAAGCACCCCGGGCACATCATGGAGATAAACTGCGACATCTGCCACAGGAACAACCAGAACGTCGAATGGATGGACTACATAAATCAAGCCAAGGCCCTGGTGAAGCAAAAGGGTTGTGCGAGTTGTCACATGATAAATGGCCAGGGCGGGAACGTGGGCCCGGACCTCACGTTCGAGGGTGACAAGAACCCCGAGCTGTTCGTCTTTACGAATATAAAGCAGGGCCCGAAGACCGTGTTTAACTGGCTCTATCAGCATTTCAAGGACCCGGCCGGCGTGACCAAGGGCAGCGTGATGCCCAACTTTGGCCTCACAAATGAGCAGGCACGGGCGCTTACCATGCTCATGCTGAGCTGGAGAGATGTCAGGCTGCCGTATGAGTACATTCCGAAGGTGGGAGTCGCTCAAACCGTTCAAATCACTCAGACGACGGTACATACTCCGCATGCCGAGATGGCGCAGGCGGGTGCGGAAAAAGGGAAAAGGCTCTTTACAATAAAGGGCTGTACCGCCTGCCATACCATCGGCAAGGGTAAGCTCGTGGGCCCGGACCTTAAGGGCGTGACCAAGACAAGAACAGTAGCGTGGCTCAAGGACTGGCTCATGAACACGGCCAAGATGCAGGCAACGGACCCGACAGCGAAGGAATTACTGAAGGAATACACGGTACCCATGCCGCAGCCCAATCTTACGAAACAGGAAACAGACGACGTCATCCTGTATCTTAAAAGGACCGCCGGCGCCCGATAGACTGATCGGACCAAAAAAGGAGGTAGGACATGATACAACCGGAAAAGGGTTATTCCTCTTTCATATTGAGGATAGGCCTCGCGTGTGCGTTTCTTTCGAATTCTCTTGGTGCTTTTTTTTCGCCGGGAGACTTCATCAAGCTGCTGGACGGATCGTTTATGGCGAGACTGTTACCGGTGAGTACGCCGATGTTCGTGCACTTTATCGCGTTTAGCGACGGTATGGTGTTTCTGCTCCTGCTCCTGGGTGTCTATACCGAGTACATTGCAGCGTATGCCGGGCTCTGGCTGATCGGCGTCATGATGACCCTGGGCATCCACCACTACGGGGGCATACTCGAGCACATAGCGTTCTTTTCGATAGCGGTCTACCTCGCGTTGAACGGAAGCAACGTTTGCTCGGTTACGAACAAATAAAAACACATTTTTATAGGGAGGAGAACATGGGGGGAAAGACTTCGTTTGGAAGGGGAAACTCTGGCAACGGCATCCGTTCGGCTTCGGGGAGGGGAGGGAAGAACCGCTGGGCACAGGGCCTCGCTGCCCTGCTGGTCATGGCCTTCGTGGCACTGCCGCGGATCGCACGGGCGGTGCCGAGTTATGCACGGCAGACCGGGTTAGCGTGCGATGTATGCCATACGGTGTATCCGCACCTGACGCCGTTCGGCAGGGAATTCAAGATGCACGGGTATGTGATGGACACGGCGGAGTCCGTGGCGGTCAAGGGGAGCGGGACGATGTGCGGCG
>JAJYLN010000003.1 GCA_021787665.1 bacterium
TCAGATGTACCTTGATATCGTATTTCGTGTGCGTCCCTGTACGATATTGTCGCATGCAACCACATTAGCACATTCTTCTCTTCGCCTAAAGGCGAGGGATTTCAACCATCCCCGAAGAGGACATTAATAATATGCAAATTATTCTTTGCATTTTACAAAGATCTTACAACGTAAGAATCTATTTCGGTTAGATTTTTACATGATTTAAAAGATTGTTGTATACTGGATTATGACGGCCCCATCCGCTTGAGCCTCTCGATGAGCCTCTCCTTGTGGAGCAGGGCGAGCAGTTGGGAGGTGGGATAAATCGCGGATCGCGCAAGCTGGACTATCTGCTCCGGCGTAAGCTTACCGAGGACCCGCTTGTTGAACAGTCTGAACTCCTTCTCTATCAGGTCATCGCAGCTCTTCGTGTAGAGTCTCAAGTGTTGGATGGAGAAGCCGTGGCGTTCGCTCAACCCTGCCTCCCGCATCTTCGCTATGAGGGAAAGGACCTGCGCGTCCTCCTCCGAGTAGCCGGCATCGTCCTTCGACGTGTGGAGAACGCCGGCCCGGACAAGCTGTGAGAAGGTCCTGGAGCCGATGGGATACTTCCTGAGGAGTTCCTTCCTGCTGTAGACTTTCTCGCTGTCGAAGTCCTCGAGGATCCTGTGGTCTATGCTCCTCAGTTCGGTGCCCGCGGAGGCGCTCAGGACCTTTCTGATGACGCTGAGGGGCAGGAACCGCTTCCCCTGAAGGTCCTTGACCCTCGTGATGAGCCCGATGCACGCCGGCGCGTAGTACGCCATCTGCTTGTTCTTCTTCATCGGTCGCGGCAGCAGTCCCATCCTGACGTAATGGTGCACCGTGGCTTTCGTGATGCCCGTTTTCCTGATAAGCTCACCCACCGTCAGCCAGCCCGGGGGTTTGCTTTTCGTAGGGGACTTCCTCTGAATCATGAGAGGTCTACATACACGTTCTTCAGGGTCATGAAGGACTCCATGGCCTCCTTGCCGCCCTCCTTGCCGAAGCCGGACTGCTTCATCCCCCCGAACGGTATGGTGTGCGGCAGGAGTGAGTATGTGTTTATCCAGACCTGCCCCGCCTTTATCTGGCGTGCGAGCCGGTGGGCGCGGGAAATATCTCTCGTAAAGACGCCCGCGGCAAGCCCATAAGCCGTATCGTTCGCTCGCTGCACGGCCTCTTCCTCCGTCGAGAAGGGCGTGACGATGGCCACCGGCCCGAAGATCTCTTCCCTGGCCGTGCGGCACGACAGGGGCATGTCCGTGAACACGGTAGGCCCGAAGAAGTTGCCGTCCCTGAGATCGCCCTGGGCGGCGCCGGTGCCGTCTAGGACGCACCTGCCGTACTTCTTCCCCTCCTCGACGTACGAGGCGACCCTGCCGAGGTGCGCCTTCGAGATGAGCGGGCCGATCAGCGTTGTCTGGTCTGCCGGATCTCCCAGCTTCATCGTCTGCACGAAGGCCGAGAACTTCTGGACGAAGTCCCCGTACACGGCCGTCTCCACGAAGATCCTCGAGCATGCTATGCACATCTGTCCGGACAGCCCGAAGACGCCGTATGCGGCCATCATGACGGCTTTGTCGATGTCCGCGTCGCTGAAGATCACGAGCGGAGACTTCCCGCCGAGCTCCAGGGAGACCTTCTTCAGGTTGGATGAGGCCTGTGCCATGATCTTCTTCCCGATCTCCGTGCCTCCGGTGAACGATATGCCGTCTATGCCGGGGTGCGATGCCATGGAGGCTCCCGTCTCAGGCGATCCGGTTACGACGCTGACGAGGCCTTTGGGTATGCCGGCCTCGCCGAGTATCTCGGCAAGACGCAGCGCCGGGAGCGGAGCTTTTTCCGAAGGCTTTATGATGACCGCGTTTCCGGCAGCGAGCGCCGGTGCGACTTTCGAGCCTATGAACAGGGTAGGGGTATTCCACGACGTGATCGCGGCGATGCACCCGAGCGGCTCCTTCATCGTATAGTCTATCGAAGGGAAGCTCCCGGTCAGGGGCACGACCTCGCCGTAGATCCGCTCGATCCAGTTCGCAAAGTATTCGAAGCTCTTCGACAGGGCAGCGGAAGAGAACCGCTTTGCCAGGGTGAAGGGGGCGCCGACATTCATGCTCTCGAGACCCGCGAAGTCTTCCTCGTACCGGTCGCACAATGCGGAGATCTTCAGGAGGACGCCTTTCCTCTTTGCAATGGACATGCCCTGCCACACCGGGAGTGCCTCCCGTGCCGCCCTCACAGCATCGTCGATGTCCTGCTCAGTGGCCTGCGGCACACGCGCGATGGTCCTGTTGTTCGACGGGTCGATGACCTCGAAGTACCTGCCCGTACCTGGTTCTCTGAACTCGCCGTTGATAAAGAGCCTGTAGCTCTTCTTCTCCCCGAGCCCGAGCTTTTTGTATTGTTCGTTATGATCGATCATACGCTCCTCTCTGACTACTCCCCTTTGAACTGGGGCTTGCGCTTCTCAAAGAACGCCTTGATGCCCTCGGTCGCGTCCCCCATCTGCGCACACAGCGCCTGCGCCGTGGCCTCGGACTCGATACTCATGTCCGGATGGAAGTCGAGCCCCTTGTATACCGCCTTCTTCGCGAGCTTGACCACATAGGGTGCGGAGAGCGCTATGGTGTCCGCCATGGCCTGCGCCTCTGCCTGGAGCTCCGCCAGGGGCACGACCTTCTCTACCAGGCCGATTCGCTCCGCTTCCTGCGCCTCCACCATCCTCCCGGTGAAGAGGAGATCGCACGCCCTGCCCCTGCCGATCAGCCGCGGCAGCATGTAGGTAATGGCCATACCGGGATGAATACCGATCGTGGCGAAGTTCGCGGCGAACTTCGCGCTGTCGGCGGCGATCCTGATGTCACAGCACAGAGCGAGTCCGAGCCCACCACCTATCGCGTAGCCGTTCACCGCAGCGATCGTCGGGATATCGAGCTGGAGGCTCTCCAGGAACGCATCGTACATCCCCCTGATCCCCTCGCGCGTGCCCGCCACGCCGGTAAGACCGGAGCCCTGGACAAGCTCGGTCAGTGCCGAGAGATCGGCGCCCGCACAGAACGCCTTCCCGCTTCCGGTAATGACGAGCGCCCTCAGTCCGGCACTCTTTTTGATGTCCAGAACCGCTTCGTGGAACTCCCGGAGAAGCGCGGATGTCATCACGTTCCTCCGGTCAGGCAGGTTAAAGGTGATCTTCGCTACCTGCCCCGTCTTTTCGTAAAGAATGGTCTCATACGCCATGGTTACCTCCGTCCGGCCTTTTGTTCGTTACACGGTCCCGCAATTCCCTCTTCAGTACCTTGCCGACCGCGTTCTTCGGCAGCTCGGACATAAAGTGGTATTGTCTCGGGACTTTATAATCCGCAAGCTTCCCCAACAGGAACGTCCTGAGCTCTTCCTCCGTGGGCTCCCGCCCCTCTTTCGCGACGATGAAGGCAACGCAGTCCTCAATGAGTACCGGGTGCGGTACGCCGACCACCGCAACTTCTTTTACAGACGGGTGCTGAAACAGGGCGTCCTCCACCTCGAGGGAGGATATCTTGTACCCTCCGCGGTTGATGACGTCCTTTTTCCTGTCCACGAGGTAGAGATAGCCGTCGCCGTCCACGTATCCGATGTCGCCGGTCCTTACCCAGCCCTCCGTATCCCAGACCTGCTGGGTTGCTGCATCGTCCTTGTAGTATCTCCTCCTGGTGCGCAGGTCCCTGGATCGGAGCAGGATCTCGCCCGGCTGTCCGGGGGGCAGTGCATTGCCGCGCTCGTCGAGAATCCGTATTTCTGTGTTCTCGTCCACCGGCTTGCCCACGGAGTTCGGCCTCGACCGCGCCTCGCCGAAGGGCATCATATACCCGGCCGCGCCGGACTCCGTCAGGCCGTACAGATTGATGACGTTCGCCTGCGTGAACAGGTCGGACAGCTCCAGCACGGCAGACGGCGGCATGGGCGCGGCGCCGAACTGAAGGAATAGGAGGTTCGAGAAGTCCCGCTTCTTCAGGTCGGGCACCTCTTTCAGCACGATCAGCCACATGGACGAGACCGCGTATACGGAGAACACTTGCTCCTTCTCCAGGAGATCTGCGAACCGGTGCGCATCGAACCGCTTCATGAGGATGCACTTCATGCCCAGCCGCAGCGGAAGGACGGTCATCGTCATGCCAGCAAAGGTGTAGAGGGGGACCGGATGCAGCGCTGTCCGCCCGGAAAACAACTGGACCCATGGCGTCTCGTCGAAGGAGGTGATGGCATGGTGCGTTACCATGACCCCTTTCGGTATTCCGGTGGTGCCGGAGGTATAGATGAGCTCGGCCGGGTCGTCTTCATTGACCTGGACTTCCGGATCACTGCCGGAAAGTCCTCCGAGCATCTCCTTCACCCGTGAGAGCGTAAGAACCTTTGCCCGGCCCGCCGCCCCGGCGTCCCCGGCGATCCCCCAGCCCCTGAGGAGCCCGTCCTCTGCCAGCAGGAAGGACGTGTCGGAATGCGTGAGCTGCTTTTCTACCTCCTCCCGGGAATACCGGACATTGACCGGTACGAACACGCCGCCTGCCTTCTGTGTACCGAAGTACGATGCGATGTAGTATATGCCCTCTGCGTTCGGGATCGCACAGGAAACCTTGTCCTGCTTTTTCAGTCCCTCTTTCAGCAGCAGGTTCGCGATCTTCGAGGACAGGACGTCGAGCTCTTTGAAGGTCCTCCGCTCACCGTCTTCTATCTGGACCGCCGTGTTGTCCGGGAACTCCCTTGCCCTGCTTCGCAGCAGGTCCGGAATGATGGTCATAGCAACCGCTCAAGCATCGTCGCGCGGGTAATCCGCTATCCTTCGCGCAATGACGACCCTCTGTATCTGCCCGGTGCCCTCGACCAGGTCGATGGCCTTTACGTCCCTGAACAGCTTCTCCACGAAATAGTCGTTCCTGACTCCGGCGTCGGCCATGATATCTATGCACAGGGATATCGCGTCAAGGCTCGCCGCAGGACAATACGCCTTTGCCTGGGACGCCTCGAGCGTGTTCGGTTGATCCGTGTCCGCCAGCCACGCAGCCTTCCAGCACAGGAGCCTGCCGATGTCGATCTTCCTCTTTATCGTGACGATGTGTTCCTTTATCTTCTGATAACGCGGTACCGGCCGGTCAAGGTCGTAGTTTTCTTTCACGAACTCCTGCATGCGGTCCCACGCAGCCCGGCCTATGCCCACGGCCATGCTCGCGATGATCGGACGCGTCGCGTCGAAGGACTTCATCGCACCTTTGAAGCCGGCCCTCCCCTTATAGTATTCCTCACCGCCGAGCAGGTTTCCGGCAGGCACGGTGCAGTTGTCCATGAACACGGTACATGACGCGTAGGCAGACAGCCCCATCTTATGCTCCCTCTTCGACACGTCAAGCCCCGGCGTCCCTCTCTCGACGACAAAAGCCCGGTGCCCTTCCCTGCCGAGGGCTTTATCGATGGTCGCCCACATGACGATCCACGACGCCTTGTCTGCGTTCGAGCAGAATGCCTTGTCCCCGTTCAACACCCACGAGTCTCCGTGCTTCTCGCACCGTGTCGCTATCCGTGCCACGTCGGAGCCGGCACCCGCTTCCGTCATGCCGAACGCGCCCCACACGGGCTTCTCCCGCGTCTGGAATATGGAGAGGAACCTTTTTTTCTGCTCGTCGGTACCCATGATACTGATCGGCGGACCGCCGAGTCCCGGTCCGGGCATGGAAACCGCCACGCCCCGGTCCCAGTATGCCAGCTCCTCGCCGAGCAGTACGCCGAGTCGTGCGGCGGTCCTCTCTTTTTTCTCTGTACCGTCCTTTTTTGACGGGCCCCCACCCTCGATGGCAGTCCGCGCCTGTAGTCCCAGTTCCGCGCATTTATAATAGAAGGGATTGTCAGCAGGCAGAGGCTGTTTCTTCCGGTCCGCTTCTATGCCGAGCGGCCTCAGGTATTCCTTACCCAGCCACTTCAACATCTCCAGAAGGGTCCTGGCATCATCGGGTATCTCAAGATCTATCATACAATCATACCTCCATTCTTTCTTTGTACATCATTTGAAAAATCTCCCTCCCCTCTTTTCCAAAGAGGGAAAATTGAAGTTTCCCCCTTTGAAAGGGGGGGAATAAGGGGGATTTTAGATAACTGTTCATTACCCTGTTCTCCTCTTTTGTTGAGGCAACCACCTTAAGCGAATCCCCAGTCCCTGATGGTACGCTCGAGGTCGAGCTGAGCAGCGTCCTTGCCTCCCAGCAGGGTGGGAAGGGTCCTCGCCTCCCGCATCCATTTCTCCACCGGATAGTCGCTCACATAGCCGTGTCCGCCGAGGAGCTGCACGCCGTAGACCGTGACAAACGAAGAGCATTCCTGTGCCTGGAGCAGTGCCTGCGAACCGGCGGAAAATCCATCGCCTTTCGACAGCTCATAGGCGCCTTTCCAGATGGAGGCCCTGGTGGCCTCGATCGCTATGGACATATCGGCAAGAATGAATGCTATCGCCTGATGGTGCGCGACCTTTTTCCCGAAGGTTATCCTCTCTTTCGTGTAACCGAGCGCGTACTGGTACGACGCGGCCGCCACGCCGAGCATGCACGATGCCATATAAAGCCTCATGCTTGCGATCATCTTCCGGTAGCTCTCCTCTGAAAGCTCTTCCACGATCACGGGCTTTCCGTTTATTTTGACTTCACAGGCGCCTGCCGCATGCAGGGCACACGGCAGGACAGGGGTGGAGGCAATGCCGTCCTCGATACAAAAGACCCGCCTGCCCTGCAGGACGATGAGCAGTGACGGCTTATGACTCGGCAGGTAGTGTATGACGCCGGAGAGAACACCTTTTTCGAGCTTGATCTGTTCGTCCGTATCCACGAACACGGCAGGCTCGAACCCGTCGGCCGCCTGCTTGAACCGGGCGAGCAGAGGGGCCGCGCCGGCATGTTTCAGCGCGAGCAGGGGATAGAGTGAGAACCCGGCCCTGTCCATGCTCAGGAGCGTGGACACGCACCCGCGGGAAAGCTGCTCAAGCACCACGGTCTTGACGAAGAACGGGAGCCCCTGCCCCCCGAGTTCCACAGGCCAGTCCAGGTTCAGGAAGCCCAGCTCCTTGTAGTTCCCGTACAGGGATGCAGGGACGCCCTCTTTCTCGAACTTCCGGGCATCGTCGTACAGGGACTTGCTGAACTTCTCCGCCTCGTTCCTGATCATGGTCTCGTCTTCGCTCAGGGCAAAACTGATAGCCATATCATGCAACCTCCTTTTCCTTTCTCTTTCGAAAGATCCCGGCAACCATATAAAACGAATACTTTATGAAGAACACAGACAGGAGCATGCCCGCCTTCAGCATGATGCGCCATTTCGCAGGCTTCAACAGGTAGCCGATGATGACGGGGTGGAACGCCGTCTCCAGAAATTCGGTCCAGTCGTCCGTGTCCATCGTTATCGTATAACGCCAGGACAGCGGGGGCTTCACCATGCCGGAGAGCAGGACGACGTCGTCCGCTACTTTGACTTCCTCGCTGCCTATATCGATGGCCATGCTTCTCTTGCCCAGCCCTGTCGACCAAAATTCCATTTATGCTTCCTTGTTCGATTCTTCCGGGAGCGCGTTCTTCTGAACGCGCGCTATCCCCAGGAAATGCGCGAGCGTCCTGAGGACCCTTTTCAGCACGACGAGGAATATGCCCGGTCCGCACCGCTGTGCGAGGTAAGCCACGATCGTATCGTCCTTTGCAAGGGCGACGAAGTTGATGATGTCCGCGTCCTCCAGCCTCATCCTGTACGTCCAGTGTACCTTCTTTTCCTTAATGGCACCGTGAAGCCAGATCTCGCCCTTCTCTTCCCTGATGTCGGCCTCCCTGAGCCTGAACGGCAGGGTGACCGACCCCAACCCTTTCGATGCTAATTTCATACCTTGCCGAAGTATCCCTTTTCCCGGGCCTTCTTGACCATGACCGGCTCGTCCCACCAGAGCGAAGCGCCGAGGTCCTCAGCTACTACCCGTGCGGCGTTGTAGCCGGGGCCCATGATCACCATGCCGCCGGGGTGCACGCTCGCCCCGGCAAGATACAGACCCTTGATCGGGGTCCGGTACCCGGAACACTCCGGTGACGGACGGTTATACCCCATCTGAAGGGTCGTGTAGGTCCCGTGTTTGATAGATCCCTTCTTCATGGTCGGCAGATGCCCCTCTATGTCAAGCGGGCTCCAGTCAACCCGTGCACGGATGTTCCCGGCCTTTATATTCGGCGCGTACCGGGACCAGAGCTCGAAACACCGGTCGCCATACGCCGCGCCGTCCTTGTCCCAGGTGTCGTTGTAGGGAGCAAAGCATTCCCATCGCAGCAGGTGATACCCGCCCGAGGTGGTGAAGTGGGGCACGTGGTTTGGTACGAGCATGGGATCGAACAGGGAGGTTATGGTCCCGTGGCCTGCTATTCTCGTGGTCTTCCCGGTCTTGACCTCCTCAATGTGCGCCAGCACGTCGTCAGCGCTCTCGTAGCCCATGACCACTATCAGCGCGTCGTTGACCTCTTTGTCATAACCCTCGTACAGCGGCTGGTCTCCGATCAGGGCGGTATTGGAGACAAAAAGGCTCCACTTCTCCCACTCCCAGTTCTGCGCGGTTTCCTTGAGCGTCTCGTCGATCGCTATGCCCTGGGGGAGCTGGACGAAGTTCTGTTCCGGCGTCAGCGTACTGACCACGACGTCCGCGAACAGCTCCGTACCGTCGAGGAGCTTGACCCCGCTCACCCGGTCGCCCTTCCCCAGCAGCCCGGTCACGGCGTTGTTGACGACGATCGAGCCTCCCGCGTCCTCGATGACCCTGCGCATGGCCGAGGAGAACTGGTGCGATCCACCCTGCACCAGGGCGTTCTGCGTAAACCGCTCGATGTACAGGGGGGCGAGGATCGCCATCCCGCCTTCCCCGGGGTCCAGTCCGAACATGCTGATGAGATAGAGGAACCCTGCCTTGACCCGCGGGTCGCTGAACTGGTAGCTGTCGAGGAACTCGTACGGCGACAGGTCGCCGAGCTCTCCGATACGCTTGCCGATCGCATCGGACGTGTTCAGCGCCTCCACCTGGTCTATCGGCGACAGGGGCGGCACGTAGGTCGCCGGGATGAGGAAGGCATCGTTCATGGCCTTGCAGTCCTCGAACAGTTTCCCGGCAATGGCCGCGTCCTTCGGGGAAAGCTTCTTGATGCTCTCAACGGACTTTTTGACGTCCGTGAACAGGGTAAATGACTTTTTGCCGCTGAATAAGAACGATGCCTGCCGCTCGGGCCGTATGAACCGCACGCCCCGTTCGCTCAGACCGAGGTCCGTATAGGGCGGCATCTGCTCAGCGAGCATCATGTACGTGGCGTGGTAGTTCATCTTGAATCCGGCAAGCTCCTCCGTCACGAGCCCGCCGCCGGTCTCCGTGTTCTTCTCCACGACGACGACCTCGGTCCCGGCCTTTGCAAGATACGCTGCTGCCGTAAGCCCGTTCGGCCCTGCGCCTATTACGATAACTTTTTTCTTGTCTGTCATAGTTCAATAACGGCCGTAGCAACACGGCGGCCGCCCCTCCTTTTATTAAAATATCATCAGAATATTTGGGCTATGCGCTCGTAGAGAAGCTCGAGCGGCTTATGGTTCCACCACGGCTGGTTTCGTATGCCGAGGTCCTCGGCAACGCATCCGGCAGTGACGTACCCGCTGCCCAGGTGCGTCAGCGCAGGCGGCCAGACGCTCTGCGAGAAATAAAGCTTGGGTACCGCGGAGCGGTTCGGCATCCTCCCGGCGTACCACTGAATGCCGCTCGCGTCACCGCCGAGCTCGTGCCCGTAGATGGCGGACGGGTTCCGTCTCCAGCTATCGATGGGCGTGAAGTAAGCGGACTTCAGCACCTTGCTCTTGAAGCCCGGCGCCAGCATATCGAGAGCTTCGAGGTGGTCGTTGTGCAGCCGGTCGGTAAGCTCCTTGTTGTCCCACGCCTTTATGCCGCCGTAGCGCCGCATGTCCACCGGATACTCGACCTCGAAGACCAGCACGGAATAGCCCTCTTTGGACAGGCGCGAGCTGTCCACCGACGCACCGTTGTACATTTCTCCGACATTTGCCGCAGCACCGAACACCACGCCGCTCTTCACATTGGAGAAATACGTCTTTGCGTGCTCCCACGAGTCCCACGCCCGCAACGGATAGGGGCATTGCTGGATGTCAGGATTCCAGCTCCTCGACCCCCATTGCGGCACACCCTCGATAAGGTAGTACGACGTAAACGCGCAGTGCCCGGTCATGTCCCATTTCTTCATCTTCCGGTACAGCGCATGGTCCTTCTTTTCGATGTTGCCTTCACCCAGCATGCTCAGTGCTATGGGCGGACTGGTATGCATGATCAGCGCCTGTTTTGCCTTGATCTCCTTGAACGGGTACGGGGCCGTATCTTCCAGGAGCGCGCCGGCCGGCATCCCGTTCTCCCAGATGACCTCCTTGACCGGTGCGTTCAGGAGCAGGGTACCCTTGTAGTGTCTGAAGCACCTGACCAGGGAGTGCACAAGGTTGTGCATGCCGCCCCGGATAAGGCCGATCGCGAGCGCGGCGCTCAGGACCGTGTTGATGGCGCCTTCTCCTTTCTCGATGGGATCCCCGAAGAGGCCGATGTCGGATATACCGAGGAAGCCCATCTTCACATACTCGTTCTCGTACGCGAGATCGAGCATCTCCAGGCCGTTCATCGTCCTGAGGTCGGCCTCGCTGTAGCCGTAATATTTCCCGAGCGAGAACAAGAAGTCTTCACCCTCGTCCGACGGCGGCGAGAACACGGCCTTCTGCAGGATCTCCGGCAGGTCCGGGGCTATTTTGGACATGAACTCCCGGTACGCTATGGCGTCTTTCTCGCTGAACTGCGTGAGCGTCTTGTACTGCAATGTCGGATTGAAGTAGTACAGCAGGTTTTTGTCCTTCCAGATCGTCCCTGCCGCGACCTTCGACATGATGAGATCGAGCCCGAACTTCCCGAGCTCGAGGTCTCCCCACACCGGACTCATGGGAAGGAAGCACACGCCCGCGTGGGTGTCTACCGGCACACCGGCCTTGAAGATGTCCTCGGTCAGCACGAACGGACCGCACTCGTTACGCTTCTCCAGAACTGCCACGTTGAGCCCCGCCTTCTGAAGGTAGCAGCCCGCGGTCAGTCCGTTAACACCCGCCCCGACTATAACGACGTCAAACTCTTTTTTCATCTTCCCTCACCCCTTTTGTTGCCCCGCGGCAATCAATTGTATAATGTGTAATGTGACACATTACACCTTATGTATAGACCGGCCATTTCCTTGTCAAGGATTTTTTGATCGGCCTGCCTCCGCAACCACGACTTTTGAAAGCCGTTGCCTCTGTTTGACCCGGGAGACACAACCTTTTCAGGGGAGATCGCTACCCTGGCGGAACGCTCAGATTTTTTGCGGACGCCGGACTGCCAATTCGGGGATCTGAAGGATTATCCTTTCCTGCCCCCTATGCCGGGGCAGGAGGGATGCGGATACACGACATCGACGAGGGCCCGGCCGGCGCGATCCCTTCGGGCAGTCGCCCCGGCACACGGGGACAGCCGCATACTGCCCTCACGGGTGCAGCCCGCTACCTGCAGGAAGACGGGCCGCAGGAGCTTACCGCTGCTATCGTAAAGTTCTTACGGGCTTGTGTAGTCCGGCGTGGCCACGCGCGGCGGTTAGCCTTTTTTCTGGTCCCCGTCTAAACTGTACTTGCCGGGTCCGAAGACAGCTATATAGATCGCACCGCCCACGAGACCGATGTTCTTCATCAGGTTTATCATCTGCATCTGTTTCTGCATAATATCGGTGGTATGAAGCATCCCGAGGAAGTGTATCTGGTACGTTACCGGAACAAGAAAGATTATGATCAGGATCGCACCGATCGCGGTATGCCAGCCCAGAATTATCGAAAGACTTCCCAAAAGAAGTAACAGCCCTGTGACAATTATGGCTACCCGTGCGTACGGAACGCCACTGACAGCGGCGTAGTGTGTCATCATGGTTATATGGGAAAGATGGTTGTAGGCCCCCCACGCGAAGATCACCGAAAACAACAGCCTGCCGATCAACAACAGCGTATTTTTGAATGTTCCCATGGTACCCTCCTTATTTGCTATAAGATAGGAAGCACATGCGTTAAAGTCAAAGCGCCCGTGACGCGGTCAAAAAGACGCACATGCCGGTCCTCGAAAAAGACCAAGGTTTTGAAGCGGCCTGCGGTATCGGGTCAGCGACGTGGGGACAGGCTCAGATGTTGGTATCGTCGTTCCGGCTATGCGGGGGAGGGATCAGGTCCAGGGAGACATCCTTCGCGGAGCGGAGGTCCTCGATCTGCTTGAGCGGGCGATCGAGCTGGTTGCTCCTCGTCGTCGTCATGACAACGAATTCGGCCTTTGCCTCGTCTATCTTTTTACCGACCTTTTCCATCGACTCGACGTACAAGCCCCACTGTTTTTTGAACACCGCAAGGATGTTGAGTATCTTCGTGGTGCTCTGCTCGAGATTGAAGTTTTCTATCGCCTGCCGGACAACGGCGAGTATGGCGTACAGCGTCAGGGGCGAGCAAAGCACCACCCTGTTCTTCAGCGCTTCGTCGAGTATTCTCTTGTCGTGCTCCACGGTCCGGTCATACTCGTTGATGAAGCCGTACACCTGCTCGTTGGGGATAAACACGAGGACATAGTCCACGGTGTGCGCTGCCGGATCGATATAATCGCGCGTCGTTACCTCTTTAATCCTCGCCCGCACGTCCCTGAGGAACTGTGCCTTGAATTTCTCCTTCTCCCCTTCGCTCGGTGCATCCAGGTAAGAAAGGTAGTTGTTGAGAGGGAATTTCACGTCCATGTTGATCTTGAGCCCCTGCGGGAGAAAGAAGGTATAGTCCGGTCTCCTCTCGGACGACTCGAGAGCTTTCTGCTTCTGGTAGTTGACGCCTTCGATGAACCCTGCAAGGTTCAGCACGTCTTCCGCCATCCTCTCTCCCCACTGTCCCCTGACCTTCGTGTTCGCGAGAGCGGCCTTCAACTGGCTGGTTGTTTCGTGCAGGCCGCTGGTGATCTCGGATGTACTCTTCAACTGCGACGTGAGCTCTCCGAATTTCTGTCCGGTGGCCTTCTCGAGGCTCACGATGGTCTCCTGTATCTTGCGCATTTCTTTCGATACGGAATCGATCGTCTGGTCGATGAGGCCCTTCTTGTTCTCCAGCTCTTTCTCGCCCGCCTTCAGGTTCCCCTTGAGCGTCTGCTCCGCAAGCTTGAGCAGCTCGCTCGTGCTGTTCGACAGCGCATTCGAGGCGAGTGCCTCGAACGAGTCCTTGAGCCGCTGGATCACGGACTCGAGGTCCTTGATCTTCTCCGACTCCGCCCGTGCGACCAGCTCCTGCGCAAGGGTCTCCGTTTCCCTCTTCTTGATCCGGCCGACCAGGAGGGCGATGGAGACGCCGAACACCGATCCGATCACGAACGCTACGACGAAGTTCATAGCTTCTCTACGATCACCGCGACTGCCTCGCCGCCACCGATGCAGAGCGTGACGAGGCCGGTGGACTTGTCCCTATCGCCCATCGCATGGAGCAGCGTGACGAGCAGCCTCGTGCCGGAGGCACCGAGGGGATGTCCCAGGGCGACGGCCCCGCCCCGGACGTTGACCTTCGCATGGTCCAGGCCGAGCTGGTCAATCGTGACCATCGTAACGACTGCAAAGGCCTCGTTTATCTCGTAGAGGTCGATGTCCTTCGTCGTCATGCCGGCCTTCTTCAGGACCTTGTTGATTGCCTCGATCGGCGCCGTGGTAAACCACGCAGGCTCCTTCGCTGCCTGGGCCGAGGCCACGATCCTCGCGACCGGCTTCAGTCCGAGTTCCTTCGCCCGGTCCTCTCCGGCGACCGCGATCGCGCCTGCTCCGTCGTTTATCGTGGACGCGTTCGCCGCTGTTATGGTCCCGTCCTTTGCGAAGGCGGGCTTTAACAAGGGTATCTTCGCAAAATCGACGTGTGCCGGCTCCTCGTCCTGCTCGACGACGGTCGTCCCCTTCCTGCCCTGGATCTCGACCGTGGCTATTTCGCGCTTGAATAGCCCGTCACGCACAGCGGCCTGCGCCCGCCGGTAGCTTTCAACGGCGAACTGGTCCTGGGCCTCCCTGGTGTAGTGATATTCCTTAGCACAGAGCTCTGCTGCATTGCCCATGTGGAAATCGTTATACGGGTCCCAGAGTCCGTCCCAAATCATGGAGTCCATCAGGCTACCGTTCCCCATCCTGTAGCCGGTCCGGGCCTTCTCCAGGAAGTACGGCGCCCGGCTCATGTTCTCCATGCCGCCCGCTATGATGAGCCCGGCGTCCCCGGCCCGGATGATCTGGTCCGCAAGCATGACGGACTTGAGCCCTGAGCCGCAGACCTTGTTGATCGTCAGTGCACCCACCTGATCGGGTATGCCGGCGGAGCGTGCTGCCTGGCGTGCGGGCGCCTGCCCTTCGCCGCCGGTCAGCACATTGCCCATGATCACCTCGTCGATGCCGGCGGCATCGACGCCCGTCCTCCTGACGAGCTCCCGTATGGCCACCGAGCCGAGCCTTGGAGCACTCACGTCCGAGAGCGCTCCGAGAAAGCTCCCTACCGGTGTCCTTACCCCGCCCAGAATCACCGTTTTCTTCATGACACAGTCTCCTTTCCGAATCTACGCCTTGAGTCTCTTTACGAACCCGTCTATGATCTTTCTGCTGTGCAGCTCGGTCGTATTGATGAGCAGACAGTCCTTCAGGTAGCCGCCGTACTCTTCGAGTTTGACGCCGGGCAGATACCCGGACTTCAGCAGCCTCTCGAATACGGCGTCGAGCCCCCTGATCCTGACAACGAACTCGTTGAAGAACGGACCGCTGAACGGGAACTGTACGCCCTCTACCCGCCCGAGCTCGCTGTGGAGATATGCGCAGAGCTCGTGGTTTTTCCCGGCCGTGGCCATCAGCCCGCTCCTGCCCATAAGGCTCAGGTAGACCGCGACTGTAATGGCGAGCAGGCCTTCGTTGCTGCATATGTTCGATGTCGCCTTTTCCCTGCGTATGTGCTGCTCCCTGGTGGAAAGGGTAAGGGTGTACGCCCTCCTGCCGTCCCGGTCCACGGTCTCGCCCACGAGCCTGCCCGGGATCTGTCTCATGAACTCTTTCCTCGCGGCGATCACGCCGATATAGGGCCCGCCGAAGGAGAGCGGGACGCCGAACGATTGGCATTCCATGGCAGTTATGGCTGCGCCGAGCCTGCCCGGCGGCGTAAGCATGCCTGTAGACATAGCCTCTGTTACGACCGCCACCGGCAGCGCCTTCTTTCCTGCTACCTTCCCGAAAATGATGTCCAGAGGTTCTATCACGCCGAAGAAGTTCGGGTAGCCCACGACGACGCACGCCGTGTCATCGTCGACAGACGCCTCGACCGCCGCCGCGGATGTCGCCCCGGTCTTCTGGTCGTAGGGAATAGCGGCGATCGCCGCGTCCATGCCCTGCGTGTACGTGGCGATCACTTCCCGGTAGTGCGGGTGCAGGGCCAGGGAGACGAGCACGCGCCTCTTGCCAGTTATGCGCATGGCCATCAGCACGGACTCCGCACACGCAGACGCACCGTCGTACATCGAGGCGTTCGCGATGTCCATGCCCGTCAGCATCGCTATATAGCTCTGGAACTCGAACACCGACTGGAGGGTGCCCTGGGCTATCTCCGGCTGATAGGGCGTATAGCTCGTCACGAACTCAGAGCGGCCCAGGACATAGCCCAGCGCTGACGGGACAAAGTGCCGGTAGGCGCCGGCCCCGGCGAAGCTCGTCAGGCGCGCTGCCCTGCCGTTTTTTCCCGCGAGCCGCTCTATCTCCCCGATGACCTCCTGCTCCGTGAGGGGAGCAGAGAACGGGTGCGGCCGGCCGAAGGCCTTCTCCGCCTGCTCCCTGATGCTCCCGGGCACCTGCGAGAACAGCTCCTCGATGCTCTTTGCGCCGATGGTATCGAGCATCTGGCGCTCGTCGGACCCCGAAAGGGATATAAAGGGCAGCCTGGGATCGTCCCCTGCCACCATATTTTTCTTCATACCGTTTTCTATCTCCCTATTTCAAGATGATGTCCAGTTATTTCGTATGCAAAAAACATCCCCTCCCCGTCCCCTTCCGGAATCTCAGGGCGTGGTAACGCGGACCTGATAACAAAGGAGGTCTTTCTGGAACGGTGATACCGTAACTGAGCTGAGTGCTCCCCAGTTTTGTGGTTTACGGAGGGAGGCAGTTTAAGGCAGCAAGAGCTACGGTTATTGAAAGAGAAGCAATTTGTATAAAGTAATTTCCTATTCTGGCCAGATTCATTACTCAGTTGCTCTCTGTATTTGCCTTCAATTGCTCATCAATCCCTTCTGTCTCAGCCGCAGCACCGAATGCACATAAGAATACATAAGTAATTGCTAATACAGACCATAAGCGATCCTGCCGTTGCGCTGTTGAGAGTTCTACAGCATCCAACCCAAGTCCCCAGCGCCGGTTCTTAAGATCACGAAACATCTCCTCAATCCACATCCTCCGCTGATAGAGGCGTATAATTTCAGGTGGAATATCGCACCTATTGGTCACCAGATACCATGGCTCCTGTGCCTTCGATGCATAGGTGGTTATACGCCTCGTAGGCAGAGGATGGGGGTCCGTTATATTCATGATGCCCCAGTCTTTTACACCATCCCCTGCCTTTATCCCCGGTTCATTGAGTTTGCCGATGTACGAAGAGCCTTCTACCTCAATATTACGAGCTAATCTCTGTACATACCCCCATCCCCTGTTTTGGATTTCTCCAAGCCATCTGGTGTTACCAAAACCTCTGTCTGCTGCAATAACTATCTCCCGTCCTGAGGGTACAAGCTGCGACAACTCTGCAAGTGCCTGATTCTCTATGAATACCTGGCTGCCCTCCCCGGCATCCTTTAAACTAGTTTTCCACCATATCGGTAATGCTCGCCCATCCCTCGGCAGACTCAATAGGAGCGTCTTGTATTGTACTGTCTCTGTCCAGTCCGCAAGAATAACGATGTGTCCTTGGGAGGGCTTGAGATGCCTCAGTAATGCATGTTGGATTGAAAATAACTCGTGGGAGGTTTTATCCCTTGTGCACAGCTTTTTTGCTATCTTATTCCTTGAAACTGGGGATCACTCAGGTAACTGAGGTACTATCTTGCAATTTGTCCTGATCGTGTTAATCCTTCTACAGCATTCCGCATGATCGTGAAGAGAAAAACAAAAAAATAACGTATGATTAAAACAGAACCCGGAGATTATAAAAACAGGTCCTATCTCTCAGCTATCGAGGCAGCGCGGTACCTCGGCATAGCCGTGGAGACGCTTCACGATCTTGCCGATAGGCAGATCATACCGGTACAGACAGCTGCGAGCGGACAAATGCGCTTTGATCTCAAACAACTCAAGATATACGAGGAAGGCCTCACCATCAAGCCAACGAAGAGCGACCCGCCCCCCGATGCTATCACGGTCATCGAGCTGAACGGCACCCGGCAAACGATACTTTTCAGGAATGCTATGGACATGACTGACCTGCCGGACGACAGCGTCCACCTCATGGTCACCTCGCCTCCATACTTCGACAGCAAGATGTACGCACGGGAGCCCATCGAGGACGACCTGGGAGATATTCATGACGAGGACAGATGGTTCGAGCACATCGGCAGGGTATGGAGAGAGGTTTACCGGGCCCTACAGCCGGGCAGGAAGGCGTTTATCAATATCATGAACCTGCCGGTGAGAACAGCGAAAGGGGGATTCCGGACCCTGAACCTCGTCGGCAGGACCATCGAGGCGTGTGAGAGAATAGGGTTCATATTCAAGCGTGATATCGTATGGCAAAAGACAAACGGCGTGAGGGCCCACTTCGGCACCTACCCCTATCCTGGTGGTATCCTTATCAACAACATGCACGAGTTTATTCTGGAGTTCAATAAACCAGAAAGGAAGGGCTTCTCGAAATACGGACACCTGACGCACGAGCAAAAAGAAGCATCCAAGCTTGAAAAGAAATTCTGGCTGTCCATAAAAAACAGCGATGTCTGGGTAATGAAGCCGCAGGGAAGCGGGGACCGGCGGAGCCATATAGCGCCGTTCCCCTATGAACTTCCTTACAGGCTCATCAAGGCATTCAGCTATAGAGGCGAAACCATTCTCGATCCCTTTGCAGGCTCCGGAACGGCGCTCGAGGCTGCAGCGGACCTCAAGAGGAACGGGATAGGCTATGAAATAAACCCGGCTATTGCCCGTGAAACAATCAAAAATCTGAGAAGCTATCAGACGAAGCCCGGGTGAAGCGCAGAGAAGCTGAAGATACGGACCGCAAGCTGGAATCTGCTGCATGCGAAGAGCGTAAAGGATACCGGAGGACGGCTAAAGGCGCGCTCCCGCCGGGCAGCGCGCCCATGAGGCGGCTGATCTGTCAGGAAGACAGACCGCACCGGCTGAAGCAACCGGCAGGGCGCGCCTCACTTCAGGACGATGTCGTCGAGAAAGAACACTATCCTCTGGTCCCACGGTATGTCGGATGTTCGGGCGTCCACGTAGAACATCGGCGTAACAGTGGTTCCGGAGACCGGGACTGCCACGGTAGACCATGCGTACGCCGGCAGGTTAGACGGCAGGGGAGCGTCGTACACGGTCGTGCTACCGCTCAGCAGCCGCAGATGCACATAGTCTGTCGCGCTCCTGTACGCGCCGGACGGCGTGTACACCAGGTCCGGGTACACGTGAAACGAGAGCGTACTGGCACCGTTCAGGGTCAGGGAGGTGTTCATGCCCAGCACCACCGTCGCGTTCGCGGGCAGACCTGACTGCAGGGCAAGACTGTTCAGCGTGAAGGCGATCATGAGTGACTGCGAGCCTGAGTCCCTGATAGCTGAGACCGGTATGGCTACACCGCTTCCCACGGTCGTGTCAGGGTTCGGAAAGGTGTCCGGCATGTTATTCGTAAAGCACCCCGGGTCCTCGATGTCCATACAGGACCGTGTGTTGCCCAGAGACGCGGTTATCGTGAAGCCCGAGAGCGTACTGACGTCGCTGCGGAGGTCCCCCTGTCCGATGGCCTGCACGCCGAACCACCAGGTGCCCTGCGGCAGGGTGAAGGGAAGCGTGTATCCGGTCGCGCTGAGGCCGCTGAACCGCAGGGTTAACCTGTCCGGCATGGTCCTGAACGGTGAAACGAAGACGTTGTAGCCGACAGCCCCATCGACAGGGGCCCAGCCCAGCTCAACCGTGTCGTCTGCGCGTGTTGACTCCGTGATTACGCCGGGAGGCGCCAGTGTCGGAGCATCGAGCTGATCGAGCCCCTCCATCAGAGACCGCACGGTGTTTGCCATACCGTCGAGCACCGTGGTATAGGCCTCGTCTTTAATATTCACCAGGCCGTAGTTACTGTTCTCTCCGTCGAATCTGCCGGTTGCCGGCTCGTCGGCCCATTCGAACCAGTGGAAACCAACCATGAATGTGATGCCGTCGACCTTGATGCCGAGCAGCCTCCGGAGGTCGTCGTCGTAGAACTGCGCCCTCTCGTTCTGCGTCTGCACGTTCCAGCCGGCACCCCGCGTATCCGGCAGACCGGCATCGTCAGCCCTCGTCCCAAATTCCGATTGGATGAAGGGCTTTCCATAGGTATTGTCCGTCATACTGAGGGCGAAGAACCGCGCCCACCTCTTTTCCGGGTCGCCGAGTATCAGGTTGGACGTCGGGTTGTCGAGCGCATAGTAGTCGTTCACGCTGATGACGTCGCAGTACTTCGACGCCGCCACGATCACCTGGTCTGGCGCATCCGATGCGAACCGCGCACACAGGTTAAGGTGGTTCGGGTCGACCGACTTCAGTGCATCGTCCGTTACCGAGAAGTACGTGCTCGCTATGTCGGAGAGGAAGGCCTGCTTGTCGGCCTGCCGCTGCGGGTACGATGTGCTGTTCGGCAGCTTCGTCGTATCGAGGACCCCGGTCCAGCTCGCGAAGGACGTTCCGTAGAGCTGGTTCAGCCTGTCGAGGCTGTAGCCCCGCTCCTTTTGCAAAAAGACGTCGACCCAATATTGCTTGCCCGCGGACGTGGACGGCAGACCGATATAGTCGTCAGCGAGCGTGTAGTCCGGGTTGTAGATGATCTGCGCACCGCCGAACCATGAGAGCTCGTTGTCGATGAAGTACCCTATGAGCCAGGGGTCTGCTATCGTGCCCTGCCCGATGACGTCCTGTGCGTAGGCATAGGCGTTCTCGGCGAACCGAGGGTCGAACACATCCGGGAAGTCCGAGGAGAAGCCGTGGCTTACGGCAGGGCAATCATTGGCGCCGAACCCGCCCTCTACCGCACCGACAAAGCCCAGGGTAAAGGTGTACGGGATGGAGTCATGGAACACGGTGAGTCCGTCCTCAGACCAGTTGCCCAGCGTGTTGAACCCGATCTTCCCGTATCTGCCGATGACCTCCTGCACCCACTGCTGCAGTGCGTACCGGGAAAAATTCGAAGGGAAGAGGGACAGCAGGTTATGGGTGTACTCGGAGAAGCCGAACAGGGGCACGTCATCCGCTGAGAAACTGACGTGGTTCACACCCAGTGACAGGAACGCATGGTTATCCGGATCCACGAGCACCCACCTGTTATGGATAAGCTCTGTCCTGAAGAAGCCGGACGTATTGTCCCCGGACACGCCGGTCAGTCCGCCGTATCTATCGAACTGGATAGGCAGGGCAGGGCTGGCCGACTGGCTGCGTAAGCAGCCGGCGACCGAGACGGCCGCCACGCATGCGAGAAGCAATGCCCTTCTTTTCAACTCCATGCCGGTCCCTTTTCCCCGTAATGAACCTACGTACAACACCGGCGGGCATTTTACAACTCCGAGAATCGAATACTCCGAGAATCGAATACAAAATCTAACCGAAAAGCACAGTTCCCCAGGGGCATATATAATCTGCCTTTAAAGAACTTGAGAGTACCGAGTTTTCACAATGAAATAGAGTCAAGCGATCAGTTTGGCTCCTTCTGACCTACTTCTGTCAATGTGTTTAAGGAGGAATTTAGCGAGGATTGAGGTTTTAGCGCAACCCGCGAGAAAATCGGGGAAGCAATTACGCAGAGCAATGGAGGTAACTCGTTCAGCAGGACAGAGTCCTGGCCTCACGGTACGCATCCATGAGCCGAAAGCACGCCAAACCTGCTGAGGAAAACTCAGTGAAAGATATTGCACAAGCCCCTGTGTAATGATCCCGATCTGGATGTGATTGTGGTATACGGCGGTTTTGTGTTCGATGACGATTCCTGATGGAGCTTTTTCACCGCGGGCATCTTCCTGCCTTCCTTGGGTACCTTCAGGCCATCGCCGACCAGCAGGAGCCTTCCGTTTACGGTGAGCAGCAAGGGACAGTGTAAGACTATGGATTTCCACAGATGAGTAAGCGCCGAGAGGTTAAGGGCATTGCTATGATAAAATCCAGGATGCGGTCATGGCAGGACCCCTTAAGACCCAGGGCTCTGACAACTGCTGGACACCCCCAGCAAGTCGTTGCGGTCCGACATTCCTGCAAGACAGACGACCAGCCAGAGGAAAGTCCGGGTCCTTGTACACGCGGGGCGTACCTGTCTCACCAGATACCACCATTTAAGCCACAGTCCCATAGGGGAGTTCCTCCTTCATCATGGTGCTTTACTATATAGCATATATATGCTATATATCAAGGAAAATCTGGTCGAAATGTTGAGCTCCGTGAGGAAAACAGCTATACCGTACGCAGGGAGGAACAGGGTATGAAACAGCCTACGCTGGCTGCTCTTGAGAAAGAGATAGAGGGCATCAAACAGCAAGTGGTAACTATGGGGGAGATGAGGCCCGGCTCGTTAACCCTCCAGTACCAGTCTCCTAAAAACAAGAAAGGCCTCTTCTATCAACTCAGCTACACCCACAATATGAGAAGCCGTACCGACTATGTACGCAGGGAGTTTGTGGACGACCTTAAAAAACAAATCGCTACCTATAGAAGGTTCAAGAAGCTGATAAAACGGTGGGTAGATGCCTCGATTCAACACTCAAAACTCAAGCTTGCCCTCGCTACAAAAAAGAGGTAATTTCATGCCAAGAACTCGGTACTCTCAAGTACAGTACAGGCTAAGAAAAAAAGGAGGTTTTTATGATACGATTGAGAAAGGAACACAAAGGCTTGAGGCTGCTTTGGGGGATCGCGGTAGACATGGTGCTGATCACCATAGCAAGCTGTGGTAGTTCTGGAGGAGGAGGAGGATCGCTGTTCACCGGCGATCAAGCCAATGCACTTGCACAGATGTTCGCCACTTCCGCGAACAGTGCCCTGACCCTGAGTACGAGCTCCTTTAGGCCCACACGGCTTCAGACAGGCAATCTCGGCACACTCGCTTCGTGCGGGCCTTCGACCCTTATCCCTTCTACCAATTGCCCCGGCGGTGGCGACATCTATTACACCCTGAACATGGATTGTACCATACCCTCGGGCTGCTGTTACCAGCAGACCCCCTGCTCGCAGGACTCGATGTCGATAAGCGGCAGCGGCTCGATCACCTATAACTCGTGCGCCGAGACCATCACATCGACCGGAGATCACATCATGGTGAATGGGACACTGCATATGGTTATGACTTCCCAGGCTACGATTAGCTGTCCCGGTGCGATCGATGTCGATGTAACAGTCACGTTTACCGGTACCCCCAGCATAAGCGTCAACGGTCACGAGGTATGTAACGGGGACATCTTTATTACCGCGAAAGGGCATTCGGGTGCGAGCAATTATGCATCGGTTTCAGGAACGGTCTGCGGGCAGCGTATCGCCGAGACCTACGACTACGGGTGTGCCGTAGCGTGTCCCGGGAATGCCTGCTGCTATGCCGGTACCTATTGCTCCACCTGCTACAGTGGCGGTTGTGTGCCGACGGGCCATATGGATTGTTGCAATGGATACAATTGTCCCACCGGGACGCAGTGTAGTTGCACGACACAAGGTTGCAACCTATCATGCACCTCGTTTCTCGTAAATTTCAGTGCGGTCGTGCCATCCTTTGATGCGTTGATGCATTGACCCGGCACCCGTGGGGGACTATAGATGAGGGCAATGAAGAGCAGGCTGCTCATAGTGATACCCGCACTGCTGTCCGCGATCGCGCTATCGGCGTGCGCGAAGACCTCTGTCGTCGCGACTGTCCAGCCGGCCACAAACACCTCGTTCCCGGTCATGCCGAACTCCCTGTTTGCGGGCCTCGCAGCCGCACAGCAAGTGGTGCCCGGCAGCATACGTACGGGTGCCGCCGGTGCCTACAGCTCCGAGGACGCATCCGACAGCGTCATGCTCGATGGCGCGTATGCGTTTACGACGGACGCTGCCGGCACGGGGGAGACCGGGCAGGTCCCGTTCTTTGCGCCTGGGTTCGACGATTCGTCATGGGCGACCGTACATGTCCCGGATAACTATCAGGTCGATGTGCCGGGACTCGAGAAATATTACGGCGCGGTCTGGTACAGGACCCACTTCACCCTTACGAGCGCACAGTCACAGGCTCACGATGTCATCATATTCAAGGGCGTGGACTACTTCGCAAAGGTCTGGCTCAACGGAACGCTCCTCGGAGAGCACGAGGGCTACTTCGACCCCATCATGTTCGACGTCACGGGTATCGCAAAGGCGGGCGACAACGTCCTCGCCGTAAAGGTCATAAATCCGTCCGACCCGTCGTTCGCCGTCGCGGAGTCGGGCACCGGAGACTCGCAGCTCGCGGAGAAGGTCTGGATCAAGGGCATACTCGACTACCACGATACGAGGCCGGGAGACTCGCTGCTCCCGAACGACGTGCAATCCATGGGCACCGGCGGCATTTACCGGCCTGTTTTCCTGAAGTCCTCACGGGACGTGCGGTGGGACTGGGTGTTCATAACTCCCCAGCCCAACGCCGACTACTCGAGCGCGGACGTCACCGTGGACTACTTCCTCTCGGACCTGGACAGCGCCTCCCTGCCCGTCACCGTTGCCACGTACGTCGACCTCCCCGGGACCGCGTACACGAAGACGTACACAGCGGACGTCACGCTTAAACCGGGCGAGGACCATGTTACCATGAGGTTCACGATAGACAGGCCGGCACTGTGGTGGCTCTATGATCACCCGGCGTCGGGCTCCCCGGCACTCTACCGGGCCAGCTTCGCGGTCTATTACAAAGGCACGGTCCAGGACGTGAGGGACGATACCTTCGGCATACGGGTGTTCCGGCAGGTAACCGCGCCGGACGGGAGCCGGTACTTCGAGCTGAACGGGAAGAGGGTCTTTCTGCGGGGCACGACCTACATCCCCACGGAGTGGATGTCTCATATCACGGACGGCACGTACCAGACCGACCTTGCGCTCATGAAGGGGGCGGGCATGGACGCATTCGACATACACGACCACATCGAGCCCCAGGCCCTGCTCTACACCGCGGACCAGCAGGGGATGGGCGTGTTCTATAATTTCAGCCTGATATGGGAGTACAGCATCTGCGACTTCGAGAGGCCGGACGGCGACCCCGCGCTCACGAACAACCTCGAGGTTATCGAGCGGATGCTCCCGTCTGCCCTGTACCTCGAGTACAACCATCCCTCTCTGCTCTTCTGGACGCTGCACGACGAGCCGTTCTACAGCTTCTTTCCGGTCACCAGCACGGAGGACGACTGTCCGACCACGCCGCTGCCCTTCGGGAGCGCGCCGTCCGGCATCTTCCTGGACAAGAGCTTCAACAGGGCGGTCGACGACGCGATCTACCCCATCGCGACCGCCATCGTGAAGGACATACCCGTACACAAGAGCGGCAATATCAGCGACGATTCCACGACGTACTACGGCTGGTATACAGGCAACGACTTCGCTATCGATAGCAAGCCCATCCCCTTCCCCATAGAGTTCGGTGCAGAGGCCGTCCCGTACGCCATTGCGCCGGTCATGCAGCAGGAACTCGGGACGAACTGGTGGCCGGCCGACCTCACGACCTCGACCATATACGCATGGCAGTACCATGACCTCCAGATACCCATCGAGAGCCTCTATATAGGGAAGCCGTCCTCCTACCCGGACTTCGACGCATGGGCCGCAGCGAGCCAGCGCTACCAGGCCGTCGTGAGCAAGTACATCATGGAAGACACGAGGATCCACAAGTACGCTCCCACATACTCGGAGTTCCAGTTCATGCTGAATGACTGGTGGCCCTCCATGGCATGGGGCATCGTGGACTGGAACAGGACGCCGCTCACCGCATACGACTGGGTGTCCATGGTCGACCAGCCCGTCATGGTAGCCGTGCAGCACGGCTACAACGTCTACCCGTGCGGCTCCACGATCACGCTCCCGGTGTTCGTCGTGAACGACCTCTTCCACCCTCTGTCGCTCGCGCTCTCCTACCATCTGGACAGGCAGACCGACAGCACGTACATCACGGGCGATGCCACCGGGCTCGATGACGGGCTCATCAATTCGCTGACCAAAGGACAGCTCGAGAACAGCATGCCCGTATTGACCACGGTCACCATCGGCAGCCAGACGACCGTGAGTACCGTCCTGATCAGTACGATGGACGTCACGGTCCCGGCGGACAGTTCCACAAACGTGACCACCACGACCGTCCAGCTCCCCGCGTGCACGGCGGACCTGCACTATACGCTCTACATGACACTGGACGACAACGGCGACAGGCGGGTCGCGTACAACTGGTACCATTTCATTGCGCGTCCCTTGCCGTGATGGTGCCTGACCGTGGAAACAGTGTATCTGTCGTTGGGCTCAAACACGGGCAACAGGGAGGCGAACCTGCTGAAGGCACTCGACCGGATCGACAGATATCCCGGCACGGAGGTCGTCAGGGTATCGTCGCTGTACGAGACCGAGCCGGTCGGCATGGGAGACAGAAAACGCACGCGGAACTTCCTGAACCTCTGCTGTGCTGTGCGGACGGGACTGGGTCCGTTCGGGCTGCTCGGGCTCATACAGGAAACAGAGCGGGCACTCGGCAGGACCGTGGCCCGGCGTCATCCGGGTCCTCCGTATGCCTCACGCACCATCGACATCGACATCATCGTGTACGGCCGGCGTATCGTCTATACAAGGGAATTGGTCCTTCCCCATCCGTTGTTCCACCAGCGGATGTTCGTCCTTGGGCCGCTCTCGGAGATAGCGCCGGGCCTGGTGCCACCACTATTTCGTTTGACTACGCATGCATTAAAGGATATGCTGAGAGATAAGCATTTCGTGAGACGTCTAAAAAAGACCGACTATCCGTGGGCAGGCAAAGGAGACGATTGATACCATGAAGGAATTGAAGGTGTTTGACCAGAAGCTGTATGTCATAGCGCAGGCCATTGCAGACACCATCGTGCCATCCGGAGGCGCATTCCAGCCCGGCGCCAGGGATGTGGATGCAGCCCTGCTGTTCGACAATTATTTAGACCAGTTCGGCAAGCTCCCGCTCAAGCTCGTGAAAAGCGCCCTCTACATGCTCCAGTACGTGCCCCTGCTGACGAGGCTCAGGAGCTTTACGGCGATGGGCCCGCAGCAGCGGTTGCGCTATCTGGAGGGATGGGAGAACAGCAGGTTCGCTACCAAGAGGAACCTGTTCCTGATGCTGAAGATGCTTATCCTTATGCCATTTTATTCAGACGATGCCATCACACAAGCCATGAAGTACCGTCCCGCATGTCTACGACCAGACGACTGCCCGTACTGTGAGAGCATGGGGCAAGAACAAACGAAATGAATGACATCGCGACAGAAAAGGAAGGACCGCCATGCTGCTCACCTATAACGATATAAACAAGGACGTGGTCGAGACGCCGGATGTGTGCATCATCGGTTCCGGCGCAGGCGGAGCGGTGATGGCGGACGTTCTCAGCGGCGCGGGCCTCGATGTTGTCGTCATGGAGGAGGGCAGCTACTATACGAAAGAGCGGTATAGCAAGTATAAGCCCATAGAATCCCTGAAGATACTCTACCGGGATTACGGGTCGACGGTCATCATGGGAAAGGCCACCATCATCCTTCCGCTCGGCAGGGCCATCGGCGGCACCACCGTGGTCAACTCGGGCACGTGTTTCAGGACGCCAGAGGAGGTCCTCGAGGACTGGGCAGACACCTACGGTGTCGTGAAGGCATCGCCGAAAGAGATGGAGCCTTACTTCGAGCGGGTCGAGAATACTATCAGCGTCGTTACCATAACCCCGGAAGGGCTGGGAAAGAACGGGCTGATCTTCAAGAGGGGCGCCGACGCGCTCGGGTTGAGCAACGGTATGTTGAGGCACAATATGATCAACTGCAACGGGTGTGGCAGGTGTGCGTTCGGATGTCCGCACGATGCGAAGCAGGCGGTGCACCTCAACTTCATCCCGTCCGCCATGAAGAAAGGCGCACGGTTCTACGCAAACGCAAAGGCCGAGCGGCTCGTCATCGATGCCGGCAGGGTGAAGCAGGTCCGGGGCAGTATCGTCAACGAGCGGACCGGCAACAGGCTCTACGGGATGACGGTATCGCCAAAGCTGCTCGTTCTCTCTGCGGGCACGATATACACGCCCTACATCCTCCAGAAGAACAACATACGGCTTTCACCGGAGCTGGGGAAGAACCTCACCATCCACCCGGCCGCGCGGATAACCTCGTTCTTCGACGAGCTCATAGAGGGCTACAAGGGAATACCGCAGGGCAATTTTGTCGACGCCTATGCGAGCGAGGGCATCATGCTCGAGGGCATCTTCGTACCTCCGGAGATTGCCCTGCCAGTCATACAGGCCGTGGGGATAGAGGGGAAGAAGCGGGCACACGAGTATGACAACCTGGCTGCCTTCGGCGTCATGGTGTCGGACAAGAACTCTTCGGGTACGGTGAGGCCGGGCCTGGACAACAGCCCGTTCATCACGTACAAGTTACACCCGTACGATCTGAAAAAACTCATCAAGGGGATTGCTGTGGCATCCGAGATTTTCTTTGCCGCCGGCGCGAAGTCGGTAGACCCCGGGGTCTACGGGATAAAGGAGTTCACATCCCCCTCTGACATAGCGCAGATGTTCACGCGCCGCCTGAAGGCGAATGACTTCGAGATGATGGCCTTCCATCCCCTCGGCACGGCACGGATGGGGGAGCTGGCAGGCCATTCGGTCGTCGACTCTTTCGGCATGGCGCGCGGACTGGAAAACCTGTTCATCTCGGACGGGAGCATCTTCCCGACGTCCCTGGGTGTCAACCCGCAAATCACCATCATGTCGTTCTCGATGAGGAATGCCGAGTACATTGTCGACAACAAAAAGAGGTTCCTGACATAAGCCGCCTGCCCGACACACGGCCGTTTCTGCCACGCGGACTGTAGGGCCACGATGATAGACAAGCTCATTGATCTCATAGCGGACGCCGTGAAGGATTATGCCGGAGAGGCGGTCCTCCCCACGTTCAGTGTTACCGTGCCTGCAGGAGAAGACCACGGCGATTTTTCGACCGGGGTGGCCTTCGGTCTCGCCGGTCCCCTGAAGATGGCGCCGCACGACATCGCCTCGGAGGTAGCTGTCAGGATGCGGGCGCATACCGATCTGATTGACAGGATAGAGGTCGTAAAACCAGGCTATATAAACTTCATTATGGGCCGCGCGTTCTGGCACGGGAGCCTCAGGCACATCGCGGAAAGGCAGACAGACTACGGAAAGAGCGACGTCGGCAGGGGTAAAAAGGTCTTGATCGAGTTCGTGAGCGCGAACCCGACCGGCCCGATCCACGTCGGGCACGGCAGGGGCGCGGTCATCGGCGACGTGCTCGCACGCGTCATGGCAGCATCCGGCTACGAAGTGACCAGGGAGTACTACATCAACGATGCCGGCAATCAGGTGCTCTCGCTCGGATATTCGGTATTGAACGAATATTATAAAACCAATAACATCAAGCCGCTTTCAAACACCGGCGAATATCGGGGAGACTATGTTGTAAGTATAAGCGGTACCCTCGCTTCCATGATTCCTCCTGCCGAAATAAATGAACAGAACATAAAAAGGATAACGGAATTCTCTGTAAAGAGTGTACTCGGTGATGAAACCAGAGCACTTCCGAATTCGAGCATAAAAGAGGCCCTGCGCAGTTTTAACATTACATTCGACAACTGGTTCAGCGAAAAAAAGCTGTACGACGATGGCAGCGTTGCAGGAATTATTGAGGAACTGAACAAAAGGCATGCCGTTAAACAGGAAGAGGGCGCAACATGGTTTTTATCGACGCTATACGGAGATGAAAAGGACAGGGTATTAAAAAAACAAGCAGGTGAGCTCACCTACTTCGCATCGGACATTGCCTATCATGTGAACAAATACAAGCGCGGCTATAACGGCCTGATCAACATATGGGGCGCGGACCACCACGGGTACCTCCCAAGAATTCGGGCTGCACTCACAGCCCTCGGCTACGACGCCGACAGGCTGATCGTACTGTTTGTGCAGATGGTACGGCTGATGCGGGGCGACCGGCCCGTTGCCATGTCGAAAAGGGCAGGCGAGTATGTTACCCTGAAGGAGCTCGTCGATGAGGTCGGCACGGACGCCGTACGGTTCTTCTTCCTCCAGCGGAGCCACGAGAGCCAGCTCGTGTTCGACATAGATCTGGCGAAGAAGCAGTCGCAGGAGAACCCGGTCTACTATGTCCAGTACGCGCACGCAAGGATCTCGAGCATATTCGGCTACGCCCTTACCAAAGGGTGGAACGTCGATGCGATCGAGCAGCGCGACAGCTATGTCTTCACGAGTCAGGAGAAGAGGCTCCTGGCACAGTGCCTGATCTATCCCGAAGTGATCAGGGACATCGTTGCGAAGGGCGAGCCTCACAAGCTCACGTACTACCTTGTGGAGCTCGTGGGCATACTCCACCGGTATTATACGGACACGCGGGTCGTGGGCGACGATCAGGACACCGGGCAGCGACTTTTGTTGATGAACGTGGTAAAGATTGTTTTAAAGAACGCACTGGATCTGCTCGGTATCAGTGCACCGGAAAAGATGTAGGGATAGCGGTCGGGGATTGAATGCCCTTTCAGGTGAATAGGAGGTACTACTATGAGAGACATGGAAAGGATAAAGCCCAGATATAGCGTGACGCTGGACAATAAGCAGGTCGTCATGATAGTGGTCTCATCTGTCGTTATACTGACACTCGTGTTTGCGATAGGCTTCGTACTCGGCAGAGGTCTGGGCTCGAGAGGAGGCCGGCAGGCGGGTGGCCCCCCCCAGCAGGGTACGCAGCAGAACGCAGTCGTCTTTACGGAGCAGACCACGGCGCAAGCCGCCGGAGAGGGATATGGACAGCAGGGGCAGGTGAACTCACCGACGGCTACAACGCAGTCCGCGACAGCGGTCATGCCTCCCACGACCACGGCGCACAAGCATAGCGAGCTGACTTTTTATAAGTCCCTTACCAGGGAGAGCAGCGCGAGGAAAAGGGTACAGAAGAAGCGGACGGAGAAGACCGCTCCGAGAAAGATCGCCCGCAGGCCGGGAGGGAGGTTCAGCATCCAGTGCGGGGCGTTCCGGGAGAAGTCGCAGGCAGAAAGACTGGGCACCGAACTGAGAAAGAAATACAGGCTGAATCCATGGACAGAATCGGTAACGGTGAAAGGGGTACGGTGGTATAGGGTACGGATCGGGCATTTTGCAACGAGCGAACGGGCAAAGGCTTACGAAGCGCACCAGCTCGCGCCAAAAGGTCTTAGAAACTGCGGAGTAGCGATAGAACAATAGGCTGTAAGGAGATCCGATGGAATTTTTGGGTGGTTTAAAAAGGACCTGTTACTGCGGGTCGATCTCTTCTGAGCACCGTGGAAAAGAGGTCGTCCTGATGGGCTGGGTCCACAGACGGAGGGACCACGGCGGGCTCATATTCGTGGACCTCAGGGACCGGGAGGGCATCGTTCAGGTCGTATTCAGTCCAGAAACGGACAAGGCGGCCTATGAGAAGGCGAAGCTCATCAAGCCCGAGTATGTGATTCTGATACAGGGCAGCATACGGAAGAGACCCGGGGGTACCGAAAACAAGGAGATAAAGACCGGTCTCTTCGAGGTAGAGGTAAAAGAGCTCCGTATCCTCAACGAAGCGAAAACCCCGCCGTTCCCGGTGTCCCAGGAGAAGGTCGATGTAGACGAGACAACGAGGCTCCAGTACAGGTACATAGATCTCAGGAGAGAGAAGATGCGGTCCAACCTGATGGTACGCCACAGGATCACTAACCGTGTGAGGGAGTTTCTGAACGCCGAGGGCTTCATAGATATCGAGACCCCCATCCTGACGAAGAGTACGCCGGAGGGCGCGCGTGACTTCCTCGTACCGAGCAGACTGAACGCCGGCAAGTTCTACGCACTGCCGCAGTCGCCGCAGTTGTTCAAGCAACTCCTCATGGTGTCCGGGTTCGACCGCTACTTCCAGATAGCGCGGTGTTTCAGGGACGAGGACCTCAGGGCGGACCGTCAGCCCGAGTTTACGCAGGTCGATATCGAGATGTCCTTCATCGAGATGGAAGACCTGATGGAGATTATGGAGAGACTCTTCGTAACTATATTCCAGGCCTTCAAGGGGTTCGAGCCGAAAAGGCCGTTCTACCGGCTGTCGTTCGAAGAATCCATGCAGCGGTTCGGCAACGATAAGCCGGACATGCGTTTCGGTATGGAGCTCGCAGAGTTGAACGATGTCTTTCATAGCACAGGGTTCAACGTCTTCAAACAGGCTTTGGACAAAGGACTCGTCAAGGGAGTCAAAGCGGCACAGGTATTCTCGAGGAAAGAGATCGAGGAGCTCGAACAGTTTGTGAAGCAGTATCAGGCGAAAGGTCTCGCATGGCTCAAGCTGGAAGATAACGCCCTTTCGTCCCCGATAGAGAAGTTCCTTTCGGAAAAAGAAAAGAAAGATCTGATCGACCGCTTCGCTATTAAGACCGGCGAGACTGTATTCATCGTTGCGGACGTCTCTCCCAAGGTCGTCAACGATGCGCTGTCCAACCTCAGGCTCTACCTGGGCAGGAAGCTCGGCCTCATAAAGGACGATGATTATAAGCTGCTGTGGGTGACAGATTTTCCTGCCTACGAGTACAACGACGAAGAGAAGCGCTATGAGTCCGTGCACCATCCGTTCACTTCGCCGCGGGACCAGGACATCGCCCTCATCGATGAGCAGCCCCTCAGGGTCAAGTCGAAGGCCTATGACCTCGTGCTCAACGGCACGGAAGTCGGCGGGGGCAGCATCCGTATCCACAATAGCGAGCTCCAGGCAAAGGTGTTCAAGCTGCTCGGTATCAGCGAGCAGTCCGCTCGTGCCAAGTTCGGCTTCCTGCTCGATGCGCTCCAGTACGGCGCACCGCCCCACGGCGGTATTGCCTTCGGCCTCGACAGGCTCGTCATGATTCTCACCGGCTCCGAGTCGATACGGGACGTGATACCATTCCCCAAGACCCAAAAAGGCACGTGCCCGCTCACCGACGCCCCGTCGGAAGTCGACGATAGACAGTTGAAAGAGTTATTCATTAAAAAGGTATAGCTATAGAGGAGGACAAATGCCAGAAAACGTTGCTTCAAAGCCTGCCGTATTCAGGCCGAACTCGGACACGCTCTACGACAAGATCGGCGTCGTAGCCATCGTGCTCTGCTTTCTCGTGATCCCGGTCCTGAAATTCGGGAACGAGTTTATATGGATAAAGACCACGGTGCTCCTATCCGTGACGATGCTGCTGACGTTCCTGTGGCTGATACGGGGCGTCGACAGAAGGGAGATAGTATTCCCGAAAACCTCGATCTGGCTGCCGATGCTCCTGATGATAGGCGTCGTGCTCGTGCACCTCGTGCACGTCACGGACATCTGGCGTGCCGTCGACATGATGCTGCGGCTCGGGGCAAACATTTTCTTCTGGTTTTTCACGCTCCTCTACGTGAGAAAGAGGAGCCACGTACGCTGGATCATCATTGCCATGGCGATGGCGGTGTTCATCGTCTCGATGTACGGCATCATGCAGTTCTACGAGATCCTGCCGTGTCCCTATGACATCTACGGCGAGAAGGACCCCTCCTCGACGATCGGACTCACGAACTTTTCAGCCGAATGGATCATTAGCTTCGTGGGCCTTCTGATATTCTCGTTCTTTCTGTCGGATTTCAACATCGAGACGAAGACCGTTCTGTTCTTCCTCTTCGTGCCCACGTACTTCTACTTCGTCCTTACCAAGGGCAGGGCAGCATGGATGGGCTTCATCATCTCGAGCTTCGTGATATTCGGTTTCATGATCTACCAGTGGCTGAAGCTGGCCGGCGCTAAAAAGGGCATCACGACATCGCCGCCCAAGCAGCCCGAAGCGAGCAGCGGCGGGGGAACCTCAAGGGCACGGCGGATCGCAGTCGCCATAACGCTCGGCGTCCTCGTGGTAAGCGGAGGCACCATCCTTTCTATTTCACACTTCGGGAAACAGAAACAGTTTGCCTCGATTTATTCGACCGTGAAGGACGTCGAAGAACCGCACGCCGGCATACTGAAGGACTTCTATGACCTTTTGACCTCGAAGCTCCAGACGAAGGACACGTCCATCAATTTCCGGTTCATGGCATGGCAGAGCACCTTCGACGCATGGAAGCACAACCCCATCCTCGGAGTCGGCATCGGACAGGTCGAGGTCGATATCCACAAGTATCAGGTCCCGAAGCTCCAGCAGATCATCTCGAAGACCTACCAGGTCTTTTCCGAGTCCCACAATGACTGGCTCCAGATCCTCGCGGAACTCGGCATTATCGGGTTCATCGCCTTCCTCTGGATCATCCTGAACAGCGCGTTTAAGCTCATCAGGGTCGCAAAGGAGAGCATCGGAAATGAGGACCGGTTCCTCCTCGCACTCGCACTCGGCGGTGGAATAATAGCTGTGCTCATAGCAGCGATCTTCAGCTTCCCGCTTCAGGAGCCCGCATCGAGCATGTATTTCTGGGGTCTGATAGCGCTGACCGACGTCGTGTACCGTGGCTTCGACGACGAGAACCGACAGCTCTCAGCACGGAAGCAGAGGCGCCTCACCACCCCGGAGCCGCCATCGTATCTGCTCTTCGTGAGCCCCTCGACGGGGGGCGGGATCCGGTCAATTGGGAAGAAGCTTGTCCTCACGATCGCCATCTTGATAAGTATCGTCGCTGTGTTCGCGCTGCCGATCTATGCGGGGCGCACGGCAGTGGCAGAGAACCATATCAAGGACGGCGTCGCGTACAGAAACAGGAGGGATTTCCCGGCCGCAACGCGTGAGTTCGACGACGCAATACGCCTCAATCCCTTTGAATACATCTACTACTTCCATAGGGCGATCGTGCTGTTCAACACCGGCGATCTCCAGCAGGCGATTGCGGATCTGGACCAGTCCCTGCGGCTGAGCCCGTACTTCGGGCTGGCATACAGGCTCAGGGGGGGCGCATACTTTGCAGAGAACAACTGCGAGAAGGCCATCCCGGATTTCGAGAAGGCCCTCCATTTCCTCCCGCCGCTCGTCGGGGAGATAGGCAACCAGCTCGTCTCCTGCGATGTGAGACTGAACAGGATAGACGCCGTGATCAAGGTGGCGGATTTGCAGTTAAAATTCAATCCGAACAGCCAGGACGCGTACTACAACCTGGGGAACGCGATGTTCCTGAAGGGCGCTTATCAGGAGGCGATCGATGACTACCGGAAGAGCGTACAGATCGACCCTTCGTTCCAGCCCGGCCTGCTCAACATGGCGATGAGCTACTATTATCTGAAGGACTTCACGGCAGGCGACACCTACTACGAGCGGGCAAAGCATATCAACACGGATAACCCGATCGTATGGTACGATCACGCTATAGGGTTAGCTATCCGAGGCGACAAGAGGCAGGCGCTGGAGAACCTGAGAAAGGCCTTCGCCCTGAAGCCGGCCCTGAAGATGTCAGCACTGCAGGAGCCGTCCTTCGCTCCGCTCAGGGATATGGCGGAGTTCAAGCAATTGGTTGGCAGGCAGAACATAGAAAAGCTCGAGCAGATGGAGAAGCTGAAAGAGATGATCCAGGGGACAAAGCAACAGTAGTCCGCGCATGTTCGGCAGGGGAACAAGGAGACCGTGGGGCAAGCGGGCCGCCGGCTGCCTCGGAGTGGCGTTTATCGCCGCTGTGTACGTGTCCCTTGCGGCGCCCCCCTCGCACGCAAACACAGCAGACCGGCTCCTGAGCAATGTCCGCAAGGCCGCACGTTTCAGGACCGTTTCCCTGCACGTCGACATGGTCCTTGTGGATCGTGTCGGCCAGAAGCGTGAGCGCTCGTTCGATTGGTATGCGACGCACGCGCCGGGCAGGAGCAAGGGGCTGATCATCATAGACGCACCCGACAGCATGAAAGGTACGAAGTACCTCGTTGTTACGCAGGGGCACAGGAGGACCCAGTATGTGTACCTGCCGTCCATGCACAGGGTGCGTAGACTCGGCGTAACCGAGCTGGGAGAGAGCTTTCTCGGCAGCGATCTCAACTACGGTGACCTGAACGATCATGGCTATAGGTCGTGGCACAACTCGATCCTTCGGGAAGACCTTTGTCCGGAAGAGCACGTGCGGTGCGCTGTGGTCCAATCGCTGCCGGCCAAGCAAAGCGGCGGCGCCCCGCCCTACTCGAGGGTGGTCCAGTGGATAAGATCAACCGACAACATACCCGTGTATGCGACGTTTTACCGGGGCAAGGTGATCATCAAGACACTGCGTGTCCAGGCGACCAGGAGCGTAGACGGGCACACCATAGCTACCCGGACAATCATACGCAACCCGGTAACGGGCCATTCCACTCGTATCATCGTAAGTCGTATCGTGCTCGATAGGCCCCTGGCCGATTCTTTGTTCACCGTACGGTCTCTGGAGCAGCCATGAGTTTCTTTATGATTATCCTGAAGAACATCGTGCGACGGAAGATCAGGACCCTCCTCACCGCGACCGGGATTGGCGTGGGTATCGGCGCCATTGTCGCGCTCGTCGCCATATCGGACGGCTTTGTTACGAGCTGGCAAAGGCTCATAGCGCGCTCCGGAACGAACCTCAATGTGATAAAGGGTACTGTGGCGAACGTGTTCTTCAGCAGCGTCGACGAGGGCATCATGGACAGGATAAGGTCGATAAAGGGCGTACGGGAAGTAGCAGGCACCCTGTCGGACATCGTCACGGTGAACGACCAGCCCTCAGTAACAGTGATAGGCTTCGACCCCGGCCAGTATCCCTTGCGGCACCTGAAGGTCGTCGAGGGCAGGTCACTCACGGGGGGGGCATACAGCGACGCGCTGGTAGGAAGAATCGCAAGAGAGAACCTCGGGGTACGGGTGGGAAGTACCATCGACATCGAGACGATGGTCTTCAGAGTGGTGGGCGTGTTCGAGAGCGGGAACGTGTTCGAGGACGGAGCATGCGTCGTGCCGCTCAGAACGCTGCAGGAGCTGCTCAACAAGGAGCATACCGTCTCCCTGATCAGTATAAAGCTTGACGCTCCCTCGCGTGAAAGGTCGATGCTGAAGGCTATCCAGTCTCGTCTGAGCGGGTACACCGTCATAGAGGCGAGGAAACTCGGAGAGCTGAACGAAGGAACGAAGCTCATACGTATCATGGCATGGATCACCTCCGTCATCGCCCTCGCCGTGGGCATGATAGGCACCATGAACACCATGACGATGAGCGTGTTCGAGAGAACGAAGGAGCTCGGCATACTGCGGGCCATCGGATGGAGCAAGACCATGGTCGCGAGGATGATACTCGGAGAGACCGTCATCATAGGCCTCCTGGGCTGGGCGCTTGGCTCTGTGATCGGTATTGCCTCGCTGAAGCTCTTGACCAGCCTGCCTACCGTCAGGGGCTTTGTCTATGCTGACCCGGGCGTCGGCATCTTTGTACGGGCCCTGTTTATCGCGCTGTGCCTGAGCGTGATCGGAGCCCTGTACCCCATGTACCGGGCGATGATGATCCAGCCCGTCGAGGCCATACGGTATGAATAGCCTGTGTTCCATCGCCCGGTATGGGACAGAACGGCCCGGCACCCGTGTACGGGTCTATTTGCGCAGCAGGTCCTTCGTTATCCTGTCGCCAAACATCCTGACGTCATCTTCGATCGTGCCGCTGCCGATATGGTGCCCGGTGCCGGTCTCTTTCGGTCCCTGGTACTCTTTGTCCCAGAGCGGGTCTGCTATCTCGTTGTACTCGCGAGCATACGCATCGAGCTGCGGTCCGAGGGTGGTCACTGTCTCCCATCCACCGAATTGTAGCGGTAATGCCTCTACTCGTGGCGAGGAAAATATCGATTACAAAGTTAACATGGTACTGGGCGCCTGGCGTCACTCCTATTATTGCGGATGGCTATTTTATCTCGTAAAACTCTTTTCCGATATTTCGGTATCCATACCAGATGACATTGGATGCTCTGTTTGGTATGCGCACCTGACCACTATCTCGCCATGACCAAATCATGTCATACTTGCCTACGCTTCGCCAGCTAAAGCTGGCTTCGCTACAGGCGGACATTCATCCCCGAGCTTGAAAGCTCGGGGTTTTCTGTCCGTTTTTATAAACGCATTGATCTTTTCCGGCGCAGACAGCATGGCATTACCGAAGAGGTTCTCTACGAACCTCTTCTTGACGGTAGGTGCAAAGCGCTTGTACTGATGCTTGAAGTTCAGGAGCAGCAGGTTGATAAACTCCCGTGCGTCCGGGTACCTGATGCCGTCCACCTGCGGCGCTACCAGAGAGAGGCATGTCCGGTCCGGCATACGCGTTGCAAGGTCTGATACACCGTGCAGCAGCGTTCTCGTCAGTTTGGTGCTTTTCTTGTTGCCCTCCTCGAGGCTCATCACGCCGGTATCCGAATCATCTCTGGCTGTAGGTCTCTTGAGGTGCGGTTGACAGGTCCACGGTGGGGTGGATACCGAAACAAATATATAGCTTTGCTATATTTTTTCAAGAGACGGTGGCGGCACGATGTGCGTGTCCCGTTGTCCGGAGAGCAGTTGTTCAAAATTCCTTGACACCGTACACGGCTCCTATAGAGTGTGATAGTGGTGCCCTGCTGAAAGGGCTGGATCTGATAGAGGGAGAATCAAAAGGAGATCGTCATATGTATCCGGTATGGCAAGTACCCGTTATGGGATCGGCCCTCGTCATAGCTTTCATTGCGTCCTTCCATATCCTTCCCTCGCACCTTGCCACGTCTGCGTTCTGGTTCAACGTGTACGTGGAAAATAAGGCCTATAAGGAGAATAGGCCGGAGCTGCTCGAGTTTATAAAAAAGTATGTCCTTGTACTTCTGATCTTCTCGTTCATATTCGGTTCGTTGTCCGGCGTGGGCATATGGTACGCCTTAACGGTCGCGGCCCCCAAAGGCATTTCTGCCCTGATACACAACTATGTATGGGGATGGGCTGCCGAGTGGGTCTTCTTCATCATCGAAGTACTCGCTATTTACGTCTATTACTACACGTTCGGCAGGGTGGACAACAAAACGCACCTCACCATCGGCTTGATCTATGCGATCGGCTCATGGATAAGCATGGCGATTATAACAGGCATCATGTCGTTCATGCTGTCACCCGGGAAATGGCTCACAACAGGGGCGTTTTTCGACGGGTTCTTCAACCCGACCTACCTGCCGCAACTTCTGATGCGGACCTCGTTCATGTTTGCCGTTGCCGGACTGTACGCCATCGTGGTAGCCGGTACCCTGAAGCGCAAAGAGGTCGCCTCGTTCATAATCAGGAGAGCGTCCGTATGGGGTATGCTTGGAGCAGTGCTTACGGCCCTGTTCTTCCGGGTATACCTGTGGTCGCTTCCGGCCCCGGCGCGGGAGCTCTATGGGATGAGCATACTTATCCCGAAGATCGTTCCCGTCATCGTGGTGGCTGCGTTTGCAGCGCTGCTCGCCTGGTTTATGGTTGTATGGCTCAGACCTCGATGGGCAAAGGCGGTACCCGGGGTGCTCGCCATACTCATCCTGCTGGTGGGCGTATTCTCCGCGGAGAGCATACGTGAACGCATCAGAAAGCCCTATGTCATAGGCGGCTATATGTACTCGAACCAGATCGTGCCGGCCGGCTTGCCGGCCAAGGGCATACAGGGTGACCTCGCGACCATCGATAGCGTAGGAATACTGCATTATTCCCCTTTTGTCCCGGCAGGGCTGCGGACCATCGATACTGCGGACCTGCTGAAGGCCGGCGGGGAGATCGCGCAGATAGAGTGCTCCGCGTGCCATACGCTCGAGCCCAACGGCTGGCTCAGGCCCCTTCCTACGATGGTACGGATGGCAGGGCTCAGCAGCGTGGACAACGCCCAGGCATTCATCGGCTTTCTCGATGCGTTCCCGTTCATGCCACGATTTGCAGGTACGGCCGCCGAGAAAAAGGCGCTCGCTGCATACCTGGTAAGCTTATACCGGAAGTAGAGCAGACTTTTACATGATTCATGCCATGAAGGCTGTAACGAAAGATACGGTGGGAGGAATCAAATTCGACCTCTTTGACAAACAGGGCTGGGCACCCGGGTTGTTCGTGGGTCGGGAGTTTTTTTACCCGCGGCTGAGGGCCGCTTGAGGAGGTGCTCATGGATATTTCCCAAATGTTGAAATCGCTTCAGGATCCCATGGGGGTGCCTTTCTATCCATTCGTATTCCAGGTATTGCTCGTGCTGACCTTTGCGCTGCATATCATATTCGTTAACCTCGTTATCGGCGGCGTGTTCATGAGCGTCTACGGATACTTCAAAAAAGGGAACTACTACCGGGCGCTCTCGAAGGCGTTTGCAAAGGCCTCCACGATAAACTTTTCTCTTCTGATAGTGCTCGGTGTTGCTCCGCTCCTCTTCATGCAGGTCATCTATGATCCCTTCTGGTATACCGCCAACGTCCTGTCGGCCGCGTGGATGGTGGGGATCGTGTTCGTGCTCATGGCGGCATTCTCGTTCGCCTACGTGTTTTACATGAAGCTCTACAAGGACAGGAAGCACATCGGCGTCTGGGGCGTCGCTGCGTTCCTCCTCATACTGCTCGTGGGCGTTACCATGCATGCGGTATCCTATCAGGCACTCTTCCCGGAGCAGTGGGTAAACTGGTACGTCGGCGGGAGCAAGGCCGATCTCTCCGGTACCATACTGCACGCGTTCCAATTGCCGAGGTTCCTGCACTTCATCGTTGCCTCGTTCGCGATCACGGGTATATTCATGATGCTGTACGCATGGTACTTCAAGGAAAGGGACGACATGGACAAATCGTACCTTGCATGGGTCGGGAAGACCGGTGCAAAGATGGCGGTCACGTTCACAGTCCTGCAGATGGTCGTCGGGGTGTGGTGGCTGCTCAGCCTGCCGTCTGGCTTTCAGTTTTACAGAAACCCCGTATTCCTGACCGCCGGTGTACTCGTTGTCCTGCTCCTCCTGGTCCTTATAGAGGCCCAGTCCAATCCACAGAAGTACGCCCTGCCCGCAGCCGGGCTGGCATTGATAGGCGTTCTCGGAATGACCTCGGCGCGCGAGGCCCTGCGCATGCTCTACGTGGGTCGCTACAACTACTCTGTCTACACCTACAAATTGAACCTCAGCTACGGGAGCACCGCTCTCTTTGCGGTCACCTTTTTGATGGGTATAGTCATCGTGAGCTACCTGCTGTCTGTCGTCTTCAAGATGGGCAGGTCGTCGAAGCCCCTCGACCTCTCGTCGCTCAGGCTCAGGACCTGGAGCGTCTACCTTATGATCGCATGGATCCTGATCATGATCGGCATAGGCGTGGCTATAGCTTCGTAGCCGCGGGCGTCCAGAAATTGACCTGCTGAACGTGCGCCTGCTGCATCAGCAGCTTCGTCAGATCTTGTCTTTCGGCGCTATCGGCAAGCGGCTCTATCTCCGACACGTACGCCCCGGACGCATCTCTGCCGAGATGCCAGCTCACCATGTATCCTATGACGAATGCGAAGCCGCACCCGCCCGGGCCGCAGCACGAGGTATCTACGGAGCTGTATCCTGTATAGTAGTAGACCTGCCTGCCCTTATAGGGCAGTTGTCCCTCTTTCTGGAACGCGTAGTGGCCGGAAATGGCTTCCAGCTCCCGGCCCAATACCTGATGGGTGTAGGTGTAGGCAGTCATACTACAATGATAAGCATTGGGTCCCTGGGTTCAAAATCCTGAGGTATAACATAGATACGGCGGACCGCCTGAGGCGTCCGCCGCAGGCATGCATGCCCGAACTATACGCCCTCTTTGCCTACGATCGCTATGCTGACCACGTTCATGAACGGGAAGCCCCCGAGATTGTGGGTAAGGCCGAGCTTCGGGTCCTTCAACTGGCGCTGGTCTGCCCTCCCATGGAGCTGCAAGTACATCTCGTAGAGCATCCTGAGGCCGGATGCGCCGATGGGATGCCCGAAGCACTTCAGTCCGCCATCGACCTGTGCCGGTATACCGCCGCCCTTCAGGTCGAAGAAGCCCTCGAGTACGTCTTTGGGCGCCCCGCCTCTCTGGGATATGTGGAGGTCTTCGTACGTGATAAGCTCGGTGATCGAGAAGCAGTCGTGGAGCTCCATCATGCTGATCTCCTTCCTCGGGTCCTTGATGCCGGCCTCCCTGTAGGCCGCCGTACTCGCCTTGCTGGTGCTGACGAAGTACGTACCATCCCATTCGTTGTACTGTATCTCTTCCCCGTTGCTGAGGGCTATCTGGAGTGACTTCACGGTGACGAGGTCTTTTTTGCCGAGCTTCTTCGCAATCTCAGGCGTCGTGACGATTGCGGCCGCTGAGCCGTCGCTGACCCCGCAGCAGTCGTACAGACCGAGCGGGTGTGCCACCATGGGAGACGACAGCGCCTGGTCCTCTGTTATGGGTGATCTCAGGTGCGCCTTGGGGTTAAGCGCGCCGTTCGCATGGCTCTTTACTGACACATGGGCGAGTACCTTTTTGAGGTCGTCTATCGAGTACTTATATTTCGCCGCGTATGCCGTGGCGAGCTGCGCAAAGGCACCCGGGGCCGTCATGTTGGGCATCCATAGCCAGTTAAGCGAGCCGCTGTTTGACCCGGAGTTCGGCAGACCGCCGTAACCGATGTCCTTCAGTTTCTCCACCCCGAGCGCGAGCGCTATATCGTAGGCGCCTGATGCGACCGCATAAACCGCGCCCCTGAACGCCTCTGTCCCGCTCGCGCAGAAGTTCTCCACGTGCGTCGCCGGGATGTTCGGCAGCCTGAGCGTCAGAGACAGGGGCAGCGCGCTCTTGCCGAGGTGTATCTCCTCGAAGCAGTCGGCAAGCCATGCTGCCTGGATCTGGTTCTTCTCTATACCGGCGTCGGCCACGGCCTCCTCGAATGCCTCAACCATGAGGTTCTCCGCCCCGGCGTCCCAGCGTTCGCCGAACTTCGTGCACCCCATACCAATTATCGCAACTTTATCTTTAATGCCTGTTGACATGTTTTTTCCTCCTTTGAACTATTTGGGTATGGCCTTCCAGTAATAGCCCACAAACCCGCGCTCCTTGTCGTAGTATTTCCTTCTGAAAGACAACTTCATGGTCTGCCCTATCTGAATACCCTCGAGGTCGCAGTCCGTAAAGTCGAGGAGCGTCCTCCCGCCGCCGTCGAACTGCACCATGCCGTAGACGGAGGGCGGCTCCACGGACACCGCGAGATAGTCCCCGGTAAACGACATGACCTTCGCATCCTTGTCAGAAAACTCGAAGTCTTCCTGGGCATGGAATGCGTTGCACCGAGGATTGACACACACATCCGTCTTCGGGTACTGCACCGTGCCGCATTTCTTGCACTTACCTCCGACCAGCCCGAGTATCATCTTCCTGTTGCGCCACAGCGTCGTGAGCGAAGTCTGTGTCTCGGCCTCGGCCCGTATGCCGGTCTCGGCCTCGATCAGGCCGTTGAACGTGAGGAACTTTGCGTAGCCCGTCTCTTCCTTCCTGTTCTCCAGAGATCCCTTGACACCCTTCCGCGGCGCCAGTTTGGTGATGTTGTCCGTCACCTGGAACAGCAGCGCGTCGCTGCCCTGCCCAAAGCTCGCCACCACGATCCTGTCGCCGGGCTTTGCCTGCTCGAGGACCGACACGAGGAGGACGAGCGGGTGGGCCGCGCCCGTCTCACCTGTTACATCGTGCATGTTGTCGATGACCTGCTCCTTCGAGGCACCTATCTTTTTGGCTATACCCTTGTGCTCGCGTGTTATAAAGCACGGGTACACCACCTTGCTGATATCTTTCATGCCGAGGCCGTATTTTTTCAGGAGTCCGCCAATGGACTGCGGGATTATCTTTGCGTAACCCTCGTCCCTGATCCAGCGCTCCTCCCACGTGTAGTCGAACTCCTTGCCCTCGCCGCGGTAATGGTCCACGAAGTCCACGGACAGGGAATAGGAGCCCTTGTATTCGGCGATGACATGTTCGCTGCCCAGCAGCAGGGAAGCCGCTCCATCGCCGAACCACATCTCGTAAAAACTTGCGGACCGCGTCTTGCGGTGATCCGCGGCCGCAACGAGGACATGATGCCTGTCACCGCCCTTGAGAGACTCGAGCGCCGCTATCACCGCGGTCGTCGCAGACTTCAATGACGACGTGAAGTCTGCCGTCGCGATATCGTCCCTCAGGTTGAGCGCAGCGGAAACGATGCCGGCGTTCTGGCGGTCAGAGAATGAAGGGGTCGTCGTTGCGAGGGAGAGTCCGTCGATTTTCGATTTGTCGAAGCCGGCAATGCAGTCCCGGGCCGATGCCACCGCCATCGTCAGGGAATCCTCGTCCCAGTTGCACATGGACCGCTCTCCGCCGGCAACCATCATCAGCGCGGGTATATACCAGCCCATCTCCTGCATGATCGCCATCCTGTTGAGTCTGCGCCGGGGGATATATCCTCCATACGACACTATGCCTACCATCGTCTACCTCCTTTTTATTGCATTGTTTTTCGAGATTGACCGCTGCAAGCTTACCATGCCGTTTGACTCTACTGTCAACTACTTTGAGACCCGGCGTACCAGCGGTGGTATTAGTTGACAGGGCTATTACAGCGTGTATATTGTATACAATACGAAGAAAAGGAGAGAAACCATGAGTAAAATCAAAGAGAAGCTATCGAAGCTCATACCATCATGGCGGGAAGATCTTGCGAAACTATCGAAGGAGCACGGTAAAGTCAAATTCGATGAGGTGGAGATAGATCAGGTCACCGGAGGCATGAGGGATATCAAGTCCATGATTTGTGATACCTCGTACCTCGATGCTGAGGAGGGCATACGTTTCCGCAACTACACGATACCGGAAGTACGGGAGAAGCTACCCAAGCCGGATGCGAATAGCGAGGCATACCCCACAGGCTTATGGTCTTTGCTCCTTACCGGCGAGATCCCTGCGAAAGAAGAGGTCCTGGATATAGAAAACGAATTCAAGGCGCGGGCAGCGGTTCCTCAGTACGTATTCGACGTTATCAGGTCCATGCCTGCTGACACGCATCCCATGACTCAATTTGCTGCAGCCATACTCGTTATGCAGAGGGAATCACAGTTTGCAAAGAAATACCACAAAGGCATGAAAAAGACAGAATACTGGGAGCCCATGCTTGAGGATTCCATGAACTTGCTCGCGAAGCTGCCCACGATAGCAGCCTACATCTACCGACATATCTACAAGGGAGACAGTTTCATACCCGCAGACCCGGGCCTCGACTGGGGAGCAAACTTTGCGCACATGATGGGTGTAGACAATCCGGAGTACAAGAACCTTATGCGGCTCTATCTTATACTGCACAGCGACCACGAGAGCGGTAATGTGAGCGCTCACACTGGTCATCTGATTGCTACGGCCCTTTCGGACATCTATTATTCCGTTTCCGGCGCGATGGACGGACTTGCAGGACCGCTGCACGGGCTTGCAAACCAGGAGTGCCTGAAATGGATCATGGACCTTATGGACGTTTATAAAGGCGTACCGACAAAGGAACAGATAGAGAAGTTCGCAAACGATACGCTCAGCAGCGGCAAGGTCATCCCGGGATACGGCCACGCCGTGCTAAGAAAGACGGACCCCAGATACACGGCACAACGCGAGTTCGCCCTGAAGTACCTGCCCGACGATCCGATATTCAAGACCGTGAGCAAGGTGTTCGAGGTGGTACCGAATGTGCTGCTAAAACAGGGTAAGGCAAAGAACCCATGGCCCAACGTCGATGCCCACTCCGGTGCCCTGCAGTGCCATTACGGCGTAATTGAGTACGATTTCTACACGGTGCTGTTCGGCGTGTCCAGAGCAATGGGCATCACGGCACAGATCGTGTGGGACAGGGCAGTCGGGGCACCCCTGGAGCGACCAAAATCCGTTACCCTGCAGATGCTCAAGGACGCGGTGACGGTAAAGAAGTAGCGATTGACGTTTGCAGGGGCGGTTCGTGAACCGCCCCTATGTTCATTCTCTCATCCATTTTACAACAGGAACGAACAAGAACGGGAGGACGATTATGCCCATACCGTACAGAGCATGGGCGACGTTCCCGGAGAAGAAGGCGATGCCATCGTACCTGCCCGGTGCCCAGAGCTTGCCGCCGTGGGACGAGGGATCATACAGGAACCTCTGCCAGCCCGTGCCATCCCACCCGTAGGTTAGGACGACCGTCATGATGACATAGCCCATGACCACCTGAAGCCATGCCAGAGGTGTCTTACCTTTTTTTATGAAGCTGTATGCGGCCCAATAGCCGAGCACTCCCAGCAGAACGTTCGAAATGGCAAACAGGGCGACAAACCACGCCGGGATGGCAGCATGAGAAGTGGCGATCTGCATGGTTTCCCACTGGGGGAAGTCCCATAATAAATAGCTCCCGGTGGGTGCAAACAAACAGGCCAGAAACAGTAGGGCATAGATGAAATAGTTGCTCTGGAACCACCTGGTGCCTTGAGTAGCATCGTAGTCCCTCTTCAATTGCTTCGAAGCGGCGGCAGCAAAAGTCGCGCCCATCGTGTATGACCAGAATATGTCTGTCTGAACCATAGGTACCCCCCTGTCCGGCACTATAGAGCAAAACGAGACAGCATGCAAGCGAGCGCGTCGATCTGTTGAAAATAATCACTGCCGGGTGTATCCCTTGGATCATGGATGACCATGCGTACTATATGGGCATTGCGCTTGAGCAGGCCGCGATCGCTGGAGAACAGGGCGAGGTGCCCGTGGGAGCAATCGTCGTAATGGACGATACCGTTATCGCTGCCGCCCATAACAGCGTGATAGCTATGAACGACCCTTCGGCCCATGCCGAGATACTTGCCCTTCGGAACGCCGGCGTGCGGCTCGGCAATTACAGACTGACAGGCGCGCGGCTGTATGTCACTATCGAACCGTGCATCATGTGTGCAGGTGCGATACTACAAGCGAGGATAGGCCGGCTCATCTTCGGCGCTTACGACGACAGGGCCGGCGCGATAACCTTGTTCGATGTCTTCAGGGACAAAAGGCTGAACCACGCTGTCGAAGTGGTACCCGGTGTCTGTGGACAAGCGGCGTCCGAGCTGTTGAGGGATTTTTTCAGGGATAAGAGAGCATCGGTTGACATCACACGCCGCAGACGTATGATGTAGACAGGATCATGAAAAGTAAAGAAATCAAGTCACTCCCGCTACGGGAGCTGCGGAAGCTCGCACGGTCGCTGAACGTCAGCGTTACCCGAAAGATGACCAAGGACCGGATGGTGATGGCTATCGTCGCCTCGGCCCGATCAAGGGCAATCTCCGCAACCCTGAAGAAGAAGACGCGGAAGAAGTCCGCGGAAGTCCCTGTCACCGTCCGGAGAAAGGCTGCGTACGCCGACGCACAGGAAGAGGGACTGCCCCTGTACCGGGGTATAACCAAGCTTGTACTGATGCCCAGAGATCCGTGGTGGGTGTTCGCTTACTGGGAGATCGACCCGGCAGCACGCGGCAACAAAACCCTGATACTTCGTGTGTACAGGGGAAAAGACCTTCTGTACGCAAGTATTGAGGTCGACGGCGCAAACAACTGGTATATAAACCTCCCGGAACCGGGCGAGTCAATCAGGGGCGAGATCGGGTACCTTGATCCAAAGGGCATATTCATGGTCATGGCAGTTTCCAACACCGTGAAGACGCCTCACGCGTGGCCCTCGGCCTCAGGTCCCGGTGATCGGCCGTCCGGGAAGATACCCGTCACCGATCGGTCTCCGTTCGACGAGTCCTATGGAATCTACGAGAGGTTCGGGACCTTTTCAAGGAGAGAGATAACCTCAAGGAAGCAATGAACGGCTACCTTGCCATTGTACTGCACTCGCACCTCCCCTATGTGAGGCACCCGGAGTACGAGGATTTCCTCGAGGAAGACTGGCTGTACGAAGCCATGACAGAGACCTACCTCCCGCTGCTCGACGTGTTCAGCAGGCTGACCAGGGACGGCGTAGACTTCCGCATAACGATCAGCCTCACCCCCACGCTGCTCGAGATGCTTGCTGACGGCCTCCTCATGAGAAGGTACCGGGCACATCTGGAAAAGCTGATCGAACTGAGCGAAAGGGAGATCGACCGTACGCGCCACGACCCTTCCATAAACCCGCTTGCAAAAATGTATCACGAAAGATTCGTGCATTATCTGGATCTGTTCGAGAACGGCTGCAGGGGGAATCTCATAAACGGGTTCCGGGATTTTATGGAGCAGGGCAGTGTCGAGATAGTGGCGAGCGCTGCAACGCACGCATACCTCCCGCTGTTGATTGACAGGACATGGCAGGACATACAGCTCCATGTGGGTATCGACTGCCATGCCCATCATCTCCGGAAGGATGCTGGAGGTGTATGGCTGCCGGAGAACGCCTACACCGAAGGAATCGACGAGATCCTGGCTACGTACGGCATCAGGTACACGTTCCTCGATGCACACGGTGTTCTGAACGCCTCGGTCAGGCCGGCATACGGCGTGTATGCGCCCATTTCGTCACGGGCAGGGGTGGGATTCTTCGGCAGGGACCTGCAGTCGGCGAAGCAGGTGTGGAGCGCAAAGGAAGGCTATCCCGGGGACCCTGACTACAGAGAATTCTACCGGGACATCGGCTACGACCTGGACCTCGGGTATATACGGCCCTACCTTCATAGCGATGGCTCGCGGTCAAACCTCGGCATAAAATACTACCGGATCACCGGGCAGACGGACCAGAAGCAGCCCTATGTTCTGCAGTGGGCACAGAGGAAGGTCGAGACGCACGCCGGCAACTTCGTGTTCAACCGTGCAAAACATATAGAATACCTGTGCGGCATCATGGACCGGAAGCCCATCCTTGTGTCCGCTTACGATGCAGAGCTGTTCGGGCACTGGTGGTTCGAGGGCCCGGAATTCATCGAGCAGGTTTTCCGGAAGCTCAGTACGACAAGCGGTATCGTTACAGCAACGACGCCAACCATGTACCTGAAGGAGTACCCGGAAAACCAGGCCGCCGTACCCTCACCGTCGAGCTGGGGCGATAAAGGCTACCACGAGGTTTGGCTGAACGGTACAAACGACTGGATATATCGCCACATCCATATAGCACAGGACAGGATGCATGAGCTCATGCGCACCACGACGGCTTCACCGGAACGACACCGGGGCATCAACCAGGCCCTGCGGGAGCTGCTCCTCGCACAGTCGAGCGATTGGCCGTTTATCATGAACTCGGGCACCATGGTGGCGTATGCCAGGAAACGTTTCGTGTCACATATCGCGCGGTTTACCCGCCTTTACCAGCAGATAAAAGACGGTCATCTGGAACTCGAATATCTCAACGGGCTCGAATCGAAGGACAACATTTTTCCATGGATTGACTACCGTACTTATGCGGGCGTACTGCGCGATCGCTGAACCGTCCTTAACCGGGCCTGTTCGTCCCTGAAAATGCCTTCTGGAATAATCTGATCGCCCGGATGATCAGGCGCCGACTGTCTTTATCGGTCAGGACATACCTGCCTGTGCGGTCGTGGCCGATAGATCGGTAAAAGTCCTCCTCGGATCCCCTGTACGATGCTGTTCTATCGGGAAGTCGCTCGCCCACGTCGGTGCGGAGGATCCTGTCGAGCGGTATCCCGAGTCCATTCGCTATGCCGAGCAGCGTATCGATGGAAGGGTTCGTCCTGCCTCTCTCTATGAGACCAAGATATTTGTAAGTGATCCCCGCGATCTCCGCGAGCCGCTCCTGGGTCAGTCCTCTCGATTTTCTGATCTCCCGGACCCGTACGCCGATAGAGTGCTTTATGTCCTGATTTTTCATTTCAGGGGCCTCCTCTTTCGTCCAAGACGTATTACAGAAGAGCGGGTCATGGTAAACCTACTATAGTTCTCATTATCGTGCATGACAGGAGGGAACTATACCGGGTATATGATCACCGTAGCGTCTTCGGTAAAAAGATACTGCAAGGAGGTATCAGGCAGGGAGAACGACATGAACCGGAGGCCGGACAGGCTAGCCCGCCTCTTTCTCGTGGCACGTACGGACGAGCAGCCACCGACCGAAGGAGTTAGCTCCGGGGGTGGTACCGGTCGTACATGCGCCTGAGCATCTCAGCGTTGATGTGGGTGTAGATCTGGGTCGTCGATATATCGGAGTGGCCGAGCATGAGCTGTACCGACCTGAGGTCTGCGCCGTTCGCCAGCAGGTGCGTCGCAAAGGAGTGTCTCATCGTGTGCGGCGTTACGTGCTTGGTGATATTGAGCGACGTCAGATAACCCTTGAGGAGCTTCCAAAAGCCCTGCCTCGTGAACCTGCCCCCCCGCTGGGTCAGAAACAGATAGTCCGTATCGCGTGTCAGGTAGGCCTGCCGGGCCGAGCTCAGGTATGCGACGACCGCACCCTTTGCGACGTCGCCCATAGGCACTATCCTTTCCTTGCCACCTTTTCCCCGTACGCGCACATATCCGACTGTCATCTCGATCGAGTTCAACCTCAGCTCGACGAGCTCCGATACCCTCAGGCCAGTCGCGTACAGCAGCTCGAGCATGGCGCTGTCTCTGGCCCGACGGTCTGCGTCCGCTATCGATGACGGACCGGCAAGCAGCCGCTCGACTTCCTGCTCGCTCATCACCTGGGGGAGCCGGCGGTCCCTCCTGGGCATCTCGAGAATGAGGACCGGGTCTTTCCTGAGGACACCCTCCTTCAGCATGAACCTGAAGAAGTTCCGTATTGTGACCTGATACCGCACGAGCGACGAGAGGGACGTGCCGGTCCCCTTCAGTCCTGCGAGGAAACCGCGGACGTGCTCCGCGGTCACTGCCTTGACGTCAACGACGCCCAGCCCGTCGATGTAGGTGGAAAACATCTTCAGGTCAGCGCTGTATGCAAGAACGGTGTTTTTCGAGAGACCTTTCTCCGAGGCTATGTAGTCTATAAAGCTGTCAACCGCGCTATCGATATGCAAGGATGCTGAGCCTCCTGTCCTCCTGCCGGGCTCCCCTACGGGAGGCCGGACGGGGCCTCCTTTCCTATGGCAGTCCGGAGCGCCTCAGTGAGCGCCTGTGAGTCCCGGGCACTCGCAATCTTTCCGCCGCCTATTCTCTCTACATAGAATATGTCCGCTACCTGATCCACCCTCGTGGTGATCTTGGCGATGGCGATATTGAGGTTGAACCTGGAGATAGTGCTGGTCATGTCGTACAACAGCCTCGGACGGTCCTGCGTGTAGATCTCGAGCAGCGTATATATGTCGGAGACGTCCTCGTTCACGGTGATCTCCGTCGGCTGACTATTGATGACCTTATCTTTCAGGATGGAAGGCTTGAATCGTGACGAGAGCAATAATTCCACCGAGATCTTCCCCAGCAGGCATTCCTTGAGCTCGTTAGCGAACTTCTGGAACTTGTAGTCCGCGTAGGGGTGTATCGTGTCCCTGTCTTCGATCCTGAAGACGTCAACGATCAAGCCGTCCTTTCGCACGGTGATGCTGGCGTCCAGGATGTTGGCGCCGTTGGCGGAGAGCACGCCTGCAATCGTTGAAAATATGCCGGGCTTGTCCGCAGTACAGATGCTGATCTTCGTATAGCCGAGCCGGAGGTTCGCTGCACTGCTCACGGAGACCGTGCCGTCCATCTTGAACTTGTTCATCAAATCGAAGTGCTCGACTATCTCCTGCGGGGAATAGGTGGTGAAGTACCTGGCCCTGAAGCCGTCGAGGAACTCCTCCGTGATGCTCGGGTCCACACGGCCCTTCAGGAGATGCTTTATCTCCTCACGCGCGTTGTGGTATTTCTCCGTGGTGAGCCGGGCCATGTCGAGCCCCTGCTCGAGCGCCTCCTCGGACCTCGTGTAGAGTTCATTGATGAGCCCGCCTTTCCATGCTGTCCACACGTTGGAAGAGACCGCCCTGAGGTCTGCGACCGTGAGCAGGTAGAGCATCTTCAGGTTTTCCCGTCTCTTGATCAGCTTCGAGAACTCGTAGATGAGCTTCTCGTCGTTGATGTCCCTGCGCTGCGCCGTATCGGAAAGCACGAGGTGGTTCCGCACGAGGAATGCCACGAGCTCTGCCTCCTGCTGCGGCACGCCGAGCCTCACCGCTATACCGTAGGCGAGGTCTCCGCCCTTCCGCGCATGGTCCTTGCCATGGCCCTTCCCTATGTCATGCAGGAACGCTGCAAGCATGAGTGTCCTCTTGCTCTTGACCTGTCGAAAGAGGGACTGGAGGAACCTATCATGACCGCTGTCCCGTATCTTCTCGATCTCCTCGACGGTCTTTATCGAGTGTACGCCGACGGTGTAGATATGGTACATGTCGTATTGTACCCGGAAGGCTATCCCCCTGAACTCGTCGATCAGCAAGCCCAGGACGCCGCAGTCGTTCATCTGGGAGAGGATCGCACTGAGCCTGTCTCCTTCGAACAGGTCCAGGAAGGCCGGGAACACCGCGCTGCGGAGGACCTCGATACTCAATCCGGCGATCTCCCGCCGGAGGGCGTTTTTCAGCGAGACCGATGGATTGAGGCCGTGGTCCGCGAGCACCCTGAACGTGCGGATGACCTCTTCCGGGTTGGTTGCATAGACGCTCGTGCCCTGACTCCCCGGCAGGAGCTGCCGGTGGCTAGTCGCATAGTACCCGGCTATCTCCGTATGTTTCTCGCCGTTACCCGGCGTGATGTGCGCGTCTCTGAGATATCTTATGTAGTCGTCCGTCAGTTCAGCGACCCGATGTGCTATCTCGTAAAAATTGCTGAGAAACTTCTCCACGCCGAGAACGTCCTCCTCGTTTTCGTAGCCGGAAAAGGACGAGAGGTGCTTCTGGACCTCGAACGTGAGCCGGTCATTCTTGCTACCGCTGAAGAAGTGCATTTCGTTCCTCAGGCGCATGAGGATGTTGTAGTCCGCAATGAACCTGTCGCAGGTCTCGGCGTCCAGGAACGGCGAGCGCCTCAGCTCCGTTATATCGGTGATGTCGGAGAACAGCCTGGTGAGCCACAGCATATTGTGGACGTCCCTCAGCCCCCCGGGACATTCCTTGATGTTGGGTTCGAGCATGTACACGGGCCTGCTGTATTTTTCTCTCCTCGCCAGGATCTCCGCCTCACGCTCATGGAAGAGTCCTGGTGCGGCGTCCCTGACCATGGCATAGAACCTTCCGGAGAGTTCCTGATAGAGACTGCGGTTGCCGGCGATGTAGCGCTGGTCCATCAGGGAGGTCAAAACGACATGATCGTCCTGAGCGTCGTCGAGACAGTCCTCGACAGTCCTGGAGCTATGGCCTATCTCCAGCTTCGTGTCCCATAGCGGATAGAGAATGCTGTTCTGAAAGCTCTCGGACAGGGTGTCGCGGTAGAGAAAGAGCAGATCGATGTCCGAGTATGCGTTCAGCTCTGCCCTACCGTACCCACCGAGGGCGATGACTGCGGAGGCATCGCCCGGGCCACGGTCCGCCACACTGCTGAGCGTCTTGATGAGCCGGTCGATGTAATCGCTGAATACGACGGCGAAATCGTACCCCCTGAGGCCTGCCTGGTGATAGCTGCTAAGCCTGGTCCGCAGAACACTGATGTATTCCTTCGTTACGACGTCCCTGTTCGCGCTGCTGATGCCACCGAGCAGCGGGGACAGCAGGCTATTCAACTCCTGCTCAATTTCGCTCCTGTGTGCTTCTTCCGGCTGGTGCATAGCGACGCCCCCTTTCCACGCCTGCCGGCTTAGTATGCGCCCCGACGGGAGAGGATCGCCGGTATCGTCCTGAGTAAGATGATGACATCGAGCAGCAAAGACCTGTTTTTTATGTAATAAAAGTCGTACTCCAGGTTATCGTGCAGCGGAATGTCCTTCCTTCCGAGTATCTGCCACAGGCCCGTGATGCCGGGCTTTACGGTCAGCCTCTTCTTCTGCCATTCCCGGTACTGCTCCACGATGAACGGCATCTCCGGCCGGGGACCCACGATGCTCATGTCTCCCTTGAGGACATTGAGGAGGTTCGGCAGCTCGTCCATGCTCGTCTGTCTCAGGAACCTGCCGACCCTGGTGATGCGGCGGTCCCCCGATCCGTCCGGCGAATAGGCGTAGGGGTCTGTCGAGCTGTACATGGTCCTGAACTTGTAGATCCTGAAGGGCATACCGTTCAGGCCTATTCTTTCGTGTATAAAGAACACCTCTCCTTTCGAGTCGAGCTTGATCACGGCAGGGATGACGATCCAGAGAGGAAGGGAAAGCAGGGTGAGCAGCCCGGCGATCACGATGTCCATGAGTCTCTTTGCCACGACGTAGGTAACGTTCTCTTTCTCCTCCTTGAGGTCGAACACCGGAAAGTCTTCTATGAACTCAATGTCCGCGTTGTGCGCCAGTACTCCAAAAACGTCCGATGCGATCCTGAAACCCACCGGCAGGCCCTCGCACTTCATCACGAGATCCATGATGCGGTTATGTGCGAGCGAGGGGATCGCTATGAAGACCTCGTCCACAGCGGAGCGCTGGACCACGTCGCGTATGTTGTCCGTCCTGTCGAGTACCGGTATCTTCGATATGGTCAGGGCCGACTTTTCCGGACTGTCGTCGAGGAACCCCACGACGGTATATCCCTTCTCCGGGTGATCCGCTATCCTCTGCAATGCCCGTATACCCGTCGTGCCTGCTCCGATAATGAGGCAACGCACATGTCCGTAGCCGAGTCTCGTCAGGCTGTGCTGGACGCTCAGGACTATGAGCCGTGACAGCCCCACGAGCAGGAAGGTCAGGCCGATAAAAACGAGGACGACCGAGCGCGCGAAGTCGTACTCTTTGAACAGGAACGACACGGACATGACGACGAGCGCTGCGAGCAACACGCCGCGCAGGAGGGCCTGGACCTCGTCGAGCGTCCTCTTGAGCTTCCCGGGCCGGTACGAGCCGAAGACGCTGCTCGCGATGACCCACAGGACCACCACCATCGGGTAGGACTCCGCGTATATGTAAAAGGGATTGATCGCGTACCCGAACAGCGGTGTGAGCGCCCATCGCAGCCAGTAGGCGGAGAACCATGCGATGGATATGGACACCGCATCGGTCAGTACTACGACGATGTACCACTTTTTCAGCAGCCAGTCTTTCATCTGCCCGGTTCGGGGAATCAGAACCACAGTCCGAGCGCAAGCAGCGTGTTGAGGTTCGTTATCTCCATACTTCTGTTACTTTTGGTGACCGTAGTGTCTTCGTACTTCGCACCGATCACGAGTCCGATCTGGCGCATGAACCGTATGCCGACCTGGAGGCCCAGTCCGAGGTCGGAGATGCCGTCGAACGAGTACGCCACCGTGCTCGTGCCGCCCCCGATACCGGTACTCGCCGATGCGATGGTAAGGTTGGAGTACGGCGTCCAGAAGCCGTAAGAACCCAGCAGAGAGAGCTCGAGATGGTTGCCGATGAAGCTGTGCACCCTGAGGGACACGCCGAGCGTGGAGATGATGATGCCCTCGACGTCGCCCTTGACGGATGTTAGATTGGTCGAAGCACCCCCCATGCCTGCAGCGGTAAGTCCTATGTAGGGGCCGACCATCACAGCCAGGTCCTTCATCGTGAAGCCCACGCCCTGAAAGTCCATATTGAGGTTCGTCATAAAGGTCTTGTTCGTGGTCGTCCCGTCGCTGAACTTGACGGAGCCGAGTCCACCGCCCAGAAGCGTCACATGGTACGCGAGGTACAGCCCTTCCGCGTCTTCCTCCAGATACCCTATGAAATTCCCGGCATTGATGCCCTGCACGCCCGTAAGATCGGAAGTCCTGTCCCAGGTGTCCGTGCCCATGCCGATAAGCAGCCGCGCGTGCGTGTCGAGCGGGTCTGCCACCTGCCGCGCCTCGGAACGCACCGGAGCCGCTGCCACTGCCGCAGAAATTATAATAAGCGCAACGAGTTTTTTCATAGCAACCTCCCTCTCCCGAATCTATAACGCATCGCAATCTTTTTCACAAGCACGGGGACCGCAACCCCCTGATTCCTATTCAAAACTGGAAAGCATACCATTTTTATTGTTATGGGTATGATACAACGAACCTCTGCGCATGATCAAAACCCAAAAAATGGTTGACTCTTTTCTTATTCCCTGTAGATAGGTGATCTATGAAAGTTGGCTTCGGCAATAAGATTCTTATCATAGGGTACGGTGCTGTCTCCCAATGCACGATCCCGATCTTCCTCGATCACATAGACGCACCGAGGGAGAACATCACGGTGATCGACTTCGAGAACAAATCTGCAAGGCTGAAGCCGCTCACCGACACCGGGATAAAGTTTGTTCGTACAAAGATAACGCCCCGGAGCCTTACGTCGGTGCTGGACGCCTACGCAGGCCGCAACGGGCTGATCGTTGACCTCGCATGGAACATCGGTGCTATGGACGTCCTGAACTGGTGTCACCGCAACAACACGCTCTATGTGAACACCTCCGTCGAGGTATGGGACCCCTACCGGCGCGAGGAGATCTTCGAGAAGACCCTCTACTGGAGACAGATGCAGATAAAGGAGCTCAAGGAAAAGTTCGGCGATTCGACGACTGCGGTCCTGGACCACGGTGCGAACCCCGGGCTTATCTCCCACTTCACGAAGCAGGGACTGATCGACATCGCGGATGAGATCGTCAAAGACAAAAAGCTCTCCGGGGCACTGCTCGAGGAGATGCAGGGCTATACAAAGAGTAAGGACTTTGCAAACCTGGCAAGGGTGCTCGGGGTCAAGGTGATCCACTGCAGCGAGCGGGACACGCAGATTACGAACAAACCGAAAGAGGTGGACGAGTTCGTCAACACGTGGAGCATCGAGGGCTTCAGAGAGGAAGGCATAGCCCCTTCGGAGCTGGGCTGGGGAACCCATGAGAAGAAGCACCCCTCGCTTACCTACGAGGCGCCGTACGGCCCCAAAAACCAGATATTCCTGGCGCAGATGGGCATGAACACGAGGGTCAAGTCGTACGTGCCGGAGGTCGGGCCGATCGAGGGCATGATCATACGGCATGGGGAGGCATTCGGGATCTCCGACCGGCTGACCGTCTATGACAAGAATGGCAGCCCGCTGTACAGGCCTACGGTACATTACGCCTATATGCCCTGCCACGAGGCGATAGTCTCCCTCGCTGAGCTCAGGGCACGTAACTATGAGCTGCAGCCGAAGCTGCGGATCATGACCGACGAGATCATCTCCGGCAAGGATCTCCTCGGCGCGCTGCTCATGGGACATCCCTACAACTCGTGGTGGACAGGATCGATCCTGAGCATCGAAGAGACACGGCGGCTTGCTCCGGGACAGAACGCCACCACGCTCCAGGTGGCGGCAGGGGTTGTCTCCGCGGTGCGCTACATGATACAGAACCCGAGGAAAGGCATCCTTCTGCCGGACGACCTGCCACACGATTACATCCTGAACATAGCTCGGCCGTACCTCGGAGAGCTCCACTCCAGGCCCTATGACTGGACCCCGCTGAAGAGCAGGCCTGTTTTCTTCAAAGAGAACCCGGGGCACAGCGTGGACGTCGATCCGTGGCAGTTTGAATGCTTCATGCCTTTACCATGAACGATGGACAAAGAGACCCTTAAAAGACTGGCCGAAGAAAACGGCACCCCTCTCCTGATCATGGACCACGGGCAGATACGGAGGAACTATCAGGAGTTCAGGGAGAGGCTCCCGAGGATACAGATCTACTATGCGATAAAAGCGAACTCCGAGCCCGAGATAATAAAGACGCTGCTGAAGCTCGGCTCGAGCTTCGACGTGGCCTCCCTGAGCGAGTTCAACCTTATCTTCGATCTGGTCAGGCATCTCGAGCCCCGGGAGCTGCAGAACTTTATCTGGAACAACATCATCTATGCGAACCCGGTTAAAAAGCCGGACTCCCTGCATGTCCTGAACCTGTACAAGCCGCTGCTGACCTACGACAGCATCGAAGAGATGGCGAAGATACGGGTACACTCGCCGGACGCCGGACTGTTACTGCGTATAAAGATATCGGACGAGGGCTCTGTAGTGAAGCTCTCGAACAAGTTCGGGATCGATCCGGAGCAGGCCGTGGACCTGATAGGGAAGACGATAAAGGCTGGCCTGACCGTGGAGGGCATAAGTTTCCACGCCGGGAGCCAGTGCAACAAGCCGAGGAACTTCGTGAAGGCGCTGAGGACCGTTGCAGAGATCTTCAAGGAAGCCGCGTCGAAAGGGTTCCCGATAGGTGAGACGGTAACGAAGGGCTATCCGATAAAGATCGTGGACATCGGAGGGGGCTTCCCGGTGCCATACAATGGGGACGAACAGTCTTTCGAAGGCCTGGCCGCCATTATCAACAAGGAGATCGACCGGCTCTTCTCGAAGGACGAGGTGCTTCTGCTCGCGGAGCCGGGAAGGTTCATGGTAGCTAACGCAGGGACCGAGGTCGCGAGCGTCATACTCGCGAAACACTCCACGGACATCCCGTCGTATCATATCGATGACGGGGTCTACCATACCTTCTCTGCGTTGCTCTACGATCACATCCCGATAAAGGTGCGGTCGGTCAAGGACGGCGAGCTCAGGGAATGCAGGCTGTTCGGCCCGACGTGCGACGGACTGGACACGCTCTCGGAGAACACCTACATCCATAACACCGCGAAGGTCTTTCTGCCGCAGCTAAACGAGGGCGACCTGGTCTATGCGGAGAACATGGGCGCCTACACCACCGCCTCCTCGACCAATTTCAACGGGATGCCCCCGGCGAAGGTCGTCCACATCAACGTCTAGCCCGGTTTTTTGATTGACAATAGGTCATTTCTCGTCGATATATAGAGTGGATGACGGCCCGGCCAAGGGCCTTGCTTGCGGCTGGGACATAAAAATTTTATAGCTATACCATGGCACAGATAATAGACGGCAAAAGTGTTGCGCTCCAGATAAAGCTCGAGGTCAAGGAACAGGTAGCGAGGCTCAAGGCAAAGTACAATCTGATCCCCGGGCTCGCCGTGGTACTTGTCGGCGATGATATAGGGTCGGTGACGTACGTGAGGAACAAGCAGAAGGCCTGCGACGACGTGGGGATCCGATCGAGGACCTTCAGCTTCTCGTCAGACGTCGGACAGAAAGAGCTGGAGATCCTCATCAACGAGCTGGACCGCGATCCCCAGTACAACGGCATTCTTATCCAGATGCCGCTGCCCCGGTCGCTCGACGCGAGGGCGCTCCTGAACATGATAATCCCGGACAAGGACGTCGACGGTCTCCTTCCCTCGAACATCGGCAAGCTCGCCATCGGCGAAGAGGCGCTCTACCCGTGTACCCCGCTCGGTATCATGATGCTCCTCCAGAGATACGCGGTACCGGTCTCCGGGGCGCACGTGGTCATCGTCGGCCGGAGCAACCTCGTGGGGAAGCCCCTCACCCTGATGATGATCTCGGCAAACGCTACGGTGACGCTGTGCCACACGAAGACGCGGGATCTCCCCGGCATCGTGGGCCAGGCCGATATCCTGGTCGCGGCCGCGGGCAGGCTCGGTCTCATCCGGGGCGAATGGATCAAGCAGGGGGCCGTGGTCATAGACGTCGGCATGAACAGATCGCCGGAGGGCAAGCTTGCCGGGGACGTCGAGTTCGCGCAGGCCGAGAAGAGGGCATCCCTTATTACGCCGGTCCCGGGAGGGGTGGGGCCTATGACCATCGCCATGCTCATGCGCAATACGCTCCTCGCAGCCGAAAGGCAGATGAGACCATGATCGTCACGGAGCAAAAGCCGGACCGGGAGGTCCTCGAGGCAGTACAAAAATACCGCAGGGTCTTTATCATCGGCTGCGGCTCGTGTGCCACGGCCAGCAGGACCGGCGGAGAGGAAGAGTGCAGGTCATGGACCGAAAAGCTCAGAGAAAACGGCAAGGAGCCGTCCGGCTACAGCATACCCCAGGAAACGTGCCACGTCCTGCTCATGAAGAGCACGATCAGGCAGTCCGCTGAGGCATCGTCCTCCGATGCGTTCCTTGTACTCGCGTGCGGCGCAGGGGTGCAGGCCGTTTCCGCAGCGTCCGACAGACCGGTGGTTGCTGGCCTGAACAGCATGTTCCTCGGTACGACCGAGCGGGTAGGCGAGTTTCTGAAGTACTGCTCCCTGTGCGGGAACTGCGTGCTTTCGCGTACGGCCGGGATATGCCCGGTCACGCGCTGTCCCAAGGGGCTGCTCAACGGCCCCTGCGGCGGCATGGTCGACGGCAGGTGTGAGGTCGACAGGACCGCAGCATGCGTGTGGGTAGCTATTTATGACAGGCTGAAGGCCCGCGGCGATCAAGGAAAGCTTGCGCAGATGAACGCGCCGAAGCCCTACGTCTCGGCAAGGCAGAGGAAGGTCGAGCCGGTGAATATCTCCAGAAAATCAGCAGGCAGGAACGCGCGATGACACGTTTGAGCGAAGCCCTCGCCGGCAAGGAGTTCGTGATCACGGCGGAGCTATCCCCGCGCAAGGGCACGCTGGTCACGAACTTCATAAAAACGGTCCATGCCCTTCAGGGGAAGGTACACGCGATCAATATAACGGACAACCAGAGGGCGATCATGCGCATGAGCTCGCTCGCTGCTTCGTACCTTGTCCTGAGAGAAGGCATGGAGCCCATATACCAGATCACCTGCCGGGACCGGAACAGGCTCGCGATCCAGTCGGACCTCATCGGCGCCTCGGCGCTGGGGATAAAGAACGTGCTCGCCCTCACGGGCGACCACCCTTCCGTCGGGGACTCTCCTGAGGCGAAGCCCGTGTTCGACCTCGACGCTACCACTCTCCTCCACACGATAACGAGGCTCAACGCAGGGTCCGATCTCGACGGCCACCCCCTGAAGGGCGCGACCGATCTGTTCCCCGGCGCAGCACTCACGCCGCAGACAGAGCCTCTCGAGCCCGTGCTCCTGACGATGGAGCGCAAGATAAGCGCCGGAGCGCGTTTTTTCCAGACGCAGCCGGTCTTCGATATGGACGCTTTCAGGTCTTTCGCAACCCTGACCGGACGCTTCGGTACCCCGGTGATAGTGGGGATACTGCTGCTCCACTCGGCACAGCAGGCGCAGGACCTCAATGCGGGCGTTCCGGGCATAAAGATACCTGATGTCATGATCAGAAGGCTCGGGGAAGCAGCGGACCCACGCAGGGAGGGCATAGACATAGCAGCGGAGCTCATCCGCAGTGCCAGGAACATCGCGCAGGGCGTACATATCATGACGGTGGGTCAGGAAAAGGATCTCCCGGTACTGCTCGAGAGGATTTCGGGATGAAGCAGACCCCTCTGCACGATGCTCACCGGAAGCTGGGGGCGAAGTTCATGGAATTCGCTGGCTACGATATGCCGCTCCAGTACACGGGTATCATTGACGAGCACCTTACGGTCAGGAACAAGGCCGGCATATTCGACGTGAGCCACATGGGCGAAATCGTTATCCGCGGCAGGGACGCGCTGTCGCTGTGCGAATGGCTTACGCCCAACCAGGTGGCAAGACTTTCGCCGGGGCAGGCGCAGTACAGCTTCCTGCTCAACGAACACGCCGGTGTCTTAGACGACTTGATCGTCTACCGGCTCTCCGAAGACTCCTTTATGCTGTGTGTCAATGCCTCGAACAAGGACAAGGATTACGAATGGATACGGAAGAACACAAAGGGTGTGGTGACCGTCGAGGACAGGTCAGATGATACCGGCATGGTCTCGGTCCAGGGCCCCCTGTCCGGAAAGATCATGGCGTTCGTGTTCGGGCCCCCTGCGTCCAGTCCGATAGAGGGGCTGCAGAGGTTCTGCTTTGCGTCCGTCCCCTTCCGGGGCAGGCAGGTGTACGTATCGCGGACCGGTTACACCGGGGAGGAGGGCTACGAGTGTTTCATCGACGCCGCGGACGTTGCCGGCCTCTGGGACGCGATCATGGAGGCCGGCCGGCCCTACGGCATAAAGCCCATAGGACTCGGCGCACGGGACACCCTCCGTGCAGAGATGGGCTATCCCCTGTACGGCCTGGAGTTCAACGACAAGACCGCTCCGCTCTGCGCAGGCATGGGGTGGGTGATAAAGATGGACAAGGGTCCCTTCATCGGGCGCGATCCGCTGAAGGCCATCGCCGCGCAGGGGGTACCGCAGAAGCTCGTGGGCATCGTTATGAGCGGGAAGGCGATACCGAGACACCAGAACCCGGTGATGCTGAAAGACAGGGTCATCGGCGAGGTAACGACCGGCACGTATGCGCCGTCGCTCTCGCGGGGCATCGCGATGGCGTACCTGGCGCACGGGACCGACACCGCGGAGATCGGCATCGACATACGGGGCACACGCCACGCCGGAACGGTCGTGGGGTTACCGTTCATAAAAAAATAGACGGAGGCAGATATGCAGGTACCAAGGGATCTGAAGTACACGAAGGACCATGAGTGGGCACGCGTGGAAGGCACCACCGTGACCGTGGGCATAACAGACTACGCGCAGGACAAGCTCGGTGACGTGGTGTTCGTGGAGCTCGCCGAGGCAGGCACGCAGCTCAAGCAGCACGAACGGCTCGGCACCGTCGAGTCCGTGAAGTCCGTATCGGACGTATTCTCGCCGCTCAGCGGCAAGATCGCAGAGGTGAACAAGGACCTCCTCGACCACCCGGAGCTCATCAACAAGGAGCCCTATGGCAGGGCGTGGATGGTGAAGCTCTCGTCCGGCAATAGTGCCGGGGAGCTGCCCGGCCTGCTGGATCCGGACGCGTACGAAAAATACTGCAAAGAGGCAGGATAGCGGAGGTGCGCATACCCGTACGGGGTGCTCGTCTGCTTGCCGTCATTCTGGCCATTTTCGACCGCCGGACGATGCGTCCTCAGGCGAACTAACGGAGGTTCAGAGCTTTTTGCCTCTAACAGCACGCCATGGCTGCTCGTGGTCTCTGTCTGGAGTTTGACGTATTGGCCCAGCATCCTTGTATGCTGTTAACCTGTTGCGGGCAGTTCAGGAACATGCCTCTACGCCATAGGTTGCGTTTTAGCAAATCGTCGGAACTCAAATCTTTTCCCCAATCACGATGTACTCTGTGGGGTAGGCATGGAAGTCTTCCTCCCCGTTCTTCGCAAATCTTCCGGTCTCGGCATCCCGCTTCTGCGGCAATATTTTCAAGGGGATCTCCCGCTTGATGATCCTGTCTATCGTCAGTCCGGCATACTGCATGCTCTCTGTAAAGACCTCTGCATTCAATATCTCAACTTTCTTCAAGATCGTGTTCCCGATGACGTAGCAGCACCTGCCGCCGTGCCGCACTATCCTGTAGGTCTCGTCGAAGCATTCCTGCATATCGATAAAGAACGCCCGAATCTCCTGCCGCCATAGACCTGTCCGGGGGCCCATTTCGGTTAGATTTCTCATGCTTGAGAGGTGACTGCCTTCGTCGATCGACGTTGAGCAGCGTCCTCAGCCTGGAGCTGATCCACCTTGGGATGAGAACCCTGACAAAAAGTAAACGGAGAGGGTGGGATTCGAACCCACGTACCGCTTTGGGCGGTAACACGCTCTCCAGGCGTGCTCCTTAAACCACTCGGACACCTCTCCACACTGCTTTATGTCTGCGATTTTTTTGTTTTCCCTGACCTCAACAAATCGATCGCCAGCAGGACTGCGCCTACCGTGATAGCGCTGTCCGCGATGTTGAACGCCGGCCAGTGCGCGCTTCTCACATAGACGTCGATGAAGTCCACGACATACCCGAGCCTGATCCTGTCGATAATGTTGCCTGCCGCGCCCCCCATGATAAGGCACAGGGAAACCATGGTCAGGTGCGTGACGTCCTTCGATAACACGAACACGGCGAGCAGCACGGCGAAAACACCGAGGTTCAGCACGGCCAGCAGGGCTGTTCTGAGGGTACAGGCGCCGGCGTTCAACATGCCGAACGCCATTCCCCTGTTGTAGACGACTACCAGGTCCGCGAAGCCCGGCATGATAACGATCTTGTGGGTAAGGAAATGGACGATCAGATATTTTGTAACTTGATCGAAGGCGACCACCGACACGCCTATGACCAGCAAATAGAGCAGTCTCTGCCTGAGTCGGATCATCAGCCCACCACCCCCACGCACCTGACGCACAACGTCGGGTGTTTTTCGTTCCTGCCCACCGCCTCTGAGTAGTTCCAGCACCGCTCGCACTTTCTGCCTCTTGCCTTTTCTATCCGTACAGCCGGCTCCCCACCTTCCGTTATCTCTACCTGGGAAACGATGAACAGCTCGGTCAGGACGTCTTGATACCTGGTAAGCAGCGCATGATCATCCTTGCCAGCCTGGATAACGACCATTGCCCCGAGAGACGAGCCGAGGACCTTGCTGGCACGCTGGACTTCCAGAGCCTTGTTGACCTCTTCCCGTATCAGCCTCAGCCTCTCGTAGTCCTGATACACTGCGGCGTCAGCCTCCGGAAGCGGGCGTCTGTCAGCGCCGTTCGACAGGAACACGCTCTCTTCCTTCCTGCCCGGCAGGTGCGACCACGCTTCCTCCGCGGTAAACGAGAGTATCGGGGCGATCGCCTCAATAAGGCTGACGAGGACATCGTGGAGCACGGTCTGCGCTGCACGCCTGCCCGGATCGTCCGACCTCGATGCGTACAGCCTGTCTTTCAGGATGTCGAGGTAGAACGAGCTGAGGTCGACGACGCAGAAATCGAGCACCGCATGGTAGACGATATGGAAGTTGTAGTCCTCGTACGCCTTCTCTATCTTCTTGATCAGTTCACTCGCTCGGGAGAGCATGTACCGCTCCAGGGGAGCCATGCCGCTATAAGCAACCCTGTCCTTCTCCGGGTCGAAATCGTAGAGGTTGCCGAGAATGAACTTCATCGTATTGCGGATCTTGCGGTACGCTTCCTTCAGGCGATCGAGGATGTCTCGGGAAACGCTGACGTCTCCGCGGAAATCCTCGGCAGAGACCCACAGCCTGAGCACGTCAGCGCCATAGGTGTCGATGACTTCCTGCGGCGCCACGACATTGCCGAGCTGTTTGCTCATCTTCCTGCCTTTCTCGTCCACGACAAACCCGTGTGTCAGGACCGCGCGGTACGGGATACCGTGCCCGGCAGACAGGGACGCAAGCAGGGTCGACTGGAACCATCCCCGGTGCTGGTCGCTTCCCTCGAGATAGAGATCAGCGGGCCAGACAAGGTCGTTGTTACGCTTCAACACGACCGCATGACTGACCCCGGAGTCGAACCACACGTCGAGGATGTTCTCCTCCTTCTCGAAATGGGTGTCACCGCAGTGAGGACAGGTATAGCCCTGGGGCATGAAGTATGCGGCATCCTTTTCGAACCAAACGTCGGCACCCCGCTCCTTGAAGAGCTCCGACACCCGCATTGCTACAGTAGGGTCTGCGATGCTCTCGCCGCACTTCTTGCAGGAGAACACCGGTATGGGAACTCCCCACGTCCGCTGACGCGATATACACCAGTCAGGTCTTGCCTCTATCATGGCGTTAATCCTGTCCTTGCCCCATACCGGTATCCACCCCACCCGGTCTATCGCATCGAGCGCCTGCTTCCTCAAATCGTGCTTCTCCACGGAAATGAACCATTGCTCGGTCGCCCTGGTGATGACGGGCTTCTTGCACCTCCAGCAGCACGGGTAGGAATGTGCATAGTCCTGTTGCTTGAGCAGTGAGCCGTTAGCCCTGAGCATACCGATGATGTCTTTGTCGGCATCGAACACGAACCTACCGCTGAAGAATTCCACGTCCTGCGTGAACTTGCCGTACGTATCGACCGGCGAGTAGACGTCGAGCCCGTACCGCACCCCTGTCTGGTAATCCTCTGCGCCATGCCCCGGCGCTGTGTGCACACAGCCGGTGCCTATGTCCGTTGTGACGTAGGTGCCCAGCGTAAGCATGGAATCCCTGTTGTAGAACGGATGCGCTGCAATGATGCCCTCGAGCGTGCTGCCCTTAAACTTCTCTACCACACTACCTGCGTCCCAACCCGGAAGGCCTTTGACGGGATCTCTAAGATTATTCAGCAGAGGTTCAGCGACGATGTAAATCAATGCTGCTGATCCCGAACCCTTACCGGCAATCACTTTAAAGGCAACGTACTCGAGGTCCGGGTGGACCGTAATGGCGAGGTTTGCGGGCAGGGTCCACGGCGTCGTGGTCCAGATTACGAAGTACACGTTCTCGTTCTTAAGCGGAACAGGGAGCTTGCCCCGGTCGTTCTTCACCTTGAACCGCACGTACACGGATGGCGAGACGTGGTCCTCGTACTCGACTTCCGCTTCCGCGAGCGCGGTGATGCAGTGTGCACACCAGTACACCGGCTTCCTGCCTTTATAGACGTAGCCATTACGCATGATCTTTGAAAGCTCTTCGACGATGGCTGCCTCGTAGCCGTAGTTCATGGTAAGGTACGGCTGATCCCACCTGCCGAGCACCCCGAGCCTGATAAATTCCTGGCGCTGTATATCCACGTACTCCTGTGCAAACTGCCTGCACGCCCTGCGTATCTCGAGCTTCGACATGCCCTGCTTTTTGGGCCCGAGGGACTTGTCCACGTTATGTTCTATAGGCAGCCCATGGCAGTCCCACCCCGGCACATACTCGGCCCGATAGCCATGCATGGCCTTGACCTTGATCAGGATGTCCTTGAGGATCTTGTTGAGGGCATGTCCGATATGGATATGGCCGTTCGCATAGGGCGGGCCGTCGTGCAACATGAAGGTCTTGCCCTTTGCGTTCTTCTGGATACCCTTTTCGTAGATACGGTTCTCTTGCCAGATCCTGATCCTGTCAGGCTCACGCTTGGGCAAGTCCGCCTTCATGGGAAAGTCCGTGCGGGGCAGGTTCAATGTGTCCTTGTAGTCCATAGTAGCAACCATGTTTAGATGATAAGCGCGTCCCCTGTCAAGCAGACACGGCAGTTTGCCTGCCGCAAGCCTCGGGGGTTTTTACCTGCCATGTTCGATCTTCGGGCCACGGGAGGTCCCTCCCTGTGACTTAACGAGGTCAGAACCTTACCCTTTCCCCTCCCTCAGGGTTTTACACTCTCTATGGCTACCCCCGGTTACGCTGTTTTACCATCGACAGGTACGATCGGGAAAAGGCTTGTCTCCCTGCAATAAATGATCTATTGGTAGGCAGAAAGGACAATAAACTATACCAGGGGGAGAGGCTTGACCTGCAGAACCAATTCTGAAGTGAATCTTCTTTTAAACCTCAGGCACGTTTCATGAGAGGAGCTTATGGCAAAAAGGGACCTGATCGACGTTTCGGATTTAAAAAAGGCAGAAATTGACGCTCTTATAAAAGAGGCGGGGCGATTGAAGAACGGGAGCGACGACAGCACGACGCTGAAGGGCAGGGCGCTTGCTATGATCTTCGAGAAGTCTTCGACAAGAACGCGGGTGTCGTTTGAGGTGGGTATGTACCAGCTCGGGGGCATGGCAATATTTCTCAACTCCATGGACATGCAGCTCGGCAGGGGGGAGACCATAGCGGACACTGCACGGACCATCTCCCGGTACGCCGACGGCATCATGATACGCGCGTTCTCGCACGACGATATAGTCCAGTGTGCCCGGTACTCCTCGGTACCGGTAATCAACGGGCTGTCCGACCTCTCGCACCCCTGCCAGGTCCTCAGCGACCTGTTTACCGTGTACGAGAAGAAGGCCGATTATACCGGGCTCACCTACGCGTACGTCGGCGACAGCAATAACGTCCTGAACTCATGGATCGAAGCTGCCGGTATCATGGGGCTGCATCTCAGGATCGCGACGCCCGCACCGTACGCACCAGCCGAGCCGATCCTGAAAAAAGCATCGTCCCTGGGTCGCGGGAAGATCGAGATATCCAGCGACCCGGTTCAGGCCGTCAGAGGGGCGGACGTGATCTACACGGACGTCTGGGTTAGCATGGGGCAGGAAAGCGCGCGGGAGGAGAAACTGAGGGCATTCAGCGGGTTCCAGATCAACGAATCACTCGTGCGGCATGCCAATGCCGACGCGATCGTCATGCACTGCCTGCCGGCACACCGGGGAGAAGAGATAACCTCGGAGGTGCTCGACGGCAGGCAGTCCGTCGTGTTCGATCAGGCAGAGAACAGGCTGCACGTTCAAAAGGCCATTTTGAAGCTACTCATGCAATAAACAGGAGGAAAGTGCATGCACACGAAGCTGTATACCATCATACTCGCCGCCGGAGAAGGCAAGCGGATGAAATCGGATATACCCAAGGTGTTCCATCCCGTGGGCGGGCTGCCGATGATAGAGTACGTCCTCAGGCGTGCGATCGAGCTGCCATCGGACAGGATCATCGTCGTCGTGGGGACGGGCAAGGAGATCATTATGGACTATGTGTCCAAGCGGTACGAAGACGCCTTCTTCGTCCACCAAAACCGCCAGATCGGAACAGCCGACGCCGTGAAGACGGCCACTCACGAGCTCACCGACCTCGAGGACGACGTTCTCATCCTGAACGGCGATGTACCTCTCCTGAGCAATGCACTTCTGAAGGACTTCTACGAGCAATATAAGAAATCAAAGTCCTCCCTCGGCTTCGTCTCCGCCAGGCTTGATAACCCTGCCGGCTACGGCAGGGTCATCAAGAAGGGGACCCGGTTTACCATTCTCGAAGAGCGGGACGCGGACGAGAAGGTCCGGAAGATACAGGAAATCAATGCCGGCATCTACCTGGTATCGTACAAAGCCCTGGTCAAGGCTATCGAGCGTGTGGAGCCCTCCCCGGTGACCGGCGAATACTACCTCACGGACATCGTCCGGATCATTCAGTCGATGAAAAAAAAGATCATGAACTATCACACCGACAAGCCGGAGCAGGTGATCGGGATAAACGACAGGAAGTCGCTCGCGTTCTCGGAAAAGGTACTCAACCAGAAGAAGCTCACCAGACTCATGGCAAACGGCGTCACCATATACGACCCGGACAACACGTACATTGAGCACGACGTGGCCATCGGCAAGGACAGCATCGTATATCCGAACTGCTTCATCATGAACGGGACAAAGATCGGGAGCAGGTGCATCATCTGGAACGGCACCATCATCAAGAATGCCAGGATCAACGACGGCGTTGAGGTCAAGCCCTACTCGATCATCGAGCAGAGTACCGTGGGCAGGGATGCTGTCATCGGTCCCTACGCAAGGATCCGGCCGGAGTCTGTCATCGAAGACAACGTCCACATCGGCAACTTCGTCGAGATAAAAAAATCGTCGCTGGGCAGGGGCACGAAGGCCAACCACCTTTCTTACATAGGGGACGCGACTGTGGGCAGCAGGGTGAACATCGGCGCGGGCACGATCACGTGCAACTACGACGGATTCAAGAAGAACCTCACCGTCATCGAAGACGAGGCGTTCATCGGGAGCGACACCGCCCTTGTCGCGCCGGTGCACGTCGGCAGGGGCGCTATCATCGGGGCAGCGTCGGCCATCACGAAGGACGTTCCGACGGGTGCACTCGGGATAGAGCGCTCGGAGCAGCGCAACATCGAGGGTTACGCAATGAAGCGGAAGAGCAAGCTCGGCGGCAGGTAATGTGCGGTATCGTCGGATATATCGGCAAAAGACACGCACTCCCCATCATCCTTGATGGCCTGAAGCGGCTCGAGTACCGGGGGTACGACTCCTCCGGTGTCGCGATTCTCACAGAAGCCGGGCTCACGATAAAGCGGAGGAAGGGCAAGATCAAAGACCTCGTCGAGCTCGTGAGACACGAGACCATCGACGGCACGATGGGGCTCGGCCACACACGCTGGGCCACGCACGGCAAACCATCCGACGAGAATGCCCACCCGCACAGGGCCGGGGACGTCGTCGTAGTCCACAACGGCATCATCGAGAACTACACGGAACTCAGGGCCTTCCTGAAGGACAGGGGGCACCACTTCAAGTCGGAAACGGACACGGAGATGATAGCCCATCTCATCGAAGACCACATAAAGGCCGGCGAGCCGTTCGAGGGAGCGGTCCTCTCTGCGGTCAGGCTGCTGAAGGGGTCCTTCGCACTCGGCATCATGCATGTGAAGACGCCGGACCGCCTCATCACGGTACGGGAGGCAAGCCCCATCGTGCTCGGATTCGGCAACGACGAGAACCTCTTCGCGTCTGACATGCCCGCCATCCTCCCGTACACCGACCGGATGATGTTCATGAAAGACGGTACTATGGCGGTCATAACGCCGGATGCTGTCCGGCTCATGGACTTTTCCGGCAGGGGTCTCCCGACGGAGCCCGGGCGCTACGACATCAGCGCGACCATGGCAGAGAAGGGCGGGTATAAGCACTTTATGCAGAAGGAGATCTTCGAGCAGCCCCACGCGATAACGGACACCATGAGGGACAGGATCCTGTTCGATACGAAGGATATAACGCTCGGGGACGTTTTGCTCGAAGAAAAAGGCCTCGGCTCCGTGAAAAGGATACACTTCGTGGCGTGCGGCACATCGTATCATGCCGGCCTTGCCGGAAAGTACATCGTGGAGGAGATCACGGGCATACCGGTTGATGTGGACGTTGCATCCGAGTTCAGATACCGAACACCCCTGGTCAACAAAGGAACGCTCACCATCGCCATCTCGCAGTCCGGGGAGACCGCTGACACCATCGCTGCGATCAGGCTCGCGCAGCGTCAGCAAAGCAGCACACTCGGTATATGCAACGTCATCGACAGCACCGTGGCACGGGAGTCAGACCAGGTGCTCTATACCCATGCCGGGCCGGAGATAAGCGTGGCATCAACGAAGGCGTTTACGTCGCAGCTCATCGCGATCTATCTGCTGGCGATCCACATCGGGAGGATTACCGGCCGGGTCTCCCGGCAGCAGGCGTCGGCCTACATCGACACGCTCGTCTCGCTGCCCTCCCTGCTCGATGCCATCCTGAAACAGGAAGACAGGATCGTTGCCATTGCAAAGGAATACTCCCGGTACTCCGATTTCCTGTACCTGGGCAGGGGCATCAGCTATCCGGTCGCTCTGGAGGGCGCGCTCAAGTTGAAAGAGATATCCTACATCCATGCGGAAGGCTACCCGGCCGGGGAGATTAAGCACGGCCCCATAGCGCTCGTCGGCCCGGACATGCCGGTAGTCTTCATAGCGGTCAAAGGCAGGGTCTACGACAAGATCCGAAGCAACATTGAGCAGGTAAAGGCGAGAGACGGGAAGATCATCAGCTTCACCACCGCTGACGGCCGCGAGGTCCCTGAGCTGTCGGACGCGGTGTTCTTCCTCCCGGCGATCGACGAGCTGTTTACGCCGGTCCTTTCCGTGGTACCGCTCCAGATGCTTGCGTACCATATCGCCGTGCTCAACGGAACAGACGTGGATCAGCCAAAGAACCTCGCCAAGAGCGTAACCGTGGAATGATGGAGCACGCCTCCATACTTTTTGATCTATTCCTGGTCTTCGTCAGCGCCAAGGCCTTTAACTTCGTCTTCCGCAAAATACATATCCCCCCCATGATCGGCGAGATCGCCGCAGGACTTGTCATAGGCACCGGCGGCCTTGATCTCGTTCGGGAAACCCCTGTACTCGGCGCCTTCTCGGAACTCGGTGCCATCATGCTCCTGTTTGTTGTAGGCCTGCATACGAGACTGAAGGACATGCTGCGGATAGGCTTGGACGCAACGATCGTCGCTGTCCTCGGCGTCGCCGTGCCGATGGTGCTCGGCTACTACGGTATGCTTTTTATGGACCACAGAGGTATGGAGGCGCTGTTCGTGGCAGCGGCGCTGGTGGCAACCTCCGTGGGCATAACCGCGAGGTTTCTGAAGGACCTGAAGCTCGAAGACACGATCTCTGCAAGGCTCATCCTCGGCGCTGCGGTGGCGGACGATATTCTCGGCCTGCTCCTCCTCGCCGTCATCACCGGGGAGACCCACGGCCGCATCGATGTGACCAAGCTCCTCTCGCTGATCATCGTCGTCACTCTGTTCCTTGCGGGCGTCTTCCTTTTGGGCGGCAGGTCTGTACGGATGCTCAAGTCGAGGATCGAGAAGATGAAGATGGAGAAGGGCGAGTTCATCCTGAGCATGACCGTGCTCCTCGGCCTCTCGTTCCTGACGTCCTTCATCGGTATGGCGGGCATCGTGGGCGCGTTCTTTGCGGGCCTGCTCATGGCGGAACTCGAGGACCAGCACCTCGGTGACATGTTCGACTCCATCTACGAGCTCATGGTACCGTTCTTCTTCGTTATGATCGGCATGAAGATCCAGCCAGCGGTGTTCTTCAACAGCCACATACTCCTTATAGCTGTGGTCTACACGCTCATCGCGGTCATCGGGAAGTATATCGGCTGCGGCCTCGGTGCTACACGGTACGGAACACGGGTCATGAACTTCGTTGGGCTCGGCATGGTCCCGCGCGGAGAGGTCGGCATGATCGTCGCACTCATCGGTCTGAACTCGGGCATCATCGGCCCCCGTACCTATGCGATCGTCATCTTCATGGTCGTGGCAACGACCGTTGTCACGCCCTTCATCCTCTCGTCCGTGGCAAAGCGCTGGCAGGTGCGCTAAGACGGCGGACTGTCAGACTGCGCTTTCCCCGGTCTCGCCCGTCCTTATCCTCAGGATCTCGCCGAGGTCATACACGAATATCTTGCCGTCGCCGATACTGCCGGTGTGCGCAGCAGCGGCGATCGACTTGACGATCATCTTCACCTGATCGTCCGATGCCGCGATCTCCATCTTTATCTTCGGTATGAAGTCCGTCTTATACTCTGCGCCGCGGTAGAACTCGGTATGTCCCTTCTGCCTGCCGAACCCCTTCACCTCGGACACGGTCATGCCGGCTATGCCGACCTCTGCGAGGGCCTCCTTCACCTTGTCGAGGGTGAACGGCTTGATTATGGCCACTATCATCTTCATGCGTTTCTCCTTTATCGCTTTCGCTTCTTAATTGCAGGTGTTGTGCCAGTCATCGAACAAGGGGACGTCGCACAACTCTACTGTACAAAGATGTAACGGTGCGCCAGCAATGTATGAAAATGCCCATTTCGAGCATCTCTCCACCTATCGAAGCCCCTCCATCGTCCATGAGTCTGGACCGGGTCATCCCCTGGGGGGCGCTATGCCCATGGCGAGGGCTCGCAGCCTCCAGAGCCATACCGAGAGCCTCGATCCCCCGTGCTTATGGGAGGAGCGGTCCGTTACCGTTACTGCATCGAGGTGCGTGAGCGACTCCCGCATCTCCTTCGCGCTGCTGAAACGGTCGTCCGGCTCCCGCTCGATGGCATGCAGGACCACCTCCTCGAGCTGCGCCGGGACCTCGCGGCGGAGTTGACAGGGCGGGACCGGGCTGCCGGTCATCTTAGCCTGCATGGCTGTGTAGACATTATCGCCCTGGAAAGGCACCCTGCCGGTCAGCATCTCGTAGAGCATGACGCCGAGGCTGTAGATGTCCGTGCGCGTGCTGCCGCGCTGCCCTTTTATCTGCTCCGGAGACATGTAGTCCGGCGTGCCCACGGGCTGGGAAAGACCTCCCCATGTAATCTTGCGCATGGCCGTATCGAGCGCTATTCCGAAGTCTATCAGCTTTAACCTGCCGTCCTTCATGATCATGATGTTGTCGGGCTTGAGGTCCCGGTGCACCACGTTGCGGTCGTGAAGGTATAGAAGGATGTCCAGAATCTGCACGGCGTAGTCGATGGCGGTCTGGACGGGCAGACGGCGCTCGCGCTGGAGGCGCTTGCTCAAAAGCTCACCGTCCACGTACTCCATCACGAGATAGAGCCTGCTCTTTTCTCTCGTGTTCAGTACCTTGATGATTCCTGGATGGTCGACGCTGAGCCCTATGTGCTCCTCGCGCAGGAAACGCTGGTGAAAGACGATGTCGCTCGCGTACTTCAGGTGCGGCACCTTGAGCGCAACGATGCTCCCGTCTTCGGCGTCGCGTGCGCGAAATATGGTTGCCATGCCGCTGTACGCGACGATGTCGAGGAGCTCGTAGTGATCGAGACGCTGTCCGGGGATTAATTCATTCATATGAGTAGAATTTTAACTAAGGTGGCTTTCAGCCACAACCGAAAAGTCCTCACCATAGCCCTCTCCCAAGGGGCGAGGGGATTGAATCCCTTCCTGCCTTGGGGGAAGGCAGGGTACCCATGCGGAGCATGGGTCGTGAGGGCTTTCTGCTTTCTTTGTATTCTTCATAGAAGTTACAAGGTAAGGATCTAATCAAAACCGCAGGGCTTGTCAATGCCGCCTCACCGCCACAACTGCCGCCACCACGAGGGCTGGGCGGTGTGCGCTCCGGTGGAGCGCACGGAGAGCACCTGTACGCTTATATTGTCCTCTGATCCTGCATCGCGGGCCCCCTTGACAATCTTCGTGCACGCCGCCTCCGGCCCATCCGATCGCAGCGCCTCGGCAAGGTCGGCATCGAGCAGGACCTCATACGCCCCGTCGCTGCACTGGAGAACGGTGTCTCCGGGCATGACCTCGAGCTTGAAAAAGTCGATCGATGCGAGCAGCTCGTTACCCAGGTACCGCGTGATCAGGTGACGGTAGGGGTGCGCCCTGGCTTCTTCCGGCGTGAGGATCCCGTACTGAACCCGCTCGCCGACCCACGTGTGGTCCTTGCTTTGCTGGGTCAGCACCCCGTCGCGCAGCAGGTACAGCCTGCAATCTCCTATGTGCGCCGTGAACAGCACGTTGCCGGTCAACACGCTCGCTATGACGGCTGCTCCCATGCGGGACAGCTCGGGCACCGTTATGGCCTTCTGATAGATCTCCAGGTTCGCCTGGCGCATGGCGTTGCGCAGGTTCTTCATGGACAGTCCGGTGCCGGACGACCCGGACATCTCCCGCTCCAGCACCCGCACGGCTAGGGCGCTCGCGACCTCGCCCGCGTTATGAGCGCCGAGCCCGTCGGCCACGATGGCGAGCACCCCATCGTCGTACTGGTAAAAGCCGATCGCGTCCTCGTTGTTCTCCCGGACAGGGCCCTTGTCCGTGAGCTGGAAAAACTCTATCTTAGGGTTCAATGCGTTCACGTCGGTCTGGATGTTACCCCTATAATCGCGCGGCCGGTTCGCCTGCTGCTTATCGCGACATACAGCGCGCTCGCGACTGCCCATACGCCGGCTATGCCGAAGCAGATATAGGCCTCGTGTCGTGCGTCGCTGTTCCCTATGATGTACAAGTACAGGATCGCGCCAAGCATGGCGACGTTCGCCAGCAGCCCGAGTACCGGGATCACGAGGTGCCTGACCGTGTTGAACTGTCTGCGCTCCGCGAATGCGACGATGGTCCACAGACACGTCAGCCCGTACAGCACGAAGGTGCCGAAGTTCGATGCAAGGGTTATACCGGTCAGTCCCACGACCGAGCGCACGCCGATGGCCGCAATGAGCGAGGACACGACCACGAGCACCCATATGGCCCTGTGCGGCGTTGCAAAGCGCCCGTGCAGCGCATTCAACAGGCTCGGCATCTCCCTGTCCTGTGCCATGGCATAGCTCACACGAACGGCCGTGTTCATGCAACTGAGCGTGGTGCCGAGGATGGCGAGGGCGACCGTTATAGCTATGGTGATCATCAGTCCAAACCCTATGCCCCCGAGCAGGCTATTGCCCAGCAGGATCGCCATGTCGCCCATGGGAGCGCTCGATGCCCCGGCCGCTGCGAGGCCCGTCACGGTCGTGCTGACCGTGCCGCTGACCGCGGTGTTGACCAGCTTCTCGCTGACCATGTAGCTCGCCGCGAAGTACTCGAACAGGTACGCGAACAGCCCCTGGACGACGAGAGAGATGACCACGGCCCTCGGTATGTCCCGCTTCGGGTCCTTCGCCTCGGCAGCGAACGCGGTGGAGCTCTCGAACCCCACGAGTATGAGGATCGCGATCGTGGACTGTATCAGAACACCTTGTAACGAGTGTATCTTTACCACGTCCCATGCGCCGGTGAAGGCCCAGGTCGTCGCGTGTGCCGGGTTATGCAGCCTGTAGATGATCGCTGCAATACCGAAGCCGATCAGCGATACGAGCTGGACGACGTTGATGACAAAGGCCGTGAGCGTCGATCCGGTGACGCCGCGGTACGCGACGTACCCGACAGTAACTGCAAAGGCCACGGCCATTACCGTAAGCTCTACATTCGACAGGGTCTTGCTCGTAACCGCCGTGTATAGGTAGCCCATCAGTATCGCCATCATGGCGACCATCACGCCCGGGTATACCCAGTAGAACAGGTGCGCTGCCCAGCCCGTAACGAGCTTGGCGAGCCGTGCCCATTTGTGGTGCTCCTTGTTCTCCCGGTCCAGGAAAGCCTTCTCCGCGAAATAGTAGGAGCTGCCGAACCCCGCCTCCGGGTATATCCGTGCGAGCTCCGCGTAGGAGAGCGCGGTGAGGAACGCCAGCACGAGCGCGAAGACGATGCCCGACCATATATCGGACGCCACGGACGAGCCGCCCGGCGCGGTTGCCGCTGCCTGCATCTGATAGGTGATCCACAGGAACGCGCCCGGCGCGATCAACGCCATCGCGTTTACCGTCACGCCCGTCAGACCGAGCGTGGATTTTACCTGCGTGCTTGTCCTTTCCTGACTCATGGTGACCTCCCGTTAAAAGTTTATGTAGACCTGCGTGGTCCATTTCCACGCCCCCATCAGACCTGCATCATTGAACCAGGTAGGCCCTATGAGCAGGCTGATATTTTTCGTCCAGTTCAGATACGTACCGAACCCGCCGCCGCCGATCATATTCTTGCCTGCGGCATAGTCCGCGGCAAAGGTTAGAGAGTCCATCCAGTCCTTGCCGACATTGAAAGTCCGGTCCACGGCGACCATCCAATCCTGGTTGTTGGGTTGGCCCGTGCTGCCCAGGAGCACGGCGTGGTTTCCGACGTAATAGCCGAGATGAAGCCTCATGTTGATATACGGAATGGTCTTGCCGATGACGATAGTACCGATGTCTGCTGCCGTCGTCGACGGGTTCGTGCCGACGTTGAATATGCCGACAGCCAGCCCGGGGGCGCCCTTGAACATCGAGTCTTCCGGCGTTCCGAGTTTTGCGTTGAACAGATACGGGTCTGCCGACGGATATATGCCGTCGACACCGATCTCCATGTTTATCTTGTCGAACGGAAGGACCCCGATCTCAAAGCCGATATCGGATGCAAGAGCGTTCGGTGAGCCGTCGGCATCTACCATCGACTTCTTGTAGACGCTGAAGAAGTTCCCTATCATCAGCTCCGGGATCCCGTAGGGGTGCACGTCCTCCACGCACGGCGTCCAGAATTCGGTCGTCTCCCATGCGCGCGCGATACCGACCATGCAGGCATACACGATGATTGCAGACGCAATGATGCCCACAAACTTTCTTATCCCCTTCTCCTGTATCTTTTTCATTTCTTGCCTCCTGAAATGGGATAAGGGCACGGAGCATGCCAGTACGCAGGGAAACGCTGGAGAGTGGCTTTTGATGCGGGTTTACGGGCTATTCAGACGTAGCGACAAAGGGAATACAGTATTTACAAACTTGTAATACCGTTACAAAAAGGCCCGCCTTGTCAGCGCTTCGAGGAAGATCGCGGGCATCCTATGAGGGGGGCTGGATGCCCCCCTCATCATAGATCAAAGGGAAGCGACTACCCGGCGCCGGGGTTTTGGGTTATGGTAGGCCACGTCTCCGGGACTGCCGTAAACGGGGTCAGGTCCGGGGTCGCCTGGAACATGTCGTACAGCGGCAGCGCGGTTGCATCGTACTCCGTCATGGGGGGCAGCCCAAGAATAAGCTCTATGGTCCTCAGCACGCCGGGGAACCCGTAGTGCTCGAGGGAGATATGCCCGTGCCTTGCGTACGGACCCACGACCACAATAAACGACCTGTCCTGTGCGATGTGGTCTATGCCGACCTGGGGGTCATCCTCGTCGAGGAAGATCACGGTCGATCCCCAATACTTGCTGTGCGCGATTGCCTGCACGACCATCGCGGTCGCGTAGTCGTTCTCTGAGTAATCACCTGGCGGGTAATGGTCATCGCCGAATGTCAGGTAGAGGAACTGCGGGAACTTGTCCGTCGCTACCATGGTGTTGAACACGCCCAGGAACTCGTTGGCCCTTGCAACATCGCTGAACAGGCCGCCGTAGTTCGGATCGATGTACGGGAGGTACTCTGAAGGCGTCGGGCTATTGAAGGCTGCGGTGTACAGCCTCGGTATGCCCTCGCCGAAGATCGAGAACGAGATGCCGGCATTCAGGAGCTCCGAGAAGATGGAACCGCTCGGAAGTCCTGCGATGGGCTGGCTGGAGTCGTCCATCCGGTTCATGCCACCATAGTCCAGGTTGATCGCCCATATCCTCCTGAGGTAGTCGCTCTCATAGCTGTTGATGGCGAGCGGATGCCCCTCTATCGACGTGTCTATATCGAGGTAGAAGTCCGTACCGAGTGCAAACTGCCGCGCCATGGCATGGGTGTTGGGTGTCGTGAACCCCTTGCCCATCTCACTGGTGCATCCGTACGTCGCCGGGAGGCCGGCAAAGGCAGAATCGCTGCCCGGCGCATAGTAGGGACACGGTATGGGCTTGGTATCTGCGGAGGTAAGGTCACCGAACTCCATGTCCGCGGTCTTGTTCTCCCTGAAGATATAGACGACGTGCTTAATGTTCGACCAGGCTGCCTGGATGGCCGGGTCCGCTGGATGGCCGGGACTGACAAAGTCGTTCGCGAGGACCTGAGCGGTGTACGTGGCGAGCTTCGAGGCAGAAGGAACAGGTATGTCCGAGACAGAACCGTAGACGTACCAATTGTAGTCGGCGAAGTCGAACACCTGGCTATAGCCTGCCGGTACCCATCCCCCATGCCCTATGCCGTACATGTTTGCGGTATAGAGATGACTGTTCTGCGTGTCGAACACGACCCCTGCCGGGTACGACCCAGTAGGTATTCTCCCGATAACCGTATCCGTGGAGGTGTCCACCACAGCGACCGCGTTGTCCGCGCCCATGGCGACGTACAGGGTACCGCCGTTCGGGGACAGCGCAAGCCCATCCGGCGAACCGGCCACCGATGGCTCTTTGGAGAACATCGCAAGGGATAGGTTCGATACCGCGTTCGTTGCCGTGTCGATGATGCTGACAGAGTCGCTCAGCGTGTTCGCGACGTACATCTTGGTACCGTCCGGGGACGAGATGATCGCTGCCGGTCCTGCCTGAACCGGTATGACTGCGGTCGTGACCGGCGTTCCGGTGAGCGATAAAACGGACACCGTCGCAGATCCCCTGTTGGTGACATACGCCTTGCTTCCGTCCGGCGTTATCGCCACGTCCCATGGATAGAGTCCGCCGGTGACTACCGTAAAGGTCTGTACCCCGTTCAAGAGGTCGATGATCGACACCGTCTCTCCCGGGTACTGCGGACAGTTGGGCGCCTGGATAGTTCCGCCGCAGGCATAGCCCACGTCGTTCGCGGCGATAAGGGTATTGCCGTTAACGGCGATACCAGCCGGCGTTGGCTGCAGCGTCATGAGCGAGCCGAACCTTGCTGTCGTGTACGCCTGCAGGGCCATGGACTGTCTCAGGGCCATTTTTCTGGACGGATCGATGCTGATATCCAGTATAAAGCCGCTCTGGTTCTGCACGCCGGGCACGTAGATGTCCGCCCCACTGACGGCCATGCCGTCGAAAGACTCGTACGGCGAGAGGGCAAAGGACGATACGATGCTATCTGTTACGGTGTCTATCGCCGTAATCCTGTGGCTGCCGCCAGTCTTCACCCATCCGGTGCTGAGCGTCAAGACCGTCTTGCCATCCGGCGTTACTGCTATCTCGCTCGGCATGGGGATGCTCTTCCTGTCAGCGCCGACCTGGACACCGGCCGGCGTCAGGATATCTCCACCGGCGCCGTACAGCATACTACTGGCCGACGACGCATTGGTCTTCGATTTCGTACTGCAGCCTGCAAGGCCTGCCGCGGTTATAAGAAGCGCAGTCACCAACATCAACGAATAGCTCTTGTTCCACATACGTCCTCCTTTTTATCGCTCTCTCTCATAGGGAAGCATGCCCGGGACAGGGGTCAGGAGTGTTTCTCTTTCTCCTTCGCCTTCTGCTCCATAGATGCCTTCTTCTTCATCCTCAGCCTCTTCGCCTTTCTCCTCTGTTTTCTGTTTAGTTCCCGATCTTTCTCTCTCATATCCGCTCCTTTCGGTTAAGCAGTCGTCGAAGCAGCCTTCATGGCTGTCTTCCGGGCGACTTTCTGGACCTTGCCGGACTTTATACACGTCGAGCACACATAGGCGCTTCTCACGCTGCCGCCCTGGAGTATCTTGATTCTCTGAAGGTTCGGCTCCCATCTCTTGTTTGTCTTGTTGTTCGCGTGGCTCACGCTGTGGCCATACAGCGGCCCCTTGCCGCATATCTCGCACACCTTTGCCATGTTTTTTCCTCCATTTTCCTCTACAGTATTATACCATAACTTTCGGATATCAACCTCTCTCAGCAAGCCTCAGGAGCTGCCCCACGGCATCGCTCAGCCTGTCCGTTGCCGGGCCACCGGCTTGCGCGAAGTCCTTCCTTCCCCCGCCGCTTCCACCGAGTATGCCGGCGAGATCCTTCACTATCTCTGCGGCGCTGTACCTGTCCGTCAGGTCTTTCGTGACAAACACCACGACCGTTGCCTTCCCCTCTATCGCGCTCCCGAGTGCACCGATGCCCGTCTTGATCTTCTGCTTCAGGACATCGCACAGGCTGCGCATGTCGTCGACCGATACACCCTCGAGCACCGCGGTCAAGACCTTCATTCCCCTGACCTCCACGGCCCGGGCGAGTATGCCCTGCGCCCGATCCGTCGCCGCGGCCTTGCCACCCGTCGGCCTCGACTCGAGGTCCTTAACCCGCTGCTTCAGTCTTTCGGCAGCCGTGATCACATCGCTTTCGGGTGAGCCCAGGACGGATGACAGCTCTTTGATGGACGACAGCCGCTCTCGGACAAAGCCGTAGGCCGCCTGTCCGGTCAGGGCCTCTATCCTCCGCACCCCGGCCGATACGGAAGTCTCCTTTACCATCAAGAACAGACCGATGTCGCCGGTGCGCTTTATGTGCGTGCCCCCGCACAGCTCCTTGCTTACCTTATCGATGGTGACAACCCTGACGATGTCCTTGTACTTCTCGTCGAACAGCGCCATAGCCCCCTCTTTGACCGCGTCCTCCAGGGACGAGAAGTTGACGACTACCTCGTGGTTCTCCCGTATCCACTGATTGACCTGGGACTCGACCTTCAGGACCTCCTCTGCGGTAACAGCGCGGCCGAGGGTAAAGTCGAACCGCAGCCTTAATGGGCCTACGTACGAGCCGGCCTGCGTTATACCGGGGTCTATTAGGCTGCGCAACGCTGCCTGGAGCAGGTGGGTCGCGGTATGGTGGAGGGCCGTTGCCTGGCGCCCCTCCCTGTTCACGGCGAGCTCCGCGTTCTGGCCCCGAGCAAAGCGCCCCTTCTCCACCTTTCCGATGTGTGCTATGATGCCTTCTACCGGCCTTATGGTGTCCCTGACAGAAAACCTGTTCGGACCTGCGGAAATCGTGCCGGTGTCACCGGCCTGACCACCGGACTCCGCATAGAACGGCGTCTCCTTGAAGACGAGGATGCCTTCCTCGCCTTCGCCGAGCTCTTCCACGTACTGGCCCTCCCGCATGATCCACTGGACCGGCGTCTTCAGCGATAGTCTCCGGTACCCGATGAACTCCGTCGGGCCGGAGGCCTGCACGATCTGCTCGTACAACGATAGGTCCTTGGTCTCTATGGCTTTCCCGAACTTGCTGGCGCCCCTTGCCTTCTGTCTCTGCTCCTCCATGAGCACCGCGAACCGGTCACTATCAACCGTCATACCGTTTTCTTTCGCGATATCGGAAAGGATGTCGATGGGGAAGCCGTAGGTGTCATAGAGTTTGAAGGCGAAGGCACCGTCTATGGCCGTACCACCGGACGACCGCATGCCGGCGAGCCTGTCCTCGATAAAGGAAAGACCTCTCTCGAGCGTAACGAGGAACCTGCCTTCCTCCTCCTTGATCGTGGACTGGATGAGCCGCCGCTGCTTGCCGAGATACGCGTAGGTGTCGCTGTACGGTCCGATGATTGCATCCACTGCTGTATGGAGCCTTGGCTCTTTCATGCCGACCATGAACGCGTACCGCAGCGCACGCCTTAGAATCCTCCTCAGGACGTAGCCCCGCTGCTCATTGGACGGCAGCACACCGTCGCCGATGAGGAACACGGATGCCCTGAGGTGGTCCGCAATCACCCTGAGCGCGGTGCCGGAAAAGGAACCGGGGTCATAGCCCACGTGCAGGATGTCTTCCAGCGACCTGAGGATGTCCCTGAAGATGTCGATGTCGTAGTTGCTCGTCACCCCTGCGATCACCGCACTGATCCTCTCGAGTCCCATCCCGGTGTCGATGCTCGGCTTCGGCAGCGCGATGAGCGTGCCGTCCTGCTGCCTGTTGTATTGCATGAACACGAGGTTCCATATCTCGAGGTACCTGTCGCACGCGCACCCCACCCCGCAGTCCGGGTCCTTGCATTGCACGGCTTCGCCCTGATCGAAGATGATCTCCGAGCACGGTCCGCAGGGACCGGTATCGCCCATGGACCAGAAGTTATCCTTCGCGTCCATCCTCACGATCCGCGCCGCGGGAATGCCGATGTTCTTGTTCCACAGGTGGTACGCCTCGTCGTCATCCTTGAAGGTCGTGATCCACAGCCTCTCCGGGGGCAGCTTGAACTCCCGGGTAAGGAGCTCCCATGCGAAGCGTATGGCGTCCTCCTTGAAGTAGTCGCCGAAGGAAAAATTGCCGAGCATCTCAAAAAAGGTGTGGTGCCTCGCGGTATAACCGACGTTCTCGAGGTCGTTATGCTTCCCCCCTGCCCTCACGCACTTCTGCGAGGTACAGGCCCTCGCGTAGTCCGCCCGGTCCTCGCCCGTGAAGAACCTCTTGAACTGTACCATGCCTGCGTTGGTAAACAGCAGGGTGGGGTCGTTCCGGGGAACGAGGGAAGAACTTGGTACAAGCCTGTGTCCCTGCGAGGTGAAGTACCTGAGGAAGGTATCTCTGATCTCTTTAGTGTTCACCGATCAAAACTTCTCTATCTTGAAGTCTTCTTCCTTGGCAGGGCCTGACTTCTTGTCGAAGTCTTCCCACGTCATGTCCGAGCTCGAGGTGATGCCCTTTACTCTCAGGGCAAAGTCATCCGGGTTCGTGGACTGCTTCAGAGCTTCCTCGTAGGTAACGAGGCTCTGCCGGAAGAGTTGGAGCAAGGACTGGTCGAAGGTCTGCATGCCGTAGGTCGTGAACCCCTTCGCGATAGTGTCGACAATCTCCGTTACCCGCTCCTCATCCGCAACGAGCTCCTTTATCCTCGCGGTCGCTATCATGACCTCGACCGCCGGCACCCTGCCCTTGTTGTCCGCCTTGGGTACGAGTCTCTGGGATATGACGGCCTTCAGAATGGAGGAGAGCTGGAGCCGCACTGCCTTCTGCTGGTACGGGGGAAATATGGAGATGATCCTGTTTATCGTCTCCTTCGCATCGAGGGTGTGCAGCGTACTGAACACGAGGTGACCGGTCTCTGCGGCGGTGATGGCCGTCTCAATAGTCTCGAAGTCCCTCATCTCTCCGACGAGAATGACGTCCGGGTCCTCCCGGAGGGCGCTCCGGAGCGCCGTGGCAAAGCCCTGCGTATCGACCCCGAGCTCACGCTGGTTCACGATGCTCCTCTTGTCCCTGAGCAGGTACTCGATGGGGTCCTCTATGGTGATGATGTGGCAGGTCCTGTTGCCGTTGATATAGTCTATCATCGAGGCAAGGGACGTGGACTTTCCGCTCCCGGTCGTTCCGGTGACCAGCACGAGCCCCCGCTGCTCCATCGCTATCTTCTCGATGACTTTGGGCAGGTTCAACTGCTCGAACGAGGGCACCCCGAAAGGGATGACCCTGAACACGCTCCCAATCGTGCCCCGCTGTTGGAACACGTTGACCCTGAATCTGCCGAGCCCCGGCACGCCGTAGGCCATGTCAAGCTCGTACGTGGACTTAAACTTCTCGCGCTGCTGCGGCGTCATGATGCCGAAGGTCATCTTACCGAGCTCCTCCGGTGAGAGCCTCGGCGCCTCCTTGTACGGCACCAGCGAGCCGTTTACCCTGAATATGGGCGGCAGCCCGGCCTTCAGGTGTATATCCGAAGCATTCGCCTTGATCGCGACCTTCAGGATGTCGTTCAGTTCCATCTATGCCTTCTCCTGTTCCTTCTTTTGTTCTTTCCCGTTTTTTATAAGACCGTAATGCTGCCGAATTTTCTCTTCTATCCTGGCGGATATCTCCGGGTGTTCTCTCAGGAACAGCCTCGTGTTGTCCCTGCCCTGGCCGATGCGCTCGTTGTTGAAGGTATACCACGCGCCGCTCTTATCTATTGCCTTGATCTCAGCCCCGATGTCAATGATCTCGCCGATCCTCGATATACCCTCGCCGTAGTATATATCGAACTCGCTCTCCCGGAAGGGCGGTGCGACCTTGTTCTTGACGATTTTCACCTTGGTCCTGGTGCCGATGATGGAATCGCCCTCTTTGATATTGCTCACACGCCGTATGTCCACCCGCACCGACGCGTAGAACTTCAGTGCGTTGCCCCCGGTCGTGGTCTCCGGGTTGCCGAAGAACACGCCGATCTTCATCCGTATCTGGTTGGTGAATATGACGGTCGTCTGCGTCTTGCTGATGTTCGCCGTGAGCTTGCGGAGCGCCTGCGACATCAGCCGTGCCTGCGCACCCATTTGTGCATCACCCATCTCGCCCTCGAGCTCGGCCCTGGGCACGAGGGCAGCGACGGAGTCTATCACGACGATGTCCATGGCGCCGCTGCGCACGAGCGTGTCCGTTATCTCGAGCGCCTGCTCACCGGAGTCCGGCTGGGACACGAGCAGCTCGTCGATGTTGACCCCCAGCTTCTTCGCATAATTTACATCGAGGGCGTGTTCCGCATCTATGAACGCGGCGATACCGCCCGTTTTCTGCGCCTCGGCGATGATGTGGAGCGTGAGGGTCGTCTTGCCGGAGGACTCCGGACCGAAGATCTCAACGACCCTGCCCTTGGGGATACCACCCACGCCCAGGGCCACGTCGAGACCGAGCGAGCCGGTCGGTATCACGGGCGTATCCACTATCGCCCCGGTCGTACCGAGCTTCATGATGCTGCCCTTGCCGAACTGCTTTTCGATGTTGAGAAGGGCCATGTCGAGAGCCTTCTTCTTACTCTGGGTATCGATAATGGTCATACTGCCTCCTTTTTCAGGGCTACCTCATACAGCGGGAGGTATACGGCGCCCTTTGGCCCCAGTATACTTTGGAACAGCACCGCCCTGTCAACTGGCGAGGTGCCTATGATCTGATCATCCCACATCTCCCTGACTTTTTCAAGCGGACCGGCCCTGCCTGCAGGCACCACGCCCGCAGGGTCACTGAGTCTGGCAACGGTTATGTGCGCGGAGAACGATCTGTTCTCCCTGTTTATGTCACCTATGGTACCCTCTATCCGTCCGGCGAGCGCCCGGACCTGATCGGCCTGTCGTACGCCTATCCACAGGACCCTTGGCCCCGTGACGGACGGGAACGCCCCGATGCCACAGAGGTCTATACGAAAGGCCCTCATGTCTTTCAGCGCATCCAGTGCGCCCTGCGCACGCAGGACATCGTGCTCGTCTATATCGCCGAGGAACTTCAGCGTGAGATGGATGCCGTCCCTGCTGACCCATCTGACGGCTTTCCATGCGCTGCGTACCGCAGCGTCCTTCTGTCGGGCCCCGGAGGCCCTCAGTGTGTCCATGACCTCGACCACCGCGGACTTGGCCGCGTCTCCAACAGGGACTGCGATGAACGCCCTTACCATCGTTCAGACCGTCAGGTAAAAGAAGATCAGGATGCGGGCTGCTATGCTCGCATAGACGGCCGCAACCACGTCGTCGAGCATGACTCCGATCCCGCCGTGCACGTTCTTGTCCACATAGGACGCGGGGAAGGGCTTGAGGATGTCGAAGGCCCTGAAACAGAGAAAGGCGATCAGGAGGGCGGCCGGCCCCGGGTGTAGGAAGAGCATGACCATGTACATGCCCGCGATCTCGTCTATCACGATCCTGCTGCTGTCCTGCTGACCGAGGATCTTCTCCGCCACCCCTGCCACGTACGTTCCGACAAAGAGCAGGCCAGCCAGCAACGCCAGCGACTGGTAAACACCCAGCCAGCGCGCGGCACCATAGGCGAGCACAGCGCCCAGCACGCTTCCGAACGTGCCGGGCGCAAAAGGCACGAAACCCACGAACATACCCGTGGCAAAGAACAGAACAACAGTGTTGTACAGTCTTTTCATTCTCTCCTGGCTCCTAGAGCTTTATACGAATATATTTTATATTAATCCTATCGTGGATCGCTGTCAAGGGCGATGGGAGAAAGAGGGACAGTTGCCCTGTCTCATATTCGGGACAAACATAGGAAAGAGATCATCACCCTAATCAAGGGACGTATGCCCTCAGGCATACGGTCTTCATAGCTCAACCGAGGATGTCCTTGTAAAACTCTTCTTCCTTTATGGCCTGGATAAGGAGCATGTCCGCAACCATGCGGAAGTCTGGCACCTGCGACTCGCTTATTTCCTTGAGGACGGCGGAGATATCGGTCCACCGGGCCGCGATCTGTCCCATCGCAGCCACCGGCCTCTTACCCGCGAACTCTTGGAGGGCCTCCGTATACATCTTCCTGAACCCGCCCCCGCCGGTGCCCCTCTTCTCCATCACCTGATACGCGAACCGGGCGAGCCACTTCCAGTCATGCAGCTCTTTCCATTCGACGACCTTCTTGGAGGCGAGTTGCATGCCCTTCACGCCGTACCCTTCGAAACCGTCTTGATCCAGCATGCTCTTCGCGTTCTCCCTCGCTGCATCGGCCAGGAGCTTCTTCTTCTGCGGAATTGCGGCCGGCTCCGCCACCGGCGTAAAATGTGCCTGCGTGCCTTCGGGAAAATCCCCGTGCATAACGCCTTCGAGCAGTGCGTCGAGTGAACACATGGTCAGCCCCTTCCGCTCGGTATCGGATATGTATGCCGTACCGCCCTCGAGGTCGTACCCCCAGAGAACGACTACGTGTCCGGGGAAATGCGTCTTACTTTTGTAATAATCGAGGTAAAAGATGTCCGTCCTCAGGAGCACGGGCGCTCCGCTGTCTATGCTGGTCACCAGGGCGGAGCGCAGATCTTCCTTCGAACCTGCCGTGTGCCACTGGAATGCCGCTCCTATGTTCCTGAAAAAGACCTCCTCGATGTCCCTAGACCTGAAGTGCATTAACCTCGCCGGGGTCAGGCCCTCGATGTACCAGAACCCGAGGCCTGCCCCTGCGCAGAAGCACTCGGGCTCTGTCAGCGCGTGACCGTAGAAACGCATGAGGTCGGCAAGTGCCGTTGACGCACAGTGCCTCCCGGGGACATGGACCCAGTCTTTGATGATGCTCTGACCCATGAAAAAGAGTGTAAACACACCTCCGCCTGATCGTGCAACCGTTTTTTATCATGTCGGTGTTGCAAGGGCCCGCAGTACTGGCCCTACGCCGGCCCGCAATGGCCATGAGGTAAGGCAGTAGATGCCGGCATGTTTTTTTTGCAGGTGATTCCGACCATGTGGCCCCCCCTCTATCAAGCGAGAAACTGAAAAGAGTTCCTCTCCAATCATTGCATAGTATTGCTCCAAATGAGCCTTGTAGCACGCCTGAGATAGACATGAAAAAAGAGAGACAGCCTTGACACAGGTTCGAGGTGTGTGCTACTGAGATCGCAACCGGTACGAAGGAGGAATTATGGCGAAAAAGATTCTACTCGCTGACGATTCGATAACTATCCAGAAGGTTATTTCGATAACCTTCTCGCCCCCGGACTACGAGATTTCCATCGTCGACAACGGTAACGATGCGATAAAGAAGACGACCGAGGCGAGACCGGATATCGTCCTGACCGACATCGTCATGCCGGGGAAGAATGGGTACGAGGTATGCGACGCCATAAAGAGCAACGCGGGTCTTCAGGGTATACCCGTTCTCCTGCTGACGGGCGCTTTTGAGGCATTCGATGAACAGAAGGCCCGGCAATCAGGCGCCGATGCATGGCTCTCGAAGCCGTTCGAGACACAGACGCTGATCGATAAGGTCACCGCCCTGCTCTCGAAGCCGGCGGTCAAAAAGCCTGTGGAGGCGAAGCCCCATGCCGCAAAGCCAGCAGCCCCACCGCCGCCCCCGGCACCGCCATCGTCAAGACCCGGTATGCCGCCTCCCCCTCCGCCGAGGAAGCCTGCTCCGGCGAGTGCCCCGCTACCGCCTCCCCCTCCGAAGCCTGCAAAGAGCGCACCTATAGAGGCTGTCGAGGGAATACAGGAGCTCTCTTCGGAAGAGACATTCGGGGTCACCGGAGACACGATCGGTGACGAATCTGGCTGGGAAACCATACCACTCGGCGAGAGCAAGCCAGCACCTGTTCAGACTGAGGAAAAGTCAGACGAACCCGCGGGAGAAGAGTCTCCGTTAGAGGGTTTGGAAGGCATGTCCGCTAAGCCGCTCGAAGGACCGTCCCTGTCAAAAGAATCGGAAGAGGAAGAGCTTTCGGTAGGCTTCGGTGACCTCGAGGCGGCCATGGAAGAAGAGGCGCCGAAAGAGGAAGTCCAAGCGCCGGAGGAACCGTACCAGAAGACGTACGATACAAGAGACCTGTCCGACGTCGTCGAAGAGGAGGCCGTGGCCGCTAACGAAGCCGCACCTCCGGCCGGCCTGAGCAAGGAAGAGCTCCTGGAACTGGCATCAAACAAGATAACAGGCTTGCTCCAGTCCATGCTGCCGGATAAGCTCGACGAGGTCATACGACAGACGGTAGAGATGAAGGTTGACACGATCGTGCGGGAAGTCGCTGAGAAGATCCTATGGGAAGTCGTACCCGCCCTGACGGAGACAATGATAAAAGAGGAAATACAAAGACTTAAGACGAAGAAGAAGCCGTGACCTTTTAGTCAACAGAACCGACTTACACATGCAGGGGCGGTCCGAAAACCGCCCCTACGCATTTGCAAGGTACGTTCCCTGCACAAATGTTTCAGCTTTTAATTCCTCTGTGGTATACAGGATGACCAACATGGATACAGCGGACACGAAAATAGGTGGAGCTTATTCCCACAAAGACGTCGAAGAGCGATGGTACGCATACTGGGAAGAGAACGGCCTTTTCCATGAGGAGCCGGACCAAAGGCAGGCTTACTCGATCGTCATTCCCCCGCCCAATATCACCGGCTCCCTTCATATGGGCCATGCGCTGAACAATACCCTCCAGGACATCCTCGTCCGCTATAAAAAAATGCAGGGCTTCAATGTCGTATGGATACCGGGCACGGACCATGCCGGCATCGCAGCGCAGAACGTCGTCGAGCGACAGCTCGCACAGGAGGGGCTCAGCAGGTTCAAGATCGGCAGGGAAAAGTTCATCGAGCGGGTCTGGGAATGGAAAAAGAAATCGGGCGATACCATAGTCCATCAGCTCATGAAGCTGGGCGTTGCCTGCGATTGGGCGCGACAGAGATTCACCATGGATGACGGACTGTCCTTGGCTGTCAGGGAGGTGTTCGTGAGGCTCTACAACGAGGGCCTCATCTATCGGGGCGAGTACATTATCAACTGGTGCCCTCGGTGCTTTACTGCGCTCTCCGATCTCGAGGTCGAACACAAGGACGAAGAGGGGAAGCTGTATTACCTGTTCTACCCAAACCCGGACCGGAAGGGGGGAATTACGGTCGCCACGACCAGACCGGAGACTATGCTCGGAGACACCGCCGTAGCGGTGCATCCCGAAGACCCGCGGTACAAGGCCGCTATCGGAAAGACCGTCGTTCTACCGTTAGCGGACAGAGAGATACCGATTATCGCGGACCCGGCGGTGAAGGCCGACTTCGGGACCGGGGCCGTGAAGATAACCCCTGCACACGACTTCAACGACTTCGAGGTTTCGAAGCGGCACTCCCTGGCGCAGATCCAGGTCATCGAGCGTACGGGAAAGATGTCTGCCGCAGCAGGTAAATATCAGGGGATGGACAGATACAAGGCTCGCGAGGCCATCGTCGAGAGACTGCAGAAGCTCGGTCTGCTCGTCAAGATTGAAGACTACCGGCTGCCGGCCGGGAGATGCTACCGGTGCAGCACCGTGACCGAGCCCATGGTGTCCACGCAGTGGTTCGTAAAGACCGCCACCCTCGCACGGCCCGCGATCGATGCGGTCAGGGACCACCGGACACGGATTATACCGACCGCGTGGGAAAACGCTTATTTTGAGTGGATGGAGAACATCAGGGACTGGTGTATATCGAGACAGATATGGTGGGGGCACAGGATCCCTGCATGGTATTGCGACGACTGCAAGGGCATCACCGCTTCCGTGCAACCGCCCGCGAAGTGCTCGCACTGCAGCAGCACGAACCTACGTCAGGACGAGGACGTGCTCGACACGTGGTTCTCCTCGGCGCTCTGGCCGTTCTCGACCCTCGGATGGCCGGCAAAGACCGGCGACCTGGAATACTATTATCCGACCAGCACACTCGTGACGGCATTCGACATCATCTTCTTCTGGGTGGCCCGCATGATGATGATGGGGCTGAAATTCATGGGCGATGTGCCCTTCAGGGATGTCTATATCCACGCGCTCGTGCGGGACGAGCTGGGCAAGAAGATGAGCAAGACCAAGGGCAACGTGATCGACCCGCTTGTCATCATCGAGAAGTACGGCACGGATGCGTTCAGATTCACGCTCGCCGCCATGGCAGCGCAGGGCAGGGACATACGCCTGTCCGAGCAGCGGATAACGGGCTACAAGAACTTTATCAACAAGCTCTGGAACAGTACGCGGTTCGTGAACATCAAAAAGACTGAGGCCGGGGTGGGACGGCCGTTCCATCAGAGCTCCCAGGTCCCTATCAATGCGTGGATCAACAGAAAATTACGGCGCGTGACAGCGGGGGTCATGGACGCGATCGACGGCTACCGTTTCAACGATGCGGCGACGGCCCTGTACCAGTTCGTCTGGCACGAGTACTGTGATTGGTATATCGAGATGGTCAAGGTCCGCACCGCAGCATCACCGGACAGGACGACGCTGGACAACATGCTGTTCGTCCACGACGTCATGACGCGACTGCTCCACCCCTTCATCCCTTTCCTGACGGAAGAGGCCTACCACATCCTCGGCGGTACCGGCTCGATACTGCGGGAGCGCTACCCTGACGTCGACCACTTGATCCAGCCGGACAGCGCGGCGGATATCGCCGCGGACGAAGTCGACTTGGTCATCGACATCATCAAGCGCATCAGAAACATACGGGCCGAATGCAATGTACCTGCCGCGGCCGATATCGATATTAGCTTCTCGGGTACCGGCGAGCGCCAGGGACTGGTCCGGAAATATCATGACTACATCACACGGCTGACCCGGACCAAAGGCATGGATGTTTATCAGGGCGTCCCGGGGATGAAAGGCAGTGCGGTTGAACGGGTGGAAGGAGTGACCATCTATGTTCATCTCGCCGGCGTGATAGAGCCCTCCACCGAGATTCAAAGACTCGATAAGGAGATGGGCAAGCTGCAGCTCGACCTCGAGAAATACAAGTACAAGCTCAGCAACGAGGAGTTCGTACGAAAGGCACCCCAGGAAGTGATCGATGAGGCGAAACAGATACATGCGGAGCTGAAGGAGCGTCACGAGCAGTTGAACGCAGCAAAGAAAAGGCTGGAAGAGCTCTTGCGATGAGCTGCACGGACCGCATCATACCGTGTGCGCTCGATGAAGACATCGGTACCGGGGACATCACGACCGACGGCATCATCGACGACGCGCTCCTCGCATCGGCAGCCATCATCATGAAGGAGAACGCCGTCGTTTCCGGGATGGAGGTCGTACGGCGGGTCTTCCTGACCGTGGACCCCGCGATACAGTTCGAACCGCTCGTCAGGGACGGACAAGCCGTCCAGAAAGGCGAGGTCATTGCCAACCTGACCGGGAAGGCCCGCTCCCTGCTCAAGGGAGAGCGTTGTGCGCTCAATTTTCTGATGAGGCTGTCCGGCATCGCCACCCTCACGCGCGCGTTCACACTGGCTATCGAGGGCACCGGGGTGGTCCTGCTCGATACACGGAAGACGACGCCCGGGCTGCGTGCGCTGGAGAAGCATGCGGTAAGGACCGGAGGCGGGAAGAACCACAGGTTCGGCCTGTTCGACGGCGTGCTGATAAAAGACAACCACATCAAGGCGTCGGGCAGCGTCGGTGAAGCCGTGAAGAGGATGAAGCACGTCGTGCCGTACCATACGATAGAGGTTGAGGTCCGGACCCTCGGGGAGCTGAACGAAGCGATGCTCGCCGGTGCCGATATCGTCATGCTCGACAACATGCCTGTGGAGACGATGAAACAGGCCTTAGAACTTGTGAAGGGCAAGGCGCTGACCGAGGTGTCCGGGAACGTGACCCTCGAGAATATCCGGGATATAGCGCGGATCCGTCCGGACTTCATATCGACCGGGGCCATCACACATTCTGCGAGGGCCATTGATATTTCGATGAAGCTAACTACCATCTATACAAAGGAGACACCATGAAAAGACTATTGCTGGTTGCACTGATCGCGGTATTGTCCGCGGTCCCTGTCCTGCTGCCGGCGCCGCTGTCCGCTTCAGCCAGCGACCCGCAGCAGGAGGCAGGCGCGATCGTCGTGCAGGACACAGAGAGGACCAAGGTCTTCAAAGACTTTACCTACACGACCGTTGAGCACGAGCGGGTAACCATATTGAACAAGCGTGGGGTGAATGCCTACTGCGAGGTCGTACTGCCCTACTCAACCGAATACCAGAGGATAGAGATACTCGATGCAAAGACCCTGACCCCGGACGGAAAAATCCTGAAGCCCGGGAAGAAGGGCATCAACGACGTCACACCGCCGTTCATCTTCAGTGCGCCCATATACTCGGACGTAAAGTACAGGACGATAACCATGCCTGGCTGTACGCCCGGTGCTACCATCGACTACACCGTCCGGATAAGGACCATAAAGCCGTACATGAAGGGGAACTTCTTCGATAGCGATTACCTGCAGACGAGCGACCCCATATCGCAGTCGACGTACGAGGTAAGCTTCCCCAGGGACGTGAAGTTTGCGTACCGGCAGTACAATTTTATCAGCCCGCCGTCCATTATCGAACGGGGAGACAGGGTCATGTACACCTGGAAACTCAGGGGCATCAAACAGATCATCCCGGAACAGAACATGCCGCCGATGTCCGAGGTCCTAAACCGTGTCAGGATAAGTACCGTGGGCTCGTGGGACGGGCTCGCACGATGGTACTGGGGCCTGTCCGGCAAGCAGTACGGTAGCAGCAAGGCTATGGACAGAAAGATCACAAAGCTGACAAAGGGACTGACAACGACAGACGAGAAGATCCGTGCGATATACGACTACGTGTCGATGAATATCCGCTATGTCGGGCTGGAGTTCGGGATTGAAGGATACAAGCCCCACAAGGCACAAGACGTATTCAAGAACAAGTACGGAGACTGCAAAGACCACGCGACGCTCCTCATAGCGATGCTGAGACACATCGGCGTGACCGCCTATCCGGTGCTCGTGGATACAGCCGAAGTCTCGAAGATGGACCCATCCCTGCCATCCCCGGGCCAGTTCGATCACGAGATCGTCGCCATACCGCAGGGCAAGGGGTTCTGGTTCCTGGACTCGACCTCCGACGTCACGAACTACAAAGACCTCCCGCCGATGGACCAGGGAAGGCAGGTGGTTGTCGTACAGCGGGACACGGCGAAGATCGTCGAGACGCCGATATTTTCGCCGGCAAAAAACGCTACGGACGATGTCAGGACGGTGACGATAAACAGGGACGGCTCGCTCAGCGTCGCTATGAAGCTTACGTACACGGGCGTCTACGGTATGTACATCAAGGCGATGCTGCGGGGAATGAAGCCGATCCAGAGGAAGACCTTCCTCGAGGACACCGCGAGCGATGTCTGCCCCGGGGCGGTCGTCTACAGGTATACGATATCGAACATCTACGACCTGAACATCCCCGCAGCGGCAAGCCTCGACTTTACCTGTCAGGACTATGTGATAAAGGCGGGGAACCTCCTCATCGTCAAGGTCCCGACGATGTCGATGCAGAACCTCGCACAGCTCGTCGCTCGGGATACGAGGACATACCCGCTCATGATAGGCTACAACTTTGAGAAGAAGAACTCGATCGTCTTCAACATCCCGGACGGCTACAGCATACGGTACATGCCGCAGAACACGTCGTACAAGAACCAATTCGGCACATTCACTATTAACTATCAGAGGCTCGAGAGACACCTCGGATACACCGGTGACATCGTGATACAGGCGTATTCCGTCGAACCGAAGGATTACCCCCTGATCAAGACGCTGTTCAACACGGCCGTCATCGGCTCGAAGAACCAGGTCGTGGTGTTCGAAAGGCTGAACATCGGAAGGCATATCATCAGGCGCAGGAGAAGGAGATAAGGGCAGCTGGCCCTCCGACACGGGCGTGCCGGCTACCCCTTCGCGTACATGAGATACATCCTGATAGAGGCATTCACCCTCATCGTGCTGGGCATGCTGTCCAGACTGCTGGGCCTCGTCGATGAGAAAGACGACCGCATCATAGCGAAGCTTGTCTTCAACGTCACGCTCCCTTTCCTCGTCTTCCTCGCGATGTTCAACCAGCACCCTGTCTATGTCTATCTGAAGATCACGATTCTTGTCTGGGTCCTGCTCGGCCTGTTCACCGCAGCGACCTATTACCTTGCCAAAGGCGTTATAAAAGACCCGAAGAGGCTCGGGGTCTTTGTGATGACCTGCGTCGGCGGGAATACGGCGTTCCTCGGATACGCGGTGATCCAGGGATTGGTAGGGAGCAGGGGTATGCCCGCTGCCGTGATCTATGACCAGTTCGGGAACGGGATCTTCATCTACACGGTGCTGCTGCTTCTCATGTCCTATCTCGGCAACAAGAGCCTCGGGCCGCGGGCGCTGCTTTCCGGCGTACTCACGCCGCCTTTTATCGCCCTTATCGTGGGCCTCCTTTTCCCGGCTTCCGTCCACATGCCGGCCTCCATCATGAAGGCGTTTGAACTCGTGGGCGGGGTAACGACCCCCCTTATGATGCTCATTGTCGGCATGAATCTGACACGGTCCCTGGAGCTGTCGTCCGTTCCCCTCCTCGGCGTCGTATCCGTCGTGAAGCTCGCGATCGTCCCGGCCGCGATGTATCTGCTCGCCGCCGTCGTACGCATGCCTGCGTTCCCCCTGAAGATAACGGTGCTCCAGGCTGCCATGCCCTCCATGATGACGAGCGTCATCTTCGCACAGATTTACGACCTCGACGAGCCGCTCGCGGCGCAGCTCGTCGTTGCCACGACCCTGATCAGTTTCTTCACCCTTCCGTTCATCTGGACACTGCTCCGGCACGGGTAGTCCGTATACTCCGCTCGGTCACATCGGTGCCTGACCAACTCACGTCGGACAGCAGCCTTACCTGCACGCTCATACCGGCGCCCCGGGCGAACCCGTGCAAGCGTGCCACACAAAGATTCCCTTTGAAATATCTGTACCGCATGGTAAAAGTAACGATATATGCAGCCAGACGTGAGCCTATTTCCCCTTGCGGGAGCAGGCCCCTTTCTCGGGAAGAACAGACTAAAGATAGGACTGGAGATATCCTCTCTGGCGTTCCCCTTGTCCGGCATACAGGTCTACATCAACGGCATCGTCCATGCTCTGCGCAGCTTAGACACGACAAACCACTACATCCTAACCACCAAGGCTAAGCAATACCTCAAGCTCAGGGAATACGGAGCTTCATCGTTCTGGCTCAGAAGTTTCGACGTTTATCATGGACTCGACGGCTTTCTGCCCGGGGCGGTCCGTGCGGCGCTGAAGTCAGCTATCGTCCACGACGTTCTATTCCTGAAGAGCGGGGACTACCATACCGCAGAGCAGCGCCAAAGGCTGCTACGTAAACTATACAGGCTGACCAGACGGGCCGATGTCCTTATCACGCCCTCGCTGGCAACGAAAAAAGACCTCTCCGCTCTATTTCCTGCTGAGAGAATCTATGTCGTTCCGAACGGCTGCTCTGAGTCGTTCAGACCGATGTCAGCGGCCACGCTTGCAGACTTCAGGCAAGGTCTGGGCGTGGACAGGTATCTGCTCTTCGTCGGTGTCTTCCAGCGTAGAAAAAACATCGAGAGGCTGCTCGACGCGTTCAAGATCATCAGGGGAACGATCCCCGGCCTGAAGCTCATTATGGTGACGAGCTACTTTGGCTACGGAAGCACAGAGGTCATGCAGAAGGTCTCGGAGATGAAGGGAGACATCTTCCTCAAAAGGGGGGTGGGTCAGGAGGAGCTGGTGTCTCTGTATAACGGCGCGGAGGCCTTTTTGTTCCCGAGCCTTGCCGAAGGGTTCGGTCTGCCGGTACTGGAAGCCATGGCGTGCGGCACTCCGGTGGTCACATCCAGAATTTCGTCTATGCCTGAGATCGGCGGCGATGCGGTTGTATACTGCGACCCTTACGATACAACCGACATTGCGTCTGTTACGCTGGACGTGCTGGGCAGCGAAGCGAGGAAACGGGAGCTGAGGCAGCTCGGTCTGTCCCGGGCTGCGGGGTTCACCTGGACAGAGAGCGCACGCGGGGTCATGAGCGTTTGGGAGAAAAATCTTTGTCCCTGAAGCTCAGCGTCGTCATACCAAGCTTTAACGGAGCCGGGCGGCTGAAGGACTGCATCCCTGTACTTTTCAGGGCAATGGCACACGCGGGCTTCCAGCAGGAAGTCATCGTCGTCGACGATGCATCCGGCGATCACAGTGTGGAGTTTATACGGGGAACGTATCCGCAGATCAGGCTCTTGGTACACGATATCAACAAGGGGTTTATTTCGAGCGTGAACGACGGAGTCCGAGCATGCACCAACGAGCTCGTCGTGCTTTTGAACAACGATGTGATCGTTTACGAGGATACCTTTGATACGCTCGAGCAGGACTTTTCCGACAAGAGTGTATTCGCGGTGAGCTTCCAGTCGCTGAACGACGCAGGAACCTTCAGGGAGGGGCTTAAAAAGGCACCTTTTGTTCTCGGCTTCTACAAGATCAGGCACGGTGCGCAGGACCAGCCGCTCGATCTCTCCCGGGTATACGACACCTTTTATGCTGTCGGCGGACACTGCGCTGTGCGGCGATCAGCATTCCTGGAGCTGGGAGGCATGGACCCCCTCTTCGCGCCCTTTTACTGGGAAGATCTGGACCTCAGCTTCAGAGCACGACGCGCAGGATACAAGGTGCTGTACGACCCGCGCTGCGTCGTGGTCCACCGGGAAATAGGTACGATTAAGACCCACTACGGGATGCGCTATATCCGGCGTATACGGGAGAGGAACAGGCTGCTCTTCCACTGGAAGGGCCTCAGAAATAGACCGTTCCTTTTTCTCCAGCATATCGTGTTCGTTTTTTTTAGACTGCTCACCGGCGTATTTCTGCTGGACACCGACTTCTATGCAGGGTTCTTCCTCGCGCTAAAGGCGAGGCTACAGCGCCCGATACATCTCTGAAAGTCTGGCACCGGTCACACGAGCGTCGAAACGCATCTCGGCTCTTTCACGGGACATGCGTCTGAGCCTTTCCCTGAGACTGCCGTCGTCCTTCAGGCTGCGTATCGCATGCGCTATGTCCTTGTACTCACCGGGCCCGACAAGAACGGCCACATCGCCAACCACCTCCGGTATCGAGCCACTCCTGCTCGCTATCACGGGCAGTCCGGATGCCATCGCCTCGAGGAGCACCATCCCGTACTGCTCCTTCCATCCCCGCAGCGGTATACTGGGGAGGACGAAGGCATCGGCCCGGCTATACATCCCCTGCAGATCGGCATAGGAGACAAAGCCGGTAAACTCGACGAGATCCGAGATGCCGAGCTCATTCGCAGTGTTCCTTACTTCTGCCGTGGATTCGCCGACCATCAGGAGCCGCACATCCTTCACACCATGCATGTTCAGGAGCCGTAGCGCATTGAGCAGCTCGAAGACGCCCTTTTCGTACACCTGCCTCCCTATGAACAACACCGTGAAAAATGGACGACGCGTATCCTCGCCGGGTTTGAACCTTCTGACGTCGACGCCGTAGGGGACAACACGTACCGGAGCATCTGTTACCCCTTCTACGGCAAGCACGTCAGCGGCGTCCTGAGTGACGGCGTGGATAAGATCAACGTGCTCGAGGGCCACACGCCGCATGGACGTCCACCGGGGCTTTTGCCGGTACAGGAAGGGGATGTTCTCCCACACGGTGACCACCAGCCTGTACCCGCACCGATCCTTCAGCATGGCGGCCGTATAGGTAGCCTTCGACTTCAGATCCACCGTGTGGACGATGTCGACGCCCTTCAGCACCCGTGCCAGCGTATGGGGGAAGAAGCGCCGCCTCTGCGCCCGGTCGGCGACAATGTACTTGAGCGTGGTTGCAAGGTCCACCAGAGACAGCACCCGCTCCCGTGCCTTCGTGACCACGACGGGCATAACGGGAAGGTCCTCCAGGGTAACATCGTTGTCCTCCGGGGCGATGGGCACGAGTTCGATCCCCGGCAGATCGAGGTAGTTCTGCATCTCCCAGGGGTTGAGGCTGCGCTCCCTGATTATAGAGACTTTACGGTTTCCTTCCCGCATCAGTCGGCACTGTAGTAGAGCAGCCCGTCCCTCTCGAAGGACCGCACCATATCGTGCTGCTCGAGCAGATCGAGGTGCCCTATCACCTCGGACACTGCGAGAAACATGTCCCGCCGGTGCAACTTCCTGAAGAGTTCGCCCATGATGCTGTACGGTGTCGCCGGGGCCTGCCTCAGGATGTTGTGGATCCTCATCATGCGCTTGTAGTGGAAATTGAACAGGCTCTTGATGTGCGGCTTATGATCATAGATGATCTCGTAGTGCCCGGGGTACACGACCCTGAGGTCCATTTCATAGAGCTTATAAATGGAGTCTATGTACTCGACGAGGCTCTTCCGACGGCCGCCGGCCGGGTAGAACTCGAGCAGGGGGTTCGGGGAGAGTCTGGACAGGAGCGTGTCCCCGGAGAGCATGAAATTTTTCTCCCGGTCGTACAGGCATATCGAGCCGGCCGTATGACCCGGCGTGTGGATGACCTCGAGGCTGCCGCCGTCATAGGGCATGAATGCGCCCGGGGCCATGAACGACACATTCTCCGGTTTCTGGACAAAGCTGTCGAAAAACTGCAGCGCGATCCGCATCATTTCGAGCACGCTTTCCGGCAGTCCGTAACGCCGTAGCTGATCCCCGTACAGCGACGCGTCGAACGAATTGTCCATATTGCCGAGCTCTTTCTCGTGAACATAGAGCCTGTCTGCCATCCCGCTCTTTACGAGCCTGGCCGCTGCACCGAAGTGGTCAATGTGGCCATGCGTCAGATAGATCGCATCAAGGTGTTCGACACCGCATGCGCGCAGGGCATCGAGCAGTACGTCGTAGGAATCCTGTCTGCTGGTGCCGGTGTCGATGAGTACGGACCGGCGCCTGCCCAGGACGTAGACGTTGACGTGCTGGACCTGCGGGAACGGCAGGGGAAGGACGATCTTCCTGACCAATCCGTTTTCAAACACCGCCGGCTTCTGGATATCCGCCCCGTACGGCTTCTCACCCTCAGCCGGGGCTTGCTCCGGTGTATGGTCGCTCATCTTGCCAATACGGCTTCCGGGTCCGTGGTCCTCGCCGGCCGCTTATTGAGCATAGAGGCCTTCTATCGCATCCTTGTACTTCTCCATGATGACCCTCCTCTTGACCTTCAGGGTCGGAGTAAGCTCGCCCGTCTCCTGCGTGAACTCGTTGGGCAGCACCTTTATCTTCTTTATGGTCTCATACTTTGCGAGCGTTGCATTCACCCCGTCAATAGCGCCCTGAATAAGACCGATGATCGTAGGGCTTTCGACGAGCTCCCTGCGGTCCTTGTAAGCGATGTTGTTCTGTTTTGCGTAGGACTCGATCGCATCGAACTTGGGGACCACCAGTGCGACACAATAAGGCTTCTTGTCGCCAATCATCGCGACTTGCTCGATATACCGGTTCATCTTGAGCATGTTCTCGATAGGCTGCGGCGCGATGTTCTTGCCCCCGGCCGTCACGATAAGGTCCTTCTTCCGGTCCGTGATATGCAGGTAACCGTCATTGTCCAGAAACCCGATGTCCCCGGTATGGAAGTAACCGTCCTTCTCTATGGCCTCGGCGGTCGCCTCGGGTTTCTTGAAGTAGCCCTTCATGATCATGGGTCCCCGCGCCAGGATCTCGCCGTCCGGCGCGATCTTTATCTCGCAGCCCGGGATGGGCTTGCCGGCCGTGCCGAACTTCATCTTGCCCAAGGGATTCACTGTCAAAACCGGCGACGTCTCCGTCAGGCCGTAGCCCTCGATGATCGTCACGTTCGCAGCATAGAAAAACTCGCCGAGCTCCTTCGAAAGCGGCGCGCCGCCGGAAACGAAGAACAGCAGCCTCCCCCCGAGAATGGCCCGTATCTTGCTGAACACGAGTTTCATCGCGAGCGCATACCTGAGCTTCAGGAGCAGGGGCAGGGGCTTGCCGTCGAGCTTGTACGGCATCGTCTGCTTACCCGTATTGAGCGCCCAGTAGAATATTTTTTTCTTCGTGGCAGGGCCGGTCTCAACGCCCTCCAGGATCCTGGCGTACATCTTCTCGTAGACCCGAGGCACCGAGACCATCGCATGGGGCCGTATCTCGGCCATGTTGTCCACGATCTTATCTATGCTTTCTGCGTAGGCGATCGTTGCGCCATAGAAAAGCATCGTATAGTAGCCGGCTGTCCGCTCGAAGACGTGGCTCAGCGGCAGAAACGACAGCGCTACGAAGGTATCGTCGATCGGCACGTAGGAAGCTATGTCCTCGCAGTTCGAGAGGATGTTCCTGTGGGTCAGCATCGCGCCTTTGGGGTCCCCGGTCGTCCCGGAGGTGTAGATGATCGTGATCAGATCGTCAGGCTGCGTCGTCTGGTAGCGCTGATCGAGTGCGGCCCGGTCTTTCGCGGTGCTGCCTATCTTCCTGAGCTCGTCCAGTGTCATGACGAAATCCGGTGCAGGGTTTGCATCGATGACGTCCATGATGATGACCTTCTTGAGCTTCGGGACGCCCGACCGAACCTTCAGTACCTTGTCGAGTTGGATTCTGTTCGACACGAACAGGTACTGCGCCTCGGCGTCGTTGACGATGTATTGGACCTGCTGGGGCGTGTTCGTCGCATAGATGGGCACGTTCACGCCGCCGGCGCTTATGATTCCGAGATCCACATGCGCCCATGCCGGCCTGTTCTCCGAAAGCAAACAGACGCTGTCCTTCTGCTTCAGGCCAAGCTCTATCAGGCCGAGCCCCACGTGCTCAGCGGCATCCTTCATCTGGTTCCACGATAGATCCATCCATCTGCCGTCCTTCTTGTAACGTTGCACGACCCTGTTGCCGTACTTTTTGACCTGGGAAAAAAACATTTCGGGAATATTCTTGTACTTCATGTGTGACCTCCTCTGCTTTCTCTCTATCCACAAACAGGATGCAAGTCAAACCTTTCGCCCTACGATGAGGTTTCTGAAAATGGCGTTTTTGATGAAGTGCAGCAAGCTACGAAGTGAGGGAAGCGCTGTTTTCGCGGCTTCCTCTCGCTGTTCACGGGAAAAATCCTTCCTTTATTGGCGCCTATCCGTCTATCACCGTCACCGAGAAGGAGTCATTTGCCGGGTCATAGGACAGCCTGTACTTCTGCTTGCCCGTCTTGTCCTTGAAGGTCGTCGTGTTATCGGTATTACTTTTGGCCTCTTTCATGATGAACTTGAGATAAAAGAGGTTCTGCTCTTTTATCCGCTTCAATTCTTCCAGCCCTTCGGGGTCGCCGGTCAACTTCATGGTTTCACGTTTCCGGGGGGGCATGGTAACCCACGCCCCCGCCAGATCCATGCTTCTATTCTTTTGTTATGGTGAACTCGACCCTTCTGTTCCTGGCCCTTCCCGCAGCCGTCTTGTTGGATGCAATGGGGTTCATCATACCGAAGCCCTTCGCCGTGATCCTGTCAGGGGATATCCCCTGACCGATCAGATATTTCATGACCGAGTCTGCACGGGCCTGAGAGAGCTTGAGGTTATACCTTCCTGAGCCCACATTGTCCGTGTAGCCTTCTACCCGCACGTTGATGGTGGGATTGTCATGCAACACCTGGGCGATCTCATCGAGCAGCGAGAACGAGTCTTCCAAAATCGTCGCCCTGCCTGTCTCGAAATGAATGGCTTCGGTGATGACGATCTTCTTCTGTCCCTTTTCGAGGATTACCCTGGGTTTCTTCTGGGCCACGACCGGCACCGGGGGAGGAGGCGGCGGCAAGGCGGCCTGCTTCTGCTCGAGCACAAAGTTGGCGATGGTCCTGATCATGTTCTTGATCTCTACGTTGATAGTCTTGCTGACATACCCTTGTGCGGACACCGTGATCTCGTAATTGCCCGGGGGCAGCTTCACGAAGTACGCCCCTGTCCTCGGGTCGGACGCGGCCGGCGGGAGGGTGGTATTCGCAAATGTTATAACAGCAGCAAGGGGCTTGCCCGCCATGTCCGTTATGGTTCCCGAGAGCGCACCTATCTGCACGAGTTTCTTCAGCAGAACTTCCTGGCTCGTCGTCTGCCCGGTCAGGATCGTGCCATCGAGCGTGGAGGGCAGGTACCCGTCCTTCGCAAACTGGAGCTTCACCGAGCCCGCATCCATTTGGCAGCTCACGAAGGCGCCATTGTCGTTTGTTATGATGTCGGAAACATTCTTCCCCGGGAACCGGATAATAACGTCCGGGATCGGCTGTCGTGACTGTTGATCGAGCACGACGCCCCCGAACCTCCCCTTCTCCAGTGGCGGCGGAGCCTGTATCCGCTGGATAACGACCATCGCGCCCGGCAGTATGGTATAGCTTGCACCGAGCACGACATCCCACAACGGGATGGTCCGCACGTTCGTCGTTACGCCAGGGTTACCCGTAACCGGCAGTGTCTCGATCTTCGAGAGGCCGATATCGCATGCGAGATCAATCGCGATCCCCTTCGCGGGCGTAAACCTAAGCCCCGGGGTGATGAATTCCGGGGACTGGTTGTAGCGCAGGTGTGGGAGCGATGAGTTCCGTCCCGTGTTTATGATCTGGTTCGTGTAATACTGTACAAACGGCGTAAGATACGGGCCGGGGAATTCGAGGCCGACGGCACCGATCACCTGATCGTCGTGGAGTATACCCAGCGCGTACTCTTCTTCGCTTTGAGGCAGGCCGAGGGTATACATGGAAGCAACGGTACCGAACGAGCCCAGCGTATAGTTGGGCCCGGGGAGCAGGTACCGGGAGCGATCCCACTTGTAGCCTAAATTAAGATGGAAACGTAAAGGGATGTTCTGCACGGCATCGAGATCGATCGTCCACAGCAGACGTGCACCGAAGTTTGAAGCGTTCCATTGATAGCCGAGTTGATTGGGCATTGTCATGAGTTTGGCAAAGGCATCTAACCCGATCGCAAGGCCGGGCGTCGCGAGGTAGCTCATCTTGAACCCGAGCGTCGTGTCCCCGAGCATTTGATACAGGTCGTTCCTGCTCGTCGCGCTGTTCTTTATCGTTTGCGCGGAGCTCGCCTCGTTCAGGAAAACCTCCAACCAGTTCGTCGCACCGTACGTGACGTTGATGTTCCCTTCGAGCCTCTCGTTGACGTCCCCCACCGTGTTGAGAAGGTCGGTTGTGCGGAAGTACAACCCGTCCGTACCCATCATTACCCCTGTCGCGGGCAGGCTCTCGGCAGATATGAGCCGTATGATCCCGGTCTCACCGGTCAGCGAAGGGCCTATCGGCGAAGCGGCGTACAGCCTCGGGCTCAGGAGCAAAAGAAATGCCCCCACACAAACTATCAATCTTTTCATAGTGCCTCCTCCATTCGAGAAATGACTACACTGAAATGAACATACAGGACAAACGCAATCCCGTCAAGGAAAAGATGGCGGCGTGTGATAGCCGGTTACCAGGGATGCGATCAGCAAACCTTCTGCACGAGGCTGGCATTACGGCCCTTCTCAGGTACTCGCTCCCGGCGCTTGTTCCCAGCCTCCACCCACGCGCTGACCTATTCTGAACAACAGGTGCCAGAGGTTCAGCCGGCCCTGTCGGCTTTTTTCCGGATTTTTGTGGAGTATTCTCTGAGTGCGGTATTGATAAGGGTCTGGTATCCGATCTTTGTCTCTGTTGCGAGCTTCTTAAAGAGAACTATCATATCATTATCGATTCTTATAGTCGTGGAAACCTTCTTGGGCACATAAAATCTGCCTCTTATACCTTTTGAAAGATCATAGTCCTTCTTGAACGTGAGATCTTCCTTCTCTTTAATGGTTACTTTCTTCATATTGTTTGCACTCCCTTGTCGTAGCTTGCCTTACTATTATTATTTTTATGTGTTCTTCCCCGTCCCCGGTGAGAAAGTAGAGATGACCGACAGCGATAACCTTGCCTTTAGGGGTAGCCCCAAAAGTGATCCATCTTTCAGAAAAATAGTCGAATCGCTTATCGAGAATAGAAATATGCAGCGGATCATCGAACACCGTCCTTGCTTCTGCAAGAGATATCGCATGCTTGTTACGGTTGCTTTTGATCTCGCTCGTATCCCACTCAAACAACATGATACACCATAAGACATTTGTAGTTACATTGTCAATACAATGGACAACGATCCATCGGGAGCGCTGTATCTCTTATGGTTGCTTCCCGACAGTTCCTCCGTACGTAAAGATACCATCATGCTGTGTACATGGGATTGTTGGCAAGCCATGGTATACCCGCCTGCTTGACGGCCCCCCCTTTCCCCCGCATGTCGCGCGCCGAATCTCTATCCTTCCGCAGAGATATCCATGTGTCCCGATAGGGCAGATCCATGACACGCCGCTGTTTGTGTTCCTAAGAAACCTTGTATGGAGTCTGTCCTATCCCACAAATAGTTGTTTTGAGTCGTTTGAGTCTTATAAGCCGAGCATCGGGGCCCTATTCGGCAGGTTATAGTAAAGGATCAAACCATACATTGAGTTTGACCAACTTTGGAAAGCCCTTCATCTGAGAAAGGAAAGGCAATTTCGGCAATTTCGGCAATAGTTGTTAAAACGCCTGGCATGCTTTATACTAGAAATCCGAAACGGTACAACGAATATGTTTCACGTGAAACAGTATGAAGAACGTCGACTTTGACGACCTCTATGACATTATCGTGGTGGGTGCGGGCCATGCAGGTATAGAGGCCTCGCTCGCCGGCGCGCACATGGGATGCACGGTACTCTTGCTCACCGGCAACCTCGACACGATAGGCTATATGTCCTGCAATCCAGCCATCGGCGGACTTGCAAAGGGCCATCTTGTCAGGGAGATAGATGCGCTGGGCGGACAGATGGCGAAGACGACCGACTTCGCCGGCATGCACTTCAGGAGACTGAACACGAATAAAGGCCCTGCCGTGCGAGGCAACAGGGCGCAGTGTGACAGGGTCATGTACCGTACCGGTATGAAGACGGTCATAGAGCAACAGGAAGGCATAGACCTGAAACAGGCGACCGTGACCGGCCTTATCACAGAGGGAAAGGCCATCAAAGGGGTCGAGACGTCCTTAGGGCTCAGTTTTTTTGGCAAGACGGTCGTTCTCACGACCGGGACCTTCCTGAACGGGCTTATCCATATAGGGCTTACTCACTTTCCGGCCGGACGGGCAGGAGAGCCCCCCTCTATCGGCATATCGGACAGCCTGAGACAGCTCGGCTTTACTATAGGGAGGCTGAAGACCGGGACCACCCCGCGCCTCGATGCAAAAACGATCGATTTCTCTGCCCTCGAGCCCCAGTACAGCGATAACCCTCCGATACCATTTTCTTTCTCCACGGAGAAGATAACAAATCCCCTTATCGCCTGTTACATGACCTACACCAATGAGCAGGCCCATGCCTTTATCCTATCCGGGCTGGACCGCTCGCCGCTCTATTCTGGTATTATCAAGGGGGTGGGTGCGCGCTATTGTCCTTCTATCGAAGATAAAGTTGTGAAATTTAAAGATAAATCAAGGCACCAGATATTCCTCGAGCCTGAAGGCTACAACACGAAAGAGGTATACCCCAATGGCCTCGCCACAAGCCTGCCGTACGACATCCAGCTCAAGATGCTACGGGCGATAAAGGGATTGGAAGAAGTCGAGATTATGAGGCCGGGTTATGCGATAGAGTACGACTTCGTGGAGCCGACCCAGATCTACCCCACGCTCGAGACAAAGCACGTGAACGGTCTGTACCACGCCGGTCAGATAAACGGGACTTCCGGCTATGAAGAGGCCGGGGCACAGGGGCTTGTAGCAGGCATAAACGCAGCCCTGCGGGTCAGGAAGGAGCAGCCCCTCATCATAACGCGCCAGCAGGCATACATAGGGGTACTGATCGACGACCTCGTAACGAAGGGCACCCAGGAGCCCTACAGGATGTTTACCTCCAGGGCAGAACACAGGCTCGTCCTGCGGGAGGACAACGCCGACATCCGGCTCTGCGATATCGGCAGGTCCATAGGGCTGCTGAGCAAGAAGGACTATGCGCTCTTTCTCCAGAGGCGCGACCAGCGCAATGAGGTGCTGGCCAGGCTGCAATCTTCAAGGGTCAAAGGGGAGCGCGCCCGGGAGGTACTCAGGCAAACAGGTTATGCGGATCTATCCGATACGACGACGCTCTATCAGCTCCTCAAGCGGCCAAACATAACCATCAAACATCTCGAGTCCCTGGAGCCTTCCCTCGTGCACGCGGACAGAGCCATAAAGGACGCGATAGAGGTCGAGGTGAAGTATGACGGCTATATCAAAAGGGAGATAGAGTTCATCCACCGGCTCTCCAGGCTCGAAGATACGAAGATCCCGGAGGGTTTTTTCTATAATACCATACCCGGGCTATCCACGGAGATAAAGGAGAAGCTCGGAAGGTTCAAGCCGGTAACCCTGGGCCAGGCATCCCGCATCTCCGGCATAACGCCGGCAGCCATAGCCATCCTCGATGTCTATATAAGAAGATATCGGACGGGCTATTCTGCAAGTACAAAATAGAGGTCCGTGGGCTTGAACTTGGAGTTCCTTTTGAACCGAGGCCTGACCTTCTTCCCTATGAGATCGATGGACGCCGACGACGGGGCCACACCGAGCAGCCTCGAGAGCATGAGCGTCTTTGCGCCGGCAAACTCGACGAGCACGAGCATGAACGGCGTCTCCTTCAGAAATTCCTCACTCCCGAAATAACACACCGTGAACGTATGTATCCTGCCCTCTTTCGGCAGCTCCATCCACTCGCACTCCCCGCCGCACTGTTGGCAATGCAGCTTGGGCGTGACGTGGATGTACCCGCACGAGGCGCATCTGGTACCCAGCAGGCGGCCGTTTGCGAGCCCTGCAAAGAACGGCGAGTCCTGCCCGTAACTATGAATGTAGTTTATGCCGTAATGCTGAAGTGTTACGATCGGGCTCATGTCCTTCAATTGCTTCAGGTCCTTGGGAAAGGGTACCTTGAACAGGACCGTTCCTTCCTCGGTCTCTGGTATTGCTATAGCTTCCTTTTCTTTTTTCATGGCGCCCTCCTTAGGCCTTTTCCAGTATAGAGACTGTTACGTAGGTGCCCGTGCCCGCATGACTATGTATCGCACCTCTTCTGGCGTCCCGGACCTGCAGAAGGTCGTTCCCGAAATGCTTCTTGATCGAGCGCTGTATCTGCCAGAATGCGAACACCGCCTGCATCAGGCCTGTTGCACCCACCGGGTGGCCGCACGCCATCAGGCCGCCGGAAGGGTTAACCGGGATCGTGCCCTTCTTCTTCAACTTGACGCCGTAATCTATGTTCGGCAGGAACGGGTTACCGGCCTCGACAAACTTGCCCCCCTCGCCGTACTTGCACAGTCCCATATCCTCGTATGTCTGTATCTCAGATGAGGTAAAGGCATCGTGGAGTTCGACAAAGTCGATGTCCTCGAGGGGGTTCTTGATCCCAGCCATCTCATAGGCGAGCTTCGTCGCCATCCTGCCGGCCCTGAAAGAATGTATGCCCGGATAATCGAGGTTCCGATAGTCGCCCGCGGATTCGTGGGGAAGCAGTATCACCTTCCCATGCGGCCTGTCTGCCATTCTCATGCTGTCGGTGCCCCGACCGATCCCGGAAACCCGCACCGGCCGCAACTTCGTGCCGGACGCCTTCTCGAGCTTCCGGATACCCTCCTCGCTCGCGAGCAGAGCGACGGCGGCGCCGTCGGACATGACACATACATCGAGTCTCGTGAGTGGCCACGCGACCATGGGCGATTTCCGGACGTCCTCCACGGTGAGCTGCTCGCGCTTCTGCGCGTAAGGGTTGTGGTATGCATTGATGTGGTTCTTTACCGATACCAAGGCCATCTGCTCGACCTTCGTGCCGAATTCCTTCATGTGCCGCACGACCATCATTGCGTAGTAGCCCGTGTAGAACCCTCCTACCGGATAATCAAAGTTGACGTCCGATGCGAGCGCTATGAACTCGTTGCCCTTCCATGTGTTGACATGCGACATCGTCTCGAACCCGTAGGCGAGACAAACATCCATGACCCCGGACGCTACGGACTTGTAAGCCTCCTGAAAGCATATGCCGCCGGTCGCGCCCCCGCCCTCAACCCTGTGCCCGGGCTTCGGGACAAGACCCAAGTAGTCCTGAACCATGATTCCCGCCATTAACTGCCGCGTAAAATGGTCCGAGAAGTACGATGCCACCACGCCGTCGATGACGTCGACGGCCTCCCGGTGCATCAGCCCTATGTCTGCAAGCGCATAGTCATATGCCTTCTTGACCATCAGTTGGAAGGTCATTTCCGGGTGTGCCTTCGCAAACTTCGTTATGCCGCCAGATACCATATAAACCGGTCTCATTGTATCTCCTTTCTTCATAGTCATTTATGTCCTTGGCCGAACCTCTTTCTTTATAAACTCGAGTATGGTCCCCAGGCTCGCGCCCGGCGTAAATACGCCTTTGACGCCGATGCCCTTGAGATAAGCGATGTCCTCTTCCGGGATGATTCCGCCTCCAAAAACGGTGACGCCATCGAGCCCCTTCTCTCGTAGCAGTTCCACGACCCTCTTAAAGAGCGTATTGTGGGCGCCGGAGAGGATACTCAAGCCTATGGCATCGACGTCTTCCTGGAGCGCCGTCGCCACAATCATCTCCGGCGTCTGATGGAGCCCGGTATAGATGACCTCGTAGCCCGCGTCCCTGAGCATCCTCGCAATGATCCTTGCGCCCCGGTCATGGCCATCCAGTCCCGGCTTCCCTATAAGGATCCTTATTTTCTTCGTCATACAGTTTCTGTCTCCTTGAGAGAACCCAACTGTCACCCACTAAAGCATAATTCACCCGCGCAATGCAACAGAAGTCGGTCCGATTGCATCTGCACCTTGCCCAACCCAAATATGCGACTGAAATTTTCTTGTCCTTACATAAAGGAGGCTCTATGATACAGTCAAAGGCTGTGTGGTTGACACCGACGTGGCGTATGTTGTGTACAGTGTTCGGATTAGTTACAGGTCTTTTGTCCTTCCCGAACGCAGTATACGCTGGCAGGCCAAATCCATGTGAAGTATCTTCATGTTATTCCTGCAATAAACAGAACGGCAATACGTGGACAGTGCCATGGAACAATCAGACTCGGGATAGAGCCAGACCATCATGACCCCGGCAGGCGATGTCGAGGAATCGCAGAGGCCAGGAGCTTGAGAGCATAACGGCAGACCGGTAAACGCAGATGCCCTTACGCTGAGTAGTTAAAGGTGGAGGTTGTATTGGTTTTGTTAATAATTACCGGCTGTGGAGCAACCAAGAAATCTCCACCCGTTATTACCCAAATTAGAGAGTCTTGCGTGCCCCCACTTGGAGGGGATGTGAAATTGCAGGTATTGATAAATGGTGGGGAAGGATATGCACCTGTATTTGTAAAGAGACACACGGGAAAGAACAGGCAGTTACCCCGCAACCGAATTGGTCGGTGTTGCAAGGGGCCCGCCGTATTGGCCGTACTCGGGTCCCAATGGCCGTGAGGAACCTTGATAAAGAGTCATACGGGGAAAAATTGTGACAAGCGTCATTGCAAAGTGTACCGCCATGCCGGCATCATGGTATTGTACTCATCAACGGAAAGAGGGCCTCAACCATACTCCAGGCGAAATGCGGAGACGAGCAAGGCACGTGCACTGCTTGACATAGAACGTCTCTTGGCATACACAAGATCCATGAAATACATAGATGTCTTGTTATCGGGCCTGGTCATTGGTGTTCTTATGCAGGGTTGTGCGACCTCGAACAGCACCGGACGAAATGGAACGGGATTGAACACCGTCGGACAGCCGATAACAACTTCTGACACAGCCGGCCCCGGCACCGTGGCGTGCGGGCCGCTGACCGGCACATCCGTAACCACCGCAGCGGACCAGGACCTGTCGGACATCCTCGCACGTAGCTCCGCCCCGGAAAGCCTCGAGACCATAACGGCAGACACGGACATCCCGATGGTCATGAACGAAAAGGTGCAATACTTTATCAGGTACTTTTCAGACATACAGCACGACATATTCGCAAAGTGGCTCGAGAGGTCAGAGCAGTACATACCTCAGATGAAAAAGATCTTGAAGGACAACGGGCTCCCGGTGGACCTCGTATATATGGCACTCATCGAGAGCGGGTTCAACACCCACGCCATGTCGAGGCGCAGCGCATGCGGTCCATGGCAGTTCATCAGGAGCACTGCACGGCTCTATCATCTCAAGGTCAACTGGTGGGTAGACGAGAGGAGGAACCCGGAGAAATCCACGCTCGCAGCAGCACGGTACCTCAAGAACCTCTACGACACCTTCGGCTCGTGGTACCTCGCCGAGGCCGCCTACAACGCCGGGCCCCTCAAGGTGCTGTGGGCGATGCGAAAACAGAAGACGGACAATTTCTGGAAGCTTGCCGAGCACAGATACCTGAAAAGAGAAACCAGGGACTATGTACCGAAGCTCATCGCAGCAGCGATGATAGCGAAGTCTCCTGCGACCTTCGGGTTTACCGGACTGACCTATGAAAAGCAGATCCAGGACGATACCGTGGTGCTGTCCCACCAGATCGATCTCCATGTAGCTGCAAGACTTGCAGGAACGACATACGCGGTGATAAAAAATCTTAACCCGGAGCTCCTCAGATGGGCAACTCCTCCGGTCCCCGCATACGCCCTGAACATACCCGCTGGCACAAAAAAGACCTTTACCGAAGCGCTGGATAACATGCCGAGGAGAGAACTCTTCAGCTACAAGCGGTACCCTATACGGAGGGGCGATACCCTCTATGTGATCGCGAGGGAATACGGCGTACCGGTCCGCGAGCTCAGGACGATGAACCACATATGGAACGTACGGGCGATACGGCCGGGTCGCAACATCATCATTCCGGTCAGCCCCTACTCGCACAGGAGGGCGATCTCGTATGCGAAGAGGACCAGAACGATCAACACTTCCTACACGGGCTACAGCTCCAGATACATCTACTACCGGGTAAAACAGGGTGATACTTTATGGGATATAGCCCATAAATTCGACGTCACCATCTCAAGGATACGGTTCAGCAACAGGCTGAGGGGCAGGCTCATCAGACCGAATATGATCCTGAAGATACCCAAGATCGTCGCACGGGAAGATTAGAAAGGAGACCTTCGTTGTCTGACATAGAACTCGAAAGGCAGGTCCTCAATGCCCTCAGTAAGGTCGAGGACCCGGAGCTGAAGAGGGACGTCGTGAGCCTCGGCATGATAAGGGACCTCACGATAGAAGACGGCAGGGTGATCTTCAGGTTCGTGCTTACCACCCCTGCGTGCCCGCTCGCAGACAGCCTCAGCCAGATGGTGAGAAAGGCCGTCGAGTCGATAGACTGGGTAAAGTCCGTGGAGATTAAGCAGGACTTCGCTGTCCCGAAGGCAAAGACCCCGGGCCCCCAAAAGCCGGCCCCCATCGAAGGCATCAAGAATATCATAGCCGTCGGCAGCGGCAAGGGAGGCGTGGGTAAGTCGACCGTCAGTGTCAATCTTGCCGTTGCGCTCGCCCAGACCGGTGCCAAGGTTGGACTCATTGACGCAGATATCTACGGCCCGGATGTTCCCATGCTCCTCGGCATAACCAAGGAACAGAGGCTCGCCATCGTAGAAAATGAGCGGCTCGAGCCGGTCGAGGCACACGGACTAAAGGCAGTCTCGATAGGCCTGATCCTGCCGGACGACACACCGGTGATCTGGAGAGGTCCGTTGATAAGCCAGATGATAGACCAGTTCCTGACACAGATTCGGTGGGGCGAGATCGACTATATGATCGTGGACCTGCCCCCGGGCACAGGGGACATCCAGCTCACCCTCGTGCAAAAGGCGCCCATCAACGGCGCTCTTATCATATCGACCCCTCAGGACGTATCCCTCCTCGACGCAACAAAGGCATTGAACATGTTCCTGAAGGTGGAGGTACCGGTACTCGGCATGATAGAGAACATGAGCTATTTTATCTGCCCCCACTGCGGCAAGCAGACGAACATATTCGGCACGGGCGGTGTCGAGGAGGCCGCAAACAGGCTGTCCATCGACTTCCTGGGAAGGATTCCCCTCGAGCCAAGGGTGAGGGAAGGAGGCGATACCGGCAAGCCGATAGCGGCAGAGGAGCATCCTTCCCCCACAGCGCTGGTGTTCAAGGGCATAGCCGCCAGAGTGGCATCAAAGCTGAGCGTACAGAACATGGCGGCCGGAGACCGGTAATCCCGTGGCCACCGATAAGCAGGACGAGACCTATGACGTCGCGGTCATAGGCGGGGGCATCAACGGCACGGGCATAGCACGGGACTGCGCTATGCGGGGCCTGAAGGTCGTTCTGTTCGAAAAGAATGACCTCTCGGCCGGGGCGACCGGCGCCTGCACCGGTATGATCCATGGCGGCGCGCGGTACCTCCTGAACGACATCCACACCACCTATCTCTCGAGCCTTGACTCCGGCTACATCCAGAAAATCGCCCCGCACCTGCTGTTCAGGATACCCTTTGTTACGCCGGTGCTGAAGCAAGATGCCGTACCGAACATCTATCTCGGACTGCTCGAGACGTTCTTTGAAGCATACGACCGGTTTGCGCCCCTGAAGAACAGTAAGCCGCATACGAGGCTCACCAGGGACGAGCTCAGGTCGATCGAGCCCGGCATTACTGACGATGCTATAGGTGCGGTCTCCTTCGACGAGTACGGTATCGATACCTTCAGACTGTGCGTGGAGAACGCGCTGTCTGCGGCAGAGCATGGTGCCTCGATACACAACCATACCGAGGTGCGGCAGCTCCTCATGCAGGACAACACGGTCGGGGGGGTACAGGTAAGGGACACGCTCACCGGAAAGACCGGGTATGTCCACGCGAGGCTCGTTATGAACGCGGCCGGGCCATGGCTCCCCGGCGTTGCCGGGCTCGCCGGGACAAAGGTCCGGATACGCCCGGGCAAAGGCATCCATCTTATCATGGACCGGCGCGTTTCGAACATCGGCATCGTCATAAAAGCCATCGACGGCAGGCAGGTGTTCATGATGCCGCACGATAACACTTTCATCATCGGGACCACGGACGACGACTTCTACGGTGACCTCGACAACCTATGGGCGACCCGCGACGAGATCGAATATCTCCTGCAGGCAGCGGAGCGCTACTTCCCGAGCATACGGGACTACCGGATCATGCGCGTGATGATCGGCGTACGGCCCACCCTGTACGCCTGGGGAAAGAACGAGGACTCGCTGTACCGGGAGCACAGGATATTCGACCACGAGGCCGAGAACGGCGTGAAGGGCTTTCTGACCATAGCGGGCGGGAAGCTCGCAAGCTACCGGCTCATGTCCGAGGAGGCCACGGACGTTATCTGCATGAAGCTCGGTCACAAGGGCACGTGCAAAACCCACACCGAGCCCCTGCCCGGCGGTCGCGCACTACCGGACGTCGGGAAGCTCTCACAGCAGTACAGCATGGATCCATACGCCATTTCCCGGATCGCGTACCGACATGGCGCCCTGACTGAGGAGGTCCTCGGATCGACGGTCCGGGAAGCATCGAACGGCGCCACGGTATGCGAGTGTGAGCCTGTTACCGAGGCTGAAATCCGGCACGCCATCCGCAGCGAATGGGCACGCACCTTGCCGGACCTGCGAAGGAGGACCAGACTCGGCACCGGCTCGTGCCAGGGAAGGCGATGTGCGATCAGGGCCGCGTACATCCTCGGAGAGGAGCTCGGACTTGACTCGGACGGAATCAAGGGGCTCATCGGAACATTTATCAAAGAGCGCTGGAAAGGCAACGCTCCGATCCTTACGGACAAGCAGCTTGCCGAGGCCGAGCTGAACCTTGCGACGCACGTGCTTTCCGATAGTTTTAACGATCTCATCGAGAAGTGATCCATGGACTATGACGTCATCGTTATCGGCAGCGGTCTTGCGGGAACGCTTGCTGCAATCAATGCGGCCAGGACAAAAAAGGTCGCTGTAGTAAGAAAGGGGTACGGAGCGACCGCGCTATCCTCCGGTGCGTTCGACATCGCGGGCAGAACCGGTCAAAGGGGCAGGCCGTTCAAGGGCATCTCGACCCTGACCGGGGCCATCGGCAACATCCTTTACAACGAGCCCCTGCATCCCTACTCGATGCTCTCCACCCTGCTTACGGGAGACCGGTTCAACGAGTTCCCGAGTATGGTCAAGACCATCGGCGATCAGCTCTTCAGCGAGCTGGAAACGGAGGGGATCCGGTACGAAGGCTCCTGGGAGAGCTACTCGATTATCCCCAACCAGCACGGCACTTTCAAGCTTACCTCCTTCTGTCAATCTTCCATGCTATCCGGTAACCTGACGAAACTGATGGGCAGGGCGATAGTGTTCGTGGGCTTTGAACGTACCGACGTACACAACAAAACCAGGGCATCGTTCATCTCGGCTATGCTCTCAAAATACGGACTCGCGTCTTTCAGGAATATCGGTTGCACGAATATCGATCTCAGGCACTACGGCATACCCTGTAATGAATACGATTATATATCTCTCGCCGGTACCATGGACGACACGGAACATGCAAAGAAGGTACTGGCCATCGTGAAACATTCCCTGGACAGCATGGAATATGAGCATGCTTTTCTGCCGCCTATCATGGGTATTACGAACCACCATGAGGTCCTGAAGATGTTTACCGATAGTTTCGGAGATACCGTCTCCGAGTTTATTTCTCCTCCCTCCTCAGCCCCGGGTTTGAGACTGCAGTATGCACTCGATAGGTTGCTTGCCCGGCATGGCGTCGCGATCATAGAGGGGGATGCGGCCGGTGAGGGGACCGGAGACACGATTAAGACGATACGGGTGTCCTCACGGGACGGCAGGAAGGCGTCTACGTCCGCAGACAGCTTTGTGCTTGCGACAGGCAAATTCATCAGCGGGGGCATCGTGAATAAGGGAACATGGCACGAAGCCGTGTTCGGTCTGCCGGTCTTTATAGGTGTGCATCAGACAAAGGACCCGTTCCCTCCTGGCCACCTCACCGGAGACCCGTTCGACGATCAGATGCTCTTTTCGATGGGCGTAAGGACGGACACCAGCCTGCGGCCGGTCGATGAAGACGGCAGGGTCGTGTACAAGAACCTCTACGCGGCTGGCTCCGTACTCTCGGGCTACAACTATATCTACGACAAAACAGGCCTCGGTACGGCCATGATGACCGGCGCGAAAGCGGGCATATTCTCTGTGGCGGGGTAGGCATGGGCAAAAAGGAAATACTTGCACGGCTCAATCTCGCGTACAGGCTTTTCATCCATATCCTGAAAAAGCCCCTTGAACGGATAAGGGGCCACCGGGGCTACGACGCCTTTATCAGCCAGTACAAGGGACTCGCCCCGGTAAATGCGGAAACGAGGGCCCTGTATCCGTTCCTGTCCGGCTGTATCGACTGCGGCATCTGCATCGCCGAGTGCAGCAAGCTCCGGCACGACGTACCACCGGTTTATTTTTTCGTCAGCTACTCCAGGCTCTTGCCGGAGCTTTTGTATTCTGACAGGCTGCTCAAGGCCTGCATGGACTGCAACGCGTGCCTTGTCCATTGTCCCACCGGCTTAACGATGAAGCAACTGGTGGTACTGTACCGGGGCATGATCTCCTGACGCCCCTCCTATCCGACCTCTGGAAATAAAAAGGCTTACCGGGAACGGTAAGCCTTTCATAATAGTCCTCCTCGGGCAGGGCTCGAACCTGCAACCCTTCGGTTAACAGCCGAATGCTCTACCATTGAGCTACCGAGGAATAAGATCGCTATTTCTTCTTTTTCGTTTTCTTTGATGTACATGGCTTCGTCTTACAAACCATGGTCGTTCTCCTTTTTAAAGTTTACCAGAATGTAGCCGAACTCGCTACAGAATGCAATATCTTTTTAAGGCATCAGAAACGACGGGATGGGGCAGTACGGACAGAGGCTATCGGACAGCGGTGCTTCTCTTCATCTCCACCAGCACGAGCTTTGCAATCGCCTTGAGCGTCTCGAACACCGCGATGCCTTTCGTCGCAACGCCCTCGAAGTCCGGTGAGGTCTTAGGGTTCAGTATGGTCTTCATTTCCTGCAGCTCTGCCGCGTTCGGCAGGTCGCGCTTGTTATACTGCATGACGAATGGTATCTTCTCGAAATCGTACCCGTTCTCCTTGAGGTTGAGCTTGAGGTTCTCGAGACTCTCTATATTGGCGTCCATCCTCTCGATTTGCGAGTCGGCAACGAACACGACCCCGTCGACTCCCCTCAGGATCAGCTTTCTGCTCGCATCGTAGAAAACCTGTCCCGGGACCGTGTAGAGCTGGAACCTGGTCTTGAAGCCGCGGATGTCCCCAAGCGCGAGGGGGAGAAAGTCGAAGAACAGCGTTCTCTCGGTCTCGGTCGCAAGGGATATCAGCTTGCCCTTCGTGTCCGGGCTCATCTTGTCGTAGATATACTGGAGGTTGGTCGTCTTGCCCCCGAGTCCCGGACCGTAATAGACTATCTTACAGTTAATCTCCCTCGAAGAATAATTGATGAAGGACATCTTACAGGCCCCTTAATCCTTGAACAGGTTCTCGATGTCTTCGTCCGTTATTTCAGAGAATGGCGAGGCTGCCTGGGGCTCTTTTTCCACCTTCTTGATGAGCTTGGAGAAAATAGCGTTGAGCTCATCCCCGGTCTTTTTTACCCTCAGCCTGACGAGCCCGAGGGAAGATCGGTGATCGAAGATAACGACGAGAATGACCCGCTGGCCTATGATCGATATATGGATATTGTCCTTCTCTCCCTCGTGGAACAATATGGAGAACTCTTTCTCTCCGATGAGCTTTGCCAAGCCGCCGGTCGCAGCTATATTGCCCGCAGTCAGCGATGCGAGCGAGGTCGTGTCAATGTTCTTGGTCTCTCCGTATGCGGAGATCAACTGCCCGTTCTTGTCGACCAGGAAGACAATCTTGGCATTGGCTTCCTTGGTGAGCTTCTCCAAGACCTTATTGATCTGGTTAAACTCCTCTTCATACATTATAAGCGATGGGCCTGCCATACCTTTTCTCCTTTAATGACTAACCCTTATACCATGTCAAGCCAAAATTCAACACTTCGTTTGCAAGCCTCCTGACAGGAGGGTGTCACCGGGGCTACAGGTAGGGGCTCTCATGCATGGCCTTGATCCTCAACCATCTCCGGTCGACCTCCTTCTGGAACGCTTCGACTATGTCCTTGTTTTCAGGCTTCGTGAGGTGCTTCGTCTTGCCCATCAGCTTCAGCCACTCTATGACCGGTACCTTCTTGCCCTTTAACTCCGGGTCGTACGTGATCTTGGTTTTACCGTGGTCCACCTCGTACAGCGGGAAGAAGCACGAGTCGACTGCGGTCGCTATGATCCGCTCGCCGATCTGCTCCTCGCTCCTCCAGGAGAGCGGGCAGAGGGAGAGTGCCTTGATATACACAAAGCCTTCCCGTGAATACTCCTGTGCCTTCCGTGCTTTCTTGATCATATCGCTGTAGTTGCTCTCCGCGACGGTGGCGACGTACGGCACGTGACACGCGGCCATAATCTGTGCGGTGTCCTTGTGGTGCGTTCTCTTGCCTTTCTGGTACGGTCCCGCGTGGGACGTGGAGGTGTCATGACCGAGCGGTGTCGAGAACGAGAGCTGATCTCCCGTGTTCATGTACCCCTCGTTATCGTACTCGAGCAGAATGAGCCGGTGGCCCTTCAGCGCCGTGCCTATGGCCGGCCCCATCCCGATGTCCATCCCGCCGTCCCCGGAGACCATCACGAAGGTGATCCGCTTGTCCTGCGGGAGTTCACCCCTCTTTATCTTCTCCTCCATCATCTCGACGAGCCCGGACAACGTGGGAGCACCGTTCTGGAAGAGGTTGTGGATATAGGTTATCCTGTGGGAGCTGTAGGGGTAGCCGGAGGTAACGACCTCTCCGCAGCCGGTATGGAACAGCACGACGACATCGCCCTCGATGCCCTTGAAGAAGATGTTCAGGTTCGAAAATATGCCGCACCCCGGACACGCCCCGTGACCAGGCACCACCCGCTTGGGTACCATCGAGAGGAGTTGAGCGTTCACGCCCTTGACGTCCGTTACCCTGCCGGTCTGCTGGTCTACCTGCGCGCTTACCTGTCCCGTAACATCGGTCCTGCCCACCGGGGATATCGCCGTTTTCATGCCGTAGCCCGGGGTGCCCGGGTTTATGCCGTGGTATTCGAACAGCTTCACCTGCTTGCCGTCGCCCGCAGCTATGGCCTCTTCAAGCAGCTTCACCGCGTCCTCTATGAAGAACTCCTTGCCCCCGAGGCCGTAGATCCTGGAGATGACTCTTGTCCTGTTGTCAGGGTCGTCTTTCAGGGCAGCCTTGATTTCGAGCGTCATGTTCCCGCCGTTTGCACCGTAGCTGTCCGCCCTGTCCGCCACGCACAGCCCCTTCACGTGCCGGAACGTGCTCGCGACCTCCCGGTACGGGAACGGCCGTATGACTCCCGGAGAGACGATGCCTACCTTTTTGCCCTGCTTCCGCAAATCATCCACCGCGTCCTTCGCGGTGTCGTAGGACGAGTTGAGAATGAAGAGCGCATACTCGGCGTCCTCCATCCGGTAGGTCTCCAGCAGGTGGTACTCCCTCCCGCTTATGGAGGCGTACTGACTGAACACCTCCGGCAGGCGTGCATACGCAGCGTCCATTGCAAGGGAGAGCTGCTTCTTGTTGTTGATCAGGTCAGGGTCGTTCATGTACGGCCCGAATGTGATAGGGTGCTCCGGGTCCAGGGCCGTGTACGGGGGCTCGTATTTCCCGATGAATTCCTGGACGAACTGTTTGTCCGTGAAGAAGCTCACCCTCCTCTTCTGATGGCTCGTGAAGAAGCCATCGTAGGCGACGATGACCGGCAACCGCACGTCCTTCGACTCGCCTATCTTGACGGCCATGATGTTCATATCGTACACGGCCTGCGGGGAACGGGCAAGCAGGATGATCCATCCGGTGTTGAGTGCCATGTACAGGTCGCTGTGGTCACCCTTGATATCGAGCGGCCCGGAGACCGCCCTTGTCACCAGGTTGAGCAGCATCGGGAACCTCGTGCCTGACTGGACCGGGTACTGCTCGAGGGAGAACAGGAAACCGTTCGCAGACGTCGCATTGAAGACCCTGCCCCCGCCGAGGGTCGCACCGTAGCATATGCCCGCCGCACCGTGCTCCCCATCTCCCGGTATCATCCGTATATCGTGCTCTCCGAATGCCTTCATTTCGTCGAGGTTTTCTGCCACCTCTGTCGAGGGCGTTATCGGATAGTACCCCATGATATGGAAATTGATGTGTTTCGCCGCCAGGGCCGCCATCTCGTTACCGCTGAGCAACCCGAACATCTGCGGGAGTGGCTGCCTGCCGGCAGTTTTTGCTGACTGATCGTTACCCATGTCTCCTCCTGTCTATTTGAGAGCGAACTCTCTGTGTTTTACGGTTATCGCCCCCACGTCGAAGCTGGCCTCGATATCCTTCTTGAGCGCATCGAACTTGCATATCTCTACGCACTTCATACAGCCCTTGCAGAACTGATAATCAATGCCGAGCAGGATACGCTTGGGCCTGCCGTGCTTGTCCACGCCGCTCTCCCATACGAAGCAGTAGTCCGGGCAGGTGATCTCGCACTCACCGCAGCTCGTGCACTTGTCCTTGATAAAAAGAGGTATGTGCCCCGTCCTTGAAGCACTGAGGTCCTTCTGGACGCTGTTCCCAGGGTTCAGGATGACCCCGCCGATCGGCGCATTCTCGTACCCGAGGTCCGGTACGCTCCTGCTGAAGGGGACGTACTCGTACCTGCCGTCCGGAGCGAAGGTCTTCCCGGTAAACTCGCTGTACCCCCTCTCGAACGCCCTGATATTGGCATCGATGATCTGCGGGTACTTCTTCTTGAAGGTTTCGGCAATGGCACTCTTGAGGGCGTCCTTGTCGACGAACCCGGAGGCCTTTGCGATAGTGCCGAGCAAGGTGGTGTTGAGCTTGACCTTCTCCTCAACCGCTATCCTGATGGCGTCGACGCAGATGACGGTTCCCGCATAAAGCCTGAGCGCATCCCTCATCTGATCGGGTGTCCTCGACGTGTTGACGATGACGATGCCATCCTTGCCGACCCCCTGCGTGAGCACGTGGGTCGTTATCATCTTCTCGTGGAAGATGACCAGGATGTGCGGCTCCTCGACCGGGCTGTTCGACCTGATCTCGAAGTCCGGCTCCGAGAACCGCACGAAAGATTTTACCGGGGTACCCTTCTTCTCCGAGCCGTAGCTCGCGAAGTTGACGCCGTTCAGTCCCATACCCAGCACACCGGCCTCGGCGAGTATCTTCCCTGCCAGGTTGGCGCCAAGCCCTCCGATGCTCTCCATCCGTATCTCATAGAAGCCGGACTTGTTTTTTGTTGGTAGCAATTGTTTTGCGGCTGCCATCTATCCTCCAATCTTATAGTTCTGTTCTGTTTTCCATTGCTCTGGTGAGCGTGTACTGGTCTACATACTCGAGCGAGGAGCCCATCGGTATACCGCTCGCCAGCCTCGTGACCTTTATGCCCATCGGCTTTATCAGTCTCTGCAGATATATCGAGGTCGCCTCTCCCTCCGTCGTCGGACTCAAGGCAATGATTACCTCTCTCATAGATTCCTTTGCCAACCTTTGCAACAACGCCGCAATCGCTATGTCGTCCGGCCCTACATTGTTCAGCAGATTTATCACCCCGTGCAACACGTGGTACCTGCCCCTAAAAACACCAGCCTTCTCTATCGTGGTAAGGTCGGCGGGCCTTTCGACGACGCAGAGCGTACCGTTGTTCCTGTGGGACAAGGTGCATATATCACACGGGTCCTTGTATGTAAAATTCAGGCATAGGGAGCACTTCCTCACCTCCTCAGCCGCCCTCTTGATCGCGGCTGACAGGGCGAGGATCTCCTCCCGCTTCATCCCGAGGACGTGGTAGGCAAACCGCGTTGCGGTCTTCTCGCCGACACCCGGAAACTTTTTCAGGTTGGCGACGAGTTCTGCAACCGGGCCTGCGGACCGGTCCTGGGACCCTGACGTCACAGGGGAAACCCCGGGATGTTCAGACCTCCGGAGACCTTCTTGAAGGCCTCTGCAGAAAGGTCTTTCGCCCTGCTCAATGCCTCGTTGACGGCAGCGAGGAGCAAATCCTCGAGCATCTGCTTGTCCCCGAGCGAAAAGACCTCGGGATCCACCGTGATCTTCGTTATCTCGTTCTTGCCGTTTGCCCTTACAACGACCATAGCACCGCCGCTGGACGCCTCCACCTCTTTCGTTGCGAGTTCTTCCGTTATCTTGTTCATCTGTTCCTGGACCTTTTTGGCCTGTTTCAATAGACTGTCGAAGTTCATGGCTACCCCTTTACGTTTTTTTTATAATCTTGGCTCCAAAGACATCGAGGAGCTTGTTGAGCTTTTGATCGTCCGCCGCTGCTTCTTTCTTGCTGTCCGCTGCAACGCTGCCTTGCAGGGTAACGGCGTACACGCTGCCGAAGTATTCTCTTACGCACTTTTTTACGAGTTCTCTGTGCTTCTCTATGCTGACGAACTTGTTCCTGTCCACTGCACTATAAAATATATCTATCTTCTTGTCTTTTTCAATCGTGATGGCTGCCTCGCCGAGCTCTGCCGCGAGCGGCCCGTTCATCTGATAAACATACTCCAGAAACCCCTCCACAGTCGTCCCCTTATTGCCCGTCCCGGCCTGGACACCGACCGGCGGGGGCTCGCTGGAAAGCACGATGCTGTTGTTCGCCTTTCCCTCTCCGTGTGCTGCCGGGGCGGGACCGCCGTCGTGCTCCCCGAGCGTGTTCTTGTACTTTTTCAGATCAGAAAGTATCTGATCGATAGGCAGGACGGGCTTCAGGGACGCGGCCTTGATAAGGACTATCTCGAGGGCCATCGCGGGCTGCGTGGACCTTGTTATCAGCTCGCTCCCCTGTGAGACGGTGTTCATCAGGCGGATTATGTCCTCCTGGGTAAAAGACTTGCCGGCCTTTTTGAGTGCTATGACCTCTGCCTCCGGCAGCTCCACGAGTTCGTCGAGAGACAGGCCCAGAAGATAGATGTCCCGGAGGGCCGAGAGCAACTCTTCCACGAAGCGCCTGGGGTCATATCCCCGTGCGTCGGCCTCGCGTGCAGCTAACGCAGCTTCAGAGACGTCGTGGCGGGACAGAGCGTTCATTGCATTCAGAATCACATCCCTCTCAAGCACGCCCAGTGCCTTGTAGATGTCCTCATGCTTGATGTTCTTGCCGCTATAGGAAATCGCCTGCTCGAGGAGACTCTGCGCGTCCCTGAGACTGCCCTGGGCATATCTGGTTATGATCTCTCTGGACTCCTCGTCTATGGAGATAGCTTCCTTCTCCGCTATGCCCGTCAGGCTCTGCATGATCAGAGAGTTGCGGAGCTTGCGGAAATCGAACCGCTGGCAGCGCGACTGTATGGTCAGCGGCACTTTGTGCGGCTCGGTCGTCGCGAATATGAAGATCACGTGATCCGGCGGCTCCTCCAGGGTCTTCAGCAGCGCGTTGAAAGCTCCCTGCGAGAGCATGTGCACTTCGTCTATGATGTATATCTTGTACCTGTCCCGCGACGGCGGGTACTGTACGTTGTTCTTGATCTCTCTGATGTTGTCCACGCCCGTATTCGAGGCACCGTCTATCTCGTAGACGTCCATGCTCCTGCTCTCGTCTATCTCGAGGCAGCTCGAGCAGCTGTTGCACGGCGTTGGCGTGGACCCTTTCTCGCAGTTCAACGCCTTTGCAAGCAGCCTCGCTGCGGTTGTCTTGCCGACACCCCGGGGGCCGGTGAAGAGGTAGGCATGCCCTATCCTATCGTCTGCTATAGCATTCGATAGGGTCCTGGTAACATGAGGCTGACCGATCAGATCCTCAAATACCTTTGGTCTATATCTCCTTGACAGTACCCTGTAAGCCATACCTATTAAAGGATAGCCAGGTTTTCCGTGACTTGAACAGTGTTGCTACCGTTGCTTCCTCTCGGATCTGGCGGGTTCACAGCTTATTCAAACACAGGACCCGGCTACCAACATTGCACTCAATAAGTGACCGAACGCTCCATCGCCGCTCATGGAAATGACCGTGCAAGAGCATCGGTTTTTAACATTATATAGTATCATACAGGGCTGTATCTATACCATAGCCGGAGCAAGAGTGCAATCGCTACATCCGGCCCTCTCCCGAAGCATGCCCCGACTATTTCTTATACTCTTCGGTCAGTGCCTGTTTGAATTCCTCTGCGGTGAATATCCCCTTCTTTATCAGCAAGGCGATGACGGCCTTGATGAAGGGCAGGAGCTTGGAATACCTGCTGTCCGCTTCTCCTTCCGTACCATCCGCCCCACGAGCAGCGCCAGGCGTCGCCGTCCGGGGTATGTTGTCGGCCGTGCGAGATGGGCCCCGGGCGTCCCGTGTCTCAAACACGCCCTTCATCTCCCTCCCGGGAGAAAACGCTCCGTCCCGCTCAGTCATGGGGACGACCGTCGTCTGTCTGGGGAGCTGTTTGCCCTTGTAATAGAAATTGATAAAGTCTGTGATGCTCGAGTCAAGTGCAAGAACCGACTGGATCTTGTACCCGGAGGTAAACTGTATCGAATCGATCGCCTCCAGATTGGTGGGATCGGACATTGCAAGATGCAACAGAGGCTTGCCCGAAACGATCTTTACCGCAAGGGGCAGGACATTATACTTCCCTGCCACCTCATACGAGATCAGATCGATCGTCTTCTGTTCTACGACGATTTTATACAGATCTACCATGGGGAGCTCGAGCTGCTTGCTCAGGAACTTCAGCATATCGAGCTCCCGCAGGAATCCCATCTTCACGAGTATCGTACCGAGCCGGCCGCCGTAGCTCTTCTGGTTCGAGAGCGAAGCCCTGAGCTGCGATTGGTCGATCATCCCCGCCTCTATCAGGAGTTCGCCAAGCTTTTTGTGTGGTACAGGCGTCATTTGAGCCGTTGTTTAATGTCCGATTCCTTTATGAGCCCTTTCGTCGTTAATATTTCGATCACGATGTTCAGCAACTCCCTGGTCTCTTTGTTCATCAGGAGAGACACCAGCTCCTGCGAAAGCCCTGTCTTTACCCCCAGCGTGGAATCGAGGATCGCCTTTGCCTCCTCGGGCAGCTCGGAGTCGGAGATGGACATGCCCGTCTCCTGCGCGTCCCCGGGAACATCGCGGACAATGACCATCTCGTCTCTGGCAGGTGCATCAGTCTGGGGCTTGGCGGGCTCATGAATAGTACCGTTGCTATCGACGGGGATGGACGTCTCCGTGGGCCCCTGCTGAGGGACGGGGTTATAGTACTCCTTAATGGCGTTGAGGATGGCCGTTTCCGCTGCGAGCACGGGCTTCACGGTCAACCCTGTCAGGAACTGTATCTCGTCGATGGCCTCCAGATTGGTAGGGTCCGAAGTGGCAATAAACAGCAGCTTCTTGCCCCCTTCGGTCTTTATGCCGAGTGGCAGAACATTGTTCTTCGTAGCTATTTCCTCGGGGATAAGCTCGATCGTGGAGGCGGCAATCTTTATCTTACCTATGTCGACATACTGGATCTTGAGCTGCTGACTGAGGAACTTCACCAGCTTCTCCTCGGTAATAAACTTTAGGCGCAGAAAATGGCTGCCCAGCCTGCCGCCCCATTTCTGCTGCTCAGCAAGGGCCGATCTCAATTGGAACTGATCGATGAGCCCTGCCTCGACGAGCAAGTCTCCCAATCTTTTCTTACCCTCTACCATGGCTTTACTATACACAATCTATAGAGGATTTCAACGATTCTTCTTATATTACTTGACCTTTACCGAGCAGCTAATTAAATTTTTAGGTAATTTTTGATATAGATGCAGTAACGATGAGGAGGTAACGTATGGCTGAAGAGGTAAGGCAACCGCAGGTGGTGGTGTTCACGACACCGACATGCTCGTGGTGCAAAAAAACAAAACAATACTTGATGGAACACAGGATACGGTTTAGAGAAGTGGACATATCGAGGGATCAGCAGGCCGCGAAGGACCTCGTGAGGAGGACCAACCAGATGGGCGTACCGGTGACGCTCATCAACAGCAAGCCTGTTATCGGATTCAACAAGCCCGAGATAGACAGGTTGTTGAACATAAAATAATACAATAAAAGGAGGTACGCATGAAAATACAACCATTGGAAGACAGGGTTTTGATAAAACCCACGGAAGAAAAGGAGAAGAAGCTTGGCTCCATTATCGTCCCCGAGACGGCCAAGGAGAAGCCCCAGGTAGGGGTCGTGGAGGCCGTGGGGACCGATGAAGAGCTCCAGAAGAACGTCAAGGTGGGGGATAAAGTCATCTTTGCAAAGTACGGTGGCACAGAGTTCGAGATCGATGGGACGACGTACCTGATCGTCCAGAAATCCGATCTCCTCGGCGTCCTGAAAGGCTAAGCTAAAAAGTCCCGCTCAGGCGGGACTTTTTATTATTCAGGGTGAATGAAGTGAAGGACCGTGCTGGAAAACAGTGTGGGTTCTTCGTCGCTATGGAAAACAGGCATTGCAGAGCTCGCCTTGACACCGCCCTGCCTATCGGACGGACACAGAGGATACCCAAGCGAAGCCTGGGGCAAGCTGGGTCCGGCAGCCCCTTGAGGGATCAGCAGAAGAATGCGCTGCTCTTGTTTCCGCTGGTCTTCTTGCTGGCATGCTCTCTCAGCGCCTTTGCGCAAGGTAGTCCTGCGGGGACACCTTCCTCCGGCGCCCCGCCTGTCATTGCCCGATCCGTCAGTGCACAAGGAGACGCCACGATAGCCAACAACGACGAGGCAGCGGCACGAAATGCCGCTCTCGCCGATGCGATGCGCAAGGCCGTCGAGCAGGCCGTTGGCGAGATCGTCCCGTCGCAGACGGCCCTCGAAGACTATAAGGTGCTGAACGACACTATCTATTCGAACACCTCCCGGTACGTCAGTGACTATACGGTTCTCGGCGAGGCAGCGAACAACAACATTTATACGGTGGAGATCAAGGCAACCATATCAACCGCCCACCTGAAAGAGGCACTCAACACCATAGGCCTTCTGGCGGAGCAGAAAAAGATGCCGCGGGTAGCCGTAATCATACTCGAACACGATTGCGGAGGGAAGCTGTTCTCCTCATCGCTGCTATACGCCCCGACAATACCGAACAACGAAGGCACCCCCGGGCAGATACAGGTACGGCGCGCTGCCGGCCCACCGTCCATGGCGGAGAGGGAGATAGCCGGGCAGCTGGCGGACAATGGATTCAACGTGATCAAACATGCGGACATCCTGAGTGCCCTACGCTCTGCCAGGGGGTACACGGTACAGACCCTGAACGACAGTACGGTGCAAACTATAGGCAGGCTGTCGAACATCGCTGTTATCTTCTACGGCACCGCGGATGCAAGGCTGGACGGCGAGGTGCCCGGGTCCGAGATGAGGTTCGTCCTTGCGACCGTATCGCTGAGGGCGATCGATACGGTCGATGGGAGGCTGCTGTTTTCCGGGGAACAGCATGCGGTCTCCATCCATACCGACCTCGCGACCGCAGGGAAAGAGGCACTGAAAAAGGCGGTGGACAGGGTCGCTGACAAGATGATAGCCCCGGTCCTTGACGCGTGGAAGCAGCAGACAGGCAGCGGTACGCCCATACGTCTGACCGTGGACGACGTCAGCTCGCCGGCTGTGCTGGGGAGGCTGATGGGTCAGATCATGACCCTCAGTGGAGTCCAGCACGTCTATCAGAGAAGTATCGGGGGCGGAGCGACAGCAATGGATGTGAACTTTAAGGGCGATGCCCGGGAACTCACCGCGGCGCTCATCGGCGACCGTGCCATCACAACGCTGTCCGCTATAACGGTAACAACCACGAACACGATCCGTGCAAGGATAAAATAGATGTACGCTTTAGCCTACCCCATTACCCTATGACCATCCCGAACGTTCTATCACTGCTCAGAATACTTTCCTTGCCTTTTCTGTTTTATCTGATGGGGAACGATTACCCGGTGGCGGCGTTCTGCGTCCTGATAGGGAGCTGGTTCACCGACCTGCTGGATGGCTTCATAGCGAGGACATTCAACCAGAGTTCCAAGCTGGGCTCATACCTCGATCCCATAGCCGATAAGGTCGTTACGGCCTCGCTGTTCATCTTTCTGACATACTATGGACGCATCCCCCTGTGGCTTACCGCGACCGTGGTAGGCAGGGACGTGGTATTGCTCTGCGGACTGCTCGTGGTATTCATGCCCCAGAGATTCCCGGTCACTTCGCCTTCGTACCTCGGAAAGTTCACGACCTTCTTCCAGGCGCTGACCCTGCTCGTGGTAATGTCCGACAGCGTCCCGGCATTCAAGGGATACCTGACGCGGTTCTATTCCCCTGCTCTCTACGTGACCCTGGTGCTTACCCTGCTCTCCCTCGTGCAGTATGTCTTCAGGGGCATCGCCATGCTCAGGCACACGCGGACAAACGCCGGCAGCGTATAACGTATACCCGGGCGATATAGACATATGTTATGCCGCATATTTCGTTGTTTCCCTGTTAAACAATGCACGAATCTTTTCTGGATTTTTAGCAAGGCTACGTAAAGCACCGATGGTCGTGGACTTCATTTCACGAAAACTGAACTATCCAGCATGCCCACGATTGCCAGACTTCACTGCACGACGCATATGCAATCGGTATCGTGCCCCCGTAGCCGTGATGACGGGTGTCTTCCCTTTGCGTCCCCAAGTAGTTCCCGCATGATAATCGCTCCTTATACCAGATTCGTCACCAAACCATATTTCTGCTCTTTCCTGACGCGCTTCTTGTTCTATCTCGGGATATTCTTCATGGAGCCAGCGCTGAACCAGTTCAGGGTCCTGCACGGGTATTCCGTGACACTGCATTACTACATCGATATCTTCGTCGAGATACCCCTGAACCTCGGCGTCCTCTGGCGGTATACGCGATACAGTATAACGACGGCGGTGCTGGGCATCCCCGCGGCATTGGTTGCAGCATACGCCGGCTTCACCCTCGGACACCAGCGGCTGCTCGATTTGATAAACGAAGTAATCGGCAGATAAGGGCAGGATGTCATTCACTCGCTACATCCATCCGCTCAGCACGGTATCGATGCCGGCCTTCCTGAAGGTCGCTGCTACCTCTTCGAGCTTGCTTTCGGACAGTACGGGGAGGCCTAAGTACGGCTGGCTGCTCGCGATGGGCTTTATCTTGGACTCTCCCATGGGGTGGTAGGGGAGCAGGTGGATCGTACGGACACCAAGCCTGTTCAGCACGTCCATCACTGCATTGATGTTCTCCGGCGAATCGCTATAGCCCGGCACGAGCGGCATCCTTATGACGACGTTTGCTCCGGCGGACCTAAGCCTTTCGAGGTTCTGTATGATGACCCCGTTGCCCCTGCCGGTATATCTCGTGTGCAGGCCGGCGTCGATGGCCTTCAGGTCGTACAGGAACATATCGATCCCGGACAGCGCATCCTTCACCACTGCGAAGTTGAAGTAGCCGCATGTCTCCATGACGGTATGGATGTGTGCTGACCTGCACCTTTGCACGAACCCCTTCAGGAACCTGTGCTGCAGGGTCGGCTCGCCACCGGAGAACGTTACCCCGCCGGACGAGCTCTCGAAGAACGGCCTGTCCTTCAGGACCTCGGCGAATAGCGTCTCTTCGTCGTAATACGTTCCCACACTTTTCAGGGCGTTCGATGGACATGCCTCCACACACCTGCCGCACCCATTACACGTCTCTCTGTCGATGCGTCCGGGGGACCCCGTGAAAATGGCCCTGCGCTCGCAGACGACCGCGCACCGGCCACGGTACATGCAGATAGTCTCGTAGAAGCCGATCTCGCGGTAGGGATGTATGGATTCCGGGTTCTGGCACCACATGCAGCGCAAAGGGCACCCCTTGAAGAAGACCACCGTCCGGATCCCCGGTCCATCATGGAGAGAGAACCTCTGGATATCGAAAACGAGCGCGCTGCTCCCTGTTCTATAGACTTCGTCGCGTCTCACATTCCGCTACTTCCGAATTCGATACGGCTGATGATATCGTCCTGAACGGGTCTGCCGAGGTCTACGAAGTATGCCGTGTACCCGGACACCCGCACGATGAGGTCCTTGTACTGATCCGGGTGCTTCTGTGCCTCCCTCAGGGTGTCTGACGATACGACATTGAACTGTACGTGCATACCCCCGAGCGAGAAGTATGTCCGTACCAGCATGGCGATTTTATAGAGACCTTCTCTCGTGCTCAGCAGATCCGGGGTAAGTCTCATGTTGAGCGATGAGCCATTGCTGCTCCTGAGGTTATCGAGCTTGCCGACAGACTTCATCGCCGCCGTCGGCCCTTTTGTCTCGGTACCATTGGCTGGCGACAGGCTGTTCGACACCGGCTCGCCCGCCTTGCGGCCGTCCGGCGTCGCGCCGAGCACGATGCCGTCGAACACGTGGATCCCATACGAGAAGAACCCCGGCCTGAACGTGTCGTGACGTGTACCAGTGTGCGACTTGACGAGGTCGCAAAAAGTGCTGTGCAGCCACACCGCGATGTCGTCCGCCCCATCATCGTCCCTGCCGAACTTCGGGGACTTGTTGCTCATCAAATTCCTGAGCTCGTCGTGTCCCCTGAAGTCCCTCTTCAGTATCCGCAGCAGCTCCTTCATCGTCAGCTTCTTCTCCTCGAAGACGAGCTTCCTGATAGCGGCGAGGGAGTTCACGGTCGTAGCAAACCCACGCGCCGTTATCGACGCAAAGTTGTACCGTGCGCCCCCCTGCGTCATGTCCATCGCATGCTCGATGCAGCCGTCGATCGTCATGGACACGAACGGGTCATGGTAGCCTTCACCGTACACCTGGTCCTTCAGGTCAATGCCTGTAGCCATCAGGTCGATGTTATAGCCGAGGTGTACCCGGAACGCCTCCTTGAGCTCATCGAACGACCTGAACGACGACGGTGGCCCCGTCTTCGGCGAGAGCCTGTTCAGGGTGATGCCGAGCTTCCCGTTGAGGAGCGTCAGCTCGAGCACGCCGGCGAGCGAAATATCGTTGCCGGAGGTCGTCGCGAAGGTGTTGCCATCGGACGTCGGCTCGACGCATCCTATGATCGCATAGTCCCTTGCATCTTCCTGTGTATACCCGTCGTTCACGAGCGACGGGATGATGGCGTCGTCATTGAACAGGGCCGGACCTGAGGTCGACTGGTACACCCCAATCGCCCGTGTGACAAAGTCCTGCGGCGCACCTTTGTGAATCCGTATGGAGAAGCTGTTCGTCATCGATTTCAGCCCCGCGATAGCATCGATGAACAGGGAGGAGAGCTCGTTCGTTGCATCGTTGCCGCTCCTGTCCACGCCGCCGACCGTGACCGCCTGGTTATCAGCCCCGAGCTCGCTTGCGGATGCCTTCAGGACAGATGGGATCACGATGAGGTTGTAGCTGAGCTTGATCAGGAGCTCCTGGATGAGACCGAACGCCAGGTCAGGCGTGATCGTACCGTTATCGATCGACTGCCGGTAGAAGGGATAGAGGTACTGGTCTGCCCTTCCTATCGCGAACAGGGCGCCTGAGCCATACGAGATCAGGGCGACTACCTGAACGAGCCACAGGAACTGCATGGCCTCGTAGAAGTCCCGCGGTGCGTGCTCCGGGACCCACGTGCAGTTTGCCCCGATCCTTTCGAGCTGTGCCTTCCTTCCCGGATCCTGCTCTTTCCCGGCGAGCAGCATCGCATGGCGCGCAAGCCGGTGGGCATAGGTGATCGTGGCATCGATGGACCGTGCCATCGCCCTGAGGACCTCCTCACCGGCCTTATCCCTGCCCTTCCCGATGGCCTGCTCTATCTCCGCTTTTACCGCGCCAAGCCCCTTGTTGATAAGGTTTTTATGCCCTACGACGAGGTGTCCCTGCACATCAAGTATGTTCATGATTATCTGCGGGTTGCTTCTCTCGAGTACCCTGCCGAGGGATAGGTCCTTCAGGCTCGTGTAGCCCTTGAGCCTCTTCGTGCCTCCGGCAGCTATCGAGAGGAGCGCACCCGGGTTCAGATATGCGTGCTTGAACAGCCTGTGCTCCTTCCAGAGCCTGTACTTACCATCGTTCACGGTCCTGCCTTCCCAATAGCGAAGTATATCGTTGCGTAGCTCGCGCTCTTCAGCTCTGGATATGACGAACGGCCTGAACGGCCTGCGGCGCAACTGGCCCGTGTAGTGCTTGAGGACCGCGCTCATGTCCCCCCGCTCCACCGGCAGTACGACCCCGAGTATCTTGCTCGAACGGTTGCCGGCGATGAGCTCTTCGTCCATGATGTAGACGCTCATGTTCTCGAGGGTTTTTTTCAGTGCAAGGGAGGCCCTCATGGAAGGGTGGCACGATTCGGTTTGTCTGAATACTTCGGTAAAGTACCGTGCCCTTTCAAGGCAGATCTCATAAGGAGCGCCGAGGATCCGGGTCTTAAGACCCTGGACTCTTTTTGTTTCGGCATCGCGAGTTACTGCTGGTAAAGACATCGGCCTGTCTCCCGGTCATGAGACTATTATCCTTCTGTATTCCTGTCAAGTTACAGGCAAGCAGCACGTTCCTTCTATCTTTTGTTCATAGGGGGCTTTGGTTTGATGCGTGACCTGCGTGTATGGCCAGGCTTCCCTCCCTGTTGCTAACGCGTTTTTCAGGGCTCGAGAGACAGGTCCTTCAGCACTTTAAGGGAGATCGCGAGCATGCTGTCCATAGCTGATTTTATGCGCGGCGTGTCCATAACCTGCTCCGCGTAATTTATGTTCCCGGTGGCAAGCAGGAGCGCACCGGTCTTCATACCGAGCACGTGTCCGAGCGAAAATACGGCAGCGCACTCCATCTCCATCGCGAGGATGCCCTTCGACTCCAGTAGCTTCGCGTCCCCCTTCTCGGCAAAGAAGGCGTCGGACGTCATGATCGGTCCGACATGAAATGCCGTGGTATGGCCCCGAGGCTTCCCCCCAGTGCCGGCACCGGCAAACCGAACGAGCCGTTCCAGGACAGAGAAATCAGGCACCGAAGGGACATCGCCGATACCGTAGGCATCCTTGAAGCCCGTCATCGAGCCGGCACCCGTCGGTATGACGATATCGCCAGGCTTGATTTGCTTGCTGACTCCACCGCACGTACCGGCCCTTATGATGACCTTCACGCCGAGCCGGGAGAGTTCCTCGACAACGATGCCGGCCGAAGGGGATCCCATGCCCGAGGTAACGACGGATACCCTCGTACCATGATAAAACCCGGTGTATGCGTCCAGACCTCGGTATGCATTGATGGGCCTTGACTTCTCCAGAAACTTGTCCGCTATGAAGGCGGACCTCTGCGGGTCGCCGGGCAAAAGAACGAACCTCGCTATGTCTGCAGGAGCGATCTTCAAATGATAAAGCCCCTTCATGGAACGACCTCTGTCAGAAGGCCTTCCGCGTCGTGCCCTTGCCCCGCATGGCCTCCCACTCCTCAAGAATTTGTCGCTCTCTCGGCGAAAGGTCCTTCGGTATGGCTATATGGATCCTGACATAGAGGTCGCCGAGTCTGCTTGTGGACTCGATCCCCTTGCCCCTGAGCTTCAACAACTGCTCGTCCTGCGTGCCGGACGGTATCTTCAAGTCTATCGTACCGCCGACTGGTGACGGGATGCTCACGGTCTTGCCGAGGACGACTTCATAGGGATATACCGGGAGGTCCAGGTATAAGTCCTCGCCTTTCAACGTAAAACGCTGCGGGGGCTCGATCCTCACGTTGAGATAGAGAGAGCCCTTCCTGCCGGTCCGGGGATCCATACCCCCCTGTCCGGAGAGCTTTATCCTGGAGCCCTGCTTGATGCCTTTCGGTATCTTCACCTCGATGGTCTTGTTCCTCTGCGTAGAGCCCGTGCCGCCACACTGGGGGCAGACATTCTGGCCGGTTATGTTCCTTCCCCTGAAGGACGTCGTCTTACCGATGTATCCGGTGCCACGGCACAGGCCACAGACTTCAGGAGACGGGATATTGATTATTCTCTTGCCGCCTTCCCGGGCATCCGACAGGGACAGTTCGATGTCGGCTTCCTGATCCATGTCGGGCACACGCTCTGCATAGGGGTCAGTATACTCCTTGGCAAAGCCTCCGAGCAGGTCGTCGAGATTTATCCCTGCGCCCCGGCGCCCGCCGAAAAAGGTCTCGAAGAAATCGGAGAAATTCGTGGTCCCGAACCGGCTCGATCCGGCGCCGGCGTAACTCTGCTGTCCCCACTGTCCCTGGGAAATCCTGTCCCAATTGTACCCGAGCTGATCATATTTCGTCTTCTTGTCCGGATCCCCCAGTACCTGATACGCCTCGTTTATCTCCTTGAACTTCTCTTCCGCCCTCTGTTTGTCCGTGGGGTTCAAGTCCGGGTGGTACTTCCTTGCCAGGGTCTTGTACGCCTTTTTTATCTCTTCCTGGGTCGCGCTCTTTCCAACGCCGAGTATTTTATAGTAATCCTTGTACTCCACGTCTCACCTCGTTATCGGTAAAGATAATCTATATCCGGAATAGTATCAAGCAGATGCGTTGTCTCCGGCGGCCACAGCCCTGCGGGTATCGAGCCACTTCCTGACGAGCGGGTAAACCTCTGTGGGCGCGTTTTTGCCGAACACCATATCTATGTGCCCGTAGTCCGCGGAAAAACCGTTCACCACGGAGAGCTCTACGAAAGCCTTGTCCGGAGACCGGACCTTATCGTATACAGGGGAGGTTGCATCAGACGGGACCAGACCGTCTCCCCTTCCGGCGATGACCAGTACAGGCGTCGTGATCTTGTCGAGGTTTTCCGTAATATCGAAGCCGTCAGAAAGCGCAATGCTGTGCTTACCGAGCCATCCGCCGAATTGAGAGAGCAGCTTCGTGGATATCGGCGTGACCGCATTGTACTGGGCAACCCGTATGATCCTGGTATCCACATTGCGGACGTTCATCTGGGTCTTTACGAATGAGGTGTTCAGCACCCCGGTGAGGGGGGCAAGGGACCGTGCGAACAGATCGGCGTGTACCCTCGTGGTGAGCCTGAGGAGCGGCCGCAGCTTCACCAGTCTGGAGAGGTCCTTCGAGGCGCTGAAGCGCACCGGCGACCCCATCGTAACTCCCGCACTTACAAAGCGGTCTCCCCCGGTAAGGAGGTACGCATAGAGCAGCATACCTCCCATCGAGTGGCCTATCCAGCACAGCGCCTGTTTCTTCGTTCTGTCCAGGACATGCTCGACGGCGGCCGGGATGTCGCTCTTTACAAAGTCGTCGAAGCCGAAATCCCAGTTCTGATACTCAATAATGCCCTTGACGTTCGCACCCCGCAGGTTCAGTATCCAGCTATCATAGCCATTATCCGCCATGTAGCGTGCGAGCGAATAGCCCTCCATAAGATCGAAATTGCGCATGTTCGCGCCGAGCCCATGGCAGAAGAGGACCGGCGTAGCATGGGGATCTGCGCCCCTGGGCGTGTACCTGAAGAGCGCTATGCGGACCTTGTCACGCGTCTCTATAAAATGGATCTGGTCGGGTCTATCGTTCAGGGCATACATCCTGGCAATGATCCGTGTATAGACAATACCGGCAAGGACCACGGCGAACATACCGATAATTGCGTGCATGCCGGTACTGGAGCACAATTTTCGGCAGAAAACAATAAGTACTGGTCGGGGCGATAGGATTTGAACCTACGACACCTTGGCCCCAAACCAAGTGCTCTATCCAGGCTGAGCTACGCCCCGCTATCAGCCTCATAGCACACTCAGCCTTTCATGCCTACACTATTTATATATTTTAAGGAATAACCCCCGGTAGGGGCAGTATCCCGGATTTGTGACCATTTCAACGGAGGCCAGCCGGTACGGTGTAGGGTCGGGGCTCCTAGCACGATAGCTCGCATCTGTTATCGAAATCCCGTGGCGTTGTATGCGGGGAAGATTTGCAATAATCAGTCGAAAGGGACTATAGATCCGCTATGGACAGGAAGCGGAAGGCTCCCCTTATCGGTATCACGCCGGACTCGGATGAGGTGCATGACAAGCGTGCCTATTTTGTCTACCGGTCGTATGCAGACGCAGTCGAGAAGTACGGAGGCATCCCCGTACTCCTGACGTACACCTCCGGCGTAAAGGAACTTGCCGACTGGATGGACGGCCTGGTCATCACCGGCGGGAACTTCGATATACCCCCGGCAATGTATGGGGAAGAGCCCCTCGCGCGGCTCAGGGAGATGCCGGAAAGGACGGCATTCGAATCAGCCCTCTACCTAGAGTCCCTGAAAAGGCGGCTCCCGGTCCTCGGGATATGTGGCGGCTGTCAGTTGATAAACGTGGTGGCCGGCGGCAGCCTCTATCAGGACATAGCGCACCAGTCCCGTCCGAGAGGCGGTCATCCTGTCGATCATGCGAGAGGCACCCACCGGATCGCCGTAGGGCCACACACGACCCTTGCTCAGGTCTTGAAACGCACGAGGGCCCTCACCAACACGAGCCACCATCAGGCGGTAAAGGATGCCGGCAGGGGGGTCGTGGTCTCGGCACACGCGTCCGACGGTGTCCCGGAGGCAATCGAACTGAATGAATTTCCGAACGTGCTCGGCGTTCAGTGGCATCCGGAGAGGATGGGTGCAGGGATGTTGTCGATTTACGGGTGGCTCGTTGCCAGGGCACGGGAATATACGAACAGGAGGTAAGGGCACTCCCTCACGATCGCCTTGACAAGGACTTTATAATGATTGACAATTCATTCACTATTACCTTTTCTGTATGAAAAAGATTTTTAACCACGGAAAGAACGATAAGCACGAGCAGATAATCCGGGCGGCCATCAAGACCTTCGCGAGGAAGGGCTTTTACAATACCCGGATATCGGACATCGCCAAGGAGGCGAACGTGGCCGACGGAACGATCTACCTATACTTCAAGAACAAGGACACGCTGCTGGTGTCCCTGTTCGAGGAGAGCATGGACCGGATCATAGGGATGGTAAAAGGGAGGCTCTCGCACATCAGCGATCCCATCGAAAAGCTCTGCGCTTTCATCGAGATGCACTTCGAGCTTATCAGGAAGGACAAGTTCCTCGCTGAGGTCATTTCCGTTGAGCTGAGACAGAGCAACAAGTTCATAAAAGAGTATAAGAACATTAAGTTCAAGGAGTACCTCAACATCATATCCGGCATCATACGCGAGGCACAGGAAAAGGGACGTGTTGCCAAACATCTCATGCCCGGCATATTGAAGAGGATAGTGTTCGGTGCGCTCGACGAGCTCACCCTGATCTGGGTCCTTGCCGGGGATTCGAAATATACAATCGAGAACCTCCGCAGGGACGCCACGGAGGCCCTGATTCATGGCATAGCATTAAAAAATAACCCTAGAGGAGGTAACAGTGAAGATCCTGGTAACGATAAAAAGAGTAAGCGATCCTGAAGCAAAGCTCAAGATACGGCCGGACGGGACGGGGATTCAGACGGAGGGGGTAAAGTTCGTCGTGAACCCGTTCGACGAGATCGCCGTGGAAGAGGCGCTGCGCATAAAAGAGAAGCATACCGGCGAGGTCGTGGTGGTATCGATCGGCGACAAGGTCGTTACCGAGCAGATACGGGCGGCCCTCGCGATGGGCGTGGACCGGGGCATATTCGTGAACTATACCGGCAGCTACGACTCCTATGACGTCGCGGGCATCCTCGCGAAAGTGGTGGAGCAGGAGCAGCCGGACATCATCATCCTCGGGAAACAGGCCGTTGACGACGATATGGGCCAGGCGGGCTTCATGCTCGCGGAGATGCTTGGCTACCCGCAGGCTGCCTTTGCCTCCAAGGTAGAGATAAGCGATGACAAGAAGACTGCAAAGGTCACGAGGGAAATCGATGGTGGGCTGGAGACAAAAGAGGTCGGCCTCCCGTGTATTATCACTGCAGATCTCAGGCTGAACACGCCCCGGTACGCGTCTCTGCCGAACATCATGAAGGCAAAGCAGAAGCCCGTAAAAGAGGTCACGGTCGATGCGCTGGGCGCCGTGGTCAAGCCGCACGTTACGATCAAAAAGCTTACCGAGCCCCCTAAAAGAAAGGGCGGTGTCAAGGTTGAATCTGTCCAGGACCTCGTCGGTAAGCTGAAGAACGAAGCAAAGGTGCTATAAAGGAGGCCACCATGGGAAATGTAATAATCATATGCGAACATAAGAACGGAGAGCTTGTGAAGCAGGGCCTTTCTGCAGTAAAGGCGGGCATCGATGTTGCAAAAGGAACCGGCGGGAAGTCCTGCATATTGGTGATGGGCTCCGGCATGGACAGCGTTAAGGAATCCGCATCCCATTACGGGACCGACATGGTGCTGCTCGTCGATGATCCCGCTCTTGCGGGATATACCGCAGAGGCGTACACGATCGCCGCACACGAGGCTATCAAGTCAATGCAGGCCAGCCTCGTACTCTCGACGACCTCCGCGTTCTCGAAAGAACTCCTGCCGCGACTGGCCGTACGGCTGAAGGCGGGCATGGTCTCGGACGTCCTGTCGATAAGCACGGACGGCGGCAAGGCCTCAGGATTCTCAAGGGCGATGTGGGCAGGGAGCATGGTGTCCGATGTCTCGGTCGACGGGGAGGTCATTATCGCGACTGTACGGGGCACCGCGTTCGAGCACGCACCGAGGGTCGACACGGCCTCCGAGGTCAAGCAGGTCAGCGTGACGATCAACACACAGGCGCTCAGGGCAAAGCAGCTCGAGGTCCTGGAACACAAGTCTACGAGGCCCCAGCTTGCGGACGCCGGCATCATTGTCTCTGGTGGAAGGGGACTGAAGGGGCCGGACGGCTTCAAGATCATAGAGAAGCTCGCAGATCTGCTCGGTGCCGCGGTCGGAGCATCGAGGGCAGCGGTCGATGCCGGCTGGGTGCCGAACGACCTCCAGGTAGGGCAGACCGGCAAGATAGTCGCCCCGGGGCTGTACATAGCAGTCGGCATATCAGGCGCTATACAGCATGTGGCCGGCATGAAGGACTCGAAGACGATCGTCGCTATCAACAAGGATCCGGACGCGCCTATTTTTCAGATAGCTGATTACGGACTCGTTGCAGACTTTGCCAAGGCAGTACCGGAGCTGGTCGAAGAAATCAAAAAGGTAAAGTAGAAACTATCAACGGGATACGGGGTACAGGTGTAAGGGCAATTCATGAATTGCCCCTACGGAGCAGGAGGTAATATGAGCACGACGCTTGCAGTGAACGCGATACTTGTGGCGCTGGCAATGGCGGCCTCGTTCGGCTATTTCTTTTATAAGGTCATCACTCTGGCGAGGTTTGTCCTGCTGGGCAAGCCGGAGAACAGGTTCGATCGAATCGGCACGAGACTATGGAGGATGATACGAAACGCAATCTTCCAGCTCGCCAACTTCAAGAGACCTAAGGGCGACATCCTCTATGCCGGCATCATGCATTTCATGATCTTCTGGGGGTTTATGATACTGCTCGCCGGCGAGATAGAGATACTTGCCGGCGGACTGGTGCCTGGCTTTACCTTCAAGTTCCTCGGGTACCCGCTCTACAACATATTCATATTCTCGCAGGACTTTATGGCCACAGCGGTCCTCATGGCGATAGTGATGTCCCTTGCTCGGAGGTTTGTCGAGCACCCGGCAAAGCTCAACTACCACTTCGGCTCCTATCTGATACTCGGGCTCATCACCGGCCTCATGTTGACCCTTTTCGCCATGAACGTCAGCAATGGGGTCAACCCGGAAGAGCCCGTGCACGGCGCGGTAAACTGGATGCTGTTCGCGGGCTCTTACATAAGGCTCTTCCATGTTACCCGACCGATTCCCCACGTCGCTTACGAGGCAATCTGGTGGTCGCATGTCCTTATGCTGCTGTTCTTCCTTGACTTCATACCGAACTCGAAGCATCTGCACCTGCTCGGCGCGATACCGAACAACTTCTTCGTGAATCTTTCGGGCAAATCTATGCAGCTCCAGTCCATACATTTCGAGGCAGAAGGCGTCGAGACCTTCGGCGTGTCGAAGTTCGAGGAGTTCACCTGGAAACAGTTGCTGGACGGCCCTGCATGCACGGAGTGCGGCAGGTGCACGGCAGACTGTCCCGCATGGAACACGGGCAAAAGCCTATCCCCGCGGGAGATTATCCTGAACATCAAAGAGAACATGAAGGCGAACGGCCCGAAGCTCGTGAGACTGAAGCATGATGAGAAGCTCCCGGACGACCAGAGGGTGGCCCTCCTCGCGGACGAGGCAGAGGGGGAGAAGCGGCTGGCCGCGAGGAAAGAAGACCCCATGGCCCATGGCACCTCGACGTCCCTGTCGCCGCAAGAGCTGTGGGCGTGTACGACCTGCGGCGCATGCCAGCAGATTTGCCCGGTCTACAATGAGCACATCCGGGCCATCGTGGACATGAGAAGGTACCTCGTAATGACAGAGAGCAAGATGCCGCAGGAGCTTTCCGCGACCTTCAGGAACAACGATACCAACGGCAATCCGTGGGGTCTGGGCTCGGATGCAAGGCTTGACTGGGCCGAGGGCCTCGGGGTCAAGACGATACAGGAGCTGCCGGACGCAGAGATCCTCTACTGGGTCGGCTGTGCCGGGGCCTACGACGACAGGAACAAGAAGATCGCAACAGCCTTCGTAAAGATCCTGCAGGCTGCCGGCGTCAGGTTCGCCGTACTGGGCCAGGAAGAAACGTGCTGCGGCGACTGGGTACGGAGGGCGGGCAACGAATACGCGTTCCAGGCGCTCGCAAAGCAGAACGTTGAGACTTTCAAGAAATACAATATCAAGCGGATCGTAACAGTATGCCCGCACGGCTATTATACGATCAAGCACGACTACCCGGAGTTCGGCGGTAACTACGAGGTCTTCCATCACTCGCAGTTCATTAACCAGCTCATTCATGAAGGCAGAATCAAGCTCACCAAGCCGCTCGCCAAGACGGTCACGTACCATGACTCCTGCTACCTCGGCAGGCACAATAACATCTATAACGAGCCAAGGAATGCTCTTGCCTCGGTCCCGCAGGTACAGTTGAAGGAAATGAACCGCAGCTTCGATAATAGTTTCTGCTGCGGCGCCGGCGGCGCGCGGATGTGGCTCGAGGAAAAGGAGGGCGATCGTATCAACCGAGTGAGGACCGCTGAGGCCCTGGCATGCAGCCCGGACGTCATCGCGACCGCGTGTCCGTTCTGCATGACCATGATCGATGACGGCGTCAAGGACAAGGGCGCCGAGGACAACGTCAAGGTGCTCGACATAGCCGAAGTAGTCCAGCGGGCAATGTAGACCCCGTACAACTGCCGCCTTTTCATGCTATCCCTACAGGGGCTGGGTTAAACCAGCCCCTTTCTTTAACCCTCAAAACGCACGGCAACGGGAAATATCACGCAGGAATTTGCCGTTGCCCGATTCAATAGTTATATTTTAAAATAAAAGAATGGAGATCAAGGCTATGGACCCTATGAACCCGATGAACCGTATGCACATGATCAAGTCCAAAATAGATTCCCTGACCGGCGGCAGCATATCTGAGTCGCACCATTACTGGTGCGCGACGTGCAAGAAATTTTTTGTGCTCGACTCGCCGCAGTGTCCGTACATGTCCGGCATGTGCGTCAACACACCGATCGCGGTCGAAAACCTTGCACCCGAGAGCACGGAAGCGCTCGAGATATTTGGTCTGTTCTACCCGAAAATATCCCAGAAGATATTAAGCAGCGTTATCCATGACCGATACCAGGAAACCGGCAGACGGCTGGCGGAGATCTATCTCGATTTCCTGAAAGGATGGAAATTCGACATCTCTGAGCAGCCTTTGCAAACCGTCAAAAGTTTCATCATTCTTTTGACGGGCTGCGAGACCGCCCAGCGGATCAACGAAAGATCCCTAACGTTCGTTCTGATGGATGCCGGAAAGATCTGGGATAAGGGCACGATCAAAGACATACTCACCGGAGGCCTCGCCTATTTAAAAGAGGCGCTCATGATTAAACAAGAGCCGGGTTTGGATTTTATCGACATTCTGGGAGAAAAGGAGGTCGGAAAATATTACTGTTCGAAATGCGGCATGCTGTTCGAGTTCGGCTTGCGCCGCGACCGTGTAACGTGCCCGCTCATGTCCCAGAAATGCATGTTCGATCCCCAGCACATAGACAACACGGACTACACGCCCGACAGGCTCCTGAAACAGCTCGAAATCACACCGGCTATTTACCAGCGCTTTATACGGAGCGTTGTTCAAGGGCCGGCTCCATCCGATACTATCGGCCGGATCCTGAAGGAATGGAAGATCACGGACAGACTGGACGAGTTTATGAAAATACTGGTATAGCAGCGACTGAGGGGATACAAGAGCAATGCTCTGCATAGCTTGCAGAAAAGCATCTGCGGAGCGCCAGGGGCTGACTACGGGCTCGTCTTAACGAGAGAGGGGCAGGCGTCAAACAGGGCCGCGGTAGAGGGATGTACAGATTATGACTTGATAGCGCAGGCCCCGAACCCGTCCCACTCACTCACCGGCCTTTCCGAAGTGATGACGAACAGGCCGCTGGCCCGGCAGGAGATCCTGACCCGGCCGGCACGTGTGTAGGTCTGTCTGCTCAGGACGAAGGTCACACCTCCGATCTTCTCCACCAGATCGTCTCCCCTGGCCTCATCGAGACGCAGCCCCAGAGAGACGTCGCAGCACCCGGAAGACATAAGCTCGATGCGGACAGCACTGCGATTTCCCTTACCCACCAATTCTTCCGCGACGGCCTCGCATACGCCAGGATCAGTCGTTATCGCCGTCTCTTTCCTGTCGGCGTCCTTTCCGACTGTCATAAGCGTCCCTTCCGCAAGGGAATGCTGTACAGAATCGACGTATGCGGCATAAACGGATCAGTCCAGCTTAATGATCCTGTTCTCAATCATAAAGTAGAATATCTCCCTCGTGTATTCGTCCGGCGTCATCTCGAAGCTGTCGAAGTCGAAGAGCGTCATCAGCACGTCCTTCAGCTCCTCGATGCCCTCCGGCTTCTCTTTCTGCATGGCCTCCACGATCACCCACTCATCGCTCTCTCTGGGGAACGGGTTTTTAATACATTGTACGGTAAAGTGGATGTGCTGGAGCTCGCTCTCGTCTATACCCAGATCATCAGCATACTCATCGAGTTCTTCGCCGTCGTAGAGATCGAAGTCACTTCCCGTACCGTCATCGTACTTCTTCTTATCGTCCATGGGTGAGGACCTCCTTGATATGTTGTGCGTGCCCGGTAAACAGCTCGAGGCTCCGGTCTATAGCGGGCGTCTGTTTGTAGATAAACAGGTGCCAGTAGTTCTCAATGAAAGCGGCCGGCACGCGCAGTTCCGTGGACCTCTCCTCTGCCATCGCCTTCTCGCTGCGCCAGAAAACGTCCAGCGAGCCGCTCAGGATACTGCCCAGCCTTTCTTTCTCGCTGTCGGGAAGAGCCTTCCGTGTCGCCCAGACGGCAAACACGAACGGGAGCCCGGTCCATTCGTACCACTCCTCCCCCAGGTCGTACACATGTTTGAAGTCTCCAAACCCGTGGTATACATTCACGAGAGCGCTGTTGCCGATAAACAGGTAGGCATCGACTTCCTTCTCATCGGGCTGGTCGAGATACCGGACAGACCGTACGCCGTACCGCTGCTCGAGGACAATCCTCAGGAGTACCCGGGATGTGGATGTCTGCGAGGTGATGCCGACCGTGCGGCCGTTGAGCTCCTCAGCCCTGACCCGGGAAAACAGGGTGACACTGCCCGCCTTCTCCTGTACCGCGACACACATACCGGCCAGCGGCTCATAGCTGTGTTTCAGGCCCAAATAGTCCATGACTGAAATGGGACCGGCGTCTATCGAGCCCTGCCCCCCGGCAAGCCTGCCGATCTGCCTCGGGTAGCCCGTGACGAGCTCTATGCCTCCAGGGTCCAGGCCGTGCTCAAGGGTGTAATAGAAGGGATCGACATTGATGTACGGCATGCGTGCGAGCTTCATGACTTCCGCCTATTCATAAACCTCTATGACCTTATACCTCCCGTCCCTGCGGACCGGGACATATCCCGTCTCTTTTATCATGGCTACCATGTGCTCTTTTGTCAAGCCTGCAGGTGTCCTCGCGCCGGCCGCATGCGTGACCTTCTCGCTGCCGATCGTGCCGTCGATATCGTCCGCTCCGAAATGCAAGGCAATCTGGGTGACGGCCTCTGACATCATGACCCAGTAGGCCTTGATGTGCGGGAAGTTGTCCAGGTACAACCTCGACAGAGCCACGACCTTCAGCTTCCTGATACCAGTCGGCGTGCCTACCCTCCCCCGCAACGGCGTGTTCTCCGGATGGAATATAAGAGGCACGAAGGTCAGAAAGCCGGCGGTCTCATCCTGGAGCGAGCGGAGCTGCCGGAGGTGGCCGATGATGTCATCGTCTGTCTCGATATGCCCGTACAGCATCGTCGCATTCGTCTTGATGCCCAGCACATGCGCGGTCCGGTGCGTCTCGAGCCATCTGTCTTTTGATTCTTTTCCCGAAAACAGTTCGCCTCGTATCCCGTCGGACAGGACCTCTGCTCCTCCGCCAGGCATGGTATCGAGCCCTGCATCGACGAGCTCTTTGAGGACCCTGTCGACGCTCATTTTGTAAAGCCCCGCGAAATATCCTATTTCCGTGGCGGTAAATGCCTTTATGGTGACACCAGGAAAGCGTGTTCTGATACCGCGGAGCATCGACGTATAATAGTCGAAACGGAGATCCGGGTGCAGGCCTCCCACGATGTGTACCTCGTCGAGACCCTCCCGGTACTGCGAGAGCTCGCCGATGATTTCATCCACGGACATCGTGTACGCGCCCTTCGCACGCCTGCCCTTTGCGTACGCGCACACCTTGCAGCGCACGCTGCAGACGTTCGTATAGTTGATCTGCTTATTCACGGTAAAATACACGAGGCGTCCGCTGGACCGCTGCTTGCGGTGCTCAGCCAGGGCACCTATCAGGTGGATGTTCCCGGACTCGAGGATGCGGTGTGCATCCCTATCATCGATCCGACTACCGGCAAGGACCTTCTCCGCGACTCCTGCAAGCGTCCGGTCCGTTACCGGAATATGCAGACCCTTTTCAACCGTGCCGTGGATGTCGCTCATGGTCCGCCGTACCACTGAATGACTACCGCCTTGAAGGCGGTAGGTTCGGAGACCCGTCAATTTGAAATTGACTGTCATCGGCAACCTGCTCCCCTTCCTGCTGCTTGATATATTCCTGTATCGCTTCATCGGTGATCG
>JAJYLN010000022.1 GCA_021787665.1 bacterium
TAACGTCGACAGGGATGAACTCGTTGTACAGAACGCGGAGGACGCCGACATGGGCAAGCCCCCGTATTGCTCCGCCGCTCAGACATACCCCTATCTTCAAGGGACTCCGCGGCTTGCGGTTGTATTCTACTATCATTTTCTGCAAAGGCTTTTTCGCTCCCATGAATAACCTCCCTTAGCACTATAGGTGCCGTAACATCACATGGCAATAGATTTTTTATTTTGTATTCAAGTATATAGAACGGGGTCCCGGGACAGGCGCTTGAAAAAAATTGCAAAAACGGTACGCTTTACCTTATGGCCGGGAAATCAAGCAATAAGAACCTTGACCAACTGCTCACGACACTTTCACTGATAATCGATTATCAGGGCGGCGAACAGCTCTACCATGCGTGGCGTGTGGCAATCGTTGCGAAGTGTATCTGCGACGAGATCAGTCCCGCGGAGTCCCCTTGGCTTTTTTATGCAGGTCTGCTCCATGATATAGGCATAACAGGGATGAACGACCATCCCGCGCGCCACCCGGAACTCACGATGTCGCACCTGTCTCACAGGCTCAAGTATCATCCCGTCATAGGCGCCGGTATCGTTGGCGAGATACCCGGTCTCAACCGTGTGGCTCCCTGGATAAGGGACCATCACGAATGGATCGATGGGAACGGCTTTCCCGCGCACAAGAGGGAGCAGGACATTCATGTAAACAGTCAGATACTCAGGATGGCGGACGATTACGACCTGAGATTCAGGGCCAGGGCCGGGCTGACCCGGTCCGACCTGTACGAGTTTTTCAGATCGCGCGTTGGCACGGAGTTCAGCCCGGCTATGTGGGACGCGCTGCGACGGCTGAATAGCGGTGACATGGGACTTTTTTTCTTCGAGGTAAACGATGAAAGCAGGCTGCCTTATAAGCTCAGGGAGATCCTGCATGACCTCCCGGCTATCGACCGTACGATGTCCGGGGAGGCGTTCATAGATGTGATCCTCAGGGTATTCGGCATCGTCATCGATGCCAGGCACCGCTATACGGCAGGGCATTCCGAGCGGGTGAGGCAGTATGCTGCAATCCTGTCTAAGCGGCTCGGGATAAAGGGGCATGAGCTCAAAGACATAGCAAGAGCTGCGTATCTTCATGACCTCGGCAAGATTGCCACACCTCTCTCCATCCTCGACAAGGCCGGGCCCCTCAACGAGTCGGAATGGAGGATGATGAAAAAGCATACGATCTATACGATGGAACTGATAGACGCGGTGGAGGCGCTGTGGCCGTTGGGCCCTCTGGCCGGCTATTCACAGGAGCGCTACGACGGCAAGGGGTATCCGGACGGGCTCCGGGGCAGCAAGATACCTTTGGGCGCAAGGATAATAGCGGTGGCCGATGCCATGGACGCGATCAAGACGAAGCGATCGTACAAAGAAGCGCTGAGCTGGAAGGTCGTCATCGGAGAGCTGCAGAAGAGCGCCGGGAACCGGTACGATCCCGAGATTATTGATCATGCGATCGCCTATATTACTCAGGAAAAAATGTTTTTTGATCACAAATCAATCAGTTGACAATCTGTGGCAGGGAGTTTACACAAAGCCATGTACTCGAGGCTGAGCCATTGATACGAACATGCGTGAAGGAATAAAGCCCCGCAACGTCGTTGCGCTCTATCCTTATATAAAAGAAGTGCCCATTTACGAATTCTTTCCACCCATCGGTCTCGAATACGTAGCTGCAGCCGTCAGCGATATGGTCCAGAGCATCCGTATCGTTGATTCCAGATATGTGAAAGACCCGATCGGCCATTTTACCCCTTCCATCGATACTGCTCTCGTGAGCGTGAACTGGAACTACACCTATGACGAGGTATGCGAGATGATACGCCGGATTCCGTCCCACGTCAGGGTCATCGTGGGAGGGAGGCAGGCAACGGATTGCGTGGAGGACCTGTTCCAGCGGTGTCCGAATATATCCATCATCGTGAGAGGGGAGGGCGAGGCGACGGCCAGGGACCTGTTCGGCGGCCGGCCCCTGCACGAGGTGGAGGGAATCTCGTACGTGGATGACGGAAAGGTCGTCCACAACGGCCCCCGGCCCCTGCCCCGGCTCAATACGCTGAAGAGCCCGGACAGAAAACTCAGGACTACGGCGTACCGCGCTACCATACGGGGCATCGATCTCGGTCTGGGCTTCGACGCCATCATGAGCTCACGCGGATGTCCGTACAACTGTAAGTTCTGTACCTTCAAGCTCAATCCTCTTGGCCAGTTGCGGAAGTGGGAGGCGAGGACGCCGGAGTCGACGGTCCAGGAAATCGAGGCCATCGATGCGGACTTCGTCGCGTTTGTCGACGATAATTTTACCGCGGACATGAACAGGGTCGAGAGGATCTGCGACCTCATCATATCGAAGGGCATAAAGAAGATGTTCCTGTGTAATGTCAGGATCGATATCGCGCGCAGGCCCTTATTGGTGGAAAAGATGAAGAAGGCCGGGTTCAAGATTCTCATGGTCGGGCTGGAGTCGGCGCAGGACAAATCGCTGACGGCACTGCAGAAAGGCTTCAAAACAGACAGGGTACGGGAGGCGTTCAAGGTCCTGTCGAAGTCCGGCATGCTGATCAACGGGTACTTCATCATCGGGATTATCGGCGAGGCAGAAGAGGAGATGCTGATGATCTCGAAGTATGCCAGAGAGATAGGAATAGACTTCATATCGCTGAGCAGGCTCAGGTGGGAGAAGTTCTCGCCGCTGGAGGACATCGTTCGGACAACGCCCGGCTATTACATAGGCAAGGACAACGGTATATATTCCGAAAGGTACGGAAGGAAGGAGCTCACGGCGATCCTGAAGAGGATCGACCACGATTTTTATTCCCCGGGGCAGATAGGGCAGATCACGAGGAAGGCATTCAGGCTCGGTATCCTTACACCCGGCCGCCTATTCAGGCTCATCTCCTATGTGCCGTACATCCTCGTGAAGACCGGCGCGAGCAAGCGGCGACTCAAGAGGACGATGAGGACGCTTGCAAGAGAGAGGGCTTCGAAATAAAAGTCCGTCGAAGTACCGTAACATTACGTAAAAGGAGAATACATGAAGACGTTCAATCTTGGTCGTAACAATGGGTTACTCTGGGCTATGGTGTCATTGCTATTCGCTTCTGTGGCCTTCGTTTCCTGCGGCCCGCCTTCTTATTTTCTGAAGCCGAACGCCACGGCGCAGGACTTCCTCAAGGACGAGTACGCATGCTCGAAGGACGTGTCGCAGTATATGTACAACATCCAGCTCGATGAAGGGAGCAGCGATTATGACAGCGTCTTTCAGGAACAGTGGTGCGAGTGTATGGGCATACGGCAATGGATGTATAAGCAGTTCAAGACACCCTGTAAAGGGTGCTTTAAGTCCGACAGGTCTGATTCCGATTGCAAAGGCAGACTGTGAGACGGACGGCGTATATACTTATTCTTTCCGTCCTGCTTCTGCCGTCATGGGCGAACGCTCATGACGTTTTCAGGAGCGGCATATCGGTGAGCTCCGGATGGACCGGGCTGCCGTCATTCGCAAAAAGCGCCTTCGGTAAGCTCTCTGACACGACGTTGAATCTTCAGGGCTCTTCCTTTGGTGTGAGCTATGTATCGTACGGAGACAAAGGCCCCGACGGTGTGCTCTCCGGCAGGTACACGCTCACCTACGACCATTTCCATTCCCTCCCCGGCACGAAGGAGTTCACCGCGCAGAATGCGGACGTCATGCTGCTCGACGCTGCCGAGATCGTGACGATGTTCCCTTCAAGGCTCGTGAACCTTTATACAGGCATAGGGCTGGGCCTGGGCATTATCCATATATACCACTGGGGCCCGCCGGGGCCGGGTGCCGATCCCGGTACCGTGGACAGCCTTAAAAAGACAGCAAAGACCATCCTCCCCCTCCTCTCAATATATATACCCATCGGAATCAGTGTGAGGATCCGGGACTTCATCATAAGCGCTGAGGCCGGCATACGGGACTTCCCGTATCTTGTAGGCATGGTCACGTATACCTTCGGGAGGGAAAGGAATATGAGGGCCATGCGCTGTCCCCTCCGGACTTCCCCCCTGCCGGAAACCGGGAAGGTTGCCGGACGAGTCATCGACAAGGCGAGCGGCAGGCCGATCGGCCGGGCGGTGGTCGAGATGAAGGCCGCCGGACTTACCGACCTTTCGACTGCACCCTTGAGCGGCGCGTTTACCACGCCCGAACTCAAGCCGGGCAAGGTCGAGCTCTACGCCCTGAAGGATGGTTACGTGGCGGGCGCTGTTACGGTTACCGTGAATGCCGGTCAAACCATTTCAACGACGATCCCCCTTAAAAGGCAGCTTGCCGGAACAACGGTAAGTGCCCGCACGAAGACCCGCACTCTCTTGGCACCTCCTCCGGTTAAGGCCGTCCCGGTGGTAAACATAGAGAGGCCAAAGGTCTTTTTAGAGAAGGGGAAAAAGAAGATCGTCATAACGGAATCAATCTTTTTCAGGATGGGCAGGGCCACGATACTGTCACGCTCGTTCGGACTTCTGGACGAGGTTGCGCATGTCCTCCAGCAGGAACCGGGCATAAAGATAAGAATAGAAGGCTATACCGACAATGTCGGGAGTGACAGGGTCAACCTGAGACTTTCGCAGGCAAGGGCCGTATCGGTCATGAGGTACCTGATAGGCAAAGGTATTGCCCCGGGCAGGCTGACCGCGAAGGGCTTCGGGAAGGCCAATCCCATAGCGAGCAACAGGACCGCGGCGGGCAGGGCGAAGAACAGGCGTGTCGAATTTACGATAAGGAGGCGGTGACGGATGTACTCTGCGTGCATTACCCCGCACCGAGATGACGGACAAGGATCGGGCATACTCAATTAACAATGGCTGTCTTAAATCTACCTGTTCTGATCTGTTCAGGTGGTTAGTAACTGAAATGTCGGCGTGGCTTTAACATGATTCGGCAATAAACATGTTGATAATTTCTTCATACGTGCATACTACGGTACAATTCTATGTTTCGGCAGGAAATCAAAGAACTTCATCCGGCAACGGCAAAACTGCTTGCCGCACGTATGATTCGCAGCATCGGACAAGGTATTCTGATCGTGGATTTCACGCTGTACCTCCATGTCATGCACTGGAAGGGCAGCTCGATCGGGCTTGTCCTGGGTGTGTCGGGGCTGTTCGGTGCACTGCTCAGCCTCATGATAGGTATCGGCAGTGATCGCCTGAAAAGAAAACCGTTTCTCCTGGTCTATCAAGTCATCCTCATACTCAGTGCTCTGATCGCTATGCTCACAGCACAACCATGGTTGATCGGTATCAGTGCGGTCCTGGGCGGTTTTGGCCGCGGGGCCAACGGTGCTGCCGGCCCGTTCTCGCCCGCTGAACAGGCCTGGCTTGCAGAAAACATCCGTTCGTCAAAACGCGGGTTGGTTTACAGTATGAATACCGCACTGGGCTTTTTCGGAACTGCGGTTGGTGCACTTCTTGCAGTCCTGCCGACGCTGTGGACGACGTGGTTCAGCGGGGCACTGGCCTATCGCCCGTTATTTGCCATGGTCGGTATTCTCGCTCTGGCAGATCTAGTCCTCATAGGGACAACCGAGGAAAATTATAAAGGCAGTAAACAGAACACAACTGCAGAAACCCACAAGGAACAGCGTACCAGGACGAAAAAAGAAAACTATTCTCTTTTGAAATTGGTGTTCGTCAACGTGTTCAACGGAGCTGCCATCGGCATGACCGGCCCGCTCATTGCTTACTGGTTTGCCCTTAAGTTCCATGTGGGACCTGACTTTATAGCCCCGGTCATGGCAACGACGTTTGTTGTCACCGGTATTGCCTCCCTGATCACCGGGAAAATGACACAGCATGTTGGCCTCGTCCAGTCCGTCGTTTTCCAGAGGACCTTCGGCCTTATCATGCTCGTATTGCTGCCAATCATTCCGTTTTACTGGCTTGCCTCACTTGTGTATATGCTCCGGTCAGCATTCAACCGGAGTACTGCAGGCGCACGCCAGGCTTTTGCTATAGGGCTGGTAAGAAATGAGCGCCGGGGGCTGGCTACCAGCCTCAACACCGTCTCCATGCAGATACCGTGGGCCATAGGGCCTACCATTACGGGATATTTTTTCGCGGCGGGACAGCTTGTCCTGCCATTTTATATTGCTGCATTACTTCAGGGAGCTTATATACTCATGTACAGGAAATTCTTCGGCGGATATAAACCCCTTGAGGATGAATGACTGCCCGTTCGTAGCGATCCCGGTACCCCTGATCATGGGATCTCTCTTCGTTTCACAGGGTTTCCAAAAACTGTACGTTTGTTTTGTACCCGTAGTAAGGGTTATTCTTCACGATTGCCTGAGAGTAGTTCAATTTTGGTCCGATGTTTGCTATATGATTCGTTGTTATCGTGCTTATTATCCTGTATATTCTGTTCTTCGGATAAGATCATTACCAAGGAGGGTATATGGCTGGTAAGGACATACGGTACAAGACCTACGACAACAGTGAGATCAGGGCGTATCTTGCTGTTCCCGAGGGAGAAGCGCCGGATTCGGGCATCATCGTCATACAGGAGATCTTCGGTCTTACAGACTTTATCAGAAGCGTGTCTGAAAGGCTTGCGAAACAGGGCTATGTCGCGCTAGCACCGCACCTTTATTCAAGGGAAGAGCTGTTTACCCAGAAGAACATCCTCAGTGCCATGACACCGATGTTCTCGATACCGCCGGAGAAAAGAAGGGATCCGAATGTGTTGACAGAGATCATGTCAAGAGCAAATGAGACGCAGAAAAAGATACTTACCGACCTTATGATCAACAGGCAAAAGGTTGAGGAAACCATGATAAAGGATCTGGAACATACCTACGATTATGTTAAGGCAACGTATAAGCTCCGGAGGATGGGTGTCATCGGTTTTTGCATGGGGGGAGGCCTGACGTTCCAGATATCTACCAGAAAGCCATTTGATGCATCTGCAGTGTATTACGGTGCCAACCCCAAGCCTATAGAAGCGGTAGCGAACATAAAAGGTGCTGTGCTCGGCATATACGCAGGTGAGGACAGCAATATAAATCAGGGGCTGCCGGACCTGATGAAAGCCATTGCAGAGTATAAAACGGATTTTGAGATGAAGCTCTATCCGGGTACGCGTCACGCTTTTTTCAACGATACGGGCCCTGCTTACGATGAGCGCGCTTCAAAAGACGCATGGGAAAGGACGCTTAGGCTCTTTAAAGAGCACCTTGGTGTCTGATGGAAAAAGAAGAAGACAAAGGTATACTAGACGCATGTTTCCTGATCTGGATGCGACTCATGGAAGAGAACGGAAAAGGGAAGCAACCAAGCCCGTCGGAGACGCTGAACGAACCACGGCCCGAACATCCTGAAGGAGCAGTATAAAGAGTGCAGAGGCGATTCAACCTATCGGCACGGGTTAGCCGCGATACGCCATCTGGTGTTAAGGCCGTAATAAATAAAAAGCCTTACCAGTATTGCTTTATTGTCGAAGTTTTATTAACATAGACGTGATGTTGAAAAAGGAGGATGACTTGATGCACCACCAACAGAGGTATCTGTAATCTAAGCGAAGGATTTATGAAACAAAAAGTCTATAGTGATACATCGGTAATAGGTGGCTGTTTTGATGATGAATTTTCCCAATGGTCGAGACTACTTATTGATGAATTCCGTTCGGGGATAAAGATTGCTGTAGTGTCTGACCTTACGCTTGAAGAGCTGGAGATAGCCCCGGAAAAGATAAAGGCAATAGTATCAGATTTACCGGTCTCATCAATCGAATATGCTTTTCTTAGTTGAGAGGCCGTAACATTGGCGGATATGTATATAAAACAAGGTGTCGTTAACAAGAAACATAGTATCGATGCTCAGCATATTGCACTTGCTACAAGAGAACGCGTGGATGTATTGGTCAGTTGGAATTTTAAACATATCGTAAATCTCGGTCTTATTAGAAAGTTCAATGCGGTCAACCTTATGCAAGGCTATCAGCTTTTGGAAATAAGGAGCCCGCTGGAGGTGTTGTATGGAAAAGAAGATTGATGCCGTAAAGTTAATGCGAGATATAAGGACGAAGCTTGTAGGGAGATATTTAAAATCTCACGAAAAAGAACTGAAAGAATTAAATAAGAAATTCGGCCATTTAAAAGAAGAACGATTGAACTTACAATCGAAATAACCTTGACACTACCCTTTTGAAGGGTGGGTCGTATTAAAAAATCCTGAGAGGAGGTTTGTCATTGCGCCCCGCCGACGGCGGGACAGATTCCGATGGAAATACGGATGCCTTCAAATTACCGCAAGGGCGGTTCCCAAACCGCCCGTCCAGTAGAGCACCGTGCCGAACGTCTCTGTGCCTCTACCTATAAGGTTGTCAGAGGTGGGGTGAGATAAATGCCCGTTGCGGAAGAAAAGACGAAGGAATTTTATGCACACAACATTGAGGGAAAACCAGTTCAAGAATGGCAGCTGTTCGAATATCATCTAAACAGAACGGCAAATATATAATGTCAGCATTTTACGCTCATTCAGAAAATAGCCATGGTGAGAAACACGGTTTGTCAGAGCACGCACATCAAACAGAAGAATTTGCCGAATCTTTTGCATGTAAAGAAGATTACAAACAAATTCTAAAAACGACAGGATTACTGCATGATCTCGGTAAGTATCAACCCGATTTTCAGAGCTACCTTGTTAACGGAGGAAAACGTGGAAGTGTTCCTCATGCAGCATGGGGTGCAGGCTATAGTCGGCTTAAGAGAAGTATTGAAGCATCAATTGCAATTGATGGCCACCACAAAGGGTTGCCAGATAATGCCGCATGGAAAAGCGATACTCAGCCTTTCACAAGTGGCGATATTTTAAACTTTAAGAGCATCATCGAAAGTTTTATTGAGGATACGAAAATTAATGATACGGAGATAATTGATTCAAATTTCCTAAAGTTTTCTTCATCATACCAACGTGAAATATTTATTAGGTATCTCTTTAGTGTACTTGTTGATAGTGATTGGCTTTCTACGGAAAAACATTTTGATCAAGACAAATTCAATCTACGTATAGGGATGTTTTTGCCAATAGATGAAATGATACAAACACTTGATAACGTATTCTCTGAAAAACCCAAAGATAGTGAAATCAATCAACTACGCAATGATGCTCGCTATCAAGCCCTTCAGAAAACAGATATGCCTTGTGGTTTTTTTTCGTTAACACTACCAACGGGATTGGGTAAGACGCTTACATCGTTGGCATGGGCTTTACGCCACGCGAAAAAGAATAAATTGAAACGAATAATAATTGTTCTGCCTTACATAAACATTATTGATCAGACCGCACAGATTTTAAAAGAAATATTTGGCGAAGAATGGGTACTTGAACATCATTCAGGCTATAATGAAGATGAATATAAGGATCAAGACATAACGGAAAACTGTTCCACCATTGCAGAACGTAAAAAGATTGCATGTGAAAACTGGGATTATCCTATAATTGTAACAACCACTATTCAATTTTTTGAATCGCTTTTCAGTAATAAGCCATCAAGATGTAGAAAAAACCACAATATAGCCAATTCTGTGGTGATATTCGATGAGGTTCAAGCAATCCCGAAAGAAGTCATACTGCCAACCCTGCAAATGCTACGAGATGTTCAAAGTGTTATGAAAACATCTTTCCTATTTTGCACTGCGACACAACCCGCTTTTGAAAAAAGACAGGAATTTGATGGAATAAGTGAAATCTGTCCTTTGGTTTACGATGCTGCGGTTCTTTATGAAAAAACAAAGCGGATTGAATATCAAATATTGGATGGTTTGCAACAAATTGGCTATGAGAGATTACTTGAGTGTGTAATAGGAGCAGATAATTCTGCACTTGTAATATTTAATACAAAGAAAGCTGCTTTAGATTTTGAGAACAAACAAGATATTGAGAAGGTCTTTGACAATTGAATATGTTGCGGGGCGCTTTTAAGAATGATCGCAGAAAGCTGCCGATAAGTAATGAGTTATTAGAAAGTTAGATGAAAGCAGTCGCGCCCCATGTGGGCGCGTGGATTGAAACATTCTCTCGCCTGAGGCATACGGGTTGACGAACGTCGCGCCCCATGTGGGCGCGTGGATTGAAACTGGGCAAACTTACCATACAAGCTATTGAGTATCATGTCGCGCCCCATGTGGGCGCGTGGATTTAAACTTTCCCTGTCCAGATACGTATGGTGCGTATGGTCCCGGCGTTACGAAAGACGGAAACGTATTCAAAATGTACTATACCGGCATCAGCGCCACGGGAGTACTGACGATCAACTATGCGACATCATTGGACGGAATTACCTGGGTGAAATCATACTCGAATCCGAGACTGAGTTATTTGAGCGGATCACAGTCACCTGCGTTTCTCCCGGACAGCATGTTTCTGTACTTCTCGTATTTCAACGGCACGGACTGGCAGGTAGCCCTCGCTTCATACCCGTAACGGTCCCGGATCAGTCGACCGAGAACCTGATCCGCAATTTCAGAGTGCCTGTCACGGGTTGACCGTTCAGGGTCGCTGGTGAAAATTTCCACCGTTTGAGCGTTCGCAGGACCACCCTGTCCAGTTCGTCGTACCCGGTCGAAGAGAGGAGCCTCGAAGTAAATGTGGCGTTCGTGTTTACGAAGAATTCAACGCGTACAAACGTGGCAAACCGCCGGGTCCTCAGGTCCGATGGTATGACCGGCATGGGGTTGAATACCGGGAGCGGCGGAATAAAGAGGTTGTCCGCGGACGTGGATGTTTCGGACATTCCCTGGCGGGCAAGTACGGTCCCTGCTTTTACCTTGCCTCCGGACGGCACTGAAAATCCGTGGTTCGTTGCCGTCTTCCGTGCCAGGAACTTGTTATGTCCGGCCGGTATCGGTGCATGGGCGGTTTTGATCGGTCGAAGGGGCCGATGATACATCTGCCGGGGAGGGACCGCTCTTTTTTTGTCGACGGTTTGCAGGGGAGGCTTGATCTGCATGGTGACCGGTATAAGTACCTTCCCCGGTCGTTTGCTGCCTGCGACGCCGATCCACCCTACGATATACAGTACTGCTCCATGTAGCAGCACAGCCAGGAGTGCTGCTGCGACAAGGAATTTTTTCTGCTGATTCGGGCTCATGGCGTCATTTTGTTACAGCAGCGATAGCAAACTTTGTGGCACCGGCTTTCCGGGATATGTTCATGATGTTGACCACATCGCCATAGTTCGAATTTGTGTCGGCATTGATCACGACCACGTCGTGCGGATGCTCGATCAGCTCCCGCGACAGCCTCCCGGAAAGATTCTTTATCCCGGTAGGCTTGCCATTGACAAACAATGTCTGATCTTTTGTCAGGGTTATGGTGATGAACCTTGCATCCGTTGTCGTGGCTGTTGATGCGTGAGGCAGGTTGACCTTGATACCCTTCATGGCGATGATGGACGCCGAAGTTACCATGAAGAACACGAGCAGGAAGAATATCACGTCGATCATATTGATGATTTCTATCCGCGCCTTTTTCGGCGGCTCGAGTTGCCGTATCTTCATGATCCTGCCTGCCTGACCATTCTGATGAATTCATTGGATGCAAATTCCATGTCCTTGATCAGCCGCCGTACCCTGAAATTGAAATAGTTGTAGAACAGCAGGGTCATGACGGCGACAATCAGTCCGGTTGCCGTGGCAATGAGCGCTTCGCCGACGCCGCCGGATATTGCGGTCGGCTGGTTGAGGCCCCTGGTCGAAAAGATCTGAAACGCATTGATCATACCGGTTATTGTCCCGAGAAGCCCGAGCAGCGGCGCCATGGTGATAATGGTGTCGAGTATCCACAGCCTGCTTTCAAGCTGCGGTATGATGCTGACTGCGTGCTGCTCCATTGCCAGATCGATGTCATCGGTTTTGGCGTCTATATTGCCGACCCCGGTCATCAGGACATCCGCAACCGGCGTCTTTTGTTCCTTGAGCAGGGTCATTGCATCGTCTATTTTTTTGCCCGCAATAAGTTGTTGTATCCTGTGCAGGAGCGAGACGTCCAGATTTTTGATGGTGCCGAAGAACAGGAGGCGCTCGATGATCAGTGTCAGAGAAACGACGGAAACCAACAGGAGGGGGTACATCATAATACCTCCCTTCATGATAAAACTTAAAGCATTTGATAGAGTGTGCATGGTTTACCTCATAGATATTTTTTGAAGAGAAGGGCAATGGTGCGCGGACTGCCCCAGTGCGTATTGTTGAAACCGTTTTGCTGGTTTATCAGGTACGACGTGTTCATGATGTTGCCGATATCCAGCTCTATATCAGATTTGCCCAGGTAGAATGCCCTGTTGAAGCGATAGCCGATGTTCAGTCCGGCAATGGCGTGCGGCGGGACCCTCAGGTAGTTTACGTTCCCGGTGACCGTGTTGTAGCCGTACGGAAGGCCGCTGCCGTATTCCACGTCCAGCATGCTCCAGAAACCGCGATAATCATAGTTGATGATTGCCGACGATGTGTAGGTTTGATCGTGATCGAAGTAAAAATACCCGGGCGGAACGGGCTGTACCGTGAACAGGCCGCCCGTGATTGCCCCCTTGCCCTGGGATTTTTCCCAGGCTATGTTGAACTGTCCTGACAGGCCGTCCACATTCCGCGATTGAAGACTGAACTCGATGCCCCTGGTATAGCCGGACTGGATGTTGTAGGGAACGTAGATGTTGGAGTTGAGCAATTGATTGTAGTCAATGACATTCGTCATCAGCTTATAGTACCAGGTGAGCTTTGCGAGGAGGTAGCCGGCTATCGACTGCTGGTCTCCGACCTCAAAATAATTGTCCCGCTCAGGCTGAAGGGGTATGCTCATGTTCTGTTGTGCAAACATGGGTATGGAATTTACGTGGATATTTTCGAATGGTGCAGGCTGGAAGAAACGGCCGTAATAACCGTGGATTGAGTTCGTTTTGAATACCTTCACCGCTATGCCGAGACGCGGGCTGACCTGATCCGCGGTGACAAATTCGTCGATCGAGTCATACCGGAGGCCCGCATTGATGGTCACCGGGTCATAGGATAGTTCATCCTGCACATAACCGCCGTATTCGAATCCTCGGGATGTATGGCCGTCAAAGAACGGAGGAAACGATTGCGGGCTTTCCTCGAGGTAGAAATTCTGACGGTTGGTCAGATAGTCGTAGCTGACGCCTGCCTTTATATGGTTATGCTTGATAACGCGGTTGGAATAGTGTGCCGCTGCACCATACCCGAGGAATGATTCCGCAACATCGTTCAGATACGCCGGGGAGGTCAGGGTCCCGCCATCCAGGTCTGCGGGACTTCCGTTGTAACCGAGCGTGGATCCCCGCCGGTACGCGGAAACGACGAAGTCGGAATCATCTCTGAAATAATGGTGCCAGAGAACGGTCTCGTAGTCATTGGATTCATCCTGATTGTCGTTCACGCCCGCAGTCTGCTGTGTGTTGGTGTTCGGTATCTGATACTGTGAGATACCCCCATACAACAGCAGGCTCAGCCGGTCGTTATTGTCGATCATGTAACTGAAGGTACCGAAGAGCGAATGCTTGACAAGGTCGTCATGCAGAGGATTGACAACCGGGGTATCGAGTCCCCGTCCGGTCATAGAGCTGATGCCCGAGAGAGCATAGGTAAAAGCTCCTTTGCTGCCCGACACGTTGAAGTTTATGCTGTGCGTACCGAAATTGCCTTCTTTCACTCCTATCTCTTTTTCAGGATGTTGCCGTGTTGTGATATTGACGACCCCTGCGAGGCTGTTCCCGTATTCAGCGGGATAGCCGCCGGTCAAAACATCGATGCTCTGGATGTCCTGCGGATCGAGTATGTCCGAAAAACTCCCCGAGACAGCGGACGGGATGTTGATGCCGTCGATCCGGTAGGTGATTTCCGTATGAGCTCCCCTGAAGTGTACCTCTCCGAAGGGTCCCTGGGCAGCACCCGGCACCGTGTACAGGAGCTTGGACAGGTTATCGCTGCCTGCCAGCGTTGCTACGGTCTTTTGCGGTATTTCCGTGGAAGACGAAGTACTCTTCGTGTTGATGACCAGTGCATGAGCGTGCACGGTATAGACAAGCTCACTGGAGAGGTTTATTGTGCGCATAGATACCTGTTTGCTGACCACGTCGACCCTTAGTGTCCGTTCTTCGAAACCTTTTGCCTGGATCCTGACGTTATAGGTACCCGGATTAAGATTACCCATGATGCATTGCCCATACGTGTTTGTGGTACCTGTTACCGAACTACTGTCCGAGAATGCCGTTATGGCGGCGCCGGCCAGCGGCTTCCCTGTGTCACCGATCGACACATGGAGTATAAGTGTACCAGGCGGCAGCATGGTATATGCCTTTGCCGGAGAGGCACCGGCGATTAATACAATAAAGAACATAACGATCGTTTCTATAAATTTCATGAAACCTCCTTTTGCTCGTTGTTTTTGTTCATTACAGGAACAACACGGATTGTGACCGGGTTTCGATGGTCTGAAATACAACATCCATTCCCCCGCGACATGCCCGCGAACGTGGAAACCCGTTTTTCACTGTCCGGAATTGTTCACTTCCTGCGTAGGACAGGTTCTGTCAATCGCCGGATAGTACCGTGTTAACAATTCTCCGATACAGTCGTCTCTGACGGAAACCCGTTTACGACGTGCTGTCCCGTAATCTTGAGGAAACTTGCTTTGTTGCTATGAAGCGAATGAAGGAGGCGCCCTGTCGTCGACAGAGGAAAGGGCCGCAGAGGTAATTTTGACAGTACAGACCGGTAGTACAGAGATGAATGAGAAGAAGAGAACTACCAGAGGAATTGCAGTATGAACAACACCATTACTTGCAATAACAAAGGCATGTTCCGGACAATTTGCAGGTTCCGGCTGGCCAAGGACAAGAGGATGATCGTGCAGAAACGGGAGAAAGATAATTATTGACAAATAAAGAGATGCAAGCGCTGTTCTTACAAGCCGTGCTTTGTCTGGTTTTTTTCGGAAGTATTCAAAGGTCATATCCAAAAGTATATAAATCACTCCGGATTTATTTTCAAGTTCTTCTTAACCATTCTTCTTAACCATTGATCCACTATTGACTTATCATGCAAGCGGCTTTAAAATTTTCATAAGATAACGATAAGAAGAGGAAAATATAGGGGTCAAGCCTACACATTTGACAAGTGTATTTATATGAAGAAATACAACGGGGTCAAGTCTTTACAGGCTGTTGAAAAACTCCTCTCAAAAAAGTATTTAATTTGCGATCTGATCATGGTAGAACAAGAGTAATTCAATCGTAGGAGGCATGATGTTAGGAGAGAAGAAAAGGTCAGAGCCGATGTTCTACCACATCAACGTGGACGCATTAATTCCGGAGAACCACCTTCTGAGACTTGTAACAAAGTACGTAGATTTCAGTTTCATCCGCGAGCAGGTGAAGCACCTGTATAGCCACACGGGAAGGCCTTCGGTAGATCCAGAGATCCTTCTGAAGATGCTTTTGGTCGGATACCTGTATGGGATCAATTCTGAGCGGAGATTATGCGAAGAAATCAACATGCACATAGGATACCGGTGGTTTGTAGGTCTCACGCTTGAAGATAAGATACCGGACCACTCGACGTTTTCGAAGAACCGGCACGAACGGTTTTCCGAGAGCGGGATATTTCAGGGATTATTCGACGAGATCGTAGGGCAGTGTATCAGGGCAGGACTGTTAACGGGGAGACACCTGACCGTGGACAGCACGAACATCAAGGCGAATGCATCGATCAAGAGCCTTGAACCCATCGTGGTGGAGATGAAGCCGCAGGAATATATAAAGAAGCTTGAGCAGGAGAATCCGGTAAAAGAAGAAAAGCCCTGGGAACCCGGGGAAGGATATCCCCATCGTGGGGAGAAAATCAGCAACGAAACCCATCGATCACAAACAGATCCGGATGCCCGGCTCGCCCGGAAGTCATCCTTGGGGGCAACGGAACTCAGCCATGCAGCAACGTATGTTATGGACAGCAAGAGCAGGATAATACTGGGGACGGATATCGGGAAGCCCGACAAGAATACGGACTGCAAGAATGCACTGAAGCAGCTCCAGAGAATAAAGCAGAGCTACAACATAACGCCCCAGACACTCGGAGCGGACAAAGGATATTGTGCAGGAGAGTTTATCGATGCAGTGTTAAAGGAACGGATACAGCCGCATATACCGATTGTGGATAACCCGAGCCGCAACGAGAAAGGCATCTACCCCATAGAGCAGTTTACGTATGACAAACAGCGCAACCTATTTGTGAGTCCCGAAGGTAAGGAAATGAAGTATCATGGGATCCACAAACACAGCCGGCAGCATGTCTACCGGGCGAATGGGAAGGATTGCGGGGTATGTCCCAAGAAAACAGCATGTACAAGAGACCGGGCTCGGTCGGTCAGTTATCACCTGTATGAAGATGCTCTCCAGGCAGCAAGATGGTTGAACCGGACAGCGGAATATCGGATATCCCAGCGGATGCGCAAACGGATCGAAGAATTATTCGGGGAGGCGAAAGAGTTTATGGGCCTGAGGAGAGCGAAGTTTCGAGGTGCTGCGTTTGTGCGGGAACAGGTAATGATGACGGCGACAGCACAAAACATCAAGAGGATGGTTAAAATGCTTGCCCGGCGAGTGCCACAAAAGAACGTAACCGAGGCAAATAAGCCCCTTATTGCTCCTCCGTTAACCGGAATAAGGGAATTATTTTATCGGTTTTTCCGCAACGGCAACATACTGCTCTGCAATGAATAAAAATGCTCTAAAAAATGGAGTTTTTCAACAGCCTGTAAAGACTTGACCCCTATTCTTTTTGGTCGAGCGTGCACTGATTGGATATTTCTACTGGGATCTGAATTACCTCTTCGGCTTAACGAAGGATGAAAAGACCCGGTATCTGGGGTATATGAAACAGTTTGTGAAGAAGGAATGAGGAGCTCTGCGTATTATTTCCAGTTACTTAAGAACTCCAATCTATTTTTTATATCCATATTATTGAGTGAGAACCATAGTTTCATAAATCGTTTTAATAGCACACCTATTGGAAGTTGATCCGTTACTATTATTCCTGCATGCTCTCTACCCGACTTTAAATAATCATTATGCAACAAAATAAAGTCCCTTTTATTATGGGTGAAAATTACTCTTTTTCTGCCGTTGCAAATACAAGTTGTGCCCTGTCAGAACTTCTTCTATTCCTTGATTGTTGAGTCGTAATTACGTCTACACCTCTGTTTTTAAGTGCTTGTGCGAAGGAAAAAGGGACATCTTCATCGAGATAGATCTTTATTTTCATTTAACAAACGCTTTCTTCATATTATCCTCGCTTTCCGATTCTATTTCCTTATCAATCTTTTCTTGATGCTCATAGTAATACGAAAGCGCATCATGGATTTGCGAAAGGCTAAGATGCGGAAATTCTCTTGCGAGTTCTTCTGGAGAAAGTCCCAATTTGTAATAAGCTGCTATAGTTACAATTCGTGTTCTCGTTCCAGTAATTATTGCAGTCTCATAACCCATTTTTTTATTAACAGTTACATAGGGATGAAGAACTTTAACAAACATTTTAACCTCCTTATTTTTTACACAATATCTTATATGTGTAAGATTAGCTCAATATATAATAAATAACAACAGTAAAGAACTTCAGTTGTGATACCCACGTGAAAATGTCAGTACTAACTGCCACGGACAGAATAGGGGTTAGCCCTTGACATAGGACATTGCAGCATCTATCTATTCAACCTCTTTCCTCAGGTCCTTATCGGTTTTCAGTCTCTCGACCATCCTTCCATAGGTCTTCGATACCGCTGAAGAGAAGCAATGGGGGGCGGCGCTCATTTCTCACACATCCTTTCCCGGGGAGTCCTGTACTTTCCGGGAAAGCATAGTGGTCCCCCATTGCAGGTGCCGTATCACGAAAAAATCTGAAGAACACGGTCAATTCCATGCTTCGGATAATAGGGGATATCGGCTTTTAAAGCCACGCCGGGGGAATGAAGGGCCGTATCGCTTGCAATCTGCAAAGATAGTATATATTATAAATATATACCAAAGGAGGTGGACAATGAAGACAGCGAAGATATTCAGTAACGGTCAGAGCCAGGCCGTCAGGCTGCCGAAAGAGTTCAGGTTCGACGAGGACACCGTATTTATAAAAAAATCTGGCAACGTCATCCTGCTGATACCGGTCAACGGCTCATGGGAGGCCCTGGAAAACAGCCTTACGAAATTCTCCGATGATTTCATGACGAAAAGGCACCAGCCGAAGCTACAGAAAAGGGAGTCGTTTTCGTGAAGCTCCTGCTGGATACCGACACCTGCATTTATATCATAAAGAGAAAGTACCCCGGGATTTTACGGCGTCTGAAAAACCATTCTCCGGGCGAGATAGGCATTTCCACGATTACGCTCTCGGAGCTCCGGTACGGCGTGTCAAAGAGTCAATATGTTCAGAAGAACCGGCAGGCACTGAATGAATTCCTTATACCTCTCGAAATTGCAGACTTTGATGAAAGGGCCGCAGAGATTTATGGAACCATCCGTGCAGAGCTCGAGAGAGAGGGCAAACCTATCGGCCCCATGGACATGTTGATCGCCTCTCACGCCCTGAGTCTCGGCGTAACCCTCGTTACCAGTAACGTCAGAGAGTTTGAGCGCATACATAAGTTAAAGGTGATCGATTGGGCGTCGGGCGGTAAAAATTAGGGACTGATGCCCTCTATGAGGTACTTGCGAGTCATGACGCGCACATAGCACGATGATACGATACAATAGTAACGCCATCGACCCATCCTCCGGATGGGTACCACGCCTCTTAATCTAAGAGGGATAAGGCAGATGATGTCCCATGAGAGCCAAGGGTTCCCTGCGCTCTTGGCGCAGGGTGAACCGTAATCCCGGAGGGCAGGTTTCAAACCTGCCCCTACACTTGCTACAGGGTTTAACGCTTTGTGGTCAAGTCAGGCTATTTTGAGTTCCTTCTTGATTATTTCACTGGGCCATTGCCGTACCAGCGTCTGATAGGGCATGTTTCTCATGGTGGCAATCTTCTTGATGGACTGGCGATAAAGGGGGGTCTATTGTTGTATTGACGGAGTAAGTTGAAATGATACAAATCGAAGAAAGTACGGGGCTTTCATTTTCATAGCCAGCCCGGCCGCAATCTGCTATGCAATCCACTGGTATGGACGAGAAAAAAATTGTGATCAAGGCGGAACGGCTGTTCAAGAGCTACGGTAACAAAATCGCGGTGAACGGGATCGACTTCGGGGTGCGGCGGGGAGAGGTGTTCGGTATCGTCGGTCCGAACGGCGCCGGTAAGACGACGATCGTGAATATGTTGACCGGTAAGTGTACGATCGGCGGTGGCGGGCTGTCCGTGTTCGACCGGGACGTCAAAGGCCATGACCGCGGTATACGCCGGATCATGGGGGTCGTCTCGCAGGACGACAGCCTGGACCCTGACCTCAGTGTGTCCGAGAACCTCGCGATCTACGCGCGTTATTTCGGTGCCGTATCGGTGCCGAGGATCCATGAGCTTCTGAAGTTTTTCGAGCTCGAGAAGTACGTGGACTACAACGTCATGAGCCTTTCCGGGGGTATGCGCAGGAGGCTCTCCCTTGTCAGGGGACTCGTGAATGATCCGCTGCTGCTCGTGCTCGACGAGCCGACAACTGGACTCGACCCGCAGGCACGGCTCCACACGTGGGACAAGCTTCTGCAGATAAAGGATCAGGGTATTACGATCCTCATCACCACCCATTACATGGAGGAGGTCACCAGGCTGTGCGACAGGGTCATGATTATGCATAGCGGAAATATCATTGCCGTGGACACGCCGGCCAATATCATCGCCTCGCATTACCCCACCGACATCATAGAGTTGAAGATAGGCAACGGACAGGAATTCAGCACCATGCTGGCGGCGCTGACGGATTTCCAGTTCACATATGAGATTACCAGCAAATTCGGGCTGATCATACCCTCGAAGTTCGAGGACGTGCGCGCCATCGAGAAAAGGCTCATCGAGATCTATCCTCATGCGTATCCGGTGAGGAGGGTACCGAACCTCGAGGACGCCTTCCTTGCGATCACGGGCGTGTCGTTGCAGGAGGGGACTGAGCCATGAGCGTGGGGGGGGCGGAGAGCCTCTTTCTGATGAGGTTGTAGACATATTCGGGGATCACCTTGATGTTGACGATGTTGAGCATACTCCTGATTTTGCGCGGCCTGAGATAGAAGCGCAGGTATGCTTTCAACTGCTGCGCTTCGAGACGTTTTCTCGGTACCTGCTCCAGTTCTGCGGATCCGCCCATCTGCCATCCGTACGTCTCCCAGTCGTCAGTCAGAAAGCGGAGGCCCCCCTCGCCCTTCGTTGCCATCGAGTACACCTCGGCCCCCGGGTACGGCACGATGATGAAAAAGTTTGCGTAGTGCGGATCGAGCCTGATGGCGAACTGTATCGTGTCATGCATCGTTTTTCTGGTCTCGTAGGGCAGTCCGAGGATAAAGAAGGTGTCAACCGTCATCCCGGCCTGTTTCGCCCATCTCACGGCGTTCATCGCGTCGTCAAGACGAGTGCCTTTCTTCATGTGGTCGAGAATGTCCTGGTTACCGGACTCGATGCCGTAGGCGACCAGGAAGCAGCCTGCCTGTCGCATCTCTTTCAGCAGGTCCGGTTCCACCCGGTCCACCCTCGTCTGGCACAGCCACTCTACCTTCTTCGAGAGCCCAGACTGAAGTATCGCGTCGCACAAATCATGGGTACGCCTCCCATTGATAGTAAACGTCTCATCCATGAAAACGAACCTCTTTGCGTTGAACCTCTCGACCATTGCCTGCATCTCGCCAACGACGCTCGCAGCCGAGCGGTATCTAACCCGTGTCCCGGTTACCCTTGCGCAGGTTATGCACCTGCTGACGCAGCCCCTGCTCGTGGCTATAGGCAGCTCGAGGAAGCCCTTATTAAACGAATAGTGCGGATGGTATAGGTCGAGATTGAACAGATCCCACGCGGGCAGTGGCAGGGTGTCGAGGTCGGTGATGGGCGCTGCCTGCGGGTTTACCATGATGTTGCCGTTGTGCCTGTATGCTATTCCTTGTATTTCCCGCAGTTCGCGCTTGTTCACTATCGCATGCAGGAGCTCGAGGAACGGGATTTCGCCCTCTCCATGGACGAGCAGGTCAAACGATGGAAACTCCCTCAGGGTCTGCTCCGGCAGCGCGGTTGCATGGTACCCGCCGATGACCGTGACGATGTCCCTGCCCAGTGCCTTGACTATCCCCGCGGTCTCATGTGCGCTCTTTATGAGAAAGGTAGGAGCGGTTATCCCGACTATGGCCGGTCTCTCGACCGCGATCCTTGCCCGAAGACCGTCAACCGTCAATTGCTCGGCTTGTGCGTCGAGGATGGAGACCTGAAAGCCGTGCTGACGCACGTATGACGCGATGTAGGCGAGCCCTTGGTGCGGCTCATGCACGTACGAGACCCTCTCTGTAATGGCGGAGCTCTTCGGCGGATTGATCAATAGTACCTTCATGCCTGTTCTTCTCGTGTAGCAGATCCCGGTCAGTTCTGCAACAGGCAGTGCAGGGGGATTTTGTTTGACCTTATGAAGGGTGTGATGATAAGGATTGCATCAATGCATGTGGGAAAAGAGAGTTTCATTCAGGTACCCGGGACGGACGGTAAACGTGCAGGGAACAGCGGTGCGAGGCTTTCCCCGACGGTGTATTTCGTCCTGCTGCTCGTCGTCTTGGTCGGCATCAGACTCGTGTTCATTTTCACCCTGAACCTGAGCGACGACGAGGCCTACTACTGGCAGTACGCGCGCCACCTCTCACTAAGCTACTACGAGCACCCTCCGCTTGTGGCATGGTCGAACTATCTTATGATGAAGCTGTTCGGCAGTACCGCGTACGCCGTGAGGATGTCCGCGCTGCTCTATTCCATAGGCGATTCGATCCTCGTCTGGCTCATCGCAATCAGGGTGCTGAACGACAGAATGAAGGCCTTCCTTTCAGTCCTTGCGATGAACATCATTCCAGCCTATGCAATAGGTGGCTTGATGATGCTGCCGGATGCGCCGCTCGGTTTTTTCTGGCTCCTCACCCTGTACTTCCTGATGAAAGTATTCATGGACAACAGAGGACACTACTGGTATGCTGCAGGTATAGCGCTCGGACTCGACATGCTGAGCAAGTACCACTCGGTCTTCATACCCCTTTCGGCGCTCATTTTCATGATCATTTCGAAAGAGGACAGGAAATGGCTTAAAGATATAAGACCTTATGCGGCGACCGCTCTTGCGTTGATCATCTTTTCCCCTGTCATTTTATGGAATGCCCGTCACCACTTCGAGTCACTCGGGTTCGAGCTCGTGTCGCGTAACCCGAACTTTCATATCAGCATCGATAAGTTCTTTACCTTCCTCGGCTCCCAGGTCGGACTTATCTCTCCGCTTGTATTTTGCCTGATCATCGCTGCGATCTATTACGGGTTCAGGACACAAAGAAAGGAGTACCTGTTCTTGTCCACCTTTGCCGCACCTATCATAGTCTTCTTCTTTGTGGTGAGCTTTATCGTCGACTCAAAGCCGAACTGGGCGCTGATGGGGTATATCCCCGGGGTGATACTGTCAGTACAGCTCGCATACGATGCATACGGAAGGGGCTGGTTCAGGAAATACCTCTGGATAGGGTGGTCGCTTGCGCTGCTGTTCACGGTGCTGATCCATGTCCAGCTTTACTACCCGCTCATCCCTATGAAGCCGGTCGATGCTGACCTGACGAACGACCTCTATGGATGGCGTACCGCCGGGAGGGCGGTCATCAAGGCTTACCAAGGACTTGAGAAAGCAGGGCCGACATTTCTCTTTACACATAAGTACCAGCTCTCCAGCCAGCTCGCGTTCAATGCTCCGGGGCAGCCACAGGTCTATACATCGAACACGACCGGGGACGCTTACCATGACTGGGGCCTGAATGTGACGTCGGCACTGGATGGCTGGAACGCCGTTTATATCAACGACAACAGCTTCAAGATCGACCCGTACAAGCATTTCAAGTGCAGAAAGTGGATCGAGCTTCCGCAGATAAAGATCTACAGATATGGACATTATGCAAGGACATTTTTTATATACGAGTGCTACGGTTTCGAAGGAATCATCAAATGAGGACGCTCGTCATTATCCCCACATACAACGAGTCCGAGAACATCGGGAAGCTCGTCGCAGAGGTCATAGCCCATCTTCCGGGGGCGTCGATACTCGTGATCGATGACAACTCTCCGGACGGTACGGGCGGGATAGTGGATGGCCTCGCCGATCGAAACCCCGCACTTCACGTGATCCACAGGCCCGGGAAGATGGGTATGGGTAATGCCTATAACCAGGGCTTCAGGTATGCCATGGAGCAGGGGTACGATGTCGTTTTCGAGATGGATGCGGACTTTTCCCACAAGCCGTCCGATCTCCCGCGCCTGCTGGATGCCCTGCAGGAGAACGGCCTTGTGATCGGTTCCCGGTATGTCGACGGCGGCGGCACGATGAACTGGGGGCTTGCCAGGAAGGTAATAAGCATGTCGGGCAACCTGTACGCGAGGACGGTCCTCGGCATGGACGTGCGCGATAGTACCGCAGGGTTCCGGTGCTATCGTGTCCAGGCCCTGAAGAAGGTGGACCTTGACATGGTAAAGTCTGATGGCTACGGCTTCCAGGTGGAGATGGCATACAGGATACAACAGGCAGGATACGGTATAAAAGAGGTGCCGATATTCTTCGAGGACAGGAGGGCAGGGCAGTCAAAGATGTCGGGCAGGATCATCATAGAGGCATTCATACGGGTGTTGCTGATGAGGTTGCTATAGTGAATGGTATGGTCTATAAGGTCGATTGGGTTCCCTTATGGATCTATTGAAAGGCATACGAGTCCTGGACCTGACACGGCTCCTGCCCGGCCCGCTGCTTACCCTGTTCCTTGCAGATCTTGGGGCCGAGGTAATAAAGATAGAGGACACGGAGCAGGGCGATTATCTCAGGTGGATGTTGCTGTCCGGCAACGGACAGAACAACCTGTTCAGCGTGCTGAACAGGGACAAGAAGGGTATACGGCTCAACCTTAAATTGCCGGACGGCATCGAAGTATTCAAGGAGCTCTCGAGGCGTGCAGACGTCATCGTGGAGGGCTTCAGGCCCGGGGTCATGGATAAACTCGGCGTCGGATACCCGGCGATCAAAGAGGTCAACCCGGCGATCGTATACTGCTCCTTATCCGGTTACGGCAAGGACGGGCCCTATTCTTCATGCGCGGGCCACGACCTTAACTATATCGGCGTTGCAGGCGCTCTCGGCGTGACCGGCGGCAGAAACAGGCCTGTCATACCGGGCGTACAGATCGGCGATATAGGAGGAGGCTCCCTCACCGCGTTCGGTGCGATCATGCTCGGTCTGTATAATAAGGAGAGGACCGGGAAAGGCATGTACCTCGACATAGCGATGACAGACAGTCTGCTGAGCTTTATGGCACCCTATCTGCCGTACCTGAAGACGGACATGAAAAGGGGCGAAATGGAGCTGAGCGGCAGTATACCGTCCTACAACGTGTACAGGACCAGGGACGGGAAGTTCGTGACCCTTGCAGCACTCGAGCCGAAATTCTGGGACCGGTTTCTGCGCATGGTCGACAGGACTGACCTCAGGGAGGATCAGCTTGCACGGGGGAGGGACTTTGAGAGGGTATACAACGAGCTCCAGCAGGTCTTTCAATCGAAGACCAGGGAAGAGTGGGTCGAGTTCTTCAAGGACGAAGACGTATGCGTTGCCCCGGTCAACGAGATCGACGAGATCATGGAAGACCCGCACATCGTCTCCAGGGGCATGTTCGGGTATGCCGGTATCGGGGACACCCGGTCCCTGACCATCATGAACCCTTTCTACAGGGACCGTCAGCTCAGGCCCCGTGAAAAGGCACCTGAGGCAGGTGAGCATACCGTGGAGATCCTGAGACAGGCAGGCTATTCCGAGCAGCGGATAGAGCAACTCAAAAAGAACGGCGCTATATAGATAGGTACAGGAGGTATGATGAGAAAAGGAAAGTTCGAGAGAAAGACGAAAGAGACGGAGATAAGCGTGGAGATCAACCTCGACGGCTCGGGGAGGGCGGAGATCGATACGCCCGTCGGTTTCCTCAACCACATGCTTGAGCTGTTTACCTTCTTTTCAAAGATGGACCTGAAGCTCAGGGCCAAGGGCGACGTGAATGTTGATTTCCATCACACGGTGGAGGACATCGGCATCGGCATCGGTGAGGCACTATTCGCTGCTGTGTCTGACAAGAGCGGTATCCACAGGTTCGGCCATGCCGATACCCCCATGGACGAAGCCATGGCGCAGGTCGTCGTCGATATCAGCGGGAGGCCCTTCCTTGTGTACAGGGCGCTGCCGCTCCCGGAGAAGGTCGGTCAAATGGACTCGGAGCTGTTCGAGGTATTCTTCCAGGCACTTGCGTTCCGGGCACGGATTACCCTGCACGTGAACATGCTGTACGGAGAGAACGGACACCATAGTATAGAGGCGTGCTTCAAAGGACTCGGCAGGGCTATGAGACAGGCGGTCAGGGTGACGGAGAAGGACATACCGAGTACCAAGGGAGTGATATGAGCCCAAAATCCCCCTTAGTCCCCCTTTTTCAAAGGGGGAAAAAACAGTTAGTAACTCCTCTTTGGAAAAGAGGGGTAGGGGAGATTTTCCTATATAAGGAAGAGCGATGATCGTGATCGTTGATTATGGTATGGGCAACCTGCGCAGCGTGGAGAAGGCGATCGCGTCCATCGGCGCGTCGTCCGTCATATCGAATGACCCGGATGCGATAGTAAAGGCCGACAAGCTGATAATACCCGGGGTCGGCGCCTTCGGCGATTGCATGAAGAACCTGAGGAGCTACGGTGTCGAGGACGCAGTGAGGCAGTTCATCGCCAAAGGCCGGCCGGCCCTCGGTATATGCGTGGGTATGCAGATACTTTTCGAAGACGGCGAGGAGAGCCCGGGTATAAAGGGTCTCGGCTTGATGAAAGGCAGTGTTAAGCGGCTCGATCACGGGCGGCTTTCCGTACAGGGACTGAAGATACCGCACATGGGCTGGAATACCGTGCGACAGGCAAAGGGGAGCTTTTTGTTCGAAGGCATCGCTGACAAGAGCTATTTCTATTTTGTGCACTCTTATTGTCCTGCCCCGCTCGAAGACGTTGCAATCGGTGTTACGGACTACGGTGTCGATTTCACGAGCGTCGTACGGAAGGACAATATCGTCGCCACCCAGTTCCACCCGGAAAAGAGCCAGGCGAACGGTCTGAGATTGCTGTCGAATTTTTTCAGGTACAGAGGTTGAGATGAACGTACTACCTGCGGTGGACATAAAGTCCGGTAAATGCGTAAGGCTCTGGCAGGGCTCGTTCAACAGGGTGGACGTGTACGGGGACGACCCCGTGGAGATGGCGCTGCGATGGGAGAGGGAAGGCGCGGGCATGCTGCATGTCGTGGATCTCGATGCGGCCGTTTCCGGCAGGCCGATGAACAGGGACTCCATTACAGAGATATTGAAGCGTGTGCACGTCCCGGTGCAGGTCGGCGGAGGGGTGCGGGACAGGGGCATGGTGGAGTACTATATCGCGCATGGCGCCGGGTCCGTCGTTACGACGACACTTGCGTATGAGAACCCTGAAGAGGTGATCTGTATCGCACGGCAGTACCCCCGGAAGGTGTCCATAGGCGTGGACGTGCTGTCCGGGGCCGTGGCAATACGGGGATGGACGCAGACCGGGGGCATAGCTCCGTATGATTTCATCAAGAGGTTCAGCGGCGTGCCGATCTATGCATTTGTCCTGACGGACATCTATAAGGACGGGACGCTCGGCGGTATAGAACAAGGCAGGATAGAGAAGGCGCTCGAGGGCATAGCGGAGCCCGTGATCGTATCGGGCGGTATAGCGAAGGTCGACGACATCGTGACCTTAAAGCAGATAAAGGGCAAGAACATCACCGGGGTCATCATCGGCCGGGCGCTCTATACGGGTGCGATAAAGCTCGAAGACGCGATAAGGGCGGCTGCGTGATGCTGACCAAGAGGATAATCCCCTGCCTCGATATAAAAGACGGCCGGGTGGTGAAGGGCATAAATTTCGTCGCGCTGAGGGACGCTGGAGACCCTGCCGACAATGCGCTGATATACGACAGGGAAGGCGCGGACGAGATCGTCTTTCTCGATATAACGGCATCGAGCGAGCAGCGCTCGCCCCTGATAGACGCCGTCGAGAGGACGGCGGACGCGGTCTTCATGCCGCTGACCGTGGGGGGCGGGATAAAGACGCTCGACGACATAAAGACACTGCTGCGTGCCGGCGCCGACAAGGTCTCGATAAACACGCAGGCCGTGCTCGAGCCGGATTTTGTAAAGAAGGCGTCTTACCGGTTCGGCGCCCAGTGTATCGTCGTGGCGATCGATGCAAAAAGAGTACCCCCCCATCTCCCCCTTACTAAGGGGGGAGACAGGGGGGCATGGGAAGTCTACATATACGGCGGCAGGAAGCCCACGGGCATAGACGCCGTCGAATGGGCCATGAGGATGGAAGAGGCAGGGGCGGGCGAGATCCTGCTTACCAGCATCGACAGGGACGGCACGAAGTCGGGCTACGACATAGAGCTTACCTCGGAGATAGCACGGAAGGTGGGCGTGCCCGTCATAGCGTCCGGCGGGGCCGGCACCATGGAGCATTTCTACGAGGGCTTCGTCCGGGGGGGCGCTGATGCGTGTCTTGCGGCGAGCCTCTTCCATTTCAGGGAGCTCTCGATAAAGGAGCTCAAGGCGTATTTAAGCAGCAAAGGCGTTGCGGTAAGGATGGTGTAAGATCGAACGGTGTGTTACGATGCGTGCGAATTTGGAGCTCCATGAATATCGATGAATTCATAAAGACCATCAAGCTCGACGAGCACGGTCTCGTGCCAGCTATTGCTCAGGACCACGTAACGAACGAGGTACTCATGCTCGCCTATATGAGCAAAGAAGCAGTGAGGAAGACGCTGACGACCGGCACGGTCCATTATTATTCCCGATCGCGGCAGAAGCTCTGGCTCAAGGGAGAAGAATCCGGGCACCTCCAGTATATAAAACAGCTTTTTTATGACTGTGACAGCGATACCCTCCTTCTGAAGGTCGAGCAGATTGGCGTCGCATGCCACACGGGCCACAGGACATGCTTCTTTTCGGAATTTAAAAATGACCGCGTTGTCGAGAAGACGGATACGGTACCGGAGAGTGCCGGTATACTCGACGCCGTGTACGGCACGATCCTCCAGAGAAAGAGCAGCCCGCCGCCGAAGTCGTACGTCCATTCCCTCATGACCAAGGGCATCGATGCCATCAACGCGAAGATCCTCGAAGAGGCCGGCGAGGTCGCGGAGGCGGGTAGGATAAAAAAGGATGCAGACGTTGTTTATGAATCAACAGATCTGATTTTTCACCTGCTTGTTTTGCTCGGCTTCAGGGACATACCGCCCCGGGACATTTACAGGGAGCTCCAGAAAAGGTTCGGGGTTTCAGGGATAGAAGAAAAAGAAGCAAGGAACAAAAGATAAGGAAGTGATAGGACGGCGCCCTATTTTGAGTCACCATAGGGCGCTGTCCCATAAATAGAGAGACGACCATAGATCTGCTCAAAAAATACAAGCGGGAGATAGAGTACTGCACGTTCTGCCCGAGGCTGTGCAGGTTCGTTTGTCCTACCGCGCTCGCGGAGGACAACGAGACCTACACGCCCACGTCCAAGATGACCCTTGTGTATCTCACCGAGATAGCGAGCGCGAAGCCAGGAGAAGTAAAGAAGGCCTTCTCCATGTGCGTGGATTGCAGACACTGCATGACCCCGTGCATCCATAAGATCGATGTGCCGAAGGTATTGATAGCCGCCCGGGCAAAGGTGTTCGCGTCAGGCATCGCGGACGACAACATCAAAAAGTTCGCCGGCTCATTGGAAAAGTACGATCATCCGTACAGCCACGTCATGGAGGACAACCTGAAGGAGGTACTGGACGGAGTTTCCATGACTCGCCCGGCCGCATCCGTCTCGGGGCCTTCTCCTGTACCTGGAGGCACACAGACGGTGCCTGCCCCCCCTGCAGGTGGCACAACGGAGCGGGTGCTCTACTTCCCGGGCTGCACTGCCCTGAGGTACGACAAAGAGCTTGTGAAGGGCGCGGTGAGGCTCCTCGGCAGGCTCGGCATCGGTGCGGATGTCATGGATACGCCCCTGTGCTGCGGCTACCCAGGCTATGCCGCGGGGAACACGGAGTGGTTCATAAAGATCGCCTCGAAGCTAAAGAAAGTGCTCGACGGGTACGACACGGTGATAAGTACGTGCCCCACGTGCATAACCACGTTCAAGACCCTGTACCACCGGCACGGCATCGACAGCAAGGCAAGGCCCGTACACATGCTCGAGTACATAGCACCAGCGCTCCAGCCGCTGCTCGACGGTATCAGGAAAGAAGACGGCACCGCAGCATACCACGACCCCTGCCATCTCGGCAGGCATCTCGGGGTCTATGATGTCCCCCGGGAGATCATAGACCGCCTCTATGCGGGGCGTGTGGAGTTTCTGTGGAACAGGGACGATGCCAACTGCTGTGGGGGCGGGGGCGCAGTGCCCCTGACGCTGCTCGGGACTTCCGCACGGATAGCGAAGCGGAGGATGGACGAGTTCAGGCGCACCGGCGCCGGCGTCCTGCTCACGGCGTGTCCGAGCTGCGTGCGCTGGCTGCGCAGGGCCGACCAGGACGCAAAGGTCAGGGACATCACCCACGTCCTCATAGAGAGGCTTGTGTAATAACCCGGCTTTAAACTTACGAAGCCCTCTTTCCCAAAGCGGGGACTCCTCCCTTTTGAAAAGGGAGGGATTTGGTCTTTTATGTCTATACAATTATGGACTGATTGATAAGTACAACCATGAAATCGAAGAAATCGTCTGAAACGCGCGGCGCCTACCATGGCGTCTATAAAATCAGCAAGCCCGAAGCGGGCGACGTGGTCCTGAGGACGAGGCTATTCCGTCTGCTGGACGGCCTCAGGTCGAAGCCCGTCTGGAAGTCCCTGCATTCATCCGGTGGTTCTTCGAAGAGTTCTACGGCATGATAGGGCACGGGAAAAGACTCGTCATCGTCTTCGACGATTACCAGGAAGTGCCAGCAGACTCCATGCTCCATGCCGCAACGATCTTCAATCTGTGACCGATCTGTGACTTTTATCGAACTATAGGATAACATATCGAAAATGAGGAACCTATGAATAAAAAAATGATGGCCGCCAAGGGTACTATGTATTGTCAAAAGTGCGGGGCAGAAAACCCGCATGATGCAAAATTCTGCTCCAAGTGTGGCGCTGATCTGGGGAAGACCACAGGAAAGCCGAGACATCCGGCGAGATATGGAGTATGGCTTCTTATCATCCTTTTGATAATAGGCGGCATTATAGGATATAGACTGCACAACAGTGCCGTTCGGAAGGCTGGACAGGCACGACAAGCGGCAGTCCGGCGGGAAAAACCAGCTCAAGTACCTGCGGCGACACTGAAGACACGACAGGGGGCACCGCAGATTCCCGGCATGGTCTATGTCCCGGCCGGCTGGTCCTGGATGGGGTGTAGCCCGAAGGACAGCAACTGTAATAACGATGAGAAACCCTATCACCGGGTATATCTTGACGCATACTACATAGACCGCAACGATGTGACCGTCAACGAGTATACGCGGTGTGTAAACGCAGGCAGGTGCACAAAGCCGGACACCGGGAAAGGCTGCAACTGGGGCATGAATGGCAGGGGCAGCAATCCGATTAACTGCGTTGACTGGAATCAGTCGGTAGCGTACTGCCAATGGGCCGGTGGAAAGCTGCCGACCGAGGCACAGTGGGAGAAGGCGGCGCGAGGAACGAACGGACGGATCTATCCATGGGGCGATGTCTGGGACCCGGCAAAGGCATGCGTTAATCTGCAATCGACCTGTCCTGCTGGCAGCTACCCGCAAGGGGCGAGTCCCTATGGAGTAATGGACATGGCAGGCAACGTGTGCGACTGGTGCAGCGATTGGTATGGTGCAAGCTATTACGGCACTTCTCCGGACCATGACCCGCAGGGACCTGCAAAACCTGATGCTGGACAACGTGTTTTGGGAGGGGGATCCTGGGCCGGCAATCTCTTACAACTGCGCACTTCGTATCGCGGCAACTACATACCGTCCGGCAGTGACGTCACCATTGGGTTCCGCTGCGTTCGTTAGGACCTTACTTTGGGACTTCTATGCAGAATGCAAAGGAAAGTCGAGGTCGCTCTCTTAAGGCGGCCACAGGGCGATCTCAAAGCGCCATGTCCGGGGGAAAGGGCCCCTTTCAGGTCCCCAGATAGGCCTCTATCACGGCCCTGTTTTTTTTGACGTCGTCCGGCAGCCCCTCCGCGAGTTTCTTCCCGTAGTCGAGCACCACGATCCAGTTTGCAATGTCCGACACAAACCGCATATCGTGCTCTATGAGCACCACATTGATCTCCTGCTCCCGGATTCGGCGTATTACCGTCACGAGTTCTGCTTTTTCGGTGGGGTTCAGTCCGGCAGCGGGCTCGTCGAGCAGGAACAGCTTCGGCTTCGTGATGAGCCCCCGTGCAAGCTCAAGCAGCTTCCTTTCTCCGTACGAGAGCTCTCCGGCCTTTCTGCCGCTCTTCTCCACGATGCCCGTGAACCTGAGTATCTCGAGCGCCTCTTGTCTCAGTCTGGCCTCTACCGACTTGAATGTCGGCGTTGCGAGCATGGCGTCCAGAATGCCATAGGAGAGGTCTTTCCTCTTCAGGCCGCCGATCAGCATGTTCTCGAGCACGCTCAACTGATTGAACAGAGCTAGGTTCTGGAAGCTGCGGTAGATGCCGCAGCCCGCTATCTGGTAGGGCTTCTTGCCGGTCAGCTCGGTTCCGCCGTCGTAGACGATATTTCCGGAAGTCGGCCTCAGGAACCCGGTGATACAGTTGAACAGCGTGGTCTTGCCAGCGCCGTTAGGCCCTATGATACAGAGAACCTCGCCCTTTTTCATGTCTATATCAACGCTGTCGAGCGCCTTCAGTCCGCCGAACATAAGGCTCAAGTTGCTGATAGACAGGATCGAGCTACCGATCATGGTAGGCCCTCCTGCCGAGCAGCCCCTCCGGCCTGAACAGCATCATCGTAATGAGGAGCAGCGCAAAGATCAGCATCCGGTAGAGGACGAACTCCCGGAGCATCTCTGGTAAGACAACGAGCGTGAACGCACCGGCGATAACCCCGGCGATGTTACCCATGCCCCCAAGGATGACCATCGCGAGAACGTAAACCGACTCGATGAACGTAAAGCTATCCGGGGACACGAACATCTGCTTCGAGGCGAACAGGACGCCGGCAACCCCTCCGAAAAATGCGCTGAGCATGAAGTATATCGCCTTTACCCGGTAGGTATTTATGCCCACCATCTCCGAAGCTTGCTCGTTCTCGTTGATGGCGAGGGCGTACCTGCCGAGTCTGGACCTGTCGATTCGATAGAGGACGTATACCTCCACGATCACGAACGCGAGGGTGAGGTAGAAGAAGCGTATGCCGGTCGAGAGCTGCAGCCCGAGCAGGGACGGCCTGGGAATGCCCATGATGCCGTTCGGCCCGTTTGTGAGGCTGTCCCAGTTATTGAAGACGATCCTCACGATTTCCCCGAAGCCGAGCGTTACGATGGCTAAATAGTCGCCCTTGAGCCTGAGCGTCGGGATTGCGATGACCAGGCTGACCACGGCGGCCATCACTCCTCCGGGCAGGACGGCGTCCCAGAAGCCCAGTCCGAGCATTGCGTGGAGAATCGCATAGGTGTATGCCCCGATGCCATAGAACGCGATGTACCCGAGGTTGAGCAGGCCGATGTTACCGACAAGCAGGTTGAGAGCGAGTGCAAGCATCGTGTAGAACAGGGCCGAGGTGAAGACATCGATATCGTAGTTATTCATGAACAGCGGGAGGACGATGGATACAGCCAGAACGAGTGCCGGGCCGTACCTCCGCAGGTAACCCGGAAGCTGCCCATGCATATACCTTGCAACGGCTTCTTGGTAGCCGCCGCGTCGGACTGCGCCGATTGACTTAGGACCTTTGAGCGTGCGGTAGAGTATCAGGCCGGCGACCAGCAGCCCGGCGCTCACCATAGATTTCAACAAGCCCATGATCGGCATCGCTATGGCGAACATCCACAGCGGAGGGACAATATACGATCTCAGTGCCGCTCTGACTTTCGCCCGGGCACTCATGAGCGGCTGCTTCCGAACAGACCGGACGGCCGTATGAGCAGGAGCAGGATGAGGACGATGAATGCGAACGCGTCCTTATACTCTGACGATAGGTAGGCGGCGCCGAGGCTTTCGAGCAGGCCGAGCACGAGCCCGCCCACCATCGCTCCCCCGATGTCGCCTATCCCACCGAGTACCGCAGCGGTAAAGGCCTTCATACCGGCGAGGTAGCCGATGGAGAAGTTGATCACGCCGTAGTAGAAGCCGACCAGCACGCCTGCAGCCCCGGCGAGAGCGGAGCCGATGACAAAGGTCAGCGATATGATCCTGTCCGTGTTTATCCCCACGAGCTGAACGGTCACCGGATCCTGAGAGGCCGCCTTCATCGCCCGTCCGGTCATGGTCTTATTGATGAATAAATCCAGGCCGAGCATGATCGCGAATGCGGCTATGAAGATGACGATCTGGCTCATGGTTATCGACACCCCCCCCACGATAAAGTTTCTGTTCAGCATACCGATAGAAACGTATGTCTTGTCGGAAGCACCCTGGCCGATCATCACGAAGTTCTCGAGAAACAGGGAGACGCCGAGTGCGGTGATGAGGAGCGAAAGCCTCGATGCCTTGCGGAGCGGCCTGTATGCGAGTTTTTCCACGGTAAAGCCGTAGGCGGCGGCCAGGAGCATGCCGGCCATCAGCCCTACGAGCAGCGCGCCCATGCCGGACAGGTGTAACGCCGTGCTCATGGTACCGAGGAGCGTGAGCGCGATCAGCCCTCCATAGGCGCCGACCATGTAGATGTCGCCATGGGCGAAATTGATGAGCTCGATGATACCGTACACCATGGTGTAGCCCAGAGCGATCAGGGCGTACACGCTCCCGGTCGTGAGGCCGTTTATGATCTGCTGGATGAGGATCCTCATGACGTGCGACGTATCAAACGTTGTCACTGCGTGGCGGCTGCACCCATAGCGATCATTCTTTCGAGAGGAATGCGAGCCTTTTCTATGATTCCCGGGGAGAGCCGTATTTCGTGCCGACCCTGCTCGAGCGCCGCGACGACGTCCTCGAGCCTTGTCCGCTTCATGTTGGGGCAGACAAAGCCATTGGATGCGATCAGGAACCTCTTTTCAGGGCTGTTCTTACGCAATTGATACAGGATCCCTTCTTCTGTCCCTATGATAAACTCCGTGTGCGTGTCTTCCTTCGCGAACCGTATGATCCCGGACGTGGATGTTACCATGTCCGCAAGCCCGACGACCTCCGGCCGGCATTCGGGATGGCACAGGAACAGTGCGCCCGGATGCTGCCGCTTCAAGAGAGCTACCTCCTCGGGATGGACATGATGATGTGTCGGGCAGTAGCCGTCCCAGATGATCATCTCCTTGTCGACAAAGCGCCTGACGTAACTGCCGAGGTTTTTGTCCGGTACGAAGATGACCGTATTCCCGGGGACTGCCCTGACGATGTCCACCGCATTGGACGAGGTGCAGCATACGTCAGAAAGTGCCTTGACGTCCGCGTTCGTGTTGACATAGCTCACCACGTACGCGTCCGGGTGCAGGGACTTGAGCTTCCCGAGCTCTTCCGCGCTGATCATATCGGCCATGGGACAGCCCGCGTCCGCGTTCGGCAGGAGCACCGTCTTTCCCGGCGACAGTATCTTTGCGCTCTCGGCCATGAACCGGACGCCGCAGAACACGATGACAGCGGCGTCCGTCCTCGAGGCCCTGACGCTGAGCTCGTACGAGTCGCCGGTGAGGTCTGCGATCTCCTGTATCTCTGCCCGCTGGTAGTTGTGCGCGAGCAAGATCGCGTTCTTTTCTTTCAGGAGCCTGCGAATGCGGTCCTGCAGTTCCTTGATCTTCGTAGACTTCGATGAAGGGATGGGAGCGCTCCTAAGCGATCTGCTCGCCGGCGCCCGGCACGCTGAGATTGAAGATCTTCTCGATCCGGATATTTATGACGGCCTTCGGCGCAGGTCTCCCGACCTTCTGTGCCAGACTGGCTGCATCTTCGTAGAGCTTGCCGGACGTCACAATCTCTGGTGTCCCCATGAACCGGAAGCCCCTGAGCTTTTCTCTGTCGACAACGGCAATGGCAACCTTGGAGCCCTTGTTGACGTTACTCCATGTTTGTTTCGCAGTTGCCTCGTTGTAAGCAATGTGCTCGTCGTCGATCACCCTCGTGCTCCTCTTCGGGCCTACGTTCGGGGTGCCGTCAGCGTTGACGGTCGCGACAAAGCACTGTTGGGCAGCGATGAGGTCTTTCATCTCCTGTGTCAGTTTAGCCATGGCATGGTACCTCCTTTTTGATACAAGACTTGCGGCTTACTCTTTACGTCTATAATGATTCGTTTGTTCAGTCAATCTTTCGTTGCGATTACAACCCCAGCGGGGACCTGTCCAGGCTGCGGTACTGGATAGCCTCTGCGATATGGTGCGGCCTGATGTCCGATTCCTGGTCGAGGTCTGCGATCGTCCTGGCGACCTTGAGGAGTCTCGTGTACGCTCGTGCCGACAGCCCGAGTCTCTCGATCGCGGTCGAGAGCAGGGTAACCGATGCCTCGTCAAGTCTGCAGAATTTCTTGATGTGCCTGGACATCATCTGGGTGTTCGAGAATATCCTCATTCCCCTGAAGCGCTCCTGCTGCACGAGCCTCGCTTTCTCCACCCTCTCAAGTATCCGGGCCGATGACTCCTGCGTCCCCTCCCGGATGATGTCCGTGAATCTCACGGCGGGTACGTCGATCTGAATATCGAATCTGTCCAGCAATGGCCCGGAAATCCTGGATCGGTACTTCACAATCGATGATACCGAGCAGATGCACTGATGGTTCGGGTCCCCGTAGTACCCGCACTGGCACGGATTCATTGCTGAGACGAGCATGAACCTCGAGGGGAAGGTAATGGTCTGCTGTGCCCTCGATATCGTGACGTACCCGTCTTCCAGGGGCTGGCGCAGCGCTTCGAGTGCGTTCCTTTTGAACTCCGGAAGCTCGTCCAGGAAGAGCACGCCGTTGTGTGCGAGGCTCACCTCTCCGGGCCTCGGTTGCTGGGTACCGCCCACGAGTCCCACATCCGATATCGTATGGTGTGGCGAGCGGAACGGCCTCTTCGTGACCATGGCGGTGCCCGGTCCGAGGATGCCCGCCACGCTGTGGATCTTGGTGGTTTCGATTGCCTCCTTCAGGGTCATGCGCGGCAATATCGCCGGCAGTCGCATAGCGAGCATCGTCTTGCCGGAGCCAGGGGGCCCGATCATCATGACGTTGTGTCCCCCGGCAGCGGCTATTTCGAGGGCGCGCTTCGCATGCTCCTGACCTTTTACCTCATTGAAGTCCGGGTCGTAGGCAGATAGGCTGCTGTCTGGCGCGGTGCGACCGACTTTTACCGGACACAGCGACAACTCCCCGCGCAGCAGGCTCACCACCTCGGAGAGGTGCCCGGTCTCAAAGACCTTTACACCGTCGACCACCGCGGCCTCAGTTCCGTTGCCCCGGGGGACGATGATGCTGCTGAGCTTCATCTCTGTGGCCATCATGGCGGCAGAGAGGGCGCCTTTGACCGGCTTGATGATACCGTCGAGCGAGAGCTCGCCCAGGATTACAACGCCATCGACGTTGCCTATCTCGATCACGCCGAGTGCGGTGAGCAGGCCAATGCATATCGGGAGGTCGAACGCGGAGCCTTCCTTCTTGATATGCGCCGGCGCCAGGTTTACCGTTATCCGCTTCGGCGGGATGGTATAACCAGTATTATGGATGGCGCTCTTGATGCGCTCCTTGCTCTCTTTGACAGCGCCGTCCGGCAGCCCCACGATCGTGAACGAGGGGAGGCCGTTCGCTATGTCCGTCTCCACCTCGACGAGCAGGGCATCCACCCCGTACAGCGCCGAACTGATCACTTTCGAATAGTTGACACGACTCATGCGTGTGATAGTAGTATATAAAAAAGAAAAACGCAAGCATACTATGAACGATTTTAAAAACAGGCCTTCCGGTGATTTGCCGAGAGAGAAGCTTATGCGTTCCGGGGCGCAGTCTCTGAGCGAGACGGAGCTTCTGTCTATCATACTCCAGACCGGCACGCAGGGGAAGGACGTGTTCGCGCTCGCCGTGGAAATCATCAACGTATGCGGAGGGATCGCCGGTATAGAAAGGGTAGGGATAGACGAACTCGTTAAAGTCGGCGGGATGAGCACCGTGAAGGCGACCAAGCTCAAGGCCGCCGTAGAGATGGGGAGGAGGACCATATACGCAGATAGACGCCTGAGGCGCAGGATATCGAACTCTCACGACGCCTTCATGATGCTCGAGCCCGTGCTGAGGTCGCTGCCGAAAGAGAATTTTATCGCGATGCTCCTGAACAGCCGCAACGACGTCATCGATGTCAGGAAGGTGGGCGAGGGTACCGTAAATGCTGCTTCGATCTATCCAAGGGAACTGATGGAGCTTGCGATACGGTCGTCTGCCACCGGCATCATCCTTTCCCACAACCATCCGTCCGGCAGCACCTCCCCGAGCGCCGAGGACAGGAGGCTCACGATGAACATCCTCGTGCTCGGCGAGCTGTCCAATATGGTGCTGCATGACCATATTATCGTCGGCGCCGATGGCTACTTCAGCTTTGCTGATGACGGCGCGCTCGCGTCCCTGAAGCAGCAGTTCCTCCGGGCCATCGCGGTCTGACACAGGCTATATAATAACAAAAGATAAAATTATTCTTGACATAGTATCCTCTGTATGCGATGCTACTCACAAGCGCAACACTGACTATCTGACGTGGTGACCTCTGAAAACGATTTGTATGCTGTTTAATCCCCCAGAGGGATTGAAGATATATAAAAAGTTAGTACAGGAGGCTCTATGAAGCAGTCAAAGGCTGTGTGCCACACACACACACACGGTGTTGTGTACAGTTTTTGGGGTTAGTTGCAGGTCTTTTGTTCTGTAGTGCAACAATGGCCGATGGGCCAACGCCCTCCCAGCTTTCTTATTTCAATACGTATAAATCCATGTATGGTAATTCATGGAGCATGGTATGGGACAAGGGGAGCAATATACCTCTTGCATTCTACGGCGGACATTTTACATCAGAGGGTCAAACAAGCTCCAGTATCTCATTAAATAAAATGAGTCTTACCAACATCGGACAGGGAAATCTCTTACCCAATTGTGGCTCTTCTCCAAAGTGAGTGGGTAAAAAAGACCTCTTATGTAGAAGCAACCACTTGTAATTAAAAGAGAAAAACAGCTTGGCAAGCGTACTATTTCATGCGATCTTTTAAGCATGAATAAAATGAGTTTGTATCAAGCCTATACTTTC
>JAJYLN010000004.1 GCA_021787665.1 bacterium
CGCCGCACATCGTCCCGCTCCCCTTGACCGCCACGGACTCCGCCGTGTCCATCACATACCCGTGCATCTTGAATTCCCTGCCGAACGGCGTCAGGTGCGGATACACCGTATGGCATACATCGCACGCAAGGCCTGTTTGTCTTGAAAAACTTGGTATAGCCTGTGCATCCTTTGGTAACATCATGGCAATGATCCACACGATACTTAACAAAGACATTAATCCTGCATGTCTCCTTGCCCGCTTGAACATATTCCCGACTATTTTTTGGACGAAACCTTTTTCTCTCATAGCGTTGCCCCCCTTTATTAGGACTAAGAAGCCTTAACGCAATCCGCATGCCAGGCTCTTCATCTGCACATGGTAGCTAACCTGTTGAAAGATATGACTATATCCATTGCCTGTGAGCTATACATAAAAGCGGGGCGCAATATAGCAATACGGGCACCTTCACATAAAGACAGGTATGTGTATAAAATACAGAGGCTTTTTATGGTGCAAGATTTTATTGCACTGTGCAACGGGATTCTTGCACGACGTCGTTGACTCAGTTTTGATCGATATGACAGCGTTTCATCAACTGCTGGAAGGATTGCCGAAGCATTCCACATTCCTCAGCCGCTTTCGATATATTTCCTTTGTTGCGTATAAGCGCAGACGTCAGATATGTTTTGTAAAAATCGATTAAGACCCTTTTTCTTGCTGTCTTGAAGTCTTCGTTTGTCGTTACTGCCTCATTGGGCAGCAGGTCCCTCTCGCGAATAGTCGAGTCCGTAGATACGGCAACAGCCTTTGCTATGGCATTCTCGAGCTCACGTACATTGCCCTTCCATTGCCTGTTCATCAGGAGCTGCATTGCCGGGTCAGTCATCGCTTGAATGTCTTTTTCATACTTGGTGGCGTATTTCTTCAGGAAATAGCTCGCCAGAAGCGGTATATCTTCCTTTCTCTCCCGTAACGGCGGCATGTTGATAGTCACGACTTTCAACCGGTAATACAGATCCTCTCTGAAGGTACCGTTTAACACTGCATTCTCCAGATTCCTGTTGGTCGCGCTTATCACCCTCAAGTCCACCCGTTTGACCTTCAGCGCACCGAGAGACCTGAACTCCCCATCTTGCAGTACACGCAGAAGTTTCACCTGTATCTGCGGGCTCAGGTCTCCGACCTCGTCGAGGAACAGCGTTCCCCCGTCGGATTCTTCGATCAGCCCCTTCTTGTCCCGAATTGCCCCAGTGAATGTTCCCTTCACATGGCCGAACAGCTCGCTCTCCAGTATCGTTTCAGGGAGAGCAGCACAATTGATTGCTACGAAGTGTCTTTCCTTCCTCTTGCTCTGGAAGTGGATCGCCCTTGCTGCGACCTCTTTCCCTGTCCCGCTTTCCCCGGTCAGCAGTACAGGCACGGATGTTGAAGCGATATTTTTTATGGTGTTGTAGATCCCGATCATCTCCCTGCCATTTCCTATCAGCCCCATGACGCCGAAGTATTTATGGAGCTCCGATTGGAGGTATTGTTTCTCATCCAGCAGCAGGGCCCTCTCGGACGCCTTATCCACGGCCAGCAGGAGATCGTCGTATTGAAAAGGCTTTGTTATATAATCGTACGCGCCCCGTTTCATCGCCTCGACGGCATTTTCTATCGAAGCAAAACCGGTCATAATTATGATCGTCTTATCGGGCCATCGTTCTTTGATCCTGTCCAAAAATTCGAGGCCGGTCATATCGGGCATCTTCATATCGGTAAGGATGACGTTCACATTATGTACATCAATGAGGACCATTGCTTCCAGGCAGGTCGATGCTTTTAAGACCTCATAGTCTCTCTGTGTGGTCAGGATTTTTTCCACCATGGAGAGCATATCTTTTTCATCATCAACGACAACAATCTTGCTCATGACGATCCTTCCCTGCTGGGGAATGTTATATGAAATGTGGACCCTTTCCCCCATGCGCTTTCTGCCCATATCTCTCCGCTGTGTTCCTTGACTATTCCGTACGATACAGACAGACCAAGCCCCGTGCCCTTTCCGACTTCCTTCGTGGTAAAAAACGGGTCGAAGATCTTTCCCTTATCTTCCTCTTTTATCCCACATCCCGTATCACTGAATATGATTTCGACCGTCTGCTTCCCGTTTGAGTCACGCGTTGTTGTGCTTATCACGAGATTGCCTCCTGTCTCCTTCATTGCATCAATAGCATTTATGGTCAGGTTCAGAAATACCTGGTGTAGCCTGTCCGGGTTACCGACGATCTCGGGCAGGGCAGGGCTGAGATCGAGCTGGACGTTGACCTTCTCCTGCAAAAAATAATCGGGTATCAGGAGAAGGGCTTCTTTGATGTTGACATTTATATTTACCGGTATCTTCACTTCGCTTTCTGCTTTCCTATAGGGTCTCGAGAAATTCAGGAGGTCCTGTAAGATCTTCTTACAGGTGAGTACATGCTTCTCTATTACCTTAAGGTCTTCGTACGAGCCGCTGTCCGGGCCAATTCTCCGCAGCATCATCTGGCAGTATCCGAGGATTATACCCAGCGGATTGTTTATCTCATGTGCAATGCCCGCCGTGAGATGGCCCAGGGATGCTATCTTCTCCGTGTGGACCATTTTGTCCTCCATCTTTTTCTTTTCCAGGAGCGACTGTTCCATCTTCTCTATCTCCTCGGAGAGGTCCTGAAGCTCATCGTCGGTTTCCAGACCGAACCTTTGATTAAAATCTCCATGAGCTATCAGCCTGACCTTCTGCGCTATGAGACTTATTCCTCCGGTGACCTTGTTGACAAATATGATAGCGACCCCTACGGTGGTCAGGCAGATTACCACGATCCACAGCAGGATACTTTTGAATATCCCGAATATTGGCGCCACAATCTCGTTGCGCGGGATCCCAAGAATGATTTTCCACCCTATCGGTTCTATATCTTCGCTTATGGGGAGGTAGTATACACCGTTGTCCTCATGAAGTTCTTTATAGTACCTGCCTGGATACAGGGTCGTACTTGTCGGGGCTGTAGCTTCACCATTGTCGTTATTGCCCACGGGTCTAACGGTGCTGCCTTTGTCATCCTGAAAGCGGATATACTGTCCCCTTTTTATGGGCAGATCAGAGACTGTATCGTACAGCTTGCTCACCGGTATAAGGATATCGATCTTCCTTTTGTTAAACAGGATCTTCATGGAGACCTGTGTATCCGTATCTCTTTCGATCGAAAATCCTGTAAAGAGCATGTCACTCACCGGAGGGCTCAGAAACTTCCGGATATGGGCGTCGTCTGCATCTTTAATATAGTTAACAGCACCCGAGTGTGCGTCCTTCGCGACATGCAGAAGCTCATCGCCTCCGGTAAAAAGGATCAAACCGCTAATATCGTCATTGTCCCTTACCAGCGATACCAATAGTTTTTTTTCTATATCTGGTGAGGTGGTCCTCGAGAACAGGACATAATATTTGACGTTTGCCTCGATATTGTCAAAGAACAGATATACCTTTTCTGCCGCCAGCAGTGCGAGCTTGTCGTTTTCTTTGTAGGAGAGCTTGATGAGCGAATTCGCTATCATGTAGCTAACGATGATAAGAATGGCGAATGAAGGGACTATGACGGCAATGAATATGTGCAGGATCGCCTTGAGCCGGATGGGGAGGAACCCCTTATACTGCCTGTAGAATTTCAGCAACGTTATAGTAATGGCGATGGCGCACAGGGTCCTGAAGATTTGCACGGGGACATGCGTGAACGAATAAAAGCTTATATAGTTCAGTACCGATGCCGGATAAAAGCCTGCTTTCGGCCCGATTACCCCGGCAAAAATGCCATACAACAGGAAAGCTACCGCTGCAAGTATCCTATAGACATCCTCACTCAGTGAAATTCTCCCTTTGTAGGCTTTAAAGAATTTTACTGATGCGACAACTGTGGCGGGGAGGCCTACAAGGTATCTCGCGAGCGCATCTCCATTCATGAAGTATTTGTCGCTCAGGCCAGTACGAACGTATAAAAGCAAAATAAGTATGAACCATGAGCCCAGCGAAACCCACGGGAGGTTGAGCAAATAGGAGACTTTCTTGTCACCCGGGGGAGCGGCATCGGCCCTGTTCATAACCTCGCTATCGTAAGATACACCGAACCTGCTGAGCCAGTAAAAAGATATAGCCAGCAAGACCATTTTTATTATCCTGAAAGGTATCGACGGCTTACCGGCGGAAAGGATTGAGAACATGCCCATAAACTCCACCAGCCCGTGTATCAATCCAAAAATGGCCAGAAAGGCTATCGGTGTAAATACAAAATAGCTGGTTTTGTCTTTCTGGTGAGTGTGAAAGAGCTGGAGGTATTCAACAGCAGCAGCAATACCGAGTATCAGGAATGACATGCCATAAGCAAAAAAGATTATCGGCATGTATACATAGACGTATACGTTTGCGACTTGCATAGTTATACTGTTGAATAGACCAACAGTTTCCCCTTCCCCCTCTTCTTTTTATAAGGTACACGCACTGCATGAACAGGTGGACGAACATCCCTCCGTTCACAATGGCTGGGGGACTAGGATTCGAACCTAGATAGGCAGATCCAGAGTCTGCAGTCCTGCCATTGGACGATCCCCCAAACTCCACGAATTCTTAGCTCCCCGAGCATCGATTGTCAACAACAGACAACCCGAAGAATCTATGGCAAGGCTGGGTGCAGGTGCCGGGGACAGGGGCTACCGTCGTGAAAAGCGGCGGTAGTCCCTGTCTATCTCAGTACAGCGTTGCTCCCGGTATGTCAGCGCCGGCGAGATCGTTGAATGCCCGCTGGAGCAGTTCCACGTCGAACCTCGTGTCGTGGATGCCCATGCTGCCCTCATGCGCAACGAGGTTGTAGTTGTACACCGCATCGAGCTCCGACTCCGTAAACGCGCCGGTAAAGGCGAACCCCGCCGTGCCGTTCGACGGCGAGACGATGTCGGCCGTGAACCGTGTCGCCGGCATCGTTATCGTCCACGCGACCGACGCACCGCTGATGTCGGCCGTTCTCGCGACACACGACTGGCCTGCGCTCGTGGTAATGGCGCACGCAAGCACGCTCAGGAGCCCCTGCACGCGGTCCTGTATGCCCTCGGTGCCGGACGTGCACACCTGGCCCTGCGGGCACGGCTGGACGGGCGAGCCGTCCCAGTCAGGGACGGGCTCCGAGAGGTACGGGTCGACCCACGTATCGAACCCGGTGACGATATTGTTGTACGCGCTGGTAGGCGCCCCCACGATATGGCACTGGCCGCACGCCTCGGTGTCGTCCGAGAACCCGTCGGACATAGCGAAGCTGTGGTTACCGGTGGTGAGCGTAATGTACGACGGATTATACATGTGGCAGGTCACACAGAGGTTAGTTCCTCCGGCCAAGAAGAACTGGTCCGTCGCATGGGGAGAGCTCAATACTGTGGGCGCGTACGGGCCCGCGCCGGTCAGGGTGAAGCCCCGTCCGGAAGCGAAAAGTTCCGCGGTCGACTGATAGATGGTGGTCGCATCAGTGGGGGTTGTACCACCAGTCAATGCGAGAGCAATCAAGGCATTCGGGTCCGGATTCTGGTCTGTGTGGCACTGCGTACATATGGCGCCTGCCCCTGCATTGGTCAGGGTAAAGGTGCCGCCGGCAACTGCATTGGAGCCGTATATCCTGAGCTGGTCGGGGTTTGCGGCACTGTGCGGATCATGGCAGGCGGCACAGTTAACCGGGAACGGGTCTGCCACGGTTGTCGGCGTTATCTGTCCCTTAAAGTTCACGGCAACGAATTCCTGGGACACGTGGCATTTGACGCAGAAAGCACTTTCTGTAACGAACATGCCCGCCGCCTGTGCTGTCAGACTCTGGGCATGGACCGATGTCCTCCATTCATTCGCCACGTCCTCGTCGTCCGTATTGTCGTGACACTGGAAGCACACGGCCTGATCATAGCTCAGGGTACCGGTATGAACATTGCCCGGGCCGTGACAGTTCTCGCACTGGATATTGCTCATGTTCTTCAATGACTGGGGCATGGTGAACCAGTTGTCCTTGTTTATCGCAAAGCTGTAGTCGTTCGCCACGAACGGGAACACCCATCCGGTGCTCACCTGCGCGTCCCACCAACCATTGCTCGGCTCCGTCTCTTCGGGCGTATTGCCGAGCGTGTGGCATACCGAGCACCGCTCACGGTAGGCGTTGTCGTCCTGATAATCGCCGTTAATCATCTTCGTGAACATGGTCGCGTGCTTCGTCCCGAGCCACGGTCCCACGGTCAAGGGCGCGTTGGCGATGTTGCCGTCATGACACTGGGCGCACTGGCTCCAGCCTACATACGTTCCTGCATTGATCGTGATCTCCTGTCCGGAGACCGCTTCGAGGAATACATACTGGCCTGCTATATCGGGCGTAACGTGAGGTGTCTCCGACGTGGGATCCACCAGTGCCGTGACCCCGGATCCGCCCGGTGCCGACACGACCTGCCAGTTCCATGTATGCTGTGCCCCTCCCCTGGTCCCGCCGTCGAGATACTGGGTAATGCCTATCGGGACATTGGTCAGACCGCTCGTCGTGGAAGCCGGGGAGACATACACGGTCGTTGTGGAGGTGTCTGTCCCGTCCGTAACGGTAAGCTGGAAGCCGTAGAGGTTGATCTCGTTGCCCGTGCCTCCCCCCATCCACGGAGATATCCCAAGTACGCCGAACCTGTCCGGCACCTGTACGGGCACATCGAGGGACGCCAGGAACTGTTGGAGCGTCGGGAGCTGGATCTGCAGCATCGAGCTACTCGTCCCGTTGAGGATCGTTACCGGCGGGAGCGCCATCTGTGCGGATGCAGAGTTCGGTACCTGCGTCCACGTATACGTCAAAGGCTTCCCCGATGCACTCGTGCTGGCACTGCCGTTCATGGTAACGGATGCGCCGTACCCCACGCTCCACTGGTCCGGTCCAGCGTTGGCAACGGTATTCGTCGCCGGCGATGGTACGGTCGAGAGCTTAAACGGTATGGTCACGGACTGGCCTGCGACTATCGATAGAAAGCCGGTCGTCTGGGAGATATAGCCATCGAACGATGCCGTCACCTGATAGATGCCAACCGGAACATTTTGTATGACAAAATTGCCGTTGGTGTCGGTGGTTGTGGAAAACAAGGATGGCGTACCGGTTATCAGAGCGCCTGCAAGGGCTTTGCCCGTGGCCGTATCGACGGCGCTGCCTCTTAGGGTACCGGTACTTAGCCCGGCCGATCCGGTGGGGCCTTTGCAACCGGCAAGGGCAAGACCCACTACCATGCCTGCGATGATAAGATGGCTATATTTCATGAACGTCGTCCTCATACCGCCTCCTTTTATACGGGAAATATCGTATCTTTCAAAATAGTTCTTTGTCAATTTTATTGTTTGATCAGGCCGACCCTTACGAAATCTATTCCGACCATCACCGCGAGCATAATAACGATGCCGAGCATGGTCCAAAGCTCACCCTTCAGGGCCCTTGGATCATAGGTCGTTTTCTTTATGCTGAGACTCGAGGGAAGGAACCGCGGTACGGTCTCGGTGTATGCACGGTAGCCCGCGCCGAACTTTTCGAGCAGGAAGGCCTCCTCCCTGCGTACGATGGGATAGTACTCAACGACAAAGTACAGAACGACGAGCGGTATGACCACCACGGCGTTCGCCATGAGCGAGAATCCCAGAGCAATCAGGAAGTTACCCGCGTAGAGGGGGTTCCGTATTATCGAATAGGGGCCTTCGGTCACGAGCCTGTCCGCTATGAGGGACCTCGATCGAGTCGTGCCCCCGGAGTATCCGACGGCCCATACCCTGACTGCCTCGCCCAGCAGTGTGATGAGGACGCCCCCACCGAACAATGCAAGCCTCGTGCCGGCACCCGTGAACGAGGGCCGTGTGAACACGAGGACCGCTATGGCCATGACTATGAACGGCACGGGGAGCGTGTCCCTGTGCCTGAACACAAAATCGCCGAAACGAACAATCCAGTCTTTTTTCATCTGTCTCCCTTCAGCCATCGGACAAAGTCTTTTCGATCTTTCGTATTGACGACATCGCCCTCACCGAGCCAGCCTCTCCGCGCTGCGGAGACGCCGTAATCCATATACCGCATCTGCTTGGGATCATGACTGTCGGTCGTCGTCATGAACTTCAATCCCCTCGAGCGGGCCTTCCGTATCATGACGTCGGACAGATCCAGCCGCAGGGGAAACGAGTTTATCTCCATCGCCACGCGGTACTGCTTTGCCGCATCGAACAGGGTGCCCCAGTCGACCTCGTAGGCGTCCCTCTCGCCGATGAGCCTGCCGGAGGGATGACCGATGAGGTCGACGAGACCGGTGCTCATGGCCTTTACCAAGCGGCCGGTGATCTGCTCGCCGGACTGCTTGAAGCCGCTGTGTATGGAACCGATCACGATATCAAGCTTATCGAGCAGGGCGGCATCCATGTCAAGCCTTCCGTCCCCGAGGATGTCCACCTCCATCCCCTTGAGCACCCGGATCCCCCTGGACCTCCGGTTGAACGCGTCTATCTCTTGCATCTGCGATCTGAGCTTGCCGGGGTCGAGCCCCCGTGCGATGCCGAGCGACGGAGAATGGTCCGTGATTGCGATGTAGCGGTACCCGAGCGATTCTGCATGGCGGGCCATCTGCGACAGGGTGCTGTTTCCGTCGCTGTAGATGGTGTGTAGGTGGACGTCGCCGCGGATGTCTCCGACAGCCACCAGCTCCGGCAACCCATGCCCGAGGGCAAGCTCGATCTCCCCCTGGTCTTCCCGCAGCTCCGGGGGCACCCACTGCAGGCCGAGGGCCTCGTAGACGCCCTGCTCCGAGCTCCCGGCGATCTTCCGGTCGTTGTTCGTATCGAACACGCCGTACTCGTTGAGCTTGAACCCCTTCTTTATGGCCAGCTCTCTGAGCTTTATATTGTGCGCCTTCGAGCCGGTGAAGTATGCAAGTGCAGCGCCGAAGCTGTCCTTCTCCACGACCCTGACGTCGATCTGGATATGCGTGCCTCTCAGAATTGCCGACGACCTCGTCGCCCCGTGGGAGAGAACCCGCTCGATGTCTTTTAACTGTACGAACCGGTCCATCAGGGGCTTCAGCTCGTCTGCGGTGACGAGGATGTCGATGTCGGCAACCGTCTCCTTCCTGCGCCGTATGCTCCCGGCAAGTTCGATACTGCCGACGCCCCGTACCCCTTTGAGCTCATCCCTGATCGCCTCGCCCAGAGGGAGCGCCGTACCCAACGGGAACCTGCCCTGGATGCTCCTTTTCAGCGCGATGCCCTTCAGGATGTTCACGATGGTCTTGTCTTTAATGCCCTTGATGCCCTTCAGCCTGCCGGTTCTGGCATAGGTCTCGAGCTTCTCTATGGAGTCTATGCCGCAGGTATCGTACAGTAGCCGGGAAGTCCTGGGTCCCATGCCGGGGATGGAGAGTATAGCGAGTACCCCCTCCGGGAACTCTTTTTTCAGCTCCTCGAAGGTCGCTATCTTGCCGGTCTGAACGTACTCTTCGATCTTTGCAGAAAGGTCCTTTCCGATGCCCGGGATAGCACCGAGCTTTCCTTTCTCGCGGAGCCTGGACGCATCGTCCGGGAGGTCGTTCATAACGAGCGCTGCCTTTCTATACGCGCGTATCCTGAACGGGTTATCGTTCTTTAATTCGAGTATGTCTGCGATGCTGTTGAAGATATGGGCAATCTCATCGTTTGTCATAACACCCTCGACCTAGGCTTGACCTCTCTGTCGCCCGCTGTCCGGAGAGCCCGGACATTCACAGTATCTTGCGCGGGGACGACCTCTAAATCCTCCCCGCATGGATCCTATTTATACACGCCGTTGCCCGTGTCGGCCGCAGGATGTTGCCCGGTCACCCTGTTGGGGCGCATACCGTTGATGTACTTCTTCGGGTCGCTCAGGAAGGTCTCCTTGTCCGCCTCCGAGTCGAAGTAGTACTTCCTGTCCCTATAAAGCACGTAGGGCGTGTCTTTCGTTATCTTGAACCTCATGTGACATACCGGACACACCGCATAGCCACGCTCTGGCTGTTCGCTAGTGTTCGTAGCTGTGCCCTTTGCACCGGTGTTGCCCCTACGTTGATCGTTCTGACTGATCATCACTCCCTTCGCGTCGCACGAGCTGCATGCCCTCGCTCTCTGGGACAGCAAAGCGACGGACGTCGCGAGCAGCGCTATGGTCGCTATCCTTGCCGCAAGGCCAGGTCTTGTCATATTTGCCCCGTTCATTTTGTCTTTCGTGCCAGATACTTCTCAGGCTCTTTCTCGAATTTATCTTTACATCCCTTTGCGCAGAAAAAATAGGTTTCCCCTTTGTAATCATACTTCTCCGGTGCAAGTTTTTCATCAATGACCATTTTACAGACAGGATCTTCATGTTTAGCCATAGAAACCTCCTGTTGTATAGATTATACATTCAATCAATAAATGCAAGTCAGCCTTTTCACGCGTTTGCTTCCTTTGATTCTATGCGTCCTTCCCGGGAAGGCTTCGCCGCTTCCAGTAAAGATAGATCACCGGATATACCACGAGTTCCATGATCGCGGATGTGAATACGCCGCCGATCATGGGCATGGCAATCCGCTTCATAATATCCGCACCGCTCCCGTGGCTCCACATAATGGGCAGGAGTCCCATCATGATGGCGAAAACCGTCATCATCTTCGGGCGTATTCTCTGAACAGCACCGAACATGATGGATTCCTTTAAATCAAGCTCCGTATGCATCCTTTTCTCATCGATCCAGCGGTGGTATGCCTCGTCAAGGTACACGAGCATAACGACCCCTGTTTCAGCATCCACACCTGCGAGTGCGATGATGCCGACCCAGACCGCGACACTGAGTTCATAGTGCATGAGGTACAGCCCCCAGATCGCTCCGGTGAGGGAGAACGGGACCGCGAGCATCACGATCAGCGCCTCGGTCACGGATCGTTTGTTGAAGTACAGGAGCAGGAACACGATGAACAGGGTCAGCGGAATCACCATCATCAGGGTCTTCCGTGCATGCTCCATGTATTCATACTGTCCTGTCCACACCAGCGTATAGCCCGCAGGGAGCATGCCCTTTTTAATAATCCCGTCGTCCACTGCCTTCTTTGCCCGCTCCACGTAGCCGCCGATGTTTCCCGTCGTCAAATCCACGTAGACCCAGTCCGACAGCATGCCGTTTTCGTCCCGAATCATCGGAGGGCCGTTGATCCGGTAGATATGCGCAAGCTCTCCGATGGGTATCTGGGCGCCTGACGGCGTCGGAACAAGCACCATGTTGAGGCTCGCGAGATTGTCGCGGAGTTCGCGGGGATACCGCAGTGCGATCGCAAAGCGTTCGCGCCCCTGAATGACCTTGCCGATGGTCATGCCGCCGACTGCCGTTTCCAGCACATCGTCCACGTCGTCGACGCTCAGCCCGTACCGGGCGATCGCCTCGCGGTCGATATCGAAATTGATATAATGTCCTCCCACGGCCCGTTCAGCGAACACACTTCGTGTTCCCGGTACCTTGTTCAGGATGTCCTCGATCATCTTCCCCAGGACCTCCATTTCAGAAAGGCTGGGGCCGTAGATCTTGATGCCGACCGGCGTACGAATACCCGTGGTCAGCATGTCCGTCCTGCCTTTTATGGGCATGGTCCATGCATTGGTCACACCGGGGACGTTAATCGCAGTATTCATTTGATCGATCAGGCCTTTCCAGGTCACGCCCCGGGGCCACTGCGACTGCGGCTTCAGGTTGATGATGGTCTCGATCATCTCCAGCGGCGCCGGGTCAGTCGAGGTGTCTGCCTTGCCGGCCTTCCCGAAGACCGAAGACACCTCGGGGAAAGACTTTATGATCCGGTCTGTCACCTGCAGCATCTGCCGCGCCTGGGTAATCGAGATGCCGGGAATGGTGCTCGGCATATACAGGATCGTACCCTCGTTCAGCGGAGGCATAAATTCACTGCCGAGCCGGGAGAAGGGGATGAGAATGGAGAGGATGATCAGCAGTGCAGAAATCAGGATGATCCTCCGGTGCCTGAGGGCAAATGCAGCGACAGGATGGTACGCCCTGATCATGATGCGGTTCAGAGGGTTTTTTTCCTCCGGCGTTATCTTTCCGCGGATGAGCAGGGTCATGAGTGTCGGACCAAGGGTAATGGACAAAAATGCTGCGAACATCATGGAGAAGGTCTTGGTATACGCAAGCGGTTTGAACAGCTTCCCCTCGGGCCCTGTCAGGGCGAAGATGGGAAGAAATGAGACCGCAATCACCAGCAGGGAAAAGAAGAGCGGCCTGCCGACGAGCTTTGCGGCGCGGATGATGATCTCCTCGCGCCTCTGATGCGTCAGGTCGTGTTCATGCTCGAGGAACTTGTTCGCATTCTCGATCATGACGATGGATGCATCGACCATCGCACCAATCGCTATCGCGATACCGCCGAGCGACATGATGTTGGATGAAACCCCGGCGTAGTACATGCCGATCAGGGCCATGAGTATGGCGAGCGGCAGGATGATAATAGCGACCAGCGCACTGCTGATACTGTAGAGGAATATGATGGAAACGATGCTCACGATGACGCTCTCCTCGATGAGTTTTTCACGCAGGGTCGCCACGGATCGCTTGATCAGTTCAGACTGGTCATAGACGATCTTGAGCTGTACGCCCGGGGGGAGCGAGGGCGCGATCGCCTTAATCTTTTCTTTCACGTCGCCGAGGATCTTGTACATGTCCGCACCGTACCGGACAACGACAATGCCGCCCACGACGTCACTGGTCCCGTTATAGTCCGCGATACCCCGCCGCATGACTTCATCATATTTGATGTCGGCAATGTCCTTCAGGAGCACCGGGGTTCCGTGCGGGGAGGCAGAGACAACGGTATTGCCGAGATCGTTGAGCGACGTCAGGTAGCCATTGCCGCGGATCACGAACTCCGTGCCGTTTATTTCAATGGATGCCCCGCCGACGTCCTTGTTCGAATGCCTGACAGCATCGATGACCCTGCTCAGCGGGATATGGTAGGCCTGCAGACGGGAAGGGTAGACGTTGACCCTGAACTCCTTCTGGTAGCCGCCGATTCCTGCAACCTCGGAGACACCGTGGACGGATTCAAGCCAGTAGCGCAGGTACCAGTCCTGGAACGACCTCAGGTCTGCGAGGCTGTACCGGTGTCCTTTGTCCAGCAGCACGTACTCAAGCCCCCAGCCGATGCCTGTTGCGTCGGGCCCGAGCGTCGGATTGACGCCCGGCGGCAGCTTGCCGTTGATCTGCTGGAGGTATTCAAGCACCCTGCTGCGTGCCCAATACATGTTCGTGCCGCCTTTGAACAGAACATAAACATACGAATAGCCGAAGGTTGACAGGCCCCGGACAATCTTGACATGCGGTGCGGATATCAGCGCCGTGACAATAGGGTAGGTAACCTGGTCCTCGATAATGTTCGGACTCTGCCCCTCCCATTTTGTATAGATAATGACCTGTACCGGTGTCAGATCCGGGATTGCCTCGAGCGGGGTCTTATTGATCACCCAGATACCCCAGCCGATGATAACAGCCGTTCCCAGGAATACGATGAACTTGTTCTTTGCGCAGTACTCGATGATGCGGTTGATCATGAGCAGCTCACATCTTCATCCCGGGCATCGAATTGTCCTGATTCGACGGCGCGCTGTCCTGCTTCTGTTCCGGATTTTCTGATTTTTGAATTTTGACTTTTGAATTCTGATTTTCTTTCTTCTGTCCCATGTTCATGCCCGGCATGGAGCTCATTGCGCCGCTCACCTCGTTGAGGTTGGACTCGGCATCGATCAGGAACACCGGGTTTGTGACGACCCGGTCACCTGCATCGAGCCCGGAGAGGACAACGTAGTATCCGTCAGCGTGTTCTCCGAGTTGTACGTTGTGCGGCTCGAAGTAGCCGTCGCCCGTGTCGACAAACACCACCTGGCGCGTACCGGTGTTCATGACCGCATCAGACGGTACCGAGAGATTCGGACCGAGGTTGTCCCGGATAACGGCAGTGCCGTACATGTCCGGTTTTATCGCATTTCCGGGGTTCGGTACGACGACCCTGGCTTTGACCGTTCTCGTGTCGTTGTCCAGATACGGATAAATAAAATCAATCCTGCCATGGATCTCTTTTCCCGGAAATGCCTGGAGCTGCAGACTGACCTTCTGTCCGGTATGGACAAAGGGCACCTGGTTTTCATAGATGTCCACCATTGCCCAGACATGGCTCAAGTCCGCAAGTTCAAATAACGTCTGTCCTGCATCCACATGCTGTCCCTGAACGACGTGCTTCCGGATGATGAAACCGGTAAACGGTGCAGAGAATGGGAGGGTATCAGAGGCCTTGCCTGCCTTCCGGATCTGATGTATCTGCGCACCGGTAATATTCCAGAGTCTCAGTTTCTGTTCCGCAGCGTGAACGAGATCCTTGTTGCCTGCTGAATACGGGTTGTTGATCACGAGCAGATATTCCTGCTCTGCCGAAACAAGCTCGGGTGAATAGATGGTGAACAGGGGCTGGCCTTTGCGTACCATCATGCCCGAGTAGTCTGCATACAGTGTCTGGATCCATCCGGAAAACCGTATAGTAACGTCCTTCAGCCTTGTTTCATCATAGCCGATGATTGCTACGTTGCGGACCGAGAACGTCAGATCCCTTAATTTTACCGTCCCGAGGGTTACACCGTACCGCTGCTGCAGCTGTGAGGATATCCGGACAGTTCCGGGGGCATGGGGCTTTTCTCCGCCGGGTTGTTCGCAGACCTTGAATGGCACCATTTCCATGCCCATGGAGTCCTTGCCCGGAGTACTCGACACCTCTTTGGGCATCATGGTGGACTTATACATGGTCTTGCAGTTCTCTTTCCCCTGCTGGGCCCGTCCACCTGCGGGACCGCCCGCTGCCGTATGTTTCGAGCATCCGAACAGCGTCAAAGTCAATACTGCCATACCCACTATACCCGCGTATTTTTTCATCTCAATCTCCTGTCTTCCCCCCTCGCGAAGAGGGGCGTCCCGAAGGGGCGGTAGGTGCATCCGCCTTTATCAAATCCACCCCGCTCAGCACGCTGAGTCGTGCGAGAGCCTTAAAATAGTCCGCGGTCCTCTGATACAGCATCTGCCTGTAATCGATGAGTATGAGCAGCGCATCCATGGTAGTCACGAAGTCCACCCTGCCGGTTATGTAGCTGCTGATCGCCGAACTGAACGTGAGCGCTGCCTGTGGCACGATCTCGTTCTTGTACAGGTTGATCAAAGAATATTCTGTTTGCGCTTCTTTGTACGATGCGTCTATCTCTGCGAGTGTCGTTTTCTCCGTATTGTTCTGGTTCTGTTTTGCTGCGTCCAGGCCTGCACCGGCGCCCTTGACCATATACCTCTGCTTGGTCCAGAAATAGAGAGGCAGCGAGATGCCGATGCTTCCGGTCCAGCCAGGCGGATAAGAGCCTCTCGTCATCAGTCCAGCGCCGAACTCGAGGTCCGGTGCATACGACCACTTGCTCCTCGATAGCTCAAGCTTATTTTCTTCGACCCTGCTATTCGCCATGGCGATCGCCGGTGAGGTGCTTTCAGCAGAGCCATACAGCGAGTCTTTGTCATAGCCGATGCCGGCTGCCTGCATGCCGGCTGGCCCCGGCAGGAGCGTGTCCGGTGTTTTTGCGAGCAGGCCGTTCATCCGTGCAGTCGATCGTTTTAGTTCAAACCCGATGATATCGATCCTCTCCTCGAGCCTCGATCGCTCGAGTATGGCACGTAAAAGGTCCTGTTGCGATGCGATGCCCGTCTCGTACCTCTGTCGTGCCGTACGGATGACCATGTCGATTATCTTCAGGTATTGCTCAAGCAGGAGCAGGGATTCGTCGTTGCAATAGTAATCGCTGAAGGCAGCGACGGCCTTGGACTGGACCTCGAGCTCTTTCTGCCTCAGTTCCTGCCTGCTTATCCTAAGCTCTTTGAATGCAATCTCTGATTCGAGGTGGAGCTTTACCGGGAACGGTACCATCTGGTCGAGCTCAATACCGAAATAGCTCATGGGGTCGCTGCCGACAGAGTACCGCGAGTCCATGTTGTTTATCTTTAACATCAGAGTCGGATCCGGAATAACACCGGTGTAGTGGTATTTCGCAGCAGAAGCAGCAACCTGCGCCTGCATGCTCTTGATGTCCGGATTTACCTGCAGCACTTCAGAGACATATGCTCTTAGCGTAAGCCCGCCCGGGACCGCGGTACCCTGTGCAGGACCCGTGAAAACAGAGGCGTCTTTCGTCCCATTCCCTTCTCCAGGGCTTTTTTTAGGCGGAGAAAAGGTGTCCCCGGCCTCAGCCATCGGAAGCGATGGCATAAAAATCAATAACGCATATACTATGAACAAAATCTTCTTCATAACTTTCATGTATTGTTCCTATCGCTCAGTAGGCACCGGAGCTCTACCGGGCAATAATAGTGCCAGAGCAACTTGCTCTGGTATATTGACACCTTATAGCAACAGATATCTCTTTTGACTACAGAATATTCTTCACTCATGGAGAATATTCTGTAGCTGCAAGCGCTGCTATCTGTTCAGGACCGCCCTTTAAGGCTGCTCATCCGGTGCTGTTTGTTTGATGAAGTATTGACCTTGTTCGTGCCCTTCTTGCAAGGGCTCGGATGCTGGTTACAGGCATCAACTAATAATTTTGCGTCAATCCGTAGACCGTCAACTGGACCGATGTGTCTTTATCACTTTTATTCTTTAACATAAGAGTAACGCTACCTGCTGTCTTGACCGGCAGGGAAGCGGACAGCAGGAATTCTTTCTTATGATATAGGTAGTTGTAGTAAGGCAATATGCCCGTGGTTTCCGCTGAATCAAACGTCTTCATAGTGCTGGTTTTGTAATACAACACGACCTGTTGCTGGTCCACATCGCACTCGATCTTTATCTTCGTGTATCCTTTCCCTCCGACGTTGACCGGAAAGGACCTCTCCTTGGTTGCAGCAATAGACCCGCTATACTGAAACAGCGTGTCGAGCTCCTGCGTATGGCCGCTGCCAACAGCCATCAACACGAGCAGGCATGTCCATGCAAGCACCTTCTTCATGATATTGTACTCAGGTCCGTTCTCCCTAAAAAGATAACCATGTTTTGTGCAAAGTCCAAGCTGGCCGGAATGGACGGGCGCCCCCTGCGACCTGGCACCTTGGCGATAGACGTCCGCTGGAAACCCAAGCCCGCCATTTGTCTCAAGCACGCGCCTTGAAGGAGTACGCTGGAGAAAGCCTCGTATGAAGTGGGGCAATTCCCACAACAGTCGTAGGGGATGGCGGCGCTGTGCACCGCCATCCCCAAAATCATGTCTTTCTCGTTACGGCAATTGACCCAACGTATTGTCGAGTATAGTCAGTACATAGGTCGGGTTGTGGATACCGAGGCTGCCATCGCCGTTGACGAGCGCGTAGTTCCAACCTGACTCTACAATCGTCGTTGTTATCGGGTTGGCTGCATCGTTTATCCAGAAAATAGGACCCGGCGTCCCGGTCGTTGCCGTTATCGCGCCGAGGGCAGCTGCCGGATAGGACACGCCGTTGTTGTCTATCAACAGGTAGCCCTGCTGCCCGTGCACCTCTGTAAACACGGCAGAGGTTATAGAGGCGCCTGTGACCTGCTGATTGCCGGCCCATACCGTATAGCTCCCTCCGCTTGCCGACATCGAGAAGCTGATAGCAGCGGCGACCTCGCCCCCAAGCTTTGTCTCGAGCTGGCTCAGCAGGCCGGCGACCTCCGTCTGCAGGCCGTCGCCTGTTACGCCAACCCCATGGCAATTCTCGCATATCGAGCCTTTGTCCTGCGGATTGATCGTCCATACATGCATTGCTGAGCCATTCGGATTGTACGTCATGTGGCAGGTCACACAGGTATCGGCTATGTTCGCATGCTTGGACACATAGATTGTCGCGGTCCCTGTGATGCCGGTGAAGTAGGAGTTCTGCCCCATCAGGACGTCCGTCTGGGATGGTGTATGCGGTGCAACGTAAGGCGAGCCGTACGCGGTAAGCGACACCGAGTCGTTGTGCAGATTATTTCTGGTGTTGTGACACTGCATGCATACCGCACCTGCCCCCACAGACTGGACCGTAAAGCCTGCAGCGACCATGGTCGTGTCGTATACCCTCAACTGGTCAGGATTGGTCGCATCGTGCGGGTCGTGGCACGCCTGGCACGTTTGCGGCTGAACCTGTGAGACGGTAAGGCCGAGCGCCGCAAGCTGGGCCGTACTCATAGTCCCAAAGCCCAGCACGTTCGTCGCGCCGGTAATCCCATGCGCCACGACCTGATCGACGTATGAGCCGAACCCCTGTGCAGAGTGGCACCTGCCGCAGTGTGCCGCGTTCGTACCCATGCCCTGTATAGTTCCTTCGCTCATGGAAAGCTGGAGATTTGCATGCGGAGAGCTCACCCAGTCGGGTCCCTGGCCGTCATGACACTGATAGCAGACGCCGGACCTCCAGTTCACCCTCTCGAGCAGATCCTGCGGAGAGCTGCCGTGTGCATAAGAATGGCTCGGCCCGTGACAGTTCTCGCACTGGATATTGGCGAGCGCCGAGACGGTTGGATACTGCGCTTCCATGTTCGTCCAGTTCGTTGTCTGGAGCACATTCGGGAACGCCCACCCGAAGGCCTTCATCTCATCGTTGAACCCGTTGTTACTCGAAGGCGCACCCTGGTCATAGCCGAGCGTATGACAGCTCAGGCATACCTCGTTCGTGACCTGGTCAAGGGGCATGCTATCGAAAGGAGGCGCATCGATGGGCTCATACCCGTTCGGCCCTAAGGTCCCGTCCCCAAATACTCCGCTGATCCCCCGGGTAAACATAGACGCATGGGCCGTCTGCGACCACGGCGCAAAGTTCCCGGTCAGACTCCCGTCGTGACATCCGACACAGTTGCTGTACCCCCCCGCCACTGGCTGCCCCACGCCGTCCCACGTCCCGGCCACAATTGTAAAGGTATCCCCGGAGGTCGTCTCGGTCACATCGTATACGCCGTACACATCCGGGGTAAACATTACCACCATCGTCGGCGGCGTCGACGCGACGGTCGAGAGCACGGCACTCGAGCCCGATGGCCTCCCCAGCACCACGTGCGGCGTGGCCTCCACGAAGTTCAGATACACCGGAACCCCGATCGCCACATTCTGGATGCCCGACTGTTTGCTCGCAGACCGTACCATGATCGAAGAGGACGCCTGTGCGCCTGCCGGGTTCGTTACATACAGAATCAGCCTGTACAGCCCGACCTCATACGGGGCTATCGGTACGATGCCGTCCCTTTGCACCTCGGGCGTGAGCTGTGTCAGGATCGGGTCTGTCGTGAAGGTAACCGACGCCGTATTCGCTCCGGCTATCTGCGTCTCCACGGGGTATGTCCCGCTTCCGTACTGCGGGTACGACTGCACGGTCCAGGTGTAGGTGAGTGCAGATACTGGATAGTTCGGGTCACTCACATTCGCGGTCACCTGCACCGTCGCCCCATAGCCGACGTTATATATACCGGTATCGAGGCTATCCACATAATAGCTGCCCGGCCATGTAATGAGGGACGAGGACACCGGTGAGGCCGTTAAAGACAATAGCGTCGTCGCTGTCACGCCCGCAACAACCGATATGAAGCCCGATGTCAACTGACTGTACCCGGACGCGCTTACGATCACCTCGTACGGGCCTATCGGTATGTTCGTGAAGGTAAAATCGCCGTTTGTATCGGTCGATACATTCGATGTAACCGCCGGGTTCAATGCTACCGTAGCACCTACGATAGGGCTCTGCGTAGCGCTGTTTACAACAGTACCGGACAGGCTGCTGGTACTGATGCCAGACGCACCATTCGTGCCATTGGTACCATTGGTGCCGTTGATACCGTCCGTGCCATTGCTCCCGTTCTTCCCGCTGCTACACCCGACGACCATAACTAAGGCGAGTGCGAAGAAACTTAAAAATTTAACGAACCTTTTTATACCCATAAGCCCTTTTCCTCCTTTACCATTTATTGTCGAGAAACGAGAGCTGGCAATTTTCATACCAGTATCCGAGCTTATTTTGTATTTTAAAACCTATTAATTTTTATTAGGAAAACGAGCCTTTGTTTTTACGTCTTCTTCAACCAGGGGGAAAAATGACTTCCGTTGCGCGAAATGACACAATAGCTGGGTGAAATCACGCAATGCGATCTTCTCTGTCTCGAAAAAGCGGGTCCGACCTGCACCAGGATTTCTTTTTTCCTGAAATGTACTTTTGGCGGGCATGGATTATCTTTAACTAAAGACCTCTATCTTTTAGAAAGGGAGAAGGTGTTTCCTATGGAAGAAAAACGGGTAAGCGAATCGGAAATTGCATTAAGTCAGCTCATGCAGCCTGAGAACGCGAACAACCTCGGCAACATCCATGGCGGGGTACTGATGAAGCTTATAGACGAGGCGGGGGCCATGTGCGCGACGAGGCACGCGAGGGCACCGGCTGTTACGGTTGCGGTGGACTCGCTGACCTTCCTCGAGCCCGTGCACATAGGCGACCTTGTCACGTTCAGCGCGAGGCTGACCTACGTGGGACACACGTCCATGGAAACAGAGGTGATTGTCCAGGCAGAGGAGATCCTGACAGGCAGGAGGAGGATAACGAACAGGGCGTACGTCGTGTACGTGGCTCTGAGCGGCGAGGGACGTCCTGTGGCTGTCCCTCACCTGATCCTCGGGACGGACGAAGAGCGCACACGCTGGGAAGAAGGGAAAAGACGTCAGCAGGCTCGGCTCGCAAACAGGTAAGAGACGTCGTCGGGACCCGGTTCTACAGCATGATTACTGAAGAGTGCAAGGTATCTCGCATCATAGACCGCCCTGCACCTGCGGCACTCGGCTTTCCCAACAATGCACAGACCGCAGGATAACTTTTCTCATGGTCTTCTTCTTTTTGAAGTTTTCTGATAATCATAAGGAGACGATAGTCCGCGGCAATAAAGAACCAAGGACGTGTTCTTTTTGCCGGACCGACCTATTGCCATAGCACCCAAAATGCGCTTTATTGGGACTATACTGCTGTGCCTGTAGCTCAGGTGGATAGAGCAACAGCCTTCTAAGCTGTGGGTCGCGCGTTCGAATCGCGCCAGGCACACCATGCTTTGATAGAGAAGAGGGGCTGGGGTGCAAAGAAAACTATACCATCGCCGACGGTCCGCCATATCTTCAACGCGCTCTTTATAGGACCATACTTCTGCGTCCTATAGAAGATGGGCAACGCATAGGCCGTAGCCTGAGAGTATCCGCTGTCCCCCTCTCATATCCCGGTCGTCAGCATCGCAGCGGCCCTGAGCGTGGCGACGGAGAGCGCCGATGAGACCTGCAACTCTCCTTTAGAGTGTTACCCCAAGGCTGCTGGTACTGCCGCTCAACAAATTGACCAGCATATCGACGATGGCAACGTATTGGTTCATCAGCGGGTTCGTCATACCGGTCGTCGCATAACTTATGGTACCACATGGTGCGCTACCGTTCGCGACGGTGCCGAGCATCTGGCTGAACTTGTTACCCCAGTTGAACTTTCCTACCGTGAGAAGTCCTCCGAAGCTCGGGTCAGGGAAGAACAGGTAGCTGTCGTTCGGCAGTGCGATGACAAGGCTAAACATCCCGGGCTGGCCGATCAAGGCGCCCGGCAGGGTGAACACAAAAGGCTCGGGTGTATCGACCTGCTGGCTGTTCGGCCAGAAATGGTACCGCGGGAAGAAGGGAGTCCCCACCGGGAGATCGAGCGGGGCCAACAGTGCGCTGAGCGGTGAGAGGGCTATGGGCGTCAATTGGCCGTTCATGCCCACGTACATCAGGTCCTCGAAATTCCCGTCCCACCCGTCATAGACGCTGTCCTTTTCTCCGCAAGTAGTGTCGGAGAAATATTGGGGAGCTGCCGGCAGGGGCCACGGCAGCGGATTCGTTGCAAGGTCCCTGCACGGTACGTTGTTCCCGTACGGGTCCGGATCGTTCGTCGGATCATAGCCAAGCTCGAGATTGTCGGCAACCCTGTCTGTCCCGGTGTCGCTATATGCCGTGATCGCCTGGCCGGACCAGTCGAGCGCCGTGGTCGCCATGGTAAAGGAGGGGAATGCCTGCTCTTCGTCAGCCTGGCTTATAAAATCGCCCGCATTATGGTACCTGCCGTCACCATAGATATTGATAAAACAGGGTGCATTGGACGCCGTGGCATCGCATACAGCGGTACCTGCATGCCATTGGTGATCGCCGCTGTCCTGATACCATTCGCCCCCATACGACTTCGATGTCGGGTCACCGGTACAACCATCGCACGTGCCGTTCACCAGACTCGCTGTCGATGTCCAGTATCCAGCGCCGCCGTTCTCCGTACCCGGCACATGCACAAAACCGTCCGCAAAAGGCTCCGGTGCCACGTCGGCGTCCGTACCAACGAGCGGAGAATTTGCCTGATAATAAAGGGGTGCCAGTGACTTGAGATCGCCCGGCGGGTTGCTAAAGAACGCCCCCAGGTCGATGGACGGAAGTGTCGGCAATACCGTATACGCACCGCCGGGAGAATCCAATGCGATGGCCAATGCAGGCACCAGTGCGCTCAGGCTGTTGTGCGGACTCATGTGGATCATCGGGACCAGCCTCCGGACCAGGCCTGATACGGCCAGTGCGATGTCCAAAGGGTGCTGACCATTGGAATCTGTTATGCTTGCATTGAGTTCGTCCCCCATCGTCTTGAAATCGCTCAGGTAGATAAGCTTTGATATCGGGGGGATGGCCCGAAGATTTATGGGCCCGAGCGGCATACCATTGCCCGGCAAGGATAGTCCCTGCACAAACACGAGCTTGCTTATAAGCTGGCCTGCTTCTTTTTGATTGAGGCCCTTTAGCAGGGTCCCAACGAGCTGGAGCTCCGGATTCGAGGCGAGACTTGGGCTGATAGCCGGCAAGAGCTTCACGACGATAACGACCAGCTGTCCCAGTATGTCCGAGCCCCAGGGCTCTCCTGCATCGTAATGTCCGTTGTCCTCCTCGCCCGCAGGGTTGTAGGTCGGGTCATACACATCCGCCTTGGGATCCGGCCCTCTGTATCCGTGTTCAAGCTGGTCCGGCGTATTGTCCGTTCCCCAGTCATAGAACGGCTTTTCTGAGCCGTACATGCCGCTGCCGGATGCCATGGTAGGCGGAGTGCCGGAGAGCTCGCTCGGTATTTCTCCCGCAACGAGGTAGGGAAGGTTCGGCGGGAATGCATCGAACATCTTCGGGTCGGGGTCGCAGCTCGGATTATAGCCGGTCTCCTGATAGTCAAAAAGCCCGTCGTACCCGGTGTCCTGAGGTCCGAGCAGTGCTGATACCCCTGTCATACCCATGACAGCGGTATTCCTCGCTTCCCAGGAAGGATACCCACCAGGTCCGGTGCCATTGTCCTCCCCTGCCTCACGTATATGGTCGTTCTCCGTGCAGTTACTGGTACCGGTACACCTATATTGGCCCGTCGAGCCCCACGGATTCGAGTAGCGTTGCTCGTCGTCCTGCGCCGGGTCAAGATTGTACTGGGAGATCGTTGTTGTAAAACCGGGGAATTGTGAGCGCGGTATGGACCACGAAGGCACGGTAAGCGTCATTGCCAATCCCCCAAGCGACAATGATACTGCATTCGTGGGGATGCACTCGGGCCTCCAGTCGGGGCACGTACCGTTGTCATAGTAGTTCATGAACACATGGTTCGAATTGTCACCAGTCCTTGCCATGATAACGACCATGCTGTTCGAGAAGGCCTTCGCTGCATCGGCAAGCAGGGCCTGTGCGTCGGCAAGGGTCTGTGCTCCATTCTGTGCGAGTGTGCCGAAATTGGGGTCGAGCAGGGGGTTCTGCACGGTGCAGCCTGTCTCGGTCAACCCTATGATGGTATTGGCAAGCACGTTGAGCACACCGTTATAGGCGAACAGTAGTTTGAGGCCGCCCTGAAGCCCCTCGAACATGCTCAAAAGGAGATCCACCTCTCCGAGGTCGTATGCGCCGGACATGTCCAGTCCCAGACTCTGGCCTTTCATAGAGCTTGAAAGGAGCCCCATGTCGCTCAATATCACGAGCTCCGCGCTGTTTATGGTAAAGGTAAAGCCGCTGAACTGCGTAACGGCCTTCAGGTTGGTCACGATGGGAGAGAGCATGTTGTCTATGACCGGACCGAGGAGGTTTTGATAGGGGCTAAGATCTATGGGCTGGCACGAGGAAGTCGCTGCCCCTCCCGTCAGCGAGCTGAGCATATTGGAGCCTATCAACCCGGAAATGGTCGAAAGGTCGTTCCATATGCCTATCATCGCAAGACCGAAGTTGGCGTGCGACGCGACAAACGAATAGTGCTGATCGTTCTGGTGTATGTTGTTCAACGCATCCGAGTATAACGACTGCGCCTGCGCCCTTGACCCTCCGTCATCCAGGCCGCCGTTGATGATTATACTGTCCGCGTTCAGAGTGTTTTTATACGGATCTATCTTGCTCGTGGAGCATTGAGATAATGAAAGACCCAGTAAGGCGAATACAATAGCCAGTAAAAGATTCTTTCTCCTCATCAACCACCTCCATTATATTGGGGTCATAGTTGAATTCATCCGCATAGTCAAGTTTTTAATGAAAACGCAGCAGCGAATATCCCCGCGACATTATTGACAAACCGTGAGGATTATGGTACGATGGCAGCGATGGTGAAAAGGTATAGATTATTTTATAAAATGATAGCACTCGTCACTACGATCGTATTCGTCCCCGCAGTGTTTGCCGGGAACGTCGCTATCATAAAGACCCGCAACCTTGCCCCTTACAACGAGGCCATCACAGGGTTTACGATCAACTGCAGCTCCCTGAAGACCAAAGAGTACGATATGGAGGTAGACCAGGCGCGCGGGGAGGAGATCGCAGGCAAGATAAATGCGAGCAAGCCCTCCGTGGTGCTTGCGGTCGGTAACCCTGCCGCCCAAATAGCGAAACTCTACATAGACAAGTCGATCCCGGTCGTATTCATCATGGTACAGGATCCGGAGAAGATAGGGCTGCAGGGTATCGATAACATCACGGGCATATCCATGGACATCCCGATTGAGACACAGTTGAGGGCGCTGAAGGCACTCGTCCCTTCCGTAACGAAGGTCGGCGCGCTCTACAATCCGAAAAACAGCGCCGGCGACATTCGGGAGGCAATGAAGATATCGAGCCAGCTCGGCTTCAGAATCATAGCAGCAAAGGTGGATACCCCCAACGATGTCTCCAGGGCCCTGCGCGCCTTCGCAGAGGGCATAGACGCTTACTGGATGCTCCCGGACAGGACGGTCATGCAGGCATTCGCTACCATCCTTACCTATACGAACGAGAAAAAGATACCTTTCCTCGCACCGCTGAAGATCATGGTCGACAAGGGCGCGCTCGTGTCACTCGCGGCCAATTATGCAAACATAGGGAGCCAAGGGTGTGGTGTAGTGAACCAGGTGATTGCCGGCACAAAGCCCTCCCAAATCCCGATCTCCCCTCCCCGAGGACTGGAGCTCACGGTCAACCTCACGGCTGCCAAGACACTCGGACTGCAAAGCATCGCAACAAACGCCATGACTTTCGGAGGTTCGGAAGGCTACAAGATAAGCGTGTCACAGTAACGTGGAGACCCTTATTAAATTCGGCACATCGGGATTCAGAGGCGTTATTGCCGATACGTTCACGTTCAAAACACTTATCGCCACGATACACGCCATTGCCGATTATGTACACGCCCACCCGGTCAACACCCCTCCGAAGATCATGGTCGGCTACGACCCGAGGTTCATGGGCGACGTGTTCGCAGCGAAAGTGGCGGAAGTACTCAACACCCTGGGCATCGACGTGCTCCTGACAGACCGTGACACGCCGACCCCTGTCATTGCGTTCTACGTGATCGAGCACAGGCTCGACGGCGCCATAAACATCACCGCGAGTCATAACCCCCCGCTCTACACCGGCATAAAGTTCACGCCCTCATGGGGCGGACCCGCCCTGCTGGAAGAAACGAAACAGATTGAGGCACGGGCGAACCATTACCTCGAGAGCAGCCTTTTCCGGCAGAAGACCGCACAGAGAGGTACCACCGACACCATAGATCCGTTGCCCGAATACATTGGCGCGCTCGAGGAGAGGGTTGACTTCAAGGCGATCACAAAGGCAAATCTGAAGGTGGCCATCGACCCGATGCACGGGGCAGGCAGGGGATACCTCGCCTCTCTATGCGATCGCAAGAGGATAACGTATACGTCCATCCACCAGGATAAAGATCCCTACTTCGGAGGCCGTGTCCCGGACCCGGAGGGGGCAAATCTCGGCGAACTGAAAAAGATCATGGAGGACGATACCACGATAGCGCTCGGCATGGCCACGGATGGCGATGCGGACAGGTTCGGTATCGTCGACCGTGGCGGCAGGCCCGTACTCCCGGGATACGTGCTTGCGGTCCTGTCAGAATACCTGCTGACGGCCCGCGCCTTCAAAGGCGGCATCGCACGATCGATCGCCACAACGCACCTCATCGACAGGATAGCGCGCCAGCATGGGAGAGAGGTCTATGAGACGCCCGTGGGCTTCAAGCACATTGGCAAGCTCCTGTCCCAGGGAAAGGTCTTCTTCGGGGGGGAAGAAAGCGGAGGGCTCTCCATCACCGGCCACGTACCGGAAAAGGACGGCATTATCGCAGGCCTGCTCGTGCTCGAGGCGGTGGCAGCAACAAACAAATCGGTCAGTTTTTTGCTCGAGGACGTCTACAAGATGGTCGGTACCCTGTACCATGAGAGGCTGGACCTTCAGCTCGATGACGGGATGCTCATCAGGGCGAAGGAATTGATAACGACGCCCTCCATGCTTATCACTATGTTCAAGCCTCTCAGTATCGACAGGACGGACGGACTCAGGCTGCTGCTCGAAGGGGGCTCGTGGATAATGCTCAGGCTGTCCGGAACCGAGCCTGCACTGAGGATATACGCGGAAGGCAGGCAGCAGACCGAGACCGAGCGGTACCTGTCGATGGTAAGGAGCGCACTCGGCCATGCTTGATATAACAAGCATCGTGGTGGGGCCACTCTGGGTCAACAGCTACCTTGTGTGGGACAGGGCAACGGGAGACGGTATTCTCGTGGACCCGGGGGATGAAGGCGAACGGCTGATCGAGACCATCAGGAGCAGCGGTGTGAAGATAAAGAGTATCATAATTACACATGGACATTTCGACCACATCAAAGACGCGGGCTATGTCAGCTCGGCCCTGAAGGCGCCCGTGCTCGCCCATAAAGACGAGGTGCCCCTCATCGAGCACGTCGCCGAACAAGCGGTGATGTTCGGCCTTCCGCCGGTAAAGCCGCCGCGCATTGCCGGCTATCTCAACGATGGCGATGTCGTGTCCGTATCGTCCTATAGCTTCGAGGTACACAGCACACCCGGGCATTCGCCGGGGAGCATAACCCTTTATAGCAGGTCGGAAGGCGTGGCCTTCGTGGGAGATCTGATATTTCACGAATCGGTGGGCAGGACGGACCTTCCCGGCGGGGATGACGATACCCTGCTGGCCAGCATCCGGAGGCATATCCTGTCCTTGCCGGACAGCACGAAGCTGCTGGCCGGCCACGGGGAGCCTACGACGGTAGCGCACGAGAGGGCTTACAATCCATTTTTAGCGGAGATGTATAGAGATGAAGCTCGATAATAAGATCATACTGCTCGGTGTAACGGGCGGCATAGCCGCCTACAAGGCACTCGAACTCGTTAGACTGTTGGTAAAGCAACATGCCATCGTCAACGTCGTCATGACGGCGAACGCAGAGAGGTTCGTCGGAAAGATGTCCTTTCAGGCGCTCTCCGGCAACCCTGTGCTATCGGATACCTTCGACCTCGCTGCAGGCGCTGAGATCAAGCATATCTCCGTGCCCGACGATGCGGACATAGCCGTGGTAGCGCCGGCAACGGCTGATTTCATCGGGAAGGTGGCGCACGGCATAGCGGACGACATGCTCACGACGATGATGCTCGCGATGACCGGGCCCGTACTCATTGCCCCGTCCATGAATGTCCACATGTACGGGAACAGGATCGTGCAGGACAATATACGGAGACTGAAACAGTACGGGTATCACTTCATGGAGCCCGGCGAGGGCTGGCTCGCGTGCGGGTACGAGGGCAAGGGCAGGCTTGCGGATCCCGAGCAGATCATGGACGAGACAGAGCTCCTCCTGACGAAGAAAGACCTCAAGAACAGGAAGGTCCTGGTAACCGCCGGTCCTACCCGTGAGTATCTCGATCCGGTACGGTTCATATCCAACCCCTCGTCCGGCAAGATGGGATACGCCATCGCGAGGGCCGCACGGATGAGGGGTGCCCGTGTTACGCTCGTATCGGGGAAGGTCACCCTGAAGCCGCCCTATGGTGTCGACTTCATAGAGATCGAGTCCGCCCGTCAGATGCTCGAGCAGGTGAGCAGCCTGTTCAAAAAAATGGACGCCATCGTCATGACGAGCGCTGTCTCGGATTTCGCCCCGTCGCAAAAGAGCGCGCAGAAGATAAAGAAGACCTCGCAGTTTCTCGATATAAGGCTGGACCGAACTCCCGACATCCTCTCCCATATAGCAAAGGACAAGGGCAGGAGGGTCATCGTCGGCTTTGCCGCAGAGACAGACAATCTGCAGCAATACGCAAAGGAGAAGCTGAGGCGCAAGCACATGGACATGATCGTCGCGAACGACGTCACGGACAGGGACAGCGGCTTCGGCGTCGATACGAACAAGGCATTGCTGATATTCAAAGACGGGACCATGCAGGACCTCCCGGTCATGCAGAAGTCTGTGCTCGCGAACGTGATACTCGACAGACTATCGCTGCTAATCACCGGGAGAAAAGCCGGGAAATAAAATCGACGGCTCAGGGTGTGTCTGCAATAATCTCGATGAGGGACCTGATGAACCTGCAGGTAAGTCCCCATATAAAGTAGTCGCCGTAGACATAGCCGCTTACCGAAAACTCGCTCTCCCGTATGTTGACGGTGCGCGCTGTGTAATTCGACTCGTCCATAAAGAAATCGAACGGAACCGTGAAGGCCTCCACCACCTCGGACTTCTGCAGCCTGAACGCGGGCTCCGACCGAAGGACCGCGACGAACGGCGTTATGATGAAGCCGCTGATAGGCACGCTGTCGTCGTGGAACCTGCCGAGTATCTCGAACTCGCTGCCGTCTATGCCGATCTCTTCACGCGTTTCCCGTAGAGCCGCATCGAGCGCTGTCTCACCCTTCTCTAAGGCCCCCCCCGGAAAAGATACCTGGTCGGAATGATACCCGATGTCCTGTGCCTTCTTCGTAAGCAGGAGCCTGGGCACGCCGATGCCGTTATCGAGGAAGATTGCAAGGACGGACGCCCTGCGCATACGGTCTGCGCTCAACTCCCTAGGCTGCAGATGCCGCAATCTGTCCCTGAGTATGCCGATGTAGTCCATGTTTGGAATCCTGTCGACTTAGACACATACCCCCTGTCCAAACAGCCAGTCAACTCATCCCGTCTGAAGGACGCGATGTTACGCTTCTATGCATCGATCCCTAAGAAGAAGTCGTGTACAAGTTCATTGCCCCATAACGCCGGCTCCATGACAGCGAGCCCTGCATACGATACCCTTGCCGTCCACGCCAAGACGTCATTTTTTGTCATCTGTCAGGACATTTAACCGATATCCAATGCCTGCCTTTAAAATCTATTCGTCTTTTCAATAGGATACAAACTATCGACATGGTATATTCTTTGCATAGTTCTATGGACATAAACTCAAAAGGAGGAAAGGTTTATGAAAGGACAAAAAGGTTTTACGCTGATCGAGTTGATGGTGGTCGTCGTGATCATCGGAATACTCGCGGCGATAGCGATCCCGAATTTCATTGCGATGCAAAAGAGGGCAAAGGAGGCGTCCGTCAAGGCCAATATGCACACCATAGATCTTGCTCTTGAAGACTACGCTGTAACGACAGGAGGGGTATATCCAGTAGATCCAACAGGTGATACGAACTTCCTGAGCCACTTGCCAAACAGCACGCTACCCTCAGACCCTTATGGGATAACCCCCAATCCTTATATCAAGCCGCAGGCGGAGACGTCGGGTCCACTCCAAGCGGCACTCGTTGCAGGCAATTCTGCGTGCACAGTGAATACGGCTGGTGGTATGTTCTACTTCTATTCGGATACGACAGATCCGACATTTTGGGCACTCACAGGATGCAATGACGCTTCCGTCATCCTGGCGCCCAATCAATTGCCTTTGACTGAGCACAACTAACCCGGGAACAGGCTAAATCCGATAACGCGATGAGTGGTAATTTGCCGATGAGCGAATTACCACTTATTTTTTATTACCATGACGGCAATAACATGTAAGGACATCCATTTTTCCTATAAGCCAGCCTTTTTAAAAAGATATGACGTGTTGAAGGGACTGAGCTTCGCAGTCGCGGAGGGGAGTATATACGGGTTCCTCGGCATCAACGGCGCAGGAAAGACGACCACCATTAAGTTGCTGAACAACTTCATAAAGCCAGACACAGGCACGGTAACAATATTCGGCCTCGATGCCCGGGACATCAGGGCAAGGTCATTCATAGGCTATATGCCTGAAAACCCCGGCTTCTATGCCTATCTGAATGCGCGGGAGTTTTTGACCTTTATCTCGAGGCTGAAGGGGACAGACAGGGCCGAAATTAAAAGCAGCGTTGATGACCTGTTAAGATTGGTAGGGCTCGAGGGACACGCAGATATGCCGGTCAGCAGGTATTCAAAGGGCATGGGCCAGAGACTGGGTCTTGCACAGGCACTTATAGGCAACCCGGCGCTCGTTATCCTCGATGAGCCCATGGCCAATCTGGACCCTATCGGCAGGAGGGCCTTCAGGGATATCTTCTTAACATTGAAAGAGCAGGGCAAGACCCTGTTCTTCAGCACGCACATCATACCGGATGTCGAGACGCTATGCGATAAGGTCGGCATACTGATGAATGGCATGATTGTAAAGGAAGGCAGTCTCGACGATCTCATTGCTTCTCACATCGAGTACATCGAATGTATTCTACGGGGGAGGGAAGCGGCCGCGTTTGCGGAAAGGTACAGGTCACAGGCGCTGGGCGTGACAGTACAGGCCGATAATGCGATCCTCAGGTTTGCAGACGAAAAGCTCGCAGACGCGATAGTAAGGGACCTCGCGGGCTCGACGGTAAGGATGGTTTCCCTGGAGGCACATACGCAATCGCTCGAGGACATTTTCCTCCATGTAGCAGGCGGCAGATGAAAAAGGTCTCCATTATCGCTATGAATACCCTGAAGGAGGCCATACGGGACAGGATTGTATATGTGACCCTGTTCCTTATGCTGCTGGGGCTCCTTGCTTCCCAGGTCATTACCCCGCTCACTCTGGGCGAGCAGATAAAGGTGATCCAGGACCTCAGCCTCGCCTTCATGAATTTCTTCAGCGTCGTCATCGTCATATTCGTCGGCACCTCCGTTATACGGAGGGAGCTGGACCTGAAGACGATCCAGTTGATACTCTCGAGGCCCGTGCGCAGGTATCAGTTTATCGTGGGCAAATTCCTCGGCATGGTGCTCCTCGATATCATCATCCTCTTCATCATGGGGGCCGGCGTCATACTCAATATACTCCTTATCGATAAAGGCATTTATTACTCGATGTGGTATTTCCATGAAGTTCACTACAGGGCACTCATTACAGCCATGGCCTTTATGGCCTTGCAGCTCGTGGTACTGAACGCGATCTCGCTATGCTTCTCGACCATAGCATCCTCCTCTGTCTTAGGGGCCATTTTCACGTTCTTCCTGTACATGGTCGGCATGTTTACGCAGGACCTCAACGTGCTTTTGAAGATGGTACACACATCGTACCTTACCTTTATCATAACATGCATCTATTATATTCTACCGAACCTCTCTATACTGGACTTGAAGAACCAGGCCATCTACGGCATAGTCCCCAATTTCAACCAGGCTGCGTTCCTCGTACTGTATGCCTTGCTCTATGCAGGCTTTTTACTTATAGTCTCGGTGCTGCTATTCGGGAACAAAGAGATAAAATGAAAAGGGTATGCCGCAAGACCGCTATGGTAATCGCCCCTGTGGTGCTGCTCCTGTGTTCCGTACTCGACCTTTCCCTCTACCAGAAAGACAGGATGAGGGGACACGGCCTTCAGGAGCTTGCGCTGTTCCCCGCAGGCAGGCTCATAAAGTCAGTCGTACTCGGATACGATAACTTCTTTGCAGACATTTACTGGATGCAGTCCATACAGTATATAGGCGAGCATTTTGCGACGAACAGGAAATTTCCTCTCCTCTATCATATATACGATGTCGTCACCCGGCTGGATCCCGGATTCATAGATGCATACAACTTCGGCGCATTCATCATTGCCACGTACAGCAGGGACCCCCAGTCCGCAATGGGTCTTTTAAAGCTCGGCATGGAGAGGAACCCGGACCGCTGGCAGATACCGTTCCAGGCAGGCTTCATCAGTTTTGCATACTATGGCAACATCAAGCAGGCAATCCATTACTTCAAGCGTGCAAGCACCTTGCCCGGTCACCCCTCGTATATCGACCAGTACATCGCCTTCCTGGACGAAAAACAGGGAGACCTTCACCTTTCCCTTACGATGTGGAAAGACCTGTACGACAATACCGAGGTCCCCCTGACAAGGACCATCTGTGCATATAATATACTCAGGCTCGACATCAAAATAGAGGAAGGCAAGCTGAGGGAGGCGGTAGAACGCTTTACGAAGGACAGGCACCGTCTTCCGTACAGTCTGCATACTCTCGTACGATTGGGCTATATCGATAGCTATGCAAGCGTACTCCCGTGGAAGTCCTTTGGCTACGTGCCCGCTACGGGCAGGATCCTAGCGCCCCGGCTTACCTGGCAGGACGTGGGCCGATTTATGTCTTTGAAAAAAAGAGCACTCCCATGGTAACCATCCTCGACCGGGACTTCATGTCCGTCAAGAGCCTATCGAAGGGTATCCTCGCTCTATTCCTCCTCCTTTTCCCCTTGGCTGCCGGGGGCAATACATGGCTCGGCTTCAGGAGCACGACGGGTATTTTTATCATGGAGACCATGATCGCGGTCACCGGTATGCTGGTTCTGGGATTTTACAACGATCTGTTCGAACAGGTCCGTCGTCTGGGTCCCTTCCAATGGCTCGTTTTGTTATCAAGCGTGGCCTACCTGTCGATAACTATTGTCAGCATGCTTTTATCTATAGATATGTTCAAAAGCGAGGGGGATGTCTTTGTGTACCTGTCCGCTGTCATTCTGCTCTTCTCCCTGAACTTTACATTCGATGAAGACCGTGCCGAAGGCCTGCTGGTTCTGCTGGTGATCGCAGGCACCGTGGTTGCGGGCATCGGTATATATCAGGCAGGCTACTGGTTTTCTCACTTCCTCACCATAGAGAGAGCGCATCGGATTAGCAACCCTGACATCTTAAACATGATACGATACACCTTCCGTGCTACGGGTACGTTCGAGCACCCGAACGTTATGGCAGGGTTCCTGCTCATGATCATGCCTCCCTCATACCTGCTCGCGATAGAGAAGCGGGGCAATCTCAAATACCTCTTTTATGCGCTCGCACTGCTCTTAACCGTGGGGCTATTTGTTACCTACTCCCGGGCAGGGATCCTATTGTATCTGCTGTCTCTGCCGTTTATGTTTCTGGTGTTAAGGAAGCGGTTCTCTCCTAAAAAGATACTGCTCTCCCTTCTTGCCATAGTCGCCCTGGCAGGCATAGCGAGCGGGATTATTATATCGACCTATAGTAGCTATAACAAGCGCACGCTGGCCCATAAATATTCTCCTTCAAGACTACTCGTAGCCAGCGATATGTCCTTTATAGCGAGGAAGAATTACGCTATCACCGCGCTGAGGGTGATACGGCATAATCCATGGTTCGGCACGGGCCCTGGAACATACGAGATTGCAGCGAGAGGGTACCAGGTAGGGGCCTTCTATTCCAGGCATGTGCACAACAACTATCTTGAGCTCACGAGCGAGGTCGGCATCTTCGGCCTCATCAGCTATCTTCTTTTTATCATAGGGACCATTATCCTATTGCTTCGGGCAGCCCGACACGGTGTCCTGCTGGCAGGCATGATACTGCTATCGATAGGATGCTTTGCTATCCATACTGCCGTGGATTTCGATTATTCGTCTCCGGCCGTCGTATGGCTCTTGTTTATCTATGGCGCGATAGCATTGATCTTAGGAAAGGAGAAGCGCACGCATGAAGCCTGATGGCCTCTTAAAAATCTTTTTCGTTGGTGCATTCTTTCTTGCCTTGCTCCTTTTGCAGACCAGGTATTATATGAGCAACAGATATGCGGACATGGCAGAGGACTTCTTTGATCAGCACGAATACACACTATCGTTCGAGGCAGCCAAGTCGGCCCTGCAACTGAGCATCCATAACACGCGTGCGTATGTCGTCATGGCAAAGTTTAATCTCCTGGCCTATGAAAGCACTCTGAAAGATGACTACTTTCACACCGCGTTCGTTGCGATACGGGACGCTGTCCACAACTCCCCGTATCAGTCCTTCTACTATGACCTGGCCGGCCAGATCTACCTTGCACACAGGGACTTCAAGGAAGCTGCAAGGATGTACAGAATCGCACTATCACTGTATCCGCACTACCTGTATTTCTACAACATGCTCGCCTACGTGGACTATATCCGGGGCAATAAGGGCGCAGCACTTTCCGTATTGAGCGACTCGGAAAAGCTCATTGACGATTATCTCTATGTCTCGCATCCGGACGATATCGACATCCTTCACGGCCTCTTCCTCAAATCCTGCATTCTCTACGAAACCGGGGACAAACGAAAGGCGCTGCATCCGCTCACGCATATCCTGGATCTCGTCGATGACGGGATCCCGCTGAACAACCCCGCACGGAGGGACAAACGGATAGTGCCACCGAGCTATATCAGGGCAATGGCACTGCACGACATGGGTATCATCTATGGCGTGCTGGACAACAAAGCGGAGGCCCGCGAGTATCTCGGCAATGCGGTCGTCCTGAATCCGCAGCTCAAGGGGAGGAACGATTTTTATATGATATTCAGTGTGTGCAAGCCGCCACCATCGAAACAGCTCCCCTAACCTCTCTTTTCCTCCGAAGAGGAGAATATTTTCCTCCCGACCGCTTACCTTTTTCTTGCATAACGCCGCAAATTCCCCTATATATGCCCTGACAGGACATATGATGTCTTACGAAAAGCGCATAAAAGAGCTTGAGCAGATGAACAGGCAGGCCGAGATCGGGGGCGGCGATGCCCGCATCAGGAAGCAGCACGAGGCAGGCAAGCTGACGGCGCGGGAGCGTATCGACGTCCTGCTCGACAAGGGGAGCTTCGTAGAGCTCGACAAGTTCGTCATGCACAGGGCGGTCGATTTCGGTATGGACAGGCAAAAATACCTTGGTGACGGCGTGGTCACGGGCTATGGAACCATCGACGGCAGGCTCGTCTATGTGTTCTCGCAAGACTTCACGGTGTTCGGCGGCTCCCTTTCCGGCGCATACGCCAAGAAAATCTGCAAGATCATGGACATCGCCCTGAAAAACGGAGCGCCCCTGATCGGATTGAACGATTCCGGCGGCGCAAGGATCCAGGAGGGGGTGGAGAGCCTTGCCGGGTACGCGGACATATTCCTGCGCAACGTCCTTGTCTCCGGCGTCATCCCCCAGATCTCAGCGGTCATGGGTCCGTGCGCCGGTGGAGCTGTTTACTCGCCTGCGATTACTGACTTCATCTTCATGACCAAGGGCACGAGCTACATGTTCGTCACCGGCCCTGACGTGGTGAAGTCGGTGACGCACGAAGAGGTGACCAAGGAGGAACTCGGCGGCGCGATGACGCACGCCACGAAGAGCGGCATAGCGCACTTCGTCTTCGACAACGATGAGGAATGCCTTGCCGGCGTGCGCGAGGTCATCGGCTTCATACCCTCGAACAACCTCGACGATCCGCCGTACCGGGAGACTTCAGACCCTGCGGAACGCCTGTCGCCGGAGCTCGAAAGCCTGATACCGGACCAGCCGAATAAGCCCTACGATATAAAAAATATCATATTCGCCACGGTGGACGACGGCTATTTCCTCGAAGTTCACGAGTCCTACGCACCCAACATCGTGGTAGGCTTCGCACGGTACGGAGGCACTTCGGTAGGCATCGTCGCAAACCAGCCGGCGTACCTTGCGGGCACGCTCGACATCGATGCATCGGTGAAAGGGGCCCGGTTCGTGAGGTTCTGCGATGCCTTCAACATCCCCCTGATTACGCTGGAAGACGTACCGGGGTTCCTGCCCGGGACCGTACAGGAGCACGGGGGCATCATACGGCACGGCGCAAAGCTGCTGTACGCCTTCGCAGAGGCGACGGTTCCGAAGATCACGCTCATCACAAGGAAGGCGTACGGCGGAGCCTACGACGTTATGTCGAGCAAGCACATACGGGCTGATATCAACTATGCGTACCCGAGCGCGGAGATCGCGGTCATGGGTCCGGACGGGGCCGTCAATATCATATTCAGGAAGGATCTCGATGCGGCTGACAATCCGGAAGCAAAGCGTGCACAGCTCATAGAAGAATACCGGGAGAAGTTCGCGTCCCCCTGGAAGGCTGCCGAGCTCGGATACATCGATGAGATCATCAAGCCGTCCGAAACGAGGCGCAAGGTGATCACGGCGCTGAAGATGCTCAAGAACAAGGTGGATACGAACCCGAAAAAGAAACACGGGAACATGCCGCTCTGAGTACTATGTTCAAGAAGATACTCATAGCGAACCGCTCGGAGATAGCCGTGAGGATCATACGGGCGTGCCACGAGATGAACATTGAGGCCGTAGCGGTCTATTCGGATGCCGATCGGAACGCCCTGCATGTCCGCATGGCAGACGAGGCTTACTATCTGGGCATGCCACAGCCTTCGGAAAGCTACCTGCATATGGATAAAATTATCGCTATTGCACGGTCCTGTTCCGCTGATGCTCTTCATCCCGGGTACGGCTTCCTCGCTGAAAACACGGCGTTTGCGAAAAGGATCTCGGACAGCGGGATCACGTTTATAGGGCCGTCACCGGAGTCGGTAAAGGCAATGGGAGATAAGATCCGGGCACGCAGGCTTGCAAAGAGCGCCGGGGTCACGATCGTACCGGGCACGATCGATCCGCTCCCGGACGTGGGCGCAGCAAAAAAGGCTGCCCGAGAGATAGGCTATCCCGTCATGATAAAAGCAGTGAGCGGCGGTGGCGGCAAGGGCATGAGGCTTGTCGAAGAGGAAAGTCACATGGCATCTGCCTTTGAACGCGCGTCCTCGGAAGCCCTGTCGGCCTTTGGCGACGGCTCTCTGTATCTGGAGAAGCTGATAAGGAATCCCCGGCATATCGAGTTCCAGATACTCGGTGATAGACACGGTAACCTCATTCATCTCAATGAAAGGGACTGCTCTATCCAAAGGAAGCACCAGAAACTCATCGAGGAAAGCCCCAGCCCGGTCATGACGCCTGAGAAACGAGCGAAGTTCGGGGCCATGGCCGTGTCCGCGGCAAAGGCTGCCGGATACTACAACGCTGGCACGATCGAGTTCATCATGGACGAGCGCGGGGAAATGTACTTCATGGAGATGAATACGAGGCTCCAGGTCGAGCACCCGGTAACAGAGCTGGTGACCGGTATCGATATCGTAAAGGAGCAGATGCGGATAGCAAACGGGGACAAGCTCGGGCTCACGCAGGCCGATATAGGCCTGTCCGGCTGTGCGCTCGAATGCAGGATCGTGGCAGAAGACCCGGCAAGCGACTTCGCGCCCACACCGGGCACGATCCAGTTTCTAAGGGAGCCGCAAGGCGCCGGCGTGCGGGTCGACAGTGGCATATATGAGGGATTCGAGGTACCGGGCTGGTACGACTCCCTTGTAGCCAAGCTGCAGACCTATGGGAAAGACAGGCAGGAGGCCGTTGCACGCATGCAAAGGGCGCTCTCTGAATACAGGATCATCGGTATATCGACCACCATACCCTTGTACCGATGGCTGCTCGGGCATAAGCGGTTCCTGGGAGGCGACATAACCACCGGATTCCTCGAGCAGGAGATAGGCGGGTTTACTGCCGATGCATCACAGCTCTGGGTCATGGCAGCGATTGCAGGCGGACTGACATCGATAGGCAGTAACGGGAACACCGATCCCGGCCGTGCGCCTGATACATCCCGGTGGAAGACTGCAGGCAGGGTGCGTAGCCTGCGATAAGCAATTCGTAGCACACAAAAGCAGAATACCACTTGCTTTCTTAATACTACTTGACAATACGAAATATATCTGTATTCTATGGGCTATGAATTGTTTAAAGCTTTTTTTCTGTCTCATGCTGCTCTGCACAGACGCACGTGCGCAGGAGGGCAGGCATCTATTGCTTGTCCTCCATCCCCCATCCGACCAACGGCTGGACGACCTTACCGCCGGGCTCACCGGTGCTTTGCGCAATACGACGATTACCCTGTATACCGTGAAAACACACCACCGGCCTGACGGTGCGAGGCATGCCGAGGGTGAATTATCAGAGGCAAAGGACGCTTACGAGTTTTTGAGGTTCGACGAGTCCCTGCGTCATCTCAACGACGCGATCGCGGCATTAAAAAACAATGCTGTACCATCGAATGCTGTCGATACCCTGAAAGAGGCCTATCTATACCGCGCCATGAACTTTCTTGCCCTTGACAAAGCTCAGGATGCAGAGCAGGCCGTTGCCGATTATTCATGTATAGCAGGCGGATCCGGGCCGGACCCGGTGCTCTATCCGCCTCCCCTTATCGATATCATAGAAAAAGAGCGGTCACAGGGAGATCGAGATCTGTTGACGGTGACCATTACGACCTCGCCTCCCGGCGCCGATGTGTTCATAGACGGCAGGAAGGTAGGAACATCGCCCGCGGTGATACCCCTGCACCCATGCCGCCATTTCCTGCGTCTTACCGGGCCTGCGTATAGCACCAAAAGCGCATCACTCATGGTTAGCAACACAAAAACGGCCTTCGCTTTTGACATGGAGCCTGACCCTCTGTCGATAGAAAGCGGGACCCTGAGCAGAGGGCAGATCCTTGGCATACTCATGGCGTACAAAACAGACGAGATCGTCATCCTCTCCCTCCATAAAGGCCGTATAACTATAGCGGCAGCACGGGCCAGTCCGTTTACCGTATCGACGTCCACCATCCTCTACAAAGACAGAAGGCAGGCACTGGAGGACATTACGGTGTTCCTCCGCCCCGGGAAGCATACGACGGCCCCGGACACGATTCTTGCCGTGTCCCCGGATAAAAGAGCAGAGCACCCTGAACGGACGGGCAACCGGTGGTATAAAAACAAATGGCTATGGACGGCAGGGGCAGCGATCGTAGCCGGAGGACTTATATGGGGACTGAGCAGCGGGTTAAGCCGGAGCAGCACGCCGTCGTCAAGCACGGGCAGCATTTCCATAACATGGTGATACGATGGAACAAGGAAATCCGTCCGAACAAAAGCCCGGGTATCGGCCAGGACATCGTACTGACGAGACAATCGTCCTCCCTTCCTCTGTACAGGGAAGGCACAGTCCCTCGAACGCACGGACGAACAGGCCGCACGAGCCCGCCCGAAAAGGCGTGCTCTCTATAAAAAGAATCATAGCGCTATCAGCTATTCTGACAACACTCATCGGATCGGGTACGACTGGTTATCTCCTCTCTAGAAACAATGAACAGAAAGAGCTTACGGCAGCATTGCGTGCGGCAGTACGGGACAACAAAACGAAGCAGGCCATCAGCATATTGAAAGTCATACGACGGCATGGCTATACCTCGGGCAATGTCGTTTTACTGAGCAAACGTCTCTCCGAGCTTGTTGAGCTCCGGAACTCGTGGAACAGGGTCTTGGAGATGAACGTCGCAGGTCTGACACGCCAGGCATACAATGCGGCACTGCTGTTTACCACGAACGCGCTGTACCACGACAGGGCCATCGAGATGATAGATGCCATACGCCGGCAACGGACAAAGGGTATCATCCAGACGGCAACCACCCTATATGCCGGCGGCAGTAAAAAGCAGTCCGAACAGCTTTTGAGCGATGTGGTCGAGAGCGACCCCTCCAACAGAGAGGCGCGGGACATACTTGCAATGATCAGGACATACCACCGGACAAAACAGGCTCCGGCACGGAAAGCGGCTCGGAGGAGCACCACGTCTACCGGCGACGAAGCCTATAAAAACGGCGACTTCCGGGAGGCGCTGAAGCTATGGTCTGGTACCAGACGAAAGGCAGACAGGAGGAAAGTCGCTCTCGCCTGTACGATCAAGAAGTACCTTGCCATGGGGGAATCGGCGGAGCGGAAGCACGACTATGCAGCCGCTGTCTCCCTCCTGGGAAAGGCAGAGATGTTCACGGCGCTGCTGGGCATAAGCGGCTCTGTTTTCGGGGGCAGGATCGACCGCTCCCTCGCAATGACCTACGGCATCCTCGGCCAAAGGGCGCTGTCAGAACAAAGATATCGGCGTGCCAGGCAATACCTGGAGAAGGCATTCAGATACAAGCCCGGAAACAAGGACATACGGCGCGGGTTTTCCTTACTGAATGAACAAGCAGGCCGGCTTTACAAGAAGGCCTATGCCATCTCGGGTGCAAACATGCCCGAGGCATGCATTCTGTACAGACACGCCCTTCTGATAGCCCAAAGGGGGTCAGATATCTATAACAGGGTAAAGAGCCGTATCGTTGCATGCGGGCGGTGAGATGATCCAAACCCCACGAAACGAGCGCGCGAGTTTCATATAGAGGAATGCAAAGTGGACTTTGGCGTCCGAAGAAATATCCCCCGACCCAAGCCGCGCTTGGGTGCCCGGCTCCCCTGGTCGGAGCGTACAAGGGAGAGATTTCGCGTATTACAGGATTCAGCAAAACGGCAAGCTCCCTTATTGCATGCATGAGGTTCATGGACAGCAAGACCATCGGCAGATACAGGCTTATCAAGCACATCGCGAGCGGCGGCATGGCTGACGTCTTCCGGGCCGTCATGACCGGCCCGCACGGCTTTGAAAAGCTCGTTGCCATCAAAATGATCCACGGACAACTGACCGACGATGTGACCTTTGTAAGGATGTTTACGGACGAGGCACGCTTGAGCGCGCGGCTCGTGCACCAAAACATCGTCCAGATAATAGACTTCGGTGAGACCGACAAAAGGCCCTACCTCGTAATGGAGTATGTCAACGGCGTGGATCTTTCCGCCTTTATAAAGGCACTTATCGATGCCGGCATAGGCCCCTTGGTTTCCGAGTCCGCCTATATCGTAAGCGAGGTGCTCAAGGCCCTCGACTATACCTGTAAACTCAAGGACCCCGAAGGCAAAGGCTATGCGATCGTGCACCGCGACATAACACCGCAAAACATCCTCCTGTCTTACGACGGCGATGTGAAGCTGACGGACTTCGGCATCGCGAAGGTAAGGGGCTCGATAACGACAACGACCGCCGGCACGCTGAAAGGAAAGATCAGGTACATGTCCCCTGAACAGGCCCGTGGGGAAGCAGTCGATCACAGGAGCGACCTCTATTCCGTGGCCCTTGTTCTGTACGAGCTTATCACGCACCGGCGTGCTTATGCCGGCGATACGGATATGTCGCTGCTCAAGCAGGTACAGTCTTCGATCATCACCTACAGGCCCACGCAGCTCAACCCTGCAATACCGGAAGGGTTGGACAGTATCGTCATGAAGATGCTCTCCCAGGTACCTGACGACAGGTTTTATGACCCGGCATCGCTGAAAGAGGCGCTCAAGCCGTATGCTGGTACTACCGACTCAGCGAGGGCGGCACTCTCTGAATACTTGAACAGGCTATTCGCCAGACCGCCCGGTGAAACAAATAGCTCCACACGGATCATTCATGAGGACAGACCAAACAGGAGGAGAAGCGGCAAGTCCCTTTTGTACACCGCAGTCTTCTCTTCTCTGGCAATTATCGTCATCTACACGCTGGTCTCTGCCTGGTTCAGGAGTGTTACGATTAAAGTCCCTGCAGCACCCTCTCGCCTGTCACCCCGTATCTCTGCAGCATCCGCCGTTCATCCACCCACAACAGCCATGTCCCCTCTGCCGTTGCAGGGTCAAAAGGTGACCCAATCCGCCCCGGACGCTGTCCTTGTTATCAACGCAACCCCATGGGCGCTGGTGTTTATCGACCATGGCGTATCAAAGAGACCCCTTGGTACGACGCCCATAAAGGCGCTGAGGGTCTCACCCGGGACATACACGCTGCTCTTTCAAAACAGGGCCTATGGTGAAAAGAGAGTCAGAATAGATGCCCGGCCCGGCGCGAAAAGGACCGTCATCCTCAAATATGACCAGGTAAAAAAGAGATTTATTACGAAGATCCTATAAGCGGCAGCCTGTCAGGAGATGGACTCTACCTTGACCACCCATCAATGTCCTATTACTGCCGCAGGAATAGCTGTCTCATATACCGTCGATGGGCTCGAACCGTGAGGCTGGCAAGCTGGATGGGAGCATAAGTTGAAGAGTCGGGGAGTAAAGGAGTTGTGAGTTGGGAATTTTGAGAGATTGCTTCGTCGCTTTCAGCTCCTTGCAATGACAGAGAAGGAGTCCCCTCGTTACCCGCTACTCGATGCTGGTTATTACAATGCATCCTTTTCAACTTCTGACTTGTGCCTGTGATCGCAGCGTATACAGCCTGATAGATACCGAGATTCGTCCACGCAAACGCGATAACTATGAAGACAGCGATTGACTTCAAAAAAGAAGGCTTAAAGACATCCTTACAAAGACCGATCCTACGAGAGGTTGATCCCATGACCCCTCCGTTTATTATCTCTTTACATGAGTTATAGATTTGATGTCAATAGTATTTTCCATGTGCTAATCTCTTTACAAAACACACATTCTATCTTAACATCTCACGTCATGGACGGACGACTCAGGGCCTCTTTAGGAAAGATATTCAGGGACGAGCAGATCAGCGAAGAAGTATCTGCGCTGATCATCTATTCCCGGGACCTCAACCCCATCGGTACGATATTCACCCAGCAGGGCAGACTCATGACTAAGCCGGATGCCGTCGTGTGGCCGGATGAAATCGGACAGATCCAGGAGCTCGTAAAGCTCGCAAACACCTATACGATACCTCTGATTCCTTACGGCAGCGGATCCGGGGTATGTGGCGGCGCAAATCCCGTCGGCAGGGGTATCATCGTCGACATGAAGAAGATGGCACGCATACGGAAGCTGGATACCTATTCCCTTACCGCGGAAGTCGAGAGCGGCTTCATCGGCGAGCTGTTCGAACGGGAGCTCAACGCAAAAGGGTATACGCTAGGCCATTTCCCGTCATCGATATGGTGCTCGACTGTTGGGGGATGGCTCGCTGCCCGGTCGGCCGGACAGCTCTCCGCGCGCTATGGCAAGATAGAGGACATGGTGCTCGGGATCGAGGCCGTCATGCCAGACGGCGATATACTGAAGACAAAGGTAACGCCGCGCTCCGCAACAGGCCCGGACTTCAAGCAGGTGCTCGTGGGTTCTGAAGGGACGCTCGGCATCATAACGGCTGCAACGCTGCGGATAAACCCGTACCCGGCATCGAGGAGGTTCAGCGGCTTCATGTTTCACACGGTCAGGGACGCGCTCGAAGCCATCAGAGAACTCATGCAGACGGGTGTACGGCCTGCTGCCGTAAGGCTCTACGACGAGATAGACACCTTCATGATAGGCTCCGGCAAGGGCAGCAAGAAGCTACTCTCCCATGAGCAGGAAGACGAGCATACCGAGGACTTTAAAAAAGCAATCATAAAAAAGGCAGAACGAATGGTCCTTACCGTACCAACCATCGTCAACCGTGTCATAAAGCTGCTGCCTGCAAACAACCTGCTGATACTCACATTCGAGGGCGCGCCGGATATGACGGCGGTCGAAATGGAAAGGGCGACCCGGATCATGCAGTCACACGGCGGCAGAGACATGGGCGAGGACCCCGGTAAATACTGGTGGGAGCACCGTTACGATGTATCGTTCAACCTGTCGCCGCTCTACAGTATCAGGGCTTTTGCGGATACGATAGAGGTGGCGACTACGTGGGACAAGCTGATGTCCTTATACGAGCGTATGCGCGAGGCGATAGGCAGGCATGCTCTGGTCATGGCTCATTTTTCCCATGTCTACCAGGAGGGGGGCTCTATCTACTTTACCTTTGCGGCATCGACGTACGACGAGTCTCAGAAGGAGGCCCTGTACAGACAGACGTGGAAGGACGCTCTCGATACCGCTACGGACGTCGGGGCGACGATCAGCCATCATCACGGCATTGGCATGCTCAAGGCGCAGTGGATGGACAAGGAGCACGGCAAGGCAATGGAGATCTACAGGCAGTTGAAAAAGATCGTCGACCCGAACAATATCATGAACCCGGGCAAGATGGGACTGTAGCCCTCCCTTGCCTCGATCGTTATGCTCTTCAGCCGCGACTGCCAGTCGCCTCAGAAAAAGATCACTATCGTGCTGGCAAGAAGACCAAGGGCAGAAAAGATTACTCCAAGTCTAAAGGACAATGGGGCATAGTCGAACTGTACCGTATGCATGCCCGGTCCAAGAATAACCCCTCTGAATAAATAGTCGGCATGGAGGATGGTCCCTCGTTTCCGATCGACCTTCACTTGCCAGCCATCATCGTACGTGTCCGACAAAACAAGCACTGCCTTGCATGCGTTGAATACCGTGAGCTTGACCATATCAGGCTGGTAGGTGTCAATGGTAACGTAATCGCCCCCTTCCGCGGGACACGCGGGCATTTCAATTTCCTTGTTACTTTCGATAACGACACTATCGTTAAGGAGTGCGTCTATATGTGTCTTGATTAATTGCACCGCTTCATCAGGCGAATATGCTGTAATCACTTCGTGTGCCAGATAAGCACGAGGCTTATAATCCTGATACCGGATCATAACACCTCTTCCGGCTCTCGTCTTTGCCGGGTAGTAGATATATTTTACATTCATGAGCTCGAGGTATTTTTTGAAGTTTACAGGATTGTAAATCGCCGGATCAAAGCTCCTGAACAGATAGCCACCATGGCCGTGTGATAGTTTTATTCCCAGGATCCTCCTGAAGAACGTATTATAGCGAGCCCCCATAGGATATTCATAACCTCTGATGTCACTCACATGGTAAACCATGAGTGTGTTGGGAAGAAAGGTCAACCCAAAAGCTGCAAACCTGAATTGCGATGTATCTTTCTGCATCAAAGCTATATCCGGCGGGGCCTTGGGATAGATCAGGTCTTTTCTTATTTGCGGATTAAAGTTGTGACCGGTTACATACAGTGCAAAGAACTGACTTATGACAAGCATACCCAACAGGTACCCTTTTCTGCGGCGTGTATTGATTGCAAGGTTCGTCAAAATGAAACCTACAGCAGTAAAACAGAGGATCTTCATTGTCTCTATAGCGAGTACATGACCGTGGCCCGTCAGATCTTTCTGGGAGTAAGCAACGGCTATACTTATGAGCGCAACTATGATAATGAACATACCGGACTGAGTCACCGCTCTCCTTAAATATTTTGTATCAACGATATTTCCTTCTACCGTTGCACCAGCCTTTCTATTCTGTGGCCAATACTTCTTGAAAGTATCTATGACATCTATGCCAAAGCCTGCAAGCGCCGCCATACAAAACTGATAAAGGAGTATCAATCTTTGGTCTTTCATGTGGGAAAATCCGGGGAGCATTGTTACTATCTGGTAGAATGGAGGCACGCCAAAGGCGACCAGTAAAAAGAACGCTGCCATACATGCAAAGAGAATAACATGCCTATCCTTACGCCTTACAACAATAGCTATAAGCGCAAGCATGATTGCAATAACCCCAACGTACAATGCTTCTTCGTTAGGATAAGCAGGCCCCCAAAAATTGAGCGTAACAGGCGAGCCATAGAAACCCGGCATCAGTAACAAGGGCAAGGCGCTCAGGGGAAGGAAGAAATGATCGGTCCCCGACCTGAAGGTCCAGGTGGCACTTTTCAGTAATTCTGAGAGAAATGGCAGTAGCAGGGGAGACGCAATCAAAAACCCAAGCAGAACGGCGGCAAGAACGTATCCGGCTTCTACTTTTACTTTCTTGCGCGCTTGCGCATCTCTATAGCGGAAGAACAGCAGGAACAGCGCATACATAGCAACACTAAGCAGGACGTGTGCCGATGTCTCGGGATGGCCTCCGAGAAACTGGATACCTGTTATAAGTGCAAGCCATCCGATATACTTTAATCTGTCTGTTTGAATATATTTATACAGAAAGAAAAAAAGCCAGGGCAAAAACACGGATACATTTGTCTGGGGCCAGGCGAGCCATACGACATTGAAGGCACAAAACATGAAGGTAATAGCCGAGAACATACTCCCGGCAAATGCTATACCGAGGGCACTGATAAAAAGATACATGCCAAGGCCTGCAAGAAAGAGCTTAATGAATGCATCTATAGCAAAGGCGTCTTTGAATGGAAAAATATAAAATACCGTATTAATGGGATAGATCTCTGCCGATTGCGCGTCGGCAAGGAAGGGTACACCCATTCTGATATACGGGTCCCATAACGGCAGGTGCCCGCGTCTTATGTTCTCTCGTGCAAAGTGAAGAAATGGATAAAACTGGTTGGCCTGGTCCCATAATGCCCAATTCGACGGTTGGTTAAATCCCGGTGGAGCGGCATTACTGAAGGGGGGGTTAACAAAAAGGATATCCGTGCCGGAAAGTGCCCTTCCTGAGAATACGACCTTGTGAAAAAATATAATGATACACAGTATCAATAGGGATGATGCAATGATGGTCTTGGTTCTTGTATTGCTCATGGTCATGTGCCTGCACGTTTTACCGAAGCAAAAGTCTTAGGGGCCTGGTTTGATAATACCCGGTTTCCTTCGTATCGATTATCCTGAGGCTCAGGGTGTTTGTTCCCGGCCGTAGATTCCGGGCGACTATACGGCCATAAAATCCAGCATATTCATAGCCTGAGTTTTTGAATGCAGAAGCGACCCCGGGTCTTTCGATGCCATAGGTCAGCGGGAATAACTGTCCGTCGATGTCCGCAAAGACGGCAGATGCCAGCGCACGCTCTTTTTCGTCTATTGCCCAACCTGTTATCGTTATGGTGTTGGATTGCAGGACGATTGCTTCGTCTTGGTGCCCGAACGGCGCGTCATAGTTATTTATCGAATCAACACTGAAGTCCGTGTGGTAATCATTTCTCGGCAATAAAGCTATTTGAGCGATGGAGTTGGGCAAGGGCGCGTTCGGCAGCATGCCATTATGTGTAGCGGATATAAGCATATGGTCCGGAACAAATATATGGAGTTTTCTTGATTCGGACAAGATGTTCGGTCCTTGATCGGGATCCGGCGGATTGTACGCAATGTAATGGTTTGCAGCAAAGCTCATATATTTTATGTACGTTATGCCCGTGTTCAACCATACGCAGAATATAATGGTCGGGAATATCAAGCCAAAGATATGTAAACGTAAAAGAGCCGGTCTATTTCCTTGATACCCTATCGCATAATAGCTAAAGACGATTGCCAAAAGCAGAAGCGAATATATACTGTATCGGGATGCAGTCGCTTCCTCAATACCCCAGCTTATCCTGCTCAGGCCTGCTGCCGCGGCTGTAGCAAGCACGAACAACATCGAGAAGAACAGAAACGGTTCTCGTTTGTCCGCTACATATTGAGTGCCCATGTAGATTGCAAAGATCAGAAAGATGACACCGGTAAAGAATGGCAGATATAAAAAGTACGAATGAACACCAGGCATCAGATTGCCCATGAATATCAACACGAACTTTATATAAGTCAACGGGTGCCGGAGTGCATACATCTTCGACGCAGTGCCCCACGATGTCATGTTGTAGTGCAGGAGCACAAAATAAACATAGAAAATGCCTGTACCATAGAGCGCAATGATCGATACCCTTTTAAGGTCTCCGGAAATGGCAAAGTACAGAAGCATAAGAGGAAATACGATCAGGCCGCTCGCCTGCGTGAAAGAAGCAAACGTCGCAAGGCATAAGCCTGCAACGAAATCCCCCGTGTTGGACGACCTCGTAAAGAAGAAAAGAGCGGCCAGGGCAAAGAAAAGCTCATAGTACTGCTGGAGCGACGCCGCCGCCCATATCATACTATCATGTTGAGAAAAGGAAAACATCGTCACCGCTACCACTGCCAGATTAAGGGGTCGTACACGGCTCTTCACTAGATAGAGACACAAAAGCAGGACAATCAAGAGAAGGCCTATGTCCCCGACCAGTATGACATGGATAAAGTTGATCTTGCCAAAAGCATAGTAATCCAACAATTCTACGATCCTCGTAAAAACGATCCGGTGCTCGTTGTCCTGGGAGAAGAGCAGGTGCATTTTATACAAGAAGCCCTTGCCCGACAAAAATCGGTTCAGGAAATAAAGGGCATCGTAGTCGTCCCAAAACGGCATGTTCACCGCGTACTTCGCCACAACATACCAGTAGGAGAAAAAGGCAGCTCCGGAAAGCATCAATCCGACGACGGTAATGGGATGGGTCCAATGTCCCTTATCGGATTCCTGATGGTTTCGGTTTACCAATGAATCTTTGCTGCTGCCGAACATGAATCAGTCGATGCTCGCTATCATCTTCGTTGCAAACTCGTAGGCAAGGTTGACCGGTACCGGGCGAACGTTCTCGAACACGTCCGTCTCCCAGTGCCAGTTCGGCAACATGCCCTCGTCGTCGAATGCCATAATGCTCATCGCCCTGTATCCTCTCGACAGCGGTACAAGAGCGTCCGTGGACATCATCGTATATATCCGTGGTGTAACGTTCATCGAGCTCCCCTTTGCAACCTTGTCAGCGATGGCAACCATGGTGTGGTCAGCTGCATACTGTTTGATCATCCCCTCTTCGATGATGTAGGAGACCTTCCCGGCACCACAGTTGTCTATGTTGATTATATAGGCATCTCTGACGAGGTCCTTATGCTCCCTTACGAAGGAGACCATACCGGCCATGCCGACTTCCTCGGCCCCGGTCGCGACGAGGAATATATCGGTGTTCGCGAGAGGGCTGGCTGAAAACCGCTCCGCTATACCGAGCAGCACCGCCACCCCGGACGCGTTGTCGTTGGCCCCATGGGTATACTGCCCCCGGATCTCGCGGTGAATCAGCAGGACCACGGTCACGAGGGGATCAAGCGTGAGCACGCCCACGAGTACCTTCAGCCATACGACGTGGGTTATCCAATAGAGGGCCGTAAGGATGAACATCAGGAACATCGATATGACGACCCCTATAAAGGTGTTCCTGAAGCCCTTTACAAAACGAGGGGAGAACATGATGCTGGAGCGGGACGAGTCGTAATGTGCGGTCACGATGACCCTGCGGACAGCCTTACCGGAGGCAGGAATATGGCCGATAACGTTGTACGATGTCCCCTTCGGAAGCATCAGCGAGGCGATCTCGAACGACGAGTTCTCGAGGAAAAACGTAACAGCCCCGGAACCGGTGAGTATAATGGAGACGACCGGACGATGGAACAGCAGGAAGGCTGCCCCGATAATGCTGACGAGATAGATCAGGATGTACGGGTAAGAGAACGATGTGATCGTCTTGAATGGCTCTGTCGTGTTCTTGATACCGAGTCTGTCGAAGGACTCCTGTATGTAGTCCCTTGCTTTATACTCTCCCTCGGTCGCTGTGCCCCGCCCCCCTATCTTCACGGAGAGGTTGTAAATGTGATCCATCAAAGGCATCATGGGACATGTATACCATACCCCGTCCCGTCCTGTAAATCCGAAGGAATGGATCCCTGTATGCTTTTTCAGGGAATACGGCTAATCCTTTTTCTCTTCCTTCGCTTCCGTCTTCTTTTTCTTCTTTTCCTTTATGGCCCTGTCCACGAGCTCGATGAAAGAGAGGTCTGCTCCGTCACCCTTCCTCTTCCTGAACTTTATAATCCTGGTGTAGCCGCCGTTCCGGGCCTTATACCTGTCCGCAAACGTGGTGAACAGCTTCGCGACCGAAGGCTCGTGCCTCAGTATCGAGAACGCACGCCTGCGGGCAGCGAGGTCGCCCCTCTTCCCGAGGGTAATCATCCTTTCGACGATCCTCCTCAGCTCTTTCGCCTTCGCAACCGTGGTCTCAATACGCTCATGGGTAATGAGCGCTATCGCAAGGTTCTTCAACAATGCCTTCCGGTGAGGCGTCGTCCGCCTGAATTTTCTGCCCCCCACATTGTGTCGCATGATCTTACCTACTCCTTTTCCTCTTTTTCTTCGGCGACTTCCGCGCCCATGGGCTTCATGCCGAGCTTCAGTCCCATGCCGGAAAGAACGTCCTTTATCTCACTGAGCGACTTCCTGCCAAAATTCTTCATCTGGAGTATTTCCTGCTCGGTCTTCAGCACCAGCTCCCCTATCGTCTTGATGTTTGCGTTCTTGAGACAGTTTGTCGCCCTCACGGAGAACTCGAGTTCGTCGATGTTCTTGTTCAGCAGCTCAGTAAGCTTGGTGTCTTCATGGCTACTGTCGCTGTGAATGACTTCGAGGTTATTGTGGTCGATGATCTCCTCCGAGAAGAGCGACAACTGCTCTGACAGAATACCAGCGGAGGTTATCAGCGCCTTCCTCGGCTCTATGCTCCCGTCCGTCCACACCTCGATGATGAGCTTGTCGTAGTCGATAATCCTTCCCACGCGCGAGTTCCTTACCTGAAAGTTTACCCGCTTGATCGGGGAGAATATGGAGTCTATGGGAATAACGCCGATCGGCATGGTGTCGTCTTTGTTCTCTTCCGATGGAATGTAGCCCCGTCCTACCTTTACGATCATGTCCGCATTCAGCACCGAGTCTTTGTGCAGGGTCGCGATCGTGATGTCCGGCGTAAGCACGGTGACCTTATCGTCAACGAGGATATCTTTGCCGGTAATTATCATCTCTCCCTTTGCTCGGATCTTTATCTCCCGCTCCCCGACATCGAGAAGCCTGAACCTGATGGTCTTAAGATTGAGAATGATCTCCATTACATCTTCATCGACTCCCGGTATCGTGGAGAATTCGTTCGTTACGCCTTCTATCTTCACAGAAGTGATCGCCGCTCCCTCGATGGAAGAGAGGAGGGTTCTCCTTAGGGCGTTCCCGACGGTAGTACCGTAGCCCCTCTCGAGCGGCTCGATCGTAAACTTACCATAGGTCTCCGTAAGACTGTTGCTGTCGATCAACACTCTTTTGGGTTTCACTATGGGCTGCAGATTTCTATGAATCATTTATCCCTCCAGATTTTTAAAACGGTCACTTAGAATACAATTCAACGACGAGCTGCTCTTGGACTGGCAGGCTGATGTCGGTCTTCTCCGGCAACGCCTTTACCGTCGCCTTCATGGCGGCAGGCTCAAGCTCGAGCCATCTTGGTATACCGACTTTCGAGCGGCTGCTCAGGGACGACTGAACATGGGGATTCGCCTTGGTCCGCTCTTTCAGCTCGATAACATTGCCAGCCTTTACAAGAAACGAAGCTACATCGACCTTCTTCCCGTCAACCAGCACACGGCCGTGATTGACGAGCTGCCTCGCACCGCTCCGCGATGAGGCAAACCCGAGGCTGTAGATCACGTTGTCCAGTCTCCTCTCGAGCATCGAGAGAAGCGCATCGCCTGTCTTGCCTTTGTGGATCGTCGCGTTTATGAATATCCTCTCGAACTGCCTCTCCGTTAAGCCGTACATGCGTCTCAGCTTCTGTTTTTCACGGAGCTGGACGCCGTACTCGGTCAATTTGTTCTTGTTATGACCGTGCGACCCCGGCGGGTAATTCCTCCGCTCTATGGCACACTTTTCGGCATAACATCTGTTGCCTTTCAGAAAGAGTTTGATCCCCTCTCTTCTGCAAAGCTTGCATGATGCTTCGGTATATCGTGACACATTCTCCTCCTTTACCTAAACCCTTCTCTTCTTGGGCGGTCTGCACCCATTGTGCGGTATCGGTGTTACATCTTTGATAGCGAGTATTTTTATGCCTGTGCCCTGGATCGCCCTGATGGCGGACTCCCTCCCGGCCCCGGGGCCCTTTACATATATAACGATACTCTTCATACCGAGGTCCATCGCCTTTCTTGCCGCATCTTCGGCAGCCAGTTGGGCTGCAAACGGCGTACCCTTCTTGGAGCCCTTGAATCCCTTGATGCCCGCGCTCGACCATATTACCACATTGCCATCATCGTCCGTGATCGTCACGATCGTGTTGTTGAAGGTCGACTGGATATGCACAATCCCGGAAGCTACGACTCTCTTTACCTTCTTTTTGGTTTTTCTTGGTGCTGCCAAAACGTACCTCCTATTTCTTCAATTCCTTCTTTTTCAGACCGCCCACCGTCTGTCTCCTCGGACCTTTGCGCGTTCTGGCATTGGTGTGCGTCCTCTGTCCCCTCGTGGGAAGCCCTTTCTTGTGGCGCAGGCCCCGGTAGCTGTTTGTATCCATGAACCGCTTTATGTTCGTTTTCTCTTCTTTCTTTAAATCCCCGCCCACCTTATATTTGTTCTCGATGATCCTCCGTATGATGGCCAGTTCATCTTCCGTCAATTCTCCTACCTTCTTGTTGTACCCTATGCCGGCCTCTTTGAGAATCTCGGTCGACAGGGCCCTCCCTATGCCGTAAATATAGGTAAGGGCGATCCATATGTTCTTGTTTTTCGGTAGGTCCAATCCCGCTATTCGTGCCATAGATACCTCCTATCCCTGCCTCTGTTTGTGCTTCGGGTTATCGCATATGACCCTTACCACGCCCTTTCTCCTTATTATTTTACATTTTATACATCTTTTTTTTACAGACGCGTGAACCTTCATATCTCCTCCAAAAGAGTTTCGTCAGCTTCGATACACGATCCTTCCCTTCGTGAGATCGTACGGAGACAGCTCGACGGTTACCTTGTCCCCTGCCAAAATCTTTATGTAATGCATACGCATCTTGCCGGAAATATGCGCAAGTATCTTATGCCCGTTGGACAACTCGACCCTGAACATCGCATTCGGGAGTGTCTCGAGGACCGTTCCCTCCACGAGGATAGCATCTTCCTTGGGCATATCAGTTCACCCCTGACAGCACGACGCCGTGTTCGTAATCGACCATAACGGTATGCTCGAAATGGGCCGACAACGCACCATCATATGTCCTGGCTGTCCACCCGTCCGGATCCAGCCTGACCCTGTAGTCCCCGACGTTTACCATCGGCTCCAGTGCGAACACCATTCCCCGCTCCAGTTTTATCCCTTTCCCGCGCTGTCCGAAGTTCGGTATCTGGGGGTCCTCGTGCAGGGCCCGTCCTATACCATGCCCCACGAAGTCCCTGACCACGGAGAAACCGCTGCCTTCTGCATGACTCTGTATTGCACTCGATATGTCATAGAGCCTGTTGCCCACCTTTGCTTCCCGAATGCCCCGATACAGTGCTTCCTCCGTGACCGCCATGAGTTTCACGGCAAGTTCGCTCACAGGGGAAACAGGCACGGTCACGGCTGCATCGCCGAAGAATCCATTGAGTTTGACGCCGAAATCGAGGCTTACGATGTCACCCTCCCGTATAACCCGCTGCGGAGAAGGTATGCCGTGGACTATCTCGTCATTGATCGATACGCAAATGCTCGCCGGATAGCCCCGGTACCCCTTGAACGCAGAGGTGGCATGGTACTTTCTCAATTTTTCTTCCGCCATGGTATCGATCTCTCCGGTATTCAGGCCCGGCCGTATCGTTGCCGTAAGCTCATCGAGTATATGCGCAACGATCTCCGATGCCCTGGATATTTTTTTTATCTCGTCCTCTGTCTTCACACTAACCATGAAATGCCTTTTCGATAATGGCAGTCACGTCGCTGTTGATACTCTCTATACTGCCGTCGGCACGGACGGTCTTCAGCAACCCTTTGTTTGCATAGTATTCCGTCAGTGGAGCAGTCTTACTGTTGTACACCTTGAACCTTTCCCGTATGGTCGTCTCTTTGTCATCGTCTCTCTGATAAAGACTGCTGCCGCACTCATTGCAGAGACCGTCTTTTAAAGGAGGTTCCGTAAGCATATTATAGATCTTGCCGCACTTGCTGCAAACCCTGCGAGCGGACAGCCGCGTGATGATGCTCTCCTCGTTTACTTTGAACTCGATCACGAGGAACCGATCGATGCCCAACTCCCTGAACTTTATTTCGAGGGCGTCGGCCTGTGCTACAGTCCGGGGAAAGCCATCGAGAATAAACCCTTTACCCGCGTCTTTCCCTTGTAGCCTCTGCTCGAGCATGCTGATGACGAGCGAGTCCGGCACCAGTTCGCCCCTGTCCATATACGCTTTTGCCTTTGTACCGAGATCCGAGGCATTCTTAACTTCCTGCCTCAGCATGTCCCCGGTAGCTATCTGTGGTATCCCGAACTTCCTGCTTATGATGCCTGCCTGGGTTCCCTTGCCCACTCCCGGGGGACCGATAAGTAATAGCCTTACCCTGGTCATTACCACCTTCTCCCTTTCATTTTGGTGTTCTTCATCAACCCATCGTAATTCCGCATGATAAGCTGGGACTCGATCTGCGCTATCGTATCGAGAGCGACCCCGACAACGATCAACAGGGAAGTTCCGCCGAAATAAAACGGTACGTTGAACCTGTTGATGAGTATGGTTGGCAGCACGCATACGGCGGCTAGGTAGAGCGCCCCTCCGACGGTGATCCTCGTCAGTATCCTGTCGATGTAGTCCGCTGTGCTCTTCCCCGGCCTTATGCCCGGGACATATCCTCCGTACTTCTTCAGGTTGTCGGCCACGTCAACGGGGTTATACGTGACTGCCGTATAGAAGAACGTAAAGAATATTATGAGCACGGCGTAGAAGGCGTTATAGATAAAGTTGCCGGGCATGAGATAGCCGCGTATATAGGAAAGCCACGGTATATTCGACATGCTCGTAATGGTGGCCGGCACCATGAGGAGCGATGAGGCGAATATGGGGGGTATGACACCCGATGTGTTCACCTTCAGCGGCAGGAACGTCTCCTGTCCGCCGTACATCCTTCTGCCAACGATACGCTGGGCGTACTGTACCGGAACTTTTCTCTGTCCCAGCTCCACGAAAATGATGAATGCCACCACTAGGATCATGAGCACGGTGAGGAACAGCAGCACAAGGAAATTCATCTCGCCGCTCTTTACGAGCCTGAATGTGTTGAATATCGCCGCCGGCATCCTTGCCACAATACCGGCATAGATGATGAGCGATATACCGTTACCGATGCCCCGCTCCGTTATTTCCTCTCCGAGCCACATGAGCAATATGGTTCCCGTGGTCAGCGTTACCGTGCTGAGTATCCTGAACGAAAAACCCGGGTTGATGACGATCGAAGCGCCGCCGGGTGCATGCATACTCTCGAGGCCGTAGCTTATCACGAAACCCTGCACCAAACTTATCAGGACAGCCCCGTACCGTGTATACTGCGTGATCTTCTTCCTCCCGAGCTCTCCTTCCTTTTTCAGCTTGTCAAGGTACGGGAACACGGCCGTCAGCAGATCTATGATGATTGCGGCGGAAATGTACGGCATTATGCCCAGGGTGACAATTGAAAAATGTTCAAATGCCCCTCCGGTAAAAAGGTTGAACATGCCAAACAGCGTACCCGTATGCTCGGTAAAGAAGGCGGTGAGGGCATGCGCATTGACACCGGGCGTAGGTATGGAGACACCCAGTCTGTACACCGTGAGCAGGAGAATCGTGATCAACAGTCTTTTTCTGAGTTCCGGTATCTTCGGTATATTTACGACGTTATCAAGCAACTGGAACTACCTCGACTTTACCGCCCGCGGATTCAATCTTGTTTCTGGCCACTCCGGAGAAACGGTTTGCGTGCACCGTCACCTTCTTGTGTATTTCACCATCACCGAGGACAACGACTGGCCTTTTCCCTTTGATCAGACCCTTTTTTACCATTTTTTCTATGGTAATCTCCTCGTTCTCGGAGAACGCCTCGAGCGCTTTTACGTGAACGACCTGAAACCCGACATGCCTCGTATTGACGAATCCATACTTGGGCACACGTCGCGTCAAAGGCATCTGACCGCCTTCAAAGTCCGGGGACACGCCTCCGCCGGACCTCGCGTTGTGTCCTTTGTGTCCCTTCCCGGCTGTCTTACCGAAACCAGAGCCGCTTCCCCTGCCAATCCTCTTTCTCTCGGTGATCATGCCTTCAGGTCTTTTTAACGTGGATAAATTCATTCGTCACATCCTCTCTACTGTTCAGACGCCTCACGGTCATCGTTATCTGCGGTCTCCCCGTTTCCGTGGCTACTCATGGCATGCAAGTCCGGCAGGTTGGTGAGCGCGTTCATAGTCGCTTTCAACACGTTGTGCGGGTTGTGCGAGCCGAATATCTTTGCGACGACATCCTTGTATCCGGCGAGTTCAAGGACCGATCTGACGGCCCCCCCTGCTATAATGCCTGCACCCGTGGGAGCGGGCTTCAGGTAGACCAGACCGGCCCCGAATTTCCCGGTCACATGGTACGGAATCGTTCCGCCCTTCACCGGCACCGGGATCAAATTCTTTTTGGCCTTCTCCACACCCTTCCGTATCGAGTCCGGGACCTCGTTTGCCTTACCAAGACCAAACCCGACGAGGCCTTTGTGATTCCCCACCACCACAAGGGTGCTGAAGCTGAAGCGCTTGCCTCCTTTTACGACCTTGGCAACCCTGTTTATTTTTACTATGTGTTCCTTGAATTCTTCAATGGAATTTGAATCCACCAAGCTCATACCTCCATTTAAAATAGCAGACCCTTCTGTCTCGCCGTATCCGCAAACAGCTTTATTTTACCGTGGTACTTATAGCCGTTCCTGTCAAAAACGACCTGTTTTATTCCCCTTTCAATCAATTCCTTGGCCACAAGCTGCCCCATCTTCTGTGCCGCTTGCTTGTTCTTTCTGCTCTTCAGGACTCCAAATTTTTTCTTGTCCAGTGTCGACAGAGAAAATATGGTGTGACCTTTCTCATCATCGACCAACTGCGCATATAAGTTTTTCAGGCTCTTGTACACGACAAGCCTGGGCCTCGCCTCCGTACCCTGGAGCCGCTCTTTCGTTCTCAGCTTTCTGAAAATCCTGTTCTTATTTCTACTGATGACTTTTATCATGGCACATCCTTTCTCCCGCGATTACTTGGGCGCCCCGGCAGGTGCCCCCGCGCCTCCGGCACTCGCGGCCGACTTGCCGGGCTTGAGCTTGAGTACCTCGTTCACGAACCTGATGCCCTTGCCCTTGTACGAATCGGGCGGCTTAATAGCCCTTACCTTTGCCGCAAACAGGCCAACGCTGTCCTTGTCCATGCCCGTTATGATGAGCTTCGTCTGCTTGTCTTCTACCTTGACTGCTATGCCTTCTGGTATCAGGACCTCTACCGGTGTGGTGAAGCCAACATTGAGGACGAGTGACTTGTTCTTCACTTCCGCTTTATAGCCAACGCCGAACAGCTCCATATCTTTTTCAAATCCCTCGGTCACGCCCTTGATCATATTATTGATGAACGATGCATACATACCATGGAGCATCCGCACAGGCTTCTCATCGTTCTTCCTCGAAACGAGAATCCCGTCATTGGTTATAGCAAGACCGATATCTTCCGGTATGTGCTTCTCAAGTGTGCCCCTGGCTCCCTTTATCCTGATCACATTCGATTCCAGCTTTACCGTTATGCCGGACGATATCTTGATTGGTTTCCTTGCAAGTTTAGACATCTTTCCTCCTTACCATACCACACACAGGAGTTCGCCACCGATCTTGGAGTCCCTCGCCTCTTTGTTGGACATTACCCCCTTCGGCGTGGACAGTATCGTAATGCCGTAATCGCTTTTCTGCCTCGTTATTCGTCGGTATCCGCTGTACTTCCTCAGGCTCGGCTTGCTCACCCTCTTAATGTCGTGTATGTACGGCTTTCCGTCCTTCCGGTACAAAAGGGTAATCATGAGTTTTGTCCTCCCATCGATCGTCGTCTGGTCGTAGGCGGCTATAAACCCTTCCTGCTTTAACACCCTCAGGATATCGCTGTTCATATTGGACAACGGCACGAGGAGGTCCTTCTTCTTCCTGAGCTGGGCGTTCTTGATGGCAACCAGCAGATCTGATATTGAATCGGTAGTTTTCATACGATGAGTCCTTTACCAACTTGCCTTTACGACGCCGGGGATGTCTCCCTTCAGCGCCAGCTTTCTAAAACATATCCTGCACATATTAAACCTGCCTATATAGCCCCGAGACCTGCCACAGATCGGACACCTGTTATATTTCCTTACCTTAAACTTCTTTGGTTTACCGGTCTTTACAATTAAGGATTTTTTTGCCACTCGTATTCCTCCAATCACTTGTTAAACGGCAGTCCAAACCATTCCAGCATGGCCTTCGACTCTTTGTCTGTCTTCGCTGTTGTAACGAAGGTGATGTTCATGCCCTTGACCTTATCGATCTTATCATAGCTTATCTCAGGGAACACGGTCTGTTCCGTAAGGCCAAGCGTATAGTTGCCTCGCTTATCGAAGCCCGTTGACGATATGCCTTTAAAGTCCCTCACTCTTGGCAATGCTATGTTCACCAGCCTGTCGATGAATTCATACATCATGTCGCCCCGCAGGGTGACCATGACACCTATAGGCGTGCCTTCCCTGAGCTTGAACGTCGATATAGACTTCTTCGCTTTCTTTATCACAGGCTTTTGTCCGGTTATCTGTCCCAGCTCGTTGACAGCGGTGTCTATCAGCTTCGGGTTTTCCTTCGCCGCACCAACGCCCATATTTATCACGACCTTTACCAGCGACGGGACCTCGTACGGGTTTTTATATCCGAACTGCTCCGTCATTTTCTTTGTAATGTTTTTTCTATAATGATCTTTTAGCCGCGCCATACTCCACCATCATTCAATGACTTCGTTACATTTCTTACAATACCGCACCTTGCTTCCATCATCGAGGAACCTGAATCCGACCCGTACTCCCCGATTGCAGTTCTTGCAGAACAACAGAACGTTCGAGACGGAGATCGGAAGGTTCTTCTCAACAATCCCCCCTGTTGGATTCGTATTGTTCGGCTTCGTATGTTTTTTTACGGTATGCACTTTCTCGACTACTACGGTACCGAGCTCTGGATTCACGGTGATCACCTTACCGGTTTTGCCCCGATCGTTGCCAGCCGTTACCTTTACCGTGTCCCCCTTCTTTATGTACAACGACATCTTTCCCCTCATAGTACCTCCGGAGCCAAGGAAATGATCTTCATGAACTTCTTCGCCCTCAATTCCCTCGCAACGGGCCCGAATATACGGGTCCCTATCGGCTCAAGCTGGGGGTTGAGCAGGACCACCGCGTTCGTATCGAAACGAATATAGCTCCCGTCCACCCGTCGCATCTCCTTCTTTGTCCTTACGATGACGGCCTTGAGGACTTCGCCCTTCTTGACCTTGGCCGTCGGGGCCGCCTCTTTGACAGACACGACTATGATGTCCCCGATACTCGCGTACCTGCGCCGTGTCCCTCCGAGCACTTTGATACACGCAACCACCTTGGCGCCCGTGTTGTCGGCAACATTGAGCCTGGTACTCGACTGGATCATGCTGTCACCCCTTTATCCTCGCCCCCTCTGATAATCCTTGAAATCCTCCATCTCTTGTCTCTGCTCAGGGGCCCGCACAGCACTATTTCTACCGTGTCTCCCTTATGCGACTTGTTGTTCTCGTCGTGTGCCTTATACCTGACCTTCCTCTTTACAGGCTTGTCGTATTTTGGATGTCTCAGACGCTTCTCGACGATGATGACCCTTGTCTTGTCCATCCTGTCGCTGTCCACGATACCTATCATGGAAAAAGACTGATGTTTACTGTTTTCCGGCATGTGAGCCTTTCTCCTTCTCTGCAAGTATCGTCAAATACCTTGCCAGATCCTTCTTCATAAACCTATACCCCCGGTAATCCTGGAGCTGCGCAGTCTTCACCTTCATCTTAAGGTTGAAGAGCTCTTTGCGTACATTGTTAATTTTTTCTTTCAGCTCGTCCGCTGAAAACTCCCTTATCTCCGCGGGTTTCATTTTACGGTCTCCCTTTCGACTATCCTTGTCGCAAACGGCAGCTTATAGCTCGCACTCCTCAGGGCCTTGTATGCTGTTTCCTTTTCCATACCCTCCATCTCGTAGAGGATCCTGCCCGGCTTCACGATCGTTATCCATTCAACAGGGTCGCCCTTACCCTTACCCATCCTCGTCTCGGCTGGTTTTTTCGTGAACGGCTTGTCAGGAAACACCCGTATCCATACCCTACCTGTCTTCTTTATGAACCGGGCAATAGCTATCCTCGCTGCCTCGATCTGCTTTGCAGTCATATAGCCCCTGCCCAATGCCTGGAGGCCGATGTCTCCGAAGGCAAGCGTGCTTCCGCCTTTTGAGAGACCCTTCATCCTTCCCCTCTGTTGTTTCCTGTATTTGACTTTGCTCGGCATCAACATATCGTCCACCCTTCGCTATCTCTAAACCGCGGCCTCGCTCTGTACATCCTGCTCCTCTTTCTTCTCGAGGACATCGCCCTTGAATATCCACACCTTAATGCCGATGACCCCGTACGTGGTAAAAGCCTCTGCGAGTCCGTAATCTATATCGGCTCTCAAGGTCTGCAGGGGCACTCTGCCCTCCCGGTACCATTCCGTCCTTGCAATCTCGGCGCCGGCGAGCCTGCCGGCTATCATTACCTTTATCCCCTTTGCACCGAACTTCTGAGCCGAGCTGATGGCCTTCTTCATGGCGCGTCTGTAGGATATCCTTCTGATGAGCTGTAATGCTATGTTCTCCGCAACGAGCTGGGCGTCGAGTTCCGGCTTGCGTATTTCAAAGAGGTTAACCGCAACTTCTCTTCCCGCCAGCATCTTCGACAGCTCCGCCTTCAGGGCCTCTATCTCGGCGCCTTTCTTCCCTATTATCAGTCCAACCCTCGCAGTGTGGATGTTGATCTTGATCTTATTTACCGCTCGCTCGATGATGATGTTCGCTACCGCAGCGTGGTACAGTTTCTTCTTGAGAAAGTTCCGTATACGGTAATCCTCGTGGATAGCCGTCGCATAGTCCTTCTCCGCAAACCACCTTGAGTTCCAGTTTTTTATTATACCTATTCTAAATCCTACCGGATTTGTTTTTTGTCCCAAAACTGCTCTCCTTTATTTTTCATCAAGCACGAGACTTATATGACACATACGTTTTCTTATCTTTGAAGGCCTGCCCATCGGCGCCGCCCGAAAGCGCTTCATGGTAGGTCCGGCCGTAACATTAATGAACTTCACATAAAGGTTATCGATGTCGATCGTCCCCCTCGACTCCGCGTTTGCAACAGCCGACTTTATAAGCTTCCCTATCGAGAGCGATGCCGACTTGTTGATAAACTTCAGGAGTGCCAGGGCCGCATTCACGTCCTGGCCCCTTACCAGCGCCGCTACGATCTGGGCCTTCCGCGGGGCTATTCTGACGTACTTTGTAGATACCTGTATTTCCATACGTTATCCTCGTGCTATGCCTTATCTTCTGTCGTCTCGCCTTTACCGACCTTTCTGTCGCCGGAATGCATGATGAACGTCCTCGTCGGGGCGAACTCGCCAAGTTTATGCCCGACCATGTTCTCTGTAATATAAACGGGAATAAACTTCCTTCCGTTGTGTACCGCTATCGTCAGGCTTACCATTTCAGGAGATATGACGGACCGCCTCGACCACGTCTTGATAAGCCGCTTCTCCTTCTTTTCCGACATCTGTCGTATCTTGCTCAACAACGATTCTTCAATAAACGGTCCCTTTTTTAATGATCTTGACATATTACTCCCTTATCGGTCCTCGTCATCACTTCTGTCGCCTGTCCTTGATGATAAATTTATCCGAGTATTTGGGCTTCCTCGTCTTGAAACCTTTTGCCGGAACGCCGGTCGGAGAGACAGGATGGGGATTGCCCTGGCCCGCTTTACCCTCTCCACCTCCGTGAGGATGGTCGACCGGGTTCATCGACACCCCCCTGTTATGGGGTTTAAGTCCCATCCACCTCATTCGGCCAGCCTTACCTATGGATATGTTTATATTGTCGATGTTGCTGAGCTGCCCGATAGTTGCCATACAGTCAAGCCGTATCAGCCTGATCTCCCCGGACGGCAGCTTCACATGGCCATAGTCGCCCTCTTTTGCCATGAGTTGTGAGACTGCGCCGGCACTTCTGACAATCTTGCCACCCTGACCCGGCTTCAGTTCGATGTTGTGTATCATGGTACCTGCCGGGATAAACTTGAGCGGCATGGCGTATCCCTTCAGGATGTCGAGCTCCGATGTCCTGCTCGACACGACCCTGTCGTTCACCCTCAAATCGTTTGGCGCAAGGATATACCGCTTCTCGCCATCGGCGTATTTCAGGAGTGCTATGAACGCCGTGCGGTTGGGATCATACTCTATGGACACGACGGTCCCCGGTATATCGTGCTTGTCTCTCTTGAAGTCTATGACCCTGTACATCTGCTTGTGGCCGCCGCCCCTGAACCTTGTCGTAATCCTCCCCATATTGTTTCGTCCGCCGTGCTTCCTGAGGGGCGTAAGAAGGGACTTCTCCGGTTTTGCGGCCGTCAGTTCCTCAAACGTGAGTCCCTGGACAAACCGTCTTCCGGACGAGGTAGGTTTATAATATTTTATGCCCATCGAACTCTATACTCCTTCAAAAAACTCTATCTTGTCCCCAGGTTTCAGTCTCACGATGGCCTTCTTGTAGCCGCTCCTCAGACCGCGGTGCACACTTCGTACGGCCTTTACCTTCCCTGGCATATTCATGGTCCTCACATTCATCACCTTGACCTTGAATATCTTTTCCACGGCATCCTTGATCTCCTTCTTGTTCGCAGTCTTGCTCACGGTGCAGGCGATCTCGTTGAGACGTTCCTTTGCAGCAGTGTTCTTCTCCGTAATGATAGGAGACAGGATTACATCATATACTGACTTCATTTATCGAGGGCCTCCTGCAGCACAAGGGCTGTCTTCTCTGTCAATACGAGCTGATTGTATTTCATCGTATCGAACACATTGAACGTCGTGTCCCGTATGACCTTTATCTTCTTTAAGTTCCTCGCAGAGAGCTGAAAGTCCCTGTTCCCTCCATCGAGAACGATAAGGGCGTTGCTTATGGCAAGTTTTTTCAATATGCCGTACACCGCCTTTGTCTTTATCTGATCGACCTTAAAGGAATCAACCACGATAAGGAGTTTATCTTTATATTTGGAACTCAATGCCGAGCGCCCTGCAAGTTTTATAATCTTCTTATTAACCTTCAGCATTCTCTCTCCCGGCTGTGGACCGAAGGTCGTTCCTCCCCCCCTCCACAGGGGCGACCTTATACTCCCGGCCCGCGCCCTTCCAGTTCCTTTCTGCTTCCATGGCTTCTTGCCGCCTCCGCTTATCTCGCCCTTGGTCTTCGTCGATCGGTTCCACTGCCTCTGATTATGCATGTACTGCTTTATCGCAAGATAAAGCGCGGGCTCATGCACGTCGGCATTGAAGACCTCGTCCTTCAGCGTGAGCTCCTTCAGTTTATTCCCGTTCTGATCTATAACATCAACAACAGCCATACCCCACCTACGCAGAAACCTTCTTTATGTCCACAACGGAATTTACACTCCCCGGGACAGCACCTCGGACACAGATGATGTTCTTCTCCGGCACAAGCTTTACTACCTCGAGATGCTTGACCGTGACCCTCCTGTTGCCCATGCGACCAGCCAATTTCTTGTTCTTTATCACCCTGCCCGGGAAGGTGTTCGATCCGATCGAGCCCGGCGCCCTGTGAAACATGGAGCCGTGACTCTCTGGCCCTCCCTTGAACCCGTGCCTCTTTACGACGCCCTGGAAACCTTTGCCCTTGCTGGTACCGGTAACATCGACCTTTTCTCCCACTTTAAATGCCTCTACCGTAACGATATCGTTTACCTTGACGTCCTTCAGGTCACCGACCCTGAACTCTCTGAGATATTTGTATAAATCCGAGCCGAGCTTCTTATAGAATCCACTCACCGGCTTGCTCAATTCTTGTTCTGTCCTCGAGCAATAGCCGAGCTGGACGGCATTGTATCCGTTCTTTTCCGCGATTCTGACGCCGACGACCTTGCACGGCCCCGCTTCTATAACGGTGACGGGCACGGCTTCGCCCTCCTCGTTATAGAGGCGCGTACACCCTATTTTCTTTCCCATGATATTGCCAAACATTGCCCCTATCTACCTCCGAAACTCTTTATCTCGACGTCCACGCCAGCGGCGAGATCGATCTTCATGAGTGCATCCACCGTTTGCTGAGTGGGATCGAGAATGTCTACCATGCGCATGCTGGTCCTTATCTCAAACTGCTCCCGAGACTTTTTATCCACGTGTGGCGATCGAAGGACCGTATAGCGCTGGATCATGGTTGGTAATGGCACCGGCCCCTTGATGACCGCGCCGGTCCTTTTTGCGGTATCGACGATCTCCCTGACAGACTGATCGAGGAGCCTGTGATCGTAAGCCTTTAATTTTATTCTAAGGTTCTGTGTGTCGACCATAACGTTTTACTCTACGATCTCCGTGACGACGCCTGCGCCCACCGTCTTTCCGCCTTCCCGGATCGCAAACCGCAGCCCCTTCTCCATCGCTATCGGCACGATCAGATCCCCTTCCAGCGTGATGTTGTCTCCCGGCATCACCATCTCCACGCCCTGCGGCAGCTTCACCACCCCAGTCACATCCGTCGTCCTGAAGTAGAACTGCGGCCGGTACCCCGTGAAAAACGGCGTGTGCCTCCCCCCTTCTTCCTTCGTCAATACATACAGCTCTCCCTTGAACTTCGTGTGCGGTGTGATGCTCCCTGGCTTCGCCACTACCTGCCCTCGTTCTACCTCTTCCTTCTTCGTCCCCCTCAATAATACCCCGATGTTGTCTCCAGCTCGCCCCTCGTCCAGTACCTTCCGGAACATCTCTACCCCGGTCACCACCGTCTTCCCTGTCGGCTTTATCCCCACTATCTCTATCTCTTCCCCTACCGTTACCTTCCCTCGCTCCACTCTCCCTGTCACCACCGTCCCTCGCCCGCTGATGCTGAATACATCCTCCACGGGCATCAAAAACGGCTTCTCGATCTCCCGCTGCGGCTCTGGTATGTAGCTGTCGATCGCCTCCATCAGCTTCATGATCGACCCTTCCCCCATCTCTCCCTTGTCTCCTTCCAATGCCTTGAGCGCACTCCCGATCACGACGGGCACCTTATCCCCAGGAAACTTGTACTGCGTCAGAAGCTCTCTTACCTCGAGCTCCACAAGGTCCAACAGCTCCTTGTCGTCCACCATGTCAGCCTTGTTGATGTATACCACAATGTACGGAACGCCTACCTGCCGCGCCAACAATATGTGCTCCCTCGTCTGAGGCATCGGTCCGTCCGCTGCACTTACCACAAGAATCGCCCCGTCCATCTGCGCCGCCCCGGTTATCATGTTCTTGATGTAGTCCGCATGCCCCGGACAGTCTACATGCGCATAGTGCCGCTTCGCTGTCTCGTACTCTACATGCGATATCGATATCGTTATCCCGCGCTCCCGCTCCTCCGGCGCCTTGTCTATCTGATCAAATGGAATGAAATTCGCCAGCTTCTTCTCCGACAACACCTTCGTTATCGCTGCTGTCAACGTCGTCTTCCCGTGGTCGATATGCCCTATCGTCCCCACATTCAGGTGCGGCTTCTTCCGCTCAAATTTCGCCTTGCCCATCTATTTCTTACCTCCTTCCCTGCATCATACTCCCTGCAATTTTTCCAGAATACCCGAGGCGATAGTCGACGGGACAGGTTCATAGTGGGAGAACTCCATCGTAAATGTCCCCCTCCCCTGGGTATTGGACCTCAGGTCCGTCGCATACCCGAACATCTCAGCGAGCGGGACCTCCGCCTTTATAATGTGCATATTGACACGCATCTCCATTCCCATTATCTTTCCTCGTCTCGAACTCAGGTCGCCTATGACCTCACCCATAAATTCTTCCGACACCGTCACTTCGACCTTCATGATCGGCTCGAGCAGTACCGGATGCGCGCCATGCACGGCGTCCTGGAACGCCATCGATGCAGCGATCTTGAACGCCATCTCCGATGAATCTACTTCGTGGTACGAACCATCATAGAGTTCGATTTCAACGCCGATTACCGGGTAACCGCCGAGGACTCCCCTCTCGGATGCTTCTTTGACACCTTTCTCGACCGCGGGTATATATTCCCTCGGTATCACGCCACCCACTATTTTGTTGATAAATTTTATACCGTTGTCAAGCGATAGCGGTTTCACTCTCAAGAGGACGTGTCCGTACTGTCCCCTGCCACCGGTCTGTTTTATGTATTTTCCTTCTGCGCGTGACTCCTTTGTGATGGTCTCCTTGTAAGCAACCATGGGCTTGCCCACATTCGCCTCAACGCCGTACTCTCGCTTCAGTCTATCGATAATTATCTCGAGGTGGAGCTCCCCCATCCCGGATATAATGGTCTGCCCGGTCTCCTGATCGACCTTCAGCTTAAACGAGGGATCCTCCATGGTCATTTTATAGAGAGAGCCGGACAGCTTATCCTGATCTGCCTTTGTCTTGGGCTCTATCGCGATCGAGAGGACGGGCTCCGGAAACTCCATCGACTCGAGTACGATGGGACCTTCCTTCGTACAGAGGGTATCTCCGGTCGTCGTGTACTTCAGGCCTATTACTGCTGCTATGTCCCCCGCATTGACGGCCTTGACGTCCTGCCGGGAGTTTGCATGCATCCTCACGATCCTGCCAATCCTTTCCGTCTTATCCTTCGAAGAGTTGTAGACATAGCTGCCTGCGGTCAGTACGCCGGAGTACACACGGATGTACGTCAGTTGTCCCGTGAAAGGATCATTCATTATCTTAAAGGCGATGGCCGAGAACGACGCGCCGTCGGAAGCCTCCTTCGTTATCTCCTTGCCCGCCTGATCTTTCCCCTTCACCGGCGGCAGATCGATGGGCGATGGCAGATAGTCGATGATCGCGTCAAGAAGAGGTTGAACGCCCTTGTTCTTAAAAGAGGAACCACAGAGCACCGGTACCGCCTTGAAGTCTATGGTCCCCTTCCGCAGTGCCTGTTTGAGTTCGTCTTCCGTTATGGGCTCCTCGGACAGATACTTTTCCGTCAGTCTCTCGTCAAGCTCGGCTATCGCTTCAACCATGTGTACCCGCTTCAATTCCGCATCTTGTTTGTACTCTCCCGGCACCTCGAGTTCCCTGTACTTGGCCCCCAGGGTGTCCTCGTCGTATACGATGGCCTTCATGCTGATGAGATCTATCACGCCCTTGAACCCGATGTCCCTGCCGAGGGGTATCTGCACGGGTATGGGATTGGCATTCAGCCTCTTTCTTATCATATCGACCGACATGGTAAAGTCAGCACCGGGGCGATCCATTTTATTGACAAAGGCGATCCTCGGCACACTGTACTTGTTTGCTTGTCTCCACACGGTCTCAGACTGCGGCTCCACGCCGTTCACCGCATCAAATATGGCTATAGCCCCATCGAGAATCCTGAGTGACCGTTCGACCTCTACGGTAAAGTCCACATGGCCCGGCGTATCGATTATATTTATCTGATAGTTCTTCCACACCGCCGTTGTGGAGGCCGACGTGATGGTTATCCCCCGCTCCTTTTCCTGCTCCATCCAGTCCATGGTCGCCGTGCCCTCGTCGATCTCACCGATCTTATAGTTGATCCCCGTATAGTAGAGGATTCGCTCTGTCGTGGTCGTTTTCCCGGCATCAATGTGTGCCATGATACCGATATTTCTTATAAGCTTCTTATCCATATTAAAAATTCAAAGAATAGATCCTTATCTCCGCCTGAACGAGTTCGCCTTACCACCGGTAATGTGCAAAGGCCCTGTTAGCATCAGCCATCTTGTGGGTATCTTCTTTCTTCTTTATTGCATTTCCCTTGTTCTCGTACGCATCGAGTATCTCGCCGGCAAGCTTGTTGACAATCGTTTTCTCGGACCTTGCTTTCGCTGCCAGAAGTATCCACCTGAACGCAAGAGCTACCTGTCTGTTCTCACGTACCTCGACGGGCACCTGGTACGTCGCACCCCCGACCCTTCTCGACCGCGTTTCGATCACGGGCTTCACATTCTCTATGGCCTTGGTGAACACCTTTACCGGGTCGTCCTGTTTCTTGGATTTCAACTCATCCAGTACCGTATACAGGATTTTCTCCGAGGTCGTCTTTTTACCCTGCTTCATGATGTAATTGATAAATTTCATGATCAGCGGGTCACCAAACTTGACGTCCGGCAGAACATAATTGTGTATGACCTTTTTCTTCCTCGACATTTAATACCTCTCTGCCTGACTCACGCTTTCTGTCTCTTGACGCCGTACTTGGAACGGCCCTTTTTCCTCTCTTTTACCCCGGTGGTGTCCAGAGATCCCCGTATGATATGGTATCGTACCCCCGGCAAATCCCTGACCCTGCCGCCCCTGACGAGCACGACGGCGTGCTCCTGCAATTCGTGGCCGATCCCCGGGATATAGGCAGTCACTTCCATCCCGTTCGTCAGACGTACTCGCGCCACCTTCCGCAGAGCAGAGTTCGGCTTCTTCGGTGTCGTCGTATATACCCGTATGCACACTCCTCTCCTCTGAGGGTTCCTCTGCAGCGCAGCAGCCTTGCTCTTTGTCTTCATTCTCTTCCGTGCCCTTTTAATAAGCTGATTGATCGTTGTCACTTCTTACTCCCAAAAAGAAATTTTTCTTTTAAACATAAACGTCCTCCTCTGTCAACAAGTTTTTAACTACGGGAACGTCGTTCCCTTCGCTTCCACCTTCACCTCAACATTCTCCTCTTCATAGAAGGGCTCGATCCCGAGCTTCACATCACCGTAGTCTTCATGGCCCGTTCCTCCAGGTATAAGCCTCCCCAAGATGATGTTCTCCTTCAGGCCTTTCAGGTTATCGACCTTCCCCATGATGGCTGCCTCCGTGAGTACCTTCGTCGTGTCCTGGAACGATGCGGCAGAAATAAAACTGTCCGTACTGAGCGAAGCCTTAGTTATCCCGAGGAGCATCTGCTCCGCGACCGCTGGTTTCTGGCCCTTGTTGATTATCTTCTGGTTAACGTCTTCGAAGTAATACTTCTCTACGTGCTCGCCCGGCAGGAACATCGTATCTCCCGGCTCATTGATCTTGATCCTCCGCACCATCTGTCGGACTATCACCTCAATGTGCTTATCGTTTATCTTTACTCCCTGATATCGGTAGACCTCCTGTATCTCGTTCACGAGGAATTTGGCCAGCTCTTTCACACCGAGTACCCTGAGGATATCATGGGGATTTATCAGACCGTCCGTCAGGGGTTCGCCCGCCTTGACATGATCCCCCTCCTGCACGTTGATGTGTCTGCCCTTGCTGATGTTGTATGTCTTCGATTCACCGATGGACGGACTGACGACGATCGTGGTTTTGCCCTTCACGTCATTGCTGAAATGCACCGTGCCGTCGATCTCCGAGATGATGGCGGACTCTTTCGGCTTACGTGCTTCGAAGAGGTCGACGACCCTGGGAAGACCGCCGGTAATATCTTTCGTCTTCGTTGTCTCGCGGGGTATCTTGGCAAGCATGTCGCCCGCCTTGACTTTCTCGCCGTCCTTTACGACGAGCTCCGCCTTGATGGGCAACGAAATGAACACCGGTGTGTTCGTGCCCGGCACCTTGACAGTAACGCCGTTCTCGTTCACGATGGATATGTGCGGCCGCTTGTCCGGGTCTTTCGATTCTATGATCATCTTCGTAGACCGACCGGTCTGCTCGTTCCATGTCTCCTCGACGGTGACACCCTCTTCGATATCTCCGTACCGTACGATGCCCCCGGCCTCGGTCAGGATCGGGCTCGCGTAGGGATCCCATGAAGCAAGGACGGTGTCTGCCTTTACCTTTGCGCCGTCCTCCACCTGCAGGGTCGCCCCGTAGACAATCTTGTACCGCTCCTTCTCTCTCCCGCTCTCTTCGGCGATTATGAACTCACCGTGTCGGTTCATGACGATTGTCTTGCCTTCCTCGCTCTTCACCGTCTTCAGCCCTATGAACTTGACGATGCCCTCGTACTTCGCCTCGAGCGAGTTCTGCTCGACCTTACGGCTCGCGGTACCACCAACGTGGAATGTCCGCATTGTCAACTGGGTACCCGGCTCGCCAATCGACTGGGCCGCTATTACACCGACGGCCTCTCCGATATCGACCAGCTTACCCCGGGCAAGATCCTGGCCATAGCACCTGGCACAGACCCTGCCGCCCCTCGATCTGCATGTCAACACAGACCGGATAACGACACTCTCCACGCCCGCATCCTCTATCTTTTTGACCAGATCGTCGTTGATCAGTTCGTTCGCCTTTACCAGGACCTCGCCGGAGAACGGGTCCACGACGTCCGTCAGGACCACCCTGCCCACGATTCTCTCGCCGAGGGTCTGTACGACCTCTCCGTCGACGACCAGGGGCGTTACAACGATACCGTCCAGAGTGCCGCAGTCGTCGTCCTCTATGATGGCGTCCTGAGCCACGTCGACGAGCCTCCTCGTGAGGTACCCTGAGTTCGATGTCTTGAGCGCCGTATCGGCAAGGCCCTTCCGTGCGCCGTGCGTCGATATGAAGTACTCGAGGACGTTCAGGCCCTCCCTGAAATTCGATAGAATGGGGGTCTCCATGATATCGCCCGAGGGCTTCGTCATCAGTCCCCTCATGCCGGCAAGCTGCTTTATCTGCTCATCGCTGCCCCGTGCTCCGGAGTCTGCCATGATATAGATGGGGTTGAAGCTGGGCACCTTCCTGTTGACCCCGCCCCTGTTGACGATGACCTCTCCGGCGATCTCTTTCTTCATCTCGAAGGCAACGTTCTCGCTCGCCTTTGCCCAAATGTCGATGATCTGGTTGTGCTTCTCCCCGGGCGACAGGAGCCTGTCGTTTGCCCTCTCGGTAACCTGCCGAACCTCCTCGAGTGCCCGCTTTACGATGTCGGACTTCTTGGGCGGTATCTTCATGTCGTTGATCGATATGGAGATACCCGCCTCGGTCGCCATTTTGAATCCGATGTCCTTTATCCTGTCCGCGAGCAATACGGTCTCTTTTTCGCCGGCGATCTTGTAGCAGAGATCGATAAGGTTGGCGATTTCTTTTTTACCCATGACCTTATTGATGTTGTCGAAAGAGATGCTCGGGGGAAGCACCTCTGAGAGCATCGCGCGCCCTACGGTCGTTTCGTACATCTTGCCGTTGAGCCTCAATCGTATCTTTGCGTGGAGGTCGACCGCCCTGAGCTCGTACGCGGTCCTTACCTCCTCGTGGCTCGAGAAATATTTGCCTTCTCCTTTCACATACGCGCTCGGCTTGGTCATGTAGTAGAGGCCCAGAACGATGTCCTGCGTAGGATTGATGATGGGCTTTCCGTTCGCCGGGGAGAGGATATTGTTCGTGGACATCATGAGTATCCTTGCCTCTGTTTGCGCCTCCACGGACAGCGGCACATGCACGGCCATCTGGTCACCGTCGAAATCTGCGTTAAACGCCGGACAGACGAGCGGGTGCAGGTGTATCGCCTTGCCTTCCACAAGCATGGGCTCGAACGCCTGTATCCCGAGCCTGTGGAGCGTCGGCGCCCTGTTCAGAAACACCGGGTGCTCAGTGATGACTTCCTCGAGGACGTCCCAGACCTCGGGCTTTTCCTTTTCCACCATCTTTTTCGCTGTCTTGATGGTCGTTGCGTAGCCATACTCTTCGAGCTTGTTATAAACGAAGGGTTTGAAGAGCTCTAGAGCGATCTGCTTGGGAAGGCCGCACTGGTGCAGCTTCAGTTCCGGCCCTACCACGATGACGGACCGCGCCGAATAGTCCACCCTCTTGCCGAGGAGGTTCTGTCTGAACCTGCCGTGCTTGCCCCGTATGGTCTCGCTGAGCGACTTCAGTTCCCTCCTGTTCGCCGACGTGACCGTCTTGCCCCGCTTGCCGTTATCGATAAGGGCGTCGACAGCCTCCTGCAGCATCCTCTTCTCGTTCCGGATGATGATGTCCGGCGCATCTATCTCGAGGAGCTTCTTCAGCCTGTTGTTCCTATTGATGATCCTCCTGTAAAGATCGTTGAGGTCCGCCGATGCAAAGCGCCCTCCCTCCAGATGGACGAGCGGACGCAGCTCCGGAGGCAGAACCGGCAGGACCTCGAGGACCATCCATTCAGGCCTGTTGCCTGAATGTCTGAAGGCCTCGACGATCTTCAGCCTTTTCCCGAGCTTTTTCCTCTTCTGGTCGGAGGTCGTGCCCTTTATCTCGCGGCTGAGCTCCTTGGAAAGCTTCTCGAGGTTGACCCTGCTCAAGAGCTCACGGATTGCCTCGGCTCCCATTTTTGCGGTAAAGCCGGTCGGCCCGTACTGTTTCACGAGCTCGAGGTACTTCTCCTCCTTCAGCAACTCTTTCTCTTTCAGCGGCGTGCCCTTGGGGTCTATCACGATGTACGACTCGAAGTATACGACCCTCTCCAGCTCCCGCGCCGTAAGGTTGAGCATGTTTCCGATCGGACTCGGTATGTTCTTCAAAAACCAGATGTGCGCCACCGGGCAGACGAGCTCTATGTGTCCCATGCGTTCTCTCCTGACCTTGGACTGAATGACCTCTACGCCGCACTTCTCGCACACGACGCCGCGGTGCTTCATTCTCTTATATTTACCACATAGGCACTCGTAGTCCTTTATCGGACCGAAGATCTTTGCACAGAACAACCCATCCCTCTCCGGCTTGAAAGTTCGGTAGTTTATGGTCTCCGGCTTTTTCACCTCGCCGTGCGACCAGCTCCTTATCTTCTCCGGAGAAGCAATGCCGATCTTGACCGCTGCTACTTCGTTCGGATTCTTGGGCTTTTCGTGCTGAAAAAAACCTTCTTCCATGGTAACCTCCTGTGAATCACTCCATCTGATCTTTTTCTATCAGGTCCACGTCCAGGGCCATACTCTTCAGTTCCCTCTTGAGCACATTGAAGGCTTCCGGTATTCCTGGCTCAAAATTGTGTTTCCCCTTCGTTATCGAGTCGAAGATCCTCGTCCTACCCTGTATGTCGTCGGACTTAACCGTGATCATCTCTTGCAGCGAGTAGGCTGCCCCGTAAGCCTCGAACGCCCATACTTCCATCTCTCCGAGCCTCTGCCCTCCGAACTGGGCCTTTCCTCCGAGGGGCTGCTGGGTTACGAGAGAGTACGGGCCGACGGATCGTGCGTGTATCTTTTCCTCTACCAGGTGATGCAGTTTCATCATGTACATGACGCCGACCGTCACCTTTGCCCTAAACGGCTCGCCCGTCTTCCCGTCGTAGAGCACTATCTGCCCGTCCTCCGGCAAGTTTGAGATCTTCAGGAGTTCCTTTATCTCGTTCTCCGTGGCGCCGTTAAAGACCTCGGTCGTTACCCTGATGCCGTTCACCAGCCTCCCCGCATACTCGAGGAGCTCGCTGTCGCTGAGGTCATCCACGACCTTGACGATCCCTGTGTTGCTGTAAATGTCCTTAAGATAATCCCGCAGTTTTCCCGCGCTGTAGTTGTCATCGAGATACTCCTGGATCTGCTCACCCAGCTCCTTTGCGGCCCACCCGAGGTGCGTCTCGAGTATTTGGCCGACATTCAGCCTCGAAGGAACACCGAGCGGGTTCAGGATGATATCTATCGGTCTCCCGTCGGGCAGGAACGGCATGTCCTCGGCGGGCACGATTCTCGAAACAACTCCCTTGTTTCCGTGTCTGCCTGCCATCTTGTCGCCAGCGTACAGCTTCCGCTTCGTTGCAATAAAGACCTTCACCAGCTTGAAGACCCCTACGGGCAGCTCGTCGCCGCGCTTCAGCCTGTTTATCTTTTGATCGAAGATTGACTTGATCACATCCTTCTGCTCGATTGTCGAGTCGACGACCCGTCTTACCTTCTCCTGCAACTTGCTGCCTGCCATAAAATTGACCGACATCCATTTCTCCATCGGCAGCTTCGTGATGTGCTCGATGGTTATGGCGTCCCCGCGCTTGAGGGATATCTTCCTTCTCTCGTCCGAGAACTTCTCTCCGACCTTCTCTCCTACGAGTAGCTTGCGCAGGTGCTCCTTCATCGTTTCCTCGATGATACCCAGCTCTTCTTCCTGATCGGCATGCAGCCGCACGAGTTCTTGGTCTTTCGTCCTGTCCTTGTCCGCCGAGGAGTTCTTCCTCGAAAAGATCCTGACGTCCACAACGGTGCCGTGGACACCCGGCTTTACCCGCAGGGACGTGTCCTTGACGTCCCCTGCCTTGTCCCCGAAGATCGCCTTGAGCAGCCTCTCCTCAGGTGTCGGCTGAGACTCACCCTTCGGTGTTACCTTCCCCACGAGTATATCACCCGCCTTGACCTCAGCGCCGATCCTGACAACGCCGTTCTCGTCCAGGTCCTTCAGGCTCTCCTCGCTGACATTGGGTATGTCCCTGGTTATCTCTTCTCTGCCGACCTTCAGTTCCCTGGCGGAGCACTCATACTCCTCGATGTGGATGGACGTAAAAATGTCTTCCTTGTTGATTCTCTCGCTCACGATGATCGAGTCCTCGTAGTTGTAACCGTTCCACGGCATAAAGGCCACGACGACATTCTTCCCGAGTGCCAGCTCTCCGTTAGCAACAGCCGCTCCGTCCGCAATCACATCTCCCTTTTTCACATGCTGTCCCGCCTTGACGATGGGCACCTGGTTCAGACACGTCCCCTGGTTCGACTTCTGGAACTTATGGAGATTGTATATCTTAACGGTCGGTCCCTTGCTTCTGTTCATGTACTGGATAACGATCTTCTTGGCATCGACCGACGTCACGACACCGTCGTCCTCGGTCACGACAACGACGCCCGAGTTCTTCGCAATGTAACCTTCGATCCCCGTGGCAACCAGCGGGGACTCCGTCTTTATGAGCGGCACCGCCTGTCTCTGCATGTTCGATCCCATCAGTGCTCTGTTGGCGTCGTCGTGCTCGAGGAACGGTATCAGTGCTGCGGCAGCCGATACGAGCTGCACCGGAGAGACGTCCATGAGATCGACTTCGTCACGGTGGACCATGAGGAACTCACCGTTCCTCCGCGCAGCGACATACTCCTCGATGATCTTTTTGTTGTGGTCGAGCGCCGTATTGGCCTGCGCTATCGTTTTGTTCTCTTCATCGATCGCCGATACATACACGATCTCGTCGGTCGCGATGTTGTTTTTAACGACCCGGTAGGGCGTCCTGAGAAACCCGAACTCGTCCACCTTTGCGTAGGTGCTCATCGAAGCGATAAGACCGATGTTGGGTCCTTCCGGCGTCTCTATCGGACAGATTCTTCCGTAGTGGGTGGTATGGACGTCCCTCACCTCGAAGCCTGCCCTCTCTCTGGTCAGTCCTCCCGGGCCGAGGGCAGATAGCCTCCTCTTGTGCGTGATCTCGGCAAGCGGGTTGGTCTGGTCCATGAACTGCGAAAGCTGGCTGCCTCCGAAAAACTCCTTGATCGCCGCGGTCACGGGCTTCGGGTTTATCAGCTCGGACGGCATGAGTGTCTGGAGATCGTGGGTGAACTTTTCTTTTATCGTCTTCGCCATCCTCAAAAGACCAAGTTTGAATTGGTTTTCCAGGAGTTCCCCGACCGTCCTTACGCGCCGGTTGCTCAGGTGATCGATATCATCGACCTCTCCTTTGCCGTTCTTGAGGTCGAAGAGATATTTGACCGTATCAACGATGTCTTCCCTGTCCAGTATCGTAACGTCGAGGGGTATGTTCTTCCCGAGTCGGCTGTTTAGTTTCAGTCTGCCGACCCTCGTCAGGTTGTACTTCGCCTTTGAGAAGAACATGTCCTCATAGAAAGAGCGGGCTATCTCCGGGGTATAGGACTCGTTCGGCTTCAGCTTGGAATAGAACTCCTCAATCGCTTCCTGCTTTGCGGTCATCCTGTCAAGCAGCAGGGTGTCGCGCATGCCACCGCTTATGGATATGTTGTCGTAGAATATGAACTCCAGCTTCTCCACTCCGTTGGCGAGGAGCTTATCGAATATCTCCTTCGTGATGCCCTCGTTGCACTTCATGACGACATTGCCGTCCTTGTCCATCACGTTCCCGACCGATACTCTGCCATCGATGTCGTTATAGCGTACCGGGATAGATTTGATCTTGCGCGACGCTATTCTCCTCACCAGATTCCTGGTGATCTTCGTGCCCGCGGGCACCACAATCTCATCGGAGGCAGGATCTTTTATATCGAGGCTGAACTTCCTGTTCAAGAGGAGCTCGTAGTCCAGTTCCATCGTCAGCTGATTGCCCTTGACTTTGACAAACTCCGTCTTGTAGAACCTTCGCAGTATCTCCTCCTCCGTATAGCCGAGGGCCTTCAGGAGTACGGTCGCATAGAATTTCTTTTTCTTGTCCACTTTTACATACATGATATCTTTCTGATCGAACTCAAAATCGAGCCATGACCCTTCGTAGGGTATAATCCTCGCCATGTAGACGGGCCTGCCCGTACTCTGAATCTTGAGCTTGTCGTACTCGAAGAACACGCCGGGTGAACGGTGCAACTGGCTGACGATGACCCTCTCGATCCCGTTTATTATGAAGGTTCCGTTCGATGTCATTATCGGTATCTCACCAAAAAACACCTCCTGCTCCTTTATATCCCGTATGGTCTTCGTTTTTGTCTCCGGATCGACGTCCTTTAAGATAAGCCTTACCATGAGCTTCATGGGCATCGTGTACGTCAGGCTCTTTTCCTTACACTCATCGACGCTGTATGCAGGAGGATCCAGCAGGTACTTTACGAACTCGAGCGAAGCTGTCTCGTTGTAGTCCTTTATCGGGAAGACAACGTTGAAGGCACCCTGAAGGCCAACATTGCCTCGTTCTTCGGGTTTGAGATCAGCCTGCAGAAACTGGTTAAAGGAATTCAACTGCACCTCGATAAGATCCGGGATGTCCATCAGTGCATGGAACTTCCTGAAATCTTTTCTCGGCGCAAAAGACTCGTTTGATTCTTTGACAGTCATATCGTTATTTACCTCCCACAGGAATAAAACAATACCTCAACGTCTGTTACCGGGCCCGGTAGATATCGTTACCTTGCCGATTCAGAAACAGCGGACAGGCCACTCCCTTGTCCTCCTATCGGTAACAGAAGGAGCACCGAGTGCCTGTCGCAGATATATCCTTCACGCCGTTCAGAACAACAACTTCTGTGCTTTCTGGTATTTATTTAACTTCTACCTTTGCTCCGACCGCTTCAAGCTGTTGCTTTATTTTCGCTGCATCTTCCTTGGATACGCCTTCCTTGACCACCTTGGGAGCGGTTTCAACAAGCTCTTTTGCCTCTTTCAGGCCGAGACTCGTTATCACCCTGATCTCCTTGATGACCTTGATCTTTTCAGCGCCGGCGTCCGTCAGGCTGACAGTGAACTCTGTCTTCTCTTCTGCCGGCTGCTGCGGAGCAGCGCTGCTCTGGGCACCTGCAGCGACTGCAGCACCCATGACCGGCATCGCGGCTGCCTTAATGCCGAACTTGTCTTCGAGCGCTTTTACCAGTTCTGCAAGCTCCATAACATTCATCCTTGATATGGCAGACAGGATTTCGTCTTTGGTCAGCGTTACCTCTTTTTCAGCGAGGCCTTCCTTTGTAGTCATTACCTACCTCCTCATTTTTTTTGTTCGTTCTGTAGTATTCCATGCAAAACCGTTATCAACCCCGCTATCGGTGAAGCGGCAGCGTTGACAAGTCTGGACATCGGCGCATTCAGCGTGCTCAACAGCATACCGACCAGGGCGTTCCTATCAGGCAGGGTAGAGAACAGAACCACCTTATCAGCGGCCATAAAAGAATGATTCATGATACCTGCCTTGATGACCAGCAGTGGATTGTTCTTCGAAAACCCGACGATCTGTTTTGCGATCGCAGAGGGATCACCGTAGGCGAACATAACGGCGGTCGAGCCCGTGAATGTCTCCTCCGTAATCCCAGGTATCGTGTCCCTGATCGACAGGAGAAATAGCGTATTCTTGACTATTTTGAGGTCTCCGTCGCTCTTCCGCAGCTCTCTCCTGAGATTGGTGAGCTCTCCCACCTTCAGGCCCTTATACCCCGTGATAAAAATGGCCTTCGACTTCGCTATCTTTCCCTGTAACGTAGAAACGAGCTCCGCTTTGGATTGTTTATTCATTGAGAACCTTCCTCACCGTATAGTGAATTTATCGATACCGAGAAATTTCGAGCTTGATGCTCGGCCCCATCGTCGTCGACAGGTAAGCACTCTTCAGGAACTGTCCCTTGGTCGTAGCGGGCTTCAGGGATTTGAACTTCTCCATCACCGCATCGAAGTTTCCAGCCAGCTTGTCCTCAGAGAAGGACTTCTTCCCTATCACCGTGTGTACCACTCCTCCCTTGTCGTTCTTTATCTCTATCTTGCCTGCCTTCGCATCTTTTACCGCCCTGGCAATCTCGAACGTCACGGTGCCGAGCTTGGGGTTCGGCATCAATTTCTTGGGTCCGAGGATCTTGCCGAGCTTGCTCACGATTCCCATGAGGTCCGGCGTCGCGATGACCGTGTCAAAATCGAGCCACCCGGCTATGACCTTGTTCACGAGCTCTTCGGAGCCGGCGTAGTCAGCGCCTGCATCCAGTGCCTCTTTTTCGTTCTTCGTGAAAACGGCTACCTTTACCTGCTTCCCGAGGCCATACGGCAGAACGACAGTCCCCCGTATGTTCTGATCGGTCTGTTTCGTATTGATACTGAGATTGACGGCCAGGTCCACGGTCTCATCGAACTTTGGTCCCTGAAGATCCTTCAGGAGCTTTATGCCGTCCTTAAATTCATACACGTTGTTCCGATCAATCCGCTTCATCTCTTCGTTAAATTTTTTCCCGTGTCTTTTCATGATAGGCTACCTCAGCCGATTTCTACTCCCATACTCTTTGCCGTACCTTCTATTATCTTCACCGCGCTATCGACATCATAAGCTCCCAGATCTGCCATCTTTTGGTTCGCAATGTCAACAAGCTGCGTCCTCGTGATCTTTCCCACCTTGTTCTTCTTGGGATCACCGGATCCCTTCTCGATCTTCAGGGCCATCTTTATCAATACAGACGCGGGTGGGGTCTTCGTAATAAACGAAAAAGTTCTGTCCGAATAAATAGTCACTAACGCAGGTATAATCAAGCCTTCCTGCATCTTCGACGTTCTCGCGTTGAATGCCTTGCAGAACTCCATGATATTTACCCCATGCTGGCCGAGCGCCGGGCCCACCGGCGGGGCCGGGTTGGCCTTGCCGGCCGGTATCTGTAATTTGACTTTCGCTATCGCCGTTTTCGCCATCTCGTACTCCTTTAATTTTTCTCAACCTGATTGAAGTTGACCTCAACCGGCGTCGATCTGCCGAATATGCTGACCAGCACCCGCAGCCTTCCCTTGTCGGCCTTTACCTCCTCGACTATCCCGTTGAAGCTCGCAAACGGGCCGTCTATCACCCGTACGCTCTCGCCCGTTTCGAATGACAGCTTGGGTTTGGGCTTTACCGTCCTTTCCTGAATCTCAGAGATAAGCCGGTTCACTTCCTCGTCCGGCACGGAGGGGATTGACCTGATGTCCTTTCCCCCACCGACGAAGCCGGTGACCATAGGAGTGGACTTGACAATATAAAAGGTTTCCTCGGTCGGTTCCAGTTGTATAAGGATATAGCCGGGAAAGAACTTCTGCTTTGACTTTTTCTTGACGCCATTGACGATCTCGATCACGTCGGCCTGCGGTACCAATATGGTGCCGAAGAGAGGTTCCTTCCCTATCCCCTTGATCTTCTTGATCAGGGCGTCCTTCACCTTTTCCTCATAGCCGGAATATGTATGAACAACGTACCACTTCATTTGAATATCAGGCTCATGATATAGCTGAAGCCGAGATCTGCGATATTGAGGTACACGGCCGTCAAGATCACCACCACGATGATAACGACGGTCGACGTCGAGATCTGCTTCCTCGTAGGCCACGCCACCTTTTTCAGCTCGGTAATCACCTCGCTGTAGAAGAGCTTCACGCGTTCTGTAAAAGTTATCTCATTTTCCATAACTGTCTCTCTTATTAGTCCAGGTCAGGAGGGACTCGAACCCCCAACAGCCGGTTTTGGAGACCGGTACTCTACCAGTTGAGCTACTGACCTATTTGGTCTCCTTGTGTTCGGTATGCTTTCTGCAATGCGGACAGTACTTCCTGAGTCCCACCCTGTCGGGAGTATTCTTCTTGTTTTTCTCGCTCGTATAGTTCCTGTTCTTGCATACCGTGCATGCCAGAATAATCATTGTCCTCATGTGTACCCCCGGGTAATCCCCCGTTTTACTCTACGATCTCCGTGACGACGCCTGCGCCCACCGTCTTTCCGCCTTCCCGGATCGCAAACCGCAGCCCCTTCTCCATCGCTATCGGCACGATCAGATCCCCTTCCAGCGTGATGTTGTCTCCCGGCATCACCATCTCCACGCCCTGCGGCAGCTTCACCACCCCAGTCACATCCGTCGTCCTGAAGTAGAACTGCGGCCGGTACCCCGTGAAAAACGGCGTGTGCCTCCCCCCTTCTTCCTTCGTCAATACATACAGCTCTCCCTTGAACTTCGTGTGCGGTGTGATGCTCCCTGGCTTCGCCACTACCTGCCCTCGTTCTACCTCTTCCTTCTTCGTCCCCCTCAATAATACCCCGATGTTGTCTCCAGCTCGCCCCTCGTCCAGTACCTTCCGGAACATCTCTACCCCGGTCACCACCGTCTTCCCTGTCGGCTTTATCCCCACTATCTCTATCTCTTCCCCTACCGTTACCTTCCCTCGCTCCACTCTCCCTGTCACCACCGTCCCTCGCCCGCTGATGCTGAATACATCCTCCACGGGCATCAAAAACGGCTTCTCGATCTCCCGCTGCGGCTCTGGTATGTAGCTGTCGATCGCCTCCATCAGCTTCATGATCGACCCTTCCCCCATCTCTCCCTTGTCTCCTTCCAATGCCTTGAGCGCACTCCCGATCACGACGGGCACCTTATCCCCAGGAAACTTGTACTGCGTCAGAAGCTCTCTTACCTCGAGCTCCACAAGGTCCAACAGCTCCTTGTCGTCCACCATGTCAGCCTTGTTGATGTATACCACAATGTACGGAACGCCTACCTGCCGCGCCAACAATATGTGCTCCCTCGTCTGAGGCATCGGTCCGTCCGCTGCACTTACCACAAGAATCGCCCCGTCCATCTGCGCCGCCCCGGTTATCATGTTCTTGATGTAGTCCGCATGCCCCGGACAGTCTACATGCGCATAGTGCCGCTTCGCTGTCTCGTACTCTACATGCGATATCGATATCGTTATCCCGCGCTCCCGCTCCTCCGGCGCCTTGTCTATCTGATCAAATGGAATGAAATTCGCCAGCTTCTTCTCCGACAACACCTTCGTTATCGCTGCTGTCAACGTCGTCTTCCCGTGGTCGATATGCCCTATCGTCCCCACATTCAGGTGCGGCTTCTTCCGCTCAAATTTCGCCTTGCCCATCTATTTCTTACCTCCTTCCCTGCATCATACTCCCTGCAATTTTAAGCCCACGACCGGAATCGAACCGGTGACCTCTTCCTTACCAAGGAAGTGCTCTACCAACTGAGCTACATGGGCATAAGCGGGAAACGGGGTTCGAACCCGCGACCACCAACTTGGAAGGCTGGAGCTCTACCAACTGAGCTATTCCCGCTTAATCCTTTAAAAGTCAATCAAAACTATAAAACTCAATCCAGGAGCAATGGAGAGGGAAGGATTCGAACCTTCGTAGGCGCTATGGCCGGCAGTTTTACAGACTGCTCCCTTTAGCCACTCGGGCACCTCTCCCCGTTTTGCTCGTTTACCACCACGCAACGATACCTTACACAGCTAGCGAGGGGACTCGAACCCTTAACCTGCTGATTACAAATCAGCTGCTCTACCAATTGAGCTACGCTAGCAAGTGATAAATTTTTGCTTATAACATATCAAAAAGTAGTGTCAAACGTTTTTTTCACCGAAGCTTATCGCCTCCTGTCGACCGCATTCACGGCCCTGCCCGCGTACCCCTCGTTTTCTCTGGGAATTATACGTTCCCCTCCGTGTACCAGTATCGTGCAGCCGGTGCAGAGTTCCGGCGTTACCGTGTACGGCTGCTGCCGCATATCCTTGAATTCGGGCAGCAGTACGCACGGAGACCTGGTTATGACGACGGCAGGCCCGTGGAACGCCACAGCTTCACGTACGCACCTTTCTACCTCTCTGGTTACTGACGGGTCCACTGTCCTGACCCAGTCCACGCCAAGCGCCTTCACGATCCGCTCGAGTGATATGTCCGAACACGGGTTGCCGTGCAGATCCGTACCAGAAAGGGGGTTGTGCTGCGCGCCGGTCAGCGCCGTCGTATGGTTATCGAGGATCACGACGAGAATGTTGCTCCTGTTGTAGACCGCGTTGAGGAGCCCGGTCATGCCCGAATGCAGGAACGTAGAGTCTCCGATAACGGCAATCGTTTTCTTCCCGTTCTTCGGCACGACGGTTTCTATGCCCACTGCCTGTCCTATGCCGGCCCCCCGAGTGAGACAGGTATGGACGGCCTTCAGAGGTTGATCGTAGGGTAGGGTATAGCACCCGATGTCCCCGGCTATAAACGAGCGCAGTTTGCTTAACTGGTAAAAGACACTCCTGTGGGGACACCCGGGCAGAGAACGAGGGAATGCTGCAGCACGTCCGGCATCCCGGTGGCCTGACCGGCTACCGGGCCTTCGGAAGCGTGTGGCCCTGCTGTAAACCTGCGTACGCTGTCCCTCATCACATCGGGTGTAAGCTCGGAAACCGAAGGGACAAATTCCTTACCGCGTATCCCCGGGGAAAGGTGCTTGATCTGCATCTCCAGAAACGGATCGAGCTCTTCCACGACGAGCACCTTCCTGAAGTCCCTGGCGAATCCCTGTATACGTCCTGCAGGCAGGGGATTGGTCAGGGCTATCTTTAGAACGTTCGCGTGCGGCGCGACCTCCTTCACGTACTGGTACGAGATGCCTGCTGTAATGATGCCATAGTCCGCAGTTCCCCTCTCCGTCCTGTTGAGAGGTAACTGTTCCGAGAACCATCCGAGTTCCTGAAGCTTTCCCTCGAGTGTCCGTCTCGCCCTGCGTGCGTTGGACGGCACCATGACTTTCCTGCCCGGGTCCTTCCCCGGAGCCGTGGGCTGTCCGGATCGTACGGGACCCTGCGGAAAAATGATTGATGTGGAATGCGAGACCCTTGTCGTCATACGCAGCAGCACCGGTAGATCGAAGCGCTCGCTTATCTCGAAGGTCCGTACCGTGAACAGCCTCGCCTCTTCGCTGTCCGAAGGCTCGAGGATGGGGATCTTTGCTATGAGAGTGTACCAGCGGTTGTCCTGTTCGTTCTGAGAGCTGTGTATACCATGATCATCAGCGGACACGACGACAAGACCGGCACCCACGCCCGTATACGCGAGCGTCATGAGCGGGTCAGACGCCACATTGAGTCCGACATGCTTCATCGTGACAATCGACCGTGCGCCGGCAAGGCAGGCACCTGACGCCGTCTCCAGTGCCACTTTCTCATTGACGGCCCAGTTTGCGAAGATGCCCTCGTAGCCTGCTATACTCTCGAGGATCTCGGTAGACGGGGTGCCGGGATATCCGGTGGTAAATCTGCAACCTGCCTCAAAGCTGCCCCGTGCAATAGCCTCGTTGCCCGACATCAGCACGCGTTCCATGAACCACCCCCAAGGGGCCGGCAGGAAAGTCCCGCCCTCTTATATCGTCCTTCCTATGGCCTTCGCGACCCTGCCGATGTCCCGGACCATGCGTTTGAACTCGTCCGGCCTGAGCGACTGCTCTCCGTCGCTCAGTGCCTTCTCGGGCTGCTGGTGTACTTCGACGATGATACCGTCGGCGCCGGCCGCTACCGCAGCCAGAGACATCGTCGCCACGATGTCCCTTCTACCGGTCCCGTGGCTCGGATCGACGATTACCGGGAGGTGGGTGAGCTTTTTGAGTACCGGGATAGCGTTGAGATCAAGCGTATTGCGGGTCTCGGTCTCGAAGGTCCGTATGCCCCTCTCGCACAGGATGATCCTGTCGTTCCCCTTGCTCGCGATATATTCCGCAGACATGAGCAGTTCCTTTATCGTCGCAGAAAGTCCTCTCTTCAACAGGATAGGCCTGTTGGTGGAACCGAGTTCCTTCAGCAGTGCAAAGTTCTGCATGTTCCTCGCCCCGACCTGGAAAATATCCGTGTAGTCTGTCATAAGGCCGATGTCCCTGGTGTCCATGATCTCGGTCACTACGGGCATCCGCAGAGCACGCTTCGCAGCCCTCAATATCTCGAGCCCCTCCTTGCCCATCCCCTGAAACGAGTACGGGGAGGTCCGCGGCTTATAGGCGCCACCCCTCAGAACAGACGCACCCGACGACTTCACGTCCCTCCCTATCTGCATGAGCATCTCCCTGCCCTCTATGGAGCACGGTCCTGCCATGACGACTATCCTCCTGCCTCCTATGGTAACACCGCCGACCCGAATGAGTGTATCTTCTTTCCTGAACTCCCTGCTCACGACCTTGTAGGGGCTCAGTATCGGGAGCACCTTCTCGACTCCCGCAAACGTCGTGAGTGGCACATTGGCAAGATTCCTCTCGTCTCCTATGGCCCCGATTATCATGCGCTCCTTGCCTTTCGAGATATGGGGCCTCAGCTTCCTGTCCTTTATCGTCTTCAGAACATTCTCGATGTCCTTCTTTGATGCGTCGGGCTTCATCACAATTATCATGGTTAAACTCCCATCCTTAGTCTATTGGCGAGCCACCGGGGCAGCCCGGCTCGTAGTATTTTGTCGCAGGCTGTCTCCACGGCATAGCTCAATCTTTTAACAGTATATAGACGTCTGTCCGTGTCAAGTATTCCATACGATGCGGTGTTGTCGTGGTCTCTGGGCTGTCCCACGCTGCCCACACTGATGATATACAGGCGCCGCTCATCAATGGCAACCGTATCGGCGTAGTCGACAACCAGCGCCCCGTCGCCACGAACCTCCCGCGACACGGTAAACCTGCGGTGAGCATGGCCAACAAACATGATCGAAAATCTCGCACCGAGAGCGGAGAAGGCCTTCTCCACGTCGGTCATGGTCACCACGTAATCGAATTCTTCGGGATCGACAGGGGAGTCGTGACTGAACAGCATGCCCTCGTAAGCAAAGGTGTACGCCGCGCTGCTCAGCCAGGACAGCGCAGCCTCCGAGAGCTTCCCTCTGGTCCACTGGATACCCTCTCTCGCATTGTCGTTGAAGTACGTCGTATCGAGCATACCCGCTGCCGCGGCATCGTGATTGCCCATGATGTTCCTCTGTGCCACCTCCTTCACGATGTTACAGCACGGCTGCGGGTCCGCGCCGTACCCCACGACATCGCCGAGGGACACGACAAGGTCCGGCATAGACTTTCTCAGGTCCGCGACGACCGTGCTCAGGGCCTCGAGGTTACCGTGGACATCCGCTATGACCGCAATCCTCATTTAACATTTTTCAGAAAGAACTCGGCCAGTAGTTCCTCGTCCTTCCTGGCCTTGGACTCTTCTTCCTTCCCGGCTACGGCATCCTCTTTCACCGGCAGCCCGATAAACCCGCTCTCAACTCTATAGACGTTCTCCTGTACGACGACCGAGTCCGGAAAGACCTCTGCACCTGCGGTCTTCAGCTCTTCCAAGGTCTTTATCTTGCCAACGAGCTTCTCGGTATCCGTACCGCTGTCCAGCGCGGTAAACTTAGCGGCCTGCTCGAGCTTGAACTTCGGTCTTGCCTTCGTCAGTATCGTGATGGTCTCTCCCTCGAGCAGAAGCTTTCCGCTCGCGTTGAGTTCGTCAAGGAGCTCCTGCGTGAAGAACACCTTTTCGGATATGCCCTTTGCTCCCTGGACCATGGCATTGCTCAACTTTGCTCCCACGAGGACAGCGCCCCTCATGTCCGCGTGGGTCAGGTCGGCGTTGCGTAGGTCCGCGTTGCGCATATTCGTATTGATGAGCACCGCATGCCTGAGCGACGCACCTGAGAGGTCAGCGCCGGACAGGTCGGTGTCCGTGAGGTCGGCGTACCTGAAGTTCGCGTTCCTGAACATCCCGCCGGACAGGTCCATCTTCTTCAGGTCGATGCCCTTGAGGTTCGCGCCTTCAAAGGAAGCCCCTTCTTTGACGCCTTTCTCAACGTCTTCCCTGCTGAGCAGCTTCATGGAATATCTTTTATGAAGCCCTTTATCCTCTGTTTTGTCTCTTCTTTCATTCCGACGAATTCTATGCCGATGCCGCAATCCGTGCCGTCCTTCTGCGCCTCGCTCTCTGTGGTCACCCACTTGACCACCCCCCGCGCCTCCAGAAGGTTTATGTCGTTCGGTATCGTAAACTTTATGAGCAGCGATTTTCCCACCGGCAGGGTCTTGCCGGTCTTGAGGAAAATACCACCCTCACTGAAGTTGGTCGAGTAATCGTAGAGATAAGCCTCGCTGTCCGGATAATCCAGAAGCATTTTAACAGCCTCATCGTCGCTCGATACAACGACTACCCTAACCTTGACCCGGGGGGTCTTCCTTTGATTGGCGGTGACGTCCGTCACGATTGCTTCCAGCTACGAGGCCTGGGTGAGGGAAAGCTTGTCGATGAAGCTATGCAGCTTCTTCTGATCTTCTTCGCTCAACGTCTGGAATTCGACACCCATGCCCGGAATAAGGTTGGTACCTTTTATCTGCTGTGGGTCATTTACCCACGATACCCGGCCCTTGACCTGAATGGGTACCCTTATGTCGGGGATAACGAACTCGACCGAGATTACCGTATTTACCTTCAGAGGGTCCTTGGTGGATATGAACATGCCGCCCCTGCTGATGTTCATGGCGTAGTCAGAGATAAAGCTCGTGATGTCCCCGTATTTAACTTCGAGTTTGGTATCAATGCGCCTTGCATGGCGCTTATCATCAGACATACGTACCTCCTTTTAAAAGGATACTACATCATACAGAGAATTACAATGAAAGCGTTTTTTAAAAGGAGAAACACCCCGTGGCGCCGGGGGGACACGACGCCACGGTTATGGTATGGACGGAGAGACGGCCCTTTGCATAGCCGAGGACGTCCGTGGCGGGATCGAAGCTCACGGAGCCGTCGGTCGTGGTGACGGTAAAGCCGCCCGGGAAATGGAGAGGGGGGATGAATATCTCCGTCTGTCCGGTGCCTATACCGTCCTCCTTATACGTATAGGTGAAGGCGGTCGTCGTGAACGTGGAGGGATCGATCGTAACGGGGTAGCTTATGCTGACCGGCGTACCGGCTGTGAGCATGGGATACGGCCTTGAGAGGACGTCGATGCCGTCAAAGACAGGGCCCCCGGTCTGGTCAACCAGCGGCCTGGGGGTACCGTCCGGGTAGTACGGGCTCATGTTATCGTCGTTGACGGTGTTGTAGTCCCAGTCGAACCAGCCCGCATCGAACAGGTCGAAGTCGTTGAGCAGCGTGACCATGTAGGCCGCACTGCCCGGGCTGCTGTAGCCCGTGCCGGTCTCGTCGACAACGCACGGCACTCTCATGGCAGTGCCGTCGTCCCTGATCTGGGTAAAGCTCGGCACAATAATGGTGGTGTCCGTCCCATAGGATGGGTTAATGCTCAGGGGATAGAAATGCGGGACGAACACGAGGTTAGGGAACTCTTCCGGAAAGGTCGTACCGCTGATGGCGGTCTTATAGCTGTTCAGCAGGTTCGTCAGCACCACGGACGGCTCGAACGCAATGATATGGTACGGGTCCACGGCCCTTATCGCCCTAATCATCTTCTCATAGAACGGCACCAGCCCCTTCGTCTCGAAGTCCGGAGACGTCAGGGGATAGTCCTTGCCCGGGAACGGCTCGTTCATAATCTCGTACCCGAGCACATTCGATGTAGAGCTGAACCTCTGCGCTACCGCTTGGAATACCGCTGCGTAGTGCTCCTGCAGCCCGGTCCCGTCCGGCGCAGCGCGATCGTCCCACAGGTCCTGGAACGACTGCAAAACCTGGGGGAGGCCGTAGTTTGCTGCCCAGGTGGTACTGCATTCGGTGGGTGAATAGCCGCCGAGCACACAGGCCCACGCGGGCGCACCGTCGCCGTCGCAGAACGACTCGCTGTAGAGGTCCTGGTGCATGTCGATCAGCACCCACAGCCCGTTGTCCTTGCACGCCTGTACCTCCTGCTGGACCCGATCGAGATAGCCCGTGTCTATGACGCCCGGGGTTGGCTCGAGCGCGGCCCAGACAACGATCAGCCTGACGGCGTTCAGTCCGAGCCCCCTGAGCCTCGCGAAGTTCTGTTCAAGGTTCTGGTCCAGGGTCTCGCCGGTTATCACGGTGTCTGTAAAGGGGAGATACGGGGGATGTTTCGCCGGGTCGTTCACATTCATCCCGTGTACAATGATCACCCTGCCCTGCGTGTCCCTGATCCACGTCCCGTCGGACCAGGCTACAGCGTGTACCACGCCCGGCCTGCCTGCCTTCTTTGCCGAGCATCCTGCACAGCAAGCCACCACTCCGAGCGCTGCGAAGAACATACCTGCGAGGGACAACACTCCATCCTTCATGGAAAGTTATTTTTATGATACTCTTTCATGCATGTCAAATCTTCCTACTCCTTGCTTCCCACTTCTTTAAATCTATGGTACTGTCCACGCAGAAGTCGGAGAAGATCGTTATGGACAAGTTCATCATAGAGGGCGGAAATATGCTTCACGGGACCGTCAGGATAAGCGGCGCCAAAAATGCTGCGCTGCCGGCGATGGCAGCGGCGCTGCTCACGAACGAGGACGTCCACCTCAACAGGGTACCGTCCCTTGCCGACGTCAGCACCATGGTCGCTCTCCTCGGGAAGATGGGCGTCCGCACGGACGGTCCCGGGAGCGGCCCCTTATCCATGAGCATGACGATCAACGCGTCCGGCATAAACACCTACGAGGCACCCTATGACCTGGTGAAGACGATGCGGGCGTCGGTCCTGGTATTGGGCCCGCTCGTCGCGCGCTACGGAAGCGCCCGGGTATCGATACCCGGCGGCTGCGCCATCGGCAGCAGGCCCATAGACCTCCACCTCAAGGGCCTCGCAGCCCTCGGGGCACGCGTATCGATGTACCACGGGTACATCGATGTGACGGCACGGCAGCTCAAAGGTACGAGGATATCGTTCGATACCATTACGGTGACCGGCACGGAGAACCTCATCATGGCAGCTTCCCTCGCGCACGGGACCACCGTTCTGGAGAATGCTGCCCGGGAGCCGGAGGTGGTGAGCCTCGTGGATCAGCTCGTCAGGATGGGGGCAAGGATACACGGAGCCGGCACGGCTACGGTCACCATAGAAGGGGTCGACAGACTCCACGGATGCAGCATGGACATCATACCGGACAGGATAGAGGCAGGCACCTACATGATAGCGGCAGCGGCTGCAGGCGGAGAAGTCGAGATAGCAGACTGCAGCCCGGACCACGTCCGTGCGCTCCTGACCATGATGCGAGCAGCCGGTATAGACTATAACGAGACCGATCACGGCGTCGTCGTACGGAAGGAAAGGTCCGCGCGGATCAAAAGCCTGAACGTGAAAACGATGCCGTACCCGGATTTCCCCACGGATCTCCAGGCACAGCTCATGGCACTCATGACGCAGGGCGACGGCACGAGCGCTATCGCCGAGACCATATTCGAGAATAGGTTCATGCATGTCCCGGAGCTCAGGCGCATGGGCGCGGACATCAGGACCCAAGGGAACGTTGCAATCGTAAGGGGTGAGACGAAACTGATGGGCGCACAGATCATGGCAACGGATCTGCGGGCAAGCGCCTCCCTGGTCATTGCCGGCCTTATCGCTGAGGGAACCACCGAGGTGTCGAGGATCTACCATCTTGACAGGGGGTACGAGTTCATGGAAAACAAGCTGTCAGGGATAGGAGCAAGACTGAAGAGGGTGAAGACATGATGAGACGTGCATGCATACGGATAGGCCTGCCCAAGGGCAGGATGCTGGAGGACTCGGTAAAGGCCCTGAATAAGGTCGGCATCGACTTTTCGTCGGCGCTCGGAAGGTCCCGCAGCCTCAGGTTCGAATCTTCCGACCGGACCGCAGAGGCAATCATCATCAGGGCCGTTGACCTGCTGACGTATGTCGAGTACGGAGCGGTCGACATGGGTATCATCGGCTACGACCTCATCAGGGAGCAGGGACGTGACGTCATCACCGCACTCGCGCTGGACTTCGGCGTGTGCAGACTTTCCGTGTCGGGTCCCTCTGGCTACGATACCCGGAGAGGCGCCAGCCTGTCCGGCATACGCGTCGCAACGAAGTATCCCCGCCTTACAGCGCAGTACTTCAAGGGAAAGGGCCTCCCGGTGGACATTGTGAAGCTTTACGGCGCCGTGGAGGTCGCCCCGCTTTTCGGCATCTCGGACATTATCGTGGACCTCGTCTCCACAGGAGAGACCCTGAAGATCAACGGACTTCAGGAGCGAGAGGTCGTGATGCGCTCCTCCGCCCGGCTCGTCGTGAATAGAGCGTCGATGAGGACCAAGCAGGAAGGCATCGACGACATCATAGCGAAGCTCAAAAAGGCTATGGTATGATACGGACGGTCCGCGCGTCTCAAATCACGTCCATCCTCTCCGGTCGGAGGAGCAGATCCAGAAATATCGAGGCTGCGGTACGCAGGATCGTCGATGAGGTACGCCGCAGCGGTGATGAGGCGCTGTTCAGATTTCGCAGGCTCTACGACCGTATCGACTCGGACAAACTCATGGTCGGTCGCCATGCCATGGATCATGCCCTGCGCATCGTCGATGGCGGTACGAAAAAGGCGATAGAAGTCGCTATAGAGCGGGTAACGCGGTTCCACGAGTACGAGAAAAGGCATAGGTCCTCCTGGCGGGTCACCGAGAGCAGGGGTGTTTCGTACGGCGAGTTCTTTACACCTGTGGAGAGCGTGGGGCTGTATGTGCCGGGCGGCAGCGCGTCGTACCCCTCCTCGGTCGTCATGAACGCCGTGCCGGCCATCGTCGCAGGAGTACCGGACATCGTGATGGCCACGCCCTCCCCGAGCATCCCGGTGCTCGCTGCCGCGCGTATGCTCGGCATCAGGACGGTATACTCGATGGGCGGCGCGCACGCCATAGCCGCGCTGGCCTACGGCACGCGGCACGTCCGCAGGGTAGACAAGATAGCGGGACCAGGCAACCGGTACGTCACACTCGCGAAGAAGCTCGTATTCGGCGACGTGGGCATCGACACGATAGCAGGTCCAAGCGAGGTGGTCGTGGTAACGGACGGCAGCATGGACCCGTCGTTCGCTGCTGCCGACCTGATGGCCCAGGCGGAGCACGACGAACTCGCCATGAGCGTTCTGATAGCGCCAAATCAGACATTCATCGGGACGGTCGATCGCGAGATCCAGAAGCTGGTCCGTACCATGGGAAGAAAGACGACCATTTGCAAGAGCCTGAGGAAGAACGGCTTTGCAGTCGTCGCCGCTACGAGGAACAAAGCGATGAAGATAGCGAACTCGATAGCCCCGGAGCACCTCGAGCTCGCCGTGAAGAACCCACAGTCGTACCTCGGTCAGGTGAGACATGCAGGTGCCGTGTTCCTCGGCGCTTACACGCCAGAAGTCATCGGGGACTATGTCGCAGGGCCGGATCATGTGCTCCCGACGGCCGGCGCTGCGCGGTTCTCGTCAGGTCTGGGCGTGGACGATTTCAGGAAGAAGACCACGCTGCTCCGGGTAACGCGCAGCGGCTTTTCCCGGCTCGCTCCCTACGCCGAGCAGCTCGGCACCACCGAGGGGCTGGGCGCCCATGCCCTGGCGGTCCGGATACGTACGAAGAAATAAGTACTTTTATCCAAAAAGTGATCGGGGAAGAGATGGGGCAGGAAGGGGAAAGACCCCGAACCATGTACGACTACCGGAACAAAAGGCCGACCCTATAGATCGCAAAGCTTATCATGAACGCCACGACCAGGGGATACACGATACCGATGGCAAGGAGCTTGTTGTCGTGCAACTCCTTTTTCATGGTAACGACCGTTGCGAGACACGGTATATACAGCGTCTGGAAGATGATGAATACGTACGCGACGAGCGGGGTCATGGCCTGCTTCAGGGCGGCGCCCAGAGCCTGCTCGTTTGCAGCGTTGAAGAGCACGCTCAGGGTCGCAATAGAGGTCTCCTTCGCAGTGAAGCCGGTAATCAGCGCAACGAGTATACGCCAGTCGAACCCTATGACCCTGCCGGCGGGCTCCATCCACCGACCTACGATACCCAGCACGCTCTGGTTTATCGTGTGCCCCGGGAAGTGCGACAGGAACCAGATGATAATCGTGAAGGATACGATGTACGTGCCCGCCCTCTTGAAGAAGCTCACCGTCTTATTCCATGCGTACAGGCCAACGGTCCTGACATTGGGTTTCCGGTACAGGGGAAGCTCGATGATCAGGGGAGAGCGCTCCCCCTGCAGCACGGTCTTCCTGAGCAACAGCCCGGTCACCACGACGACGGCGAAGCTCGTCCCTATCACCGAGACCATGACGAGCGCGGCGTCGCCCGGGAAGAACACGCTCACGAACATGCTCGTCACGACGAACCGCGCGGAGCAGGGTATGAACGGGTTGATAAGCACGGAGAGCTTCCGGTCGGTCTCGTTGTCCATCACCCGCGAGCACATGACCCCTGGCACGTTGCACCCGTAGCCCGAGAGCAGACAGATGAAGCTCTTGCCGTGGAGCCCGAGCAGGTGCATGACTCTGTCCATGATAAAGGTCGATCGGGCGAGCATACCCGTATCCTCAAGGATGCCGAGGAAGATAAAGAATATGAAGATGAGGGGAAAAAACGAGACCACTGTTCCCACTCCGCCGATGACGCCGTTGATGACCAGCCCCCTTACCCAGGCGGGTGCGCCCCGGAGCAGCCCGGAGAAGGCAGCGTCCAGCAGTTCGAACGACCTGCTTAAAAACGCAGCGAGCGGGTTACTGAGGCTGAAGGTCGCCCAGAACATGAACCCGAGAATCGCGACGATGATCGCGAGTCCCAGGAACTGGTTGGTGAGCAGGTGGTCGAGCTTGTCCGTAAATGTTATCACGTTCAGTTTCAGAGGCGTCTCGGACTTCGAGGTGATTCGGTGAATCCAGTCATAGCGCGAGTCCGCTATCGTGACGATGAGCCTCTCGGCAGCGGACTGCACGTTCTTTACGAAGCCGTAATCACCCGGATTCATGACGGACCTCAGGGTCTCTACGACATGCTCGTCTCCCTCGAGTATTTTCATGGACAACCAACGGACGTTATCGGACGGCAGGTCATATCTCCGGAGCCTGACCGAGAGGTCCGAGATGAGGCCCTCTATCTCCCTCGTGTACTGGATCGGGGCCGGCTCGAACCGCCTCCTGCACTCCGCGAGATCGCTGACAGCGGTCAGGAGTTCCCTGATACCCTTGTTCTTTACAGCCACGACCGGGACGACTGGTACACCGAGGCTCTTCTCGAACTCTTCGACATGGATCTCCACGCCCTTCGATGCGGCGAGGTCCACCATGTTCAGCGCTACTACAACCCTGGCACCGGTCTCGAGAATCTGTTCGAGCAGGTACATGTTGCGGTCCAAGTTGGAGGCATCGATGATCGACACGACGACGTCCGGGTGCTGCTCCACGATATAGGTCGCCGCGATGGTCTCCTCGATGGAGCCGGACGAGAGGCTGTACGTGCCGGGCAGGTCTACGATCCGGAAGGTCCTGCCGTTGAAGACGATAACTCCTTCCTTCTTCTCGACCGTCTTGCCCGGCCAGTTGCCCACATGCTGGCTAAGGCCGGTCAGGATATTGAAGACCGTACTCTTGCCAACGTTGGGGTTACCGGCAAGTGCGACTGTAATGGTCTCCCCGTTGCCGGGCAGGGATACGCCTGACCCGCCGTCATGGCAGGGTTCTGCGGCAAGACTTTTTAAGTACTTGTTTTTCACTCGCTATGGCTCACTATTGAAAGTGGTTATCATTAATATAATAGCAAGTCAACGCAAAATATTCAACTGGCTCGTCCTTCCTATCCTACTCTGCCAAGGCTCGAGCCAGAGGTCCCTTCGCTTCTGGAGGGGCTGCGTCCTTCGGCAGCGGATGTATACCAGCTCCGAAGGAGTCGTAACAGGGAACGATTCACGGTACAGGTAGGGTAAACACGAAGAGCCCTTAGGGTGTAGCGGCGAGCATGGCGGACGCCTCTGCCGAGTAGCCCGCGCCCTCGTGGACTATGAGCGGCGGAATGATACTGGGCCGCCCGCCTCTTCCCTTCCGTGCGGTCATCAAAAACACGTCCGATGGTCTTGCTGCGGTCCTATGGACAAACCTGAGCTGCTCGATGGCGAATCCCCGCATGTTCATGAAGATCTCGTCTATCCTGCGGGTAGTAAACAACATGATCAGGACGCCGTCGGGCCTGAGCAGATACCTCGCTGCGGCGAAGAGGGCCTCGAGGGTAAGCGACCGGTCGTGGTGCGAGGCTGCGATAGGTTCTCTGGGGCTTATCTTGCCGGTGCCGTACCGGTAAAAGGGCGGGTTCGTCACGATGGCATGGAACGACTGCGGCCTGAACAGGGTCTTATATGCATTGATGTCCCCGTGGATAAACGCGACCCTGTCTCCGCACGAGTGCAGCCCGAGGTTTTTCAAAGAAGCCCGGTGGTGCACCTGGTTTATCTCGACGCCGGTAACATCCACGACCCCGGCGACCTTGGACAGCAGGATGCAGGTACTACCGGATGCGGAGCCTATTTCGAGCACCCGACCGGTGACGTGCCTCTTGGCGAAGTCGTACAGGATGACCGTGTCGATATTTACCCGGTACCCTTGTTCCGGCTGGTAAAACCTGAACCCGGGGCTTATGATGCTATCAAGGGTGTAGCCGACCATACTGGCCGGTGGTGCAGCCCCGCGCCTTCTCTGGCCCGGCGTGCTGTTAGCTTCGGACTTCCGAACCACAGGTCTCCGGCACAGCAGCGCGGGCTTACGTTCCGCTTTCCCATGACGCTAAATACGTCTTCTGACGCAGGGTAAGGCTGTCGATGTCTATGCCGAGTGTCTTCAGTTTTATGACGGCGATGTTCCTGTCGATGTCGTCGGGAACCGGATAGACGACCGCATCGAGCCTCCGCGCGTTTTCCTTCAGGTACATCACCGAGAGGGCCTGGTTGGCAAAGCTCATGTCCATGACGCTCGAAGGGTGCCCTTCGGCGGACGACAGGTTGACGAGCCTGCCATTCGCGAGCACGTAGATGCTGCGCCCGTTGGGCAGGCGGTATTCCTCGACGAGATCTCTGACCTCGCTGCGGCCTTTCGCTATGTTCCTCAAGGTTCCCAGGTCGAGCTCGACGTTGAAATGCCCGGAATTGGCCACGATGGCGCCGTCTTTCATGCTCATGAACTCGTTTCTGGATATGACGGTCGTGTCGCCGGTTACCGTGACGAACAGGTCTCCGATCTTTGCCGCATCGGCGATGGGCATGACATCGTACCCGTCCATGACTGCCTCGAGCGCCCTGATTGGATCGACTTCCGTGATGATGACTCTCGCCCCCATGCCTTTCGCGCGCATGGCAACGCCTCTGCCACACCAGCCATACCCGCAAACGACGAAAACGGACCCTGCGATCAGCCTGTTCGTGGCACGCAGGATTCCGTCTATCGTACTCTGGCCCGTACCGTAACGGTTATCGAACAGGTGCTTCGTATAGGCGTCGTTGACCGATATGATGGGATACGCGAGTTTCTTCTCTTTCGCCATGCTCCTGAGCCGTATGACACCGGTCGTCGTCTCCTCGGTCCCACCGATGATGCCTTTCAGGAGCGTGCGCTTCTTCGTATGGATCGTACTGACAAGGTCGGCCCCGTCATCCATCGTTACCATGGGCCTCGTCTCGAGTACGGACATGATATGCCGGTAGTAGGTGTCCGTATCCTCCCCCTTCTTCGCGAAGGTTGGCACATCGAAATACTTCACGAGTGCCGCTGCGACGTCGTCCTGGGTGCTCAGCGGGTTCGATGCCGCGAGCGCCACCTCCGCGCCACCCGCCTTCAGAACGCGCATAAGATTTGCGGTCTCCGTGGTCACATGCAGGCACGCCCCGATCCGCAGCCCCTTGAGTGGTTTACGCCTGGCGAAGTCCTTCTCCACGAGCTTCAACACCCCCATCGATCGGTATGCCCATTCGATGCGCTGCTTCCCGGCCTTCGCCGTGTCCATATCTTTCACGTCGTATGACATCGTCCCCGTCTTCATCTGCCCACCTCTTTCAACAGCGCCCGCATTTTATCGGTCCTTTCCCAGGTGAACTCTTTCTCTGTCCTGCCAAAATGTCCGTAGGCAGCGGTCTTGCGGTACTTCGGTTCCAGGAGACTCAGCTCCTGAATGACGCCGGCAGGATCCATGCGGAACACCCTGCACACGGCTTTCTCCAGCTTTTCGTTGGGGACCTTACCGGTACCGAAGGTGTCCACCATGATGGAGACCGGATCCGGCACGCCTATCGCGTAGGCGAGCTGTACCTCGCAACGGGCGGCCAGGCCGGACGCAACGATATTCTTGGCGACATACCGCGCTATATACGCCCCGCTCCGGTCGACCTTCGAGGGGTCCTTGCCGGAGAGTGCGCCGCCACCGTGTCTGCCGAACCCGCCGTAGGTGTCCACGATGATTTTCCTGCCCGTGAGCCCTGTGTCGCCATGGGGTCCCCCGATGACGAACCTGCCGGTCGGGTTAATAAAGTACTTCGTATCTTTCCGCATGAGGTCCGCAGGTATGACCCTCCTGATGACCTCTTCTATGATGGCCTCTTTCAGCCTGCCATTCGGGACGTCCTCGGTGTGCTGTGCCGCTATGACGATCGCCTTTATACCCACCGGCTTGTTGTCCTGATACTCGAAGGTAACCTGGGACTTCCCGTCCGGACGCAGGAACTCCAGCGTGCCGCTGTGCCGCACCGCTGCCAGCCTCCTGACAAGCGCGTTGGCATAGAATATCGGGGCCGGCATGAAGGTCTTTGTCTCGTCGATCGCATACCCGAACATCATGCCCTGGTCCCCGGCGCCGAGCTTGTTGCTGCCCCTGTTGACTCCCCGGGCGATGTCAGGTGATTGCTGCTTTACCGAGACGATAACGCCGCAGGATCTCCAGTCATAGCCCATATCAGGGTCGTCATAGCCGATGTCCCGTATGACCTCCCGCGCGATGTCAGCGAATGGAATACTCGCCTTCGTGGTTATCTCGCCCGCGATGATCGCAAGGCCTGTCGTTACGAGGGTCTCACACGCGACCCTTGCGTGCTTGTCACCGGCGAGCGCGGCATCGAGAATAGCATCCGATACCTGATCCGCAAGCTTGTCCGGGTGCCCCTCGGTCACAGACTCGGACGTAAATAAATACCTGTTCTTCATTCCATACTCCTTTGATTGTTTTTATTCCGTTGGAAACTTCTTTGACCCGCTCTCTGTGTGTAGCACACATAACAAACGCGGACAAAAACGGAATTGCATCATACATGAATCTCTTGACGAGTCAACAGAAAACGCACCGGTACGCCGGAAGTCCTGCTTACAGTCACATCCCCACGATATGATAGCCAGCATCCACGAAGAGCACCTCGCCGGTTACTCCGCTGCTCATAGGTGAGAGGAGGAACAATGCGGCATCGCCGACCTCGTCCGCCGTTATGTTCCTTCCGAGGGGGGCCTTCTGGGGGTAGTATTCCATCATCTTGAGAAAGCCCTTTATCCCTCTCGCGGAGAGGGTGTTGACTGGCCCGGCCGATACACCATTGACCCGTATATTGCTCCTGCCGAGATCGTATGCGAGGTATCGTATAATACTCTCGAGTGCCGATTTGGCTATCGCCATCACGTTGTAGCCCGGGATAACTACCTGGGAGGCTATGTAGGTCATTGCTATGATGCTTCCTCCCTCCTTCATTAGCGGGGCGGCGTGTCTGGTAAGGGAGACGAGGGAGTACGAGCTTATGTCGAGCGCCGTGAGGAAGCCCTGTCTCGACATGTTGAGAAAACTACCGCCCAACTCTTCTCTCGGCGCGAAGGCGACACTGTGCACGAGTGCATGGATCGCATCATGTTTTCCGGCAATTTCACGGAACATTCCCTCAACCATGCCCTCGTTCTGTACGTCGCACTCGAAGATTCCGAGCGGAGCCATCCCGACAACCGCCTCTTCCACCCGCTCCTTCAGCGACTGGTTCGCATAGGTAAAGTACAGCCCCATCCCTGCCTGCTGCAGCTTCTGTGCGATATGCAGGGCTATGCTATGTTTGTTCACCACGCCGGTCACGAGACCGGTTTTTCCGTTGAGATCTATCGTATACATAGTCTGATCGTGAAACGGGCGCCCGCCGCAAAGCGGCGGGTGCCCGTCACTATCTGCTCCATCACAGGTCGTTTTTATCTGTCCAGCCTCACCCTCGCACTACTTCAGTATCGCGTTTATGGCCTGCTCGAAATTTTGTTCAGGCTGTGCGCCGGTGATGATCCTGCCGTTTATCACGAAGGTGGGCGTCCCGGTAACCCCTATGCTGCTGCCCTCCTGCTGATCGGCCTCCACCTTGTCCTTTGTTTGCTGATTGTTCACGCACGCCTTGAACTTGCCCATAGAGAGCCCCTGCGCCTTCGCATAGCTGTTCAGCTTGTCGTTGATAGTTGCGGGTGTTATGGAACCCTGCTCCTGGAAGAGGTGGTTGTAGAAGTACCAGAAGGCGTCATGCTTCTGCAGGTACGCACAATCGGCGCCGATAGCCGCTATCATCGCCCAGGGGTGCATCGGCAGAGGGAAGCTCTTGTAGACGAGCCGTATCCTGCCCTTGTACTTGTGCAGCAGGTCTTCGACTGTGCCGTACGCCCTGCCGCAGAACGGGCATTCGAAGTCGGTGAACTCCACCATGGTTACCTTTGCATCTGCCGGCCCTCTCGACGGCGAGCCCTTCAGGGTAATCTTGCTCAGCGTTTCCTTGAAGGGGTCTTCTGTCAGGTTCAGGACACTGCCGATTATCACGCGCGTGCGGTCCTTCGTTACATAGATGGTCTGCGTCTGCTTACGTGGACCCTGCGCGATCGTCACGACGGCCTGATCGAGTCCCGAGATATCCGAGGCCTTTATCTTGCTGACGGAGAGGTTGACGCTCGGCGGGATATTGAATGCCTTGCGCATATACGAGGCTATCTTTCCCTGAATGCCGGCCTGGTGCTCCTCTGCGGCAGGCTGAACTACCGGGGCAGGCTGCTGTTCCTGGCCCTGCACAGGGTTCTGTACAGGCTGTGGTGCGGCCCCGTTCGGGGCCGTAGCCGCCTCTTTCTTCGAGCATCCAGCGACCATCACGAAGGCGGCCACGATCAAGAGTATCAAGTTTTTTCTCATTTCGTTCTCCTTTTACTTTATGTTCATCGGTTTATATGCGAATGCCCGGAAAAGGTCAACCTGATCGCCGAAGTTGGGGCCGACCGTGCCGGTGCCGTCCGGGTTGAGCCGTATAAAACCGTTCTCTCCCGGCGCAACGACGTTCTCGCCGAAGATAGGGTCGGTCAGATTGATGATCTGCATGTACGTGCTCCTGTTCTGGGACGGCGCCTTGCCGAAGCTCGTCGGTGGATTTATCGTGCCCATCAGCATAGGGAATTGCTGTCCCTGAAAGTTGTCCAGTCCATCGAAGTTTATGTCATCGACCGGGATGTAGCCCCATGTCGTCGGGTCGGCCGGACTGAAGCTCGGGGGGAACCCCCCGCCGCTTGCCGGCTGACCCTTTGCAAGCTGGTCCATGGCGAGCTCGAGCGCGTAGATAATGACGTGGTCCCGATCCATCGGTACCCCGGCGGGGAGCACGGCGAACGCATAATAACTGCCCTGAGTAAAGCCGGCAAGCCCGGCCAGATAGTTTGCCGAGGTCGTCCCGGTGAAGCTCAGGGGAACGCCGGTGGCCGGGTCATCGAACAGGTGGAGCATCATATTGTAGGTACACTCGCCAAGAATGCCGCTCATCATGCCTCCATACAGCACCTGCCGTATAGCTTCCCACCACTTTGCGAAGATCATGGCACCGGGCTGTCCTATGACCGGGCTATAGCCGGCTACGCCGTACGTGATGGAATAGCCCGCCGGAGTGAAAATCTGGGTGGGGTCGGTAAAATAGCTGTTCCAGTTCTTAAGGATAGTAACCGCCTGGGTGATAAACGTCGATGTTGTCATGGTCACGAGAGGATCCTGTACACTCTTCAGATCCGCGTACGCGTTCTCAATGAACGGAATAAAATAAGGGCCCGCGACCGTTACATTCTGGTCCCCGTTGATCGTACCGACGTCCTTCTCGATGTTCTCCATGGCGGCGACGGTCAGTTTGTTCGGATTATGGGAGATGAGGAATGCCATCCTGTCCGACCGGAATATCTGACCCCAGTGCTCATCGCCGCCGTTGCCTTCCATGATGACACCGGGCACATTGAGAGGCTTGGTGTTCCAGTTTACCAGATAGCCGTTCGGTGGGTTTACGGAGTACAGCCATGAGCTGTACGGGACAAACAGCTGTCCTCCCGGCCATGCGGACCATTCCCCGCTGCCGTCCCCCGGGTACGGCAGCCGATCGTCATAGCCCGCCGGGAAATGCGGCTCGCTGCCCGCAGACCAGAACGATATGTTGCCGCGCTGGTCCGCATACATGAAGTTATGTAGGGAGGTCACCTTTGCAACCGCGTCATTGAAGTCGAGCCAGTTCTTTGCGATGTTCATCCCCACAAACCCTTCGATGGTCGAATATTCCGTCTTCCAGAATGCTACCCTGTAGGTATAGGCGAGGCCGTGTGCGAGATCGAAAGAGATCACGGGACCGTGGAAGTGCTGGCTATCGTCCACCCTGAATACATTGTAGGCAATGGGGCCCGGCCCGGTCGGGTTCCCGGCCTGATCGAGGTAGGATGCCGGCGCAGAAGGGTCCTCCCCGGCGTAATGGATCGTGTCCGAGATCCTCTCCATAGGGAGGTAGCTCCCGTTGTAGAGCACGCTGTAGTTGCTATTCGCGGTCTGGGGGTTGGTCGTAAATCCGGCACCCGCGGTATCGACCTGTTCGACATAGATCGTGGAGTCCTCTATCTCGCCGGATGTGGTCGTCCATCCATAGTCCTTCGTCATGCCGATAAGAATGACCGGCTCGCCCGGTATCTTCATACCGCCGACCGTTATGTCAGGGCTGTGCAGATACATCTCGTTGTCGATATTCGGCGTGGCGAAGCCCTCCTGCGGCCCGCCCCACAGGAGGGCTGAGTTGGTTGCCGATAGGGTGGGTGTGACTGCCCATGCGTTGCTGCCTTCCGTAAAGAATACGCCTAAATTTTTCCTCGTCTCAGTCATCTTCTGTATGTTGCCGTAAAAATCTTCGATGGCCTTCTCTACCGAGCTCCGCGGGATCGACGCGAGGAACGAATATTGATCCTGCGCAGGACTACCCGTCTGGTACGTATGAAGACTCGTCAGCGAGACACCTGGAGGAATCTGCGGCTTCGTCTGCATGGGCCCGCCCGGCATGATAGCGGTCCCTCCGGGCGAATTGTTCGGGATCGTGGTCGGTGCATTCGGGTCGTTGAGCCATCTGATATCATCGAAGACCTGTCCTGCATCGGTCGCTGCATTCGTAGCGCTCATACCCTGGCTCTGTTCAAACCAGCCTTTTAAATAATCAAGGTCGCCGAGGTCCTGAAGCTGTCTGCCGCCTCCCGATCCGAAAAAATCAACCAGGAGGTCGACAACCGCCATGACGTCCTCAGGTGTCCAGGGGCCCGGCTCGAACACCGTATTGCCGCCCGGCGCGGGCAGGAGCTTATACGTTACGCCCCCCGGCAGGCCGTACCGGGATGTCAGTGATCTGAGATACCCGCCAAGCTGAAAAAATTCGTAGGGAACCTTCGCAAAGGCCGGATCCGAATACAGGCTTTTGATATATGCATTTATGCCGTCGCAGTACGCAAGTATCGCATCCTTCGTCGTCGTGTCGGTAATGGCATTGAATGCGGCCTCCCGCTCCTGCGGCGTATAATAGAGGTACTGCCTCAGGGGTATGTCGGCGGCCCCGAGTGCCGGCAGGCCAATGATCTCGGACAGCGTTCCCGACCCGGCCCGTCTCATCAGCTCCATCTGGACTAGCCTGTCCTGAGCGTCGGCCCAGCCTACGCCATAGAAAAGCGAATAATCATTGCCTGCATAGATGTGTGCGACCCCATAGCTATCGCGCACGATTGTCGGCAGTTTCGAGCCGGATGACGACTTCGAGCAGCTCTGGATAGAGATGGCCGTGACCGCAAGTAAGCACAGAAGCGTTGCAGTGCATGCTCTTTTCATATCAGCCCCTCCTTTATCAGCAGACGTCAGAAAATATGGATTATTTTAGCAGGACCGGCACAGATTTGCAAGCTCACGATAAAAAGGGGCGAAGCACCGCTTCGCCCCTGCCGATCCGGATACTTTGACTCTGTCGCTGTATTACTTTATCCCGCACACTTGGGAGGCCGTCCCGCCGTTTACACTCACGTCTGCACAGTCGCATGCCTGGCCGGTGAAGTTTAGGGTCAGGGTCTTGTCTGCAGTGAGCGTGAGCGTGCCGCCAGTGGGCCATTGACCGTTGCACGAGCTGTCATCGAACGTCACGTTGGTCAGCGTAGCCGTAAACTTGCCCGCATAGCTCGTCGACGAAGTCACAATCGTACCGCACGTGGACGTGCCACTCTCCGTGATTACGGCGCCGAAAGTGCCTGTGCCGTTGACTGTCCTCGTCGTGCTTGATGACACGCTTATAGTCATGGAGGCCTTGTTGTAGGCGCCCTGCTTCAGACTCAGGGATCCACCGCCGCTCGATGTGCCGGACGCGTCCATCTCGTTCCCATCATCGACACTGAACGCGAGCTGCGAAGGGCTGCCGGAGAACGCATTGTCCACGTTCTCCCATCCGCTGAACGTGCCGGTAATGGTGTCGTTGCATGCGTCACCCGAGGGGGCACTGCTCACGCTGCCGGTCAGGGTGATCGATCCCTTGTTCGCGAAGCTGACGCTGGTCGTGCCCTGCACCAGGCCGGTGCCGTTTTCCGCGATGCTGCCTGCCACACTCACCTGCTCGCTTCCGCCGCTGGTAAACTGCATCCCTATCGTCAGGTTGAGTGTTGTGTTGATGCTCACATCCCCAACGCTGCTATCATAGCTCCCCTTGAGGGACGCGGTCCCGTTCAATGTCTGCGTATTCCCGGTGCTGGGGTCGACGCACGAGACTTTGGTCCACGTCAACGTCAGGTCTACGGTCCCCGAACCCGTGGTCCCGGTAGAGTTGTCCACTATGGACGAGGGAGAGCACCCGCTCCCACTCGTCGCCGCGAGCTTCAACACCGACAAGGCGTTCAGTGCGGCGCCTTTGAACGACTGCGGCCTAACAACAAGCGTGTTTGCATTGTTGAGGACATAGGCAAGGATACTAACCTGTGGCCCAGCGGAGACCACGCTCGATACATCCGTGGGCACGCCCTGCGAGACAACCGACGAAATGACCTGACCCGCTGCACCGCCCACATTCGATACCGAAAGGCTTGCAGTAGGTATGGAATTAAGGGCACCGGAGACATTCCCACTTCCCCCGGAGCTCGTCGAGCTGCCGCATCCCGCACCGAAGCTGACTGCACCGGCGACCAACCCTACAATCGATAGCATACCGATCTTCTTTATGGGCTTCTTCATAGACATACCTCCTTCTTTCTCTAAACTATCCTATACGTTATCGCTTGTCAATAATCCGGATCACACCCCATGCCAAACAAAAAAGGGCGAAGCTACGCTTCGCCCTTCCAGTTATTCTACAACGGTTATATTTTCCCTGTATTACCAGCACACCTGCGACGAAGTGGCACCGGTTACCGCGGCACAGCACTGTCCGGTACTACAACTGCTGCTGCTATAGGTAAAGACAAATGACTGAGCTCCGCTGGTAATCGTTAGTGTACCGCTCGAGGGGCAAAAGGTGCACACCGTGCTATCATAGGTGAGGTTGTCAAATGCAAATGAGTACTTCCCGGAATAGCTTGTTGTACCGGTCGTAATGCTTTGTCCATTGACAAGGTACGCCACACCTGCCGTACCGCTTCCATTCAACACCGTCGTGGTTGCGGTCGTTGATATGGTCAGCGACGGGGTCGTCTGCAGATAGCTTCCCATCTTGATAGTGCCATTCGAAGTTGACGCATCGAATTCATGGCCTTCGTTCAAAACCAGGGTAAATAATGAGGCATTCCCACTGAAGGTATCGTCAATGCTAAACCATCCTGAAAAGCCTACACTGCCCTGAGAACTTGATTCTGAGCCCGTTAGATTAAGCGTTCCATCGACGGTATACTGAGCACTTGAAGATCCGCTAACCATGCCGCTGCCGGTGAAGGTAATACCGCCGTTCCATGTCATATTCATTGAAGCGCCGGAGAAGGTTTCGCCAAAGGAAAAATTGGTATAGGTAAGCTGTAAATCTGCCGTACCTGCACTTGAATCATACGTGCCTAACCATGAGACTACCCCATTTAAATTCATGGTAACGCCGCTGTAAGTACACGAAATGCCGTTATAGTCAACTTTTACGTCAACATTGGTCACGCTTCCGCTCGTTGTACTGTTATCCGTAACCGTAGGCGTGGCGCTGCAACCACTGTATTGAAGCGTTTTAAGAGAATTCAATTGATCGAGGATGGTCTGTTTCAGATACGTCGGTTTAATCACCAGCTTCGAAGGATTTTGAGTAATCATCGCTATCCCAAATGTCGGCAGATTAGTCGGATCTCCCGTCGGACTGTTTGTAATAGACCCGACACTGGTGCTCTGATTAGCATAATTCGACGCATCCTGATTCACGGTCAAAGCCTGACTTGCGGCACCGCCGACATTTGACACCGAAAGGCTTGCGTTCGGAAGGGAGCTGAGCCCACCGGAAACATTACTTCCCCCATTGGATCCGGAGCTTGACGTGCTGCCGCAACCTGTACCGAGGCTGACCGCTCCGGCAGTCAGCAGTACAATGATTAGCATACTGAGTTTTTTCATAGACTTGCCTCCTTTTTCTGCTAAGTTATTCTATAGTATCGTGCTTGTCAATGATCAAGATCACAGGTCAACAATTTCATAACGATTCTTATGATTACTGAGCTCCCCAAGACACAGGGCCTTTGCTATTGTTTTTACTCTATACCTATCAAGAATATATAGTTACCTTACTCCATACACAGAGGCGTAGCCCCATAATTCCCCCCCTGGGAATTGAGTACCCAAAAAAGTGCTTGTAAAATCGTAAAAGTTGTTTCACTATAGACAGATGGATAGCACGACAGTGGACAGGATCGCCGGGCGGTTGTCTGCGCTTGCACGGGAGCACGCGGTGGAGGGATACGAGGCGTACCTTTCCGAGACGAGCAAGACCTCCATCTCTCTCGACGATAACCGGGGCATAGAAACACTGCACGCCGATGAGGAGCGTGCTATCGCCGTACGGGTACTCAGGGACCAACGGCTCGGCTTCTCGTTCAGCTTCAACCCCTCGGACATCGCCCTCGAAGAGGCCTTCAAAAGGGCCCTGGACAGCACCGCGGTGCTCGAGAGGCATCCCTTCTCCTTCGTGGGAAACAGCCCGGACACCGCAGGCGCGGACCTATTCTACGACAGTACTATAGAGAGCACGCCGAACGAGTACAAGCTCGGTCTGCTGAACGCGCTTATCGACGCGGTACACATCGATAGGAGGATCGTGAAGGTGGAAAAGCCTTCCTACGAGGAGACGATCTCCTCCGTGAGTGTGATGAACTCTTCCGGCGTACTGAAGCAGTCGAGGACTACCAGGTTCGGTCTGGGCCTGTCCGTGATCGCACGGCAGGACCGCGATTCCAACATTACCTGGGACTTTCAGGGGGCAAACACCTTCGGCACACTCGACGCGCACAGGCTCGGAAAAGGCTGTGCGGCGCTGGCCCTGAAGACGCTCGGTGGCGAAAGGCTGCGGACCGGGTCCTACGATGCAGTGTTTACCCAGCTCGTCGCGTCGCAGTTCCTCGGCATACTGGCGCGCTCGTTCGCCGCGGACGCCGTGTACAAGAAGACCTCCCTGCTCGCGGACAGGCTCGGTCAGCGGGTCCTTCCGGAGCACATCACGATCACGGACGACCCCTTGCTGAAGGACGGGCTGGGGTCCGTGCCCTTCGACGCCGAGGGCTCGCCTTCCGTACGCAAGCCGCTTGTAGATAACGGCGTTGCAGCTACCTTCCTCTACGACAATCTCTACGCGTCGCTCATGGCGGCGCATACGACCGGCAATTCAGTACGGCCCTCAGTCACCCAACCACCGTCCATAGGCTCCACCAACCTTGTCCTGGGCTCCGACAGGACCGGTGAAGAGGACTTGGAGCGGGCGCTCTACGATGGCCCGGTCATAACGGAGCTCATGGGCGTGCACACGGTCAACCCGGTGACCGGGGAATTTTCCCTGGGCGCGCGGGGATACGCCGTAAAGTCCGGGGTCTTCCATGCACCCCTGAAGGACATCACGGTTGCCGGTAACCTGTTCGACCTTCTGATGAAGGTCCGGGCCACCGGCCGGGATCAGCTTCTCTACGGCACGATCATGACACCGTCGCTCCTCATAACGCAACTGAAGATCGCGGGGGCGGACGCATGAAGACAGTGTCCTTCGGCAAAACCAACGTGGGCATGAAGCGTACCCACAACGAGGACGCATTCTACCGTAACGACGAAAGGGGATTGTATATCGTGGCGGACGGTATGGGGGGCCACCGGGCCGGCGAGGTAGCGAGCAAGATGGCCGTGGACAGCATCGAAAGCCACCTGCAAGGCCAGAAGCACATGGACGACCGTTCGCTCGTCGACGCTATTTACGTCGCAAATAACAACATCTTCAAGTCTGCAGCCGCGAACAGCCGGTACACCGGCATGGGGACGACGGTCGTATCGGTACTGATGACCGACGCGCTGGTCTCGCTGTGCCATGTCGGGGACTCGAGGGCATACCTGTTACGCGAGGGCAGGCTGATACAGCTCACCGAGGACCACACCTATGTAAACGAGCAGTTCAAGAACGGTCTGATCACAGAGCAACAGATGGAGACCCATGCAATGAAGAACGTCCTCACGAGGTCGCTCGGCTTCTCCGAGAAGCTGGAGATCGCATCGCAGAAGCTCGACCTACACCCGTTAGACAGGTACATACTCTGCTCGGACGGGCTTACGCACATGGTCCGGGACGAGGTTATCGCGGAGATCGCCAGCATACCGGATGCCGTCCACGCGGTGTCCACGCTGATCGACGTGGCCAACACGAACGGCGGAGACGACAACATCACGGTGCTGGTTATCGATGCGGTCGAGTGATGTGTACAGCACATGGAGACCCGCTCGCATAAGACGAAGATCGTCTGCACCATAGGACCCTCATCCAGCTCGCCCGACGTCATCGGCAGGCTGATACGGGCAGGCATGGACGTTGCACGGCTCAACCTTTCCCACGGCACGGTCTCCGAGCATATCCGGACGATGGGCCTCGTCAGATCCGTGGCCAGGGGCATCGGCAGGACCGTAGGCATCATGATCGACCTGCCGGGACCCAAGATCAGGGTGGGGACCCTCAGACACGCGCCCGTATTCTTAAAAAAGCACGACATCGTCACCCTGGTACAGGGAGGCGCCTCAGACGACAGCCGCGTTATTCCTGTGGAGATGGAAGGCCTTGCGGACGCGGCCTATAGAAACGACGTCATCTACCTGAACGACGGCTTCATACAGCTCAAGGTCATCGCCGTGGGCAAGGACGGGGTGTCGTGCAGGGTCGTAATCGGGGGGACACTGTTGTCGCACAAGGGCCTGAACATACCCGGGATGCTCCCGGACACCGGGGCAATTACGGGCCGCGACGCACGCATCATTGACACCTTTTCCAGCCGGGGCGCCGACATCTTCAGCATATCGTTCGTGCGGTCCCGGGACGACGTTATCAGGGTAAGGGCACGTGCCCGGCGAAGTGGCCACGACCCGGTGATAGTCGCAAAGATCGAGCGCCGGGAGGCGGTGAAGCGCATCGACGCCATCCTGGACGTGGCGGACGGCATCATGATCGCGCGCGGGGATCTCGGCGTCGAGATACCGATCGAGCGAGTGCCGGTCGTCCAGAAGATGCTCATCCGCAGAGCGAATGACCGGAACAGGGTCGTCATCACGGCCACGCAGATGTTGCTCTCGATGACCGAGCACATACGTCCCACGCGTGCGGAGGTAACGGATGTGGCAAACGCCATCCTCGACGGCACCGATGCGGTCATGCTGTCCGAGGAGACCGCGATGGGGGACTATCCGTTAGAGACCGTCAGGATGATGGGCCGTATAGCCTCGATAACCGAGGCGCAGAGAGAGGAGATCGGATGTCCGTACGACAGCGGCCTGCCAGGTACCGGCCGGACGCGGGAAAGGGGAACAGCCGAATACGGGATGGCGCTCAATGTCCGGGACATCGTCCGGACCATGCGGATTAAACTGGTAGTGGCTGTACATACGCGCTACACGGCCGTACACAGCATCTCGAGGATCAAGTCAGGATGCTGGATCGTATCCACGGCTCTCCCCGGAAAAGGCACACACCTGCTGAACCTGTCGTATGGCGTACTTCCGGTGCAGGAAAGCGCGCATGCCCCGGGGAAGGTCCTAACGGGATACCTGCGCAGGAACGGGCTGGTCAGGCCGGGTGATAGGGTGCTCAGGATCGAGGGATCCCCTGACCATGGCCATGAGGGCATCGCTTCTCTGGACATCATGACGATGCGGGGTAACGCATGGAAAGGCTTTTGACCTTGTCCTGCATAAAGCTTGCCGGACTGATACGGGGCAGAGAGGTTACCTCCGTTGAGGTAGTCAGGGCACATATCGATCACATCAAAAAAGTGAACCCCTTGCTCAATGCGGTCGTAAAGGACCGCTTCGAGGCTGCACTGACCGAGGCCGCAGAGGCCGATAGGAAGGTCAGGGAGTTGCCGGCCGACACCTTACCCCCGCTTCACGGTGTCCCTTTCACCGTGAAAGAGAGTTTCACGCTCAGCGGCATGCCGAATGCTTCAGGGCTCGTTGCCCGCAGGGGCATAATTTCGGAAAGGGATGCGACCGTAGTTGCGAGGCTGCGGAGGGCCGGGGCCATCCCACTCGGCGTCACAAACACCCCGGAGCTGTGCATGTGGATGGAGACGAACAACAGGCTCTACGGCAGGACCCGCAACCCTTATGACCCCGGCCGTATCGTAGGCGGCAGCTCCGGCGGCGAAGGCGCGATCATAGGGGCCGGGGGCTCGCCGTTCGGTGTAGGCGCTGATATAGGCGGCTCCATACGGATGCCGGCATTCTTCAACGGCGTGTTCGGACACAAGCCGACCGGCGGGCTCGTACCCAATACCGGACAGCATCCCATGGCGCGCAACGATGCACGTACCTATCTCACGACTGGTCCTCTTGCGCGCAGGGCCGAGGATCTCATGCCCCTGCTGAAGATTATGGCAGGCCCGGACGGCATAGACCCTGGATGTGCGGACATGAAGATCGGCAGCATCGCCGACGTCAGCATCAAGGGTCTGACCGTGATCGATGTGGAGGACAACGGTAGTACCCGCGTTAGCGCAGACCTGGGGGAAGCGCAGCGCAGAGTGGCCGCGTTCCTCGGGACACGAGGCGCCGTGGTAAAGGAAACGAAGATACCTGCGCTCAGGGACTCGCTCGACATCTGGTCGTCCCTGCTCTACGCGGCAGACCAGGAGTCGTTCAGCGTCATGCTCGGCAACGGCAGGAAGATAAGCCCTCTCCTGGAGTTCATCAGATGGTCGATCGGCAGATCGACGCATACCTTCCCGGCCATCGTGCTCGCGGCATTCGAGGGCCTGCCCGGACTCGTGCCCTGGCGCACGAAGAGGTTCGTCGAGGCCGGCAAGGCCCTCCGCAAGGAGATCGTACGGCTGATGGGGCCCGGCGGTATCATGCTGTATCCGTCCTATTCCCGCCCTGCTCCGAAGCACAACGTGCCTCTGCTGACCCCGTTCGACTGGGTCTACACCGCAATCCTTGCCATGATGGAGGTCCCGGTCACCCAGGTGCCGCTCGGTCTGAACAAGGAAGGCCTGCCCCTGGGGATCCAGGTCGCGGCCATGCACGGCAACGACCACCTCACGATCGCGGTCGCCCTCGAGCTCGAGAAGGCATACGGCGGCTGGGTGCCACCCAAGATCGGCCTGCTCAATTATTGAACGGCTCTTCGCGCCAGTAGAGGAGCGTGAACGAATGGCTCGCCCTGTTCCTGTAGAACACCGCCCGCACGATATACGTGACGCCATTCCCGATGATACCGATGCCATCCACCGAGAAGTAGTCGCTCTTCACATCGATGTACCCGTTCACGGACATGACGTCCGGGTTGTTCGGATCGACGCCCACCTTCGTAAGTTCATTCATGAAGTCCCCGATGGACAGAAAGGGGGTCTGCTCCCGTGCCGACACGATGTCCTGGACCTGAGAATTGTCCAGATTGTACATCGCCTTCAGCAGTATCGGGGAGGCTGTGTTCACGTTGATCTTGAACGACGAGACCGGGTTGTAGTATTTCGGGAACACCGTGAGGATCGGGCTGTCCATAGCATCCGGCGGAGGGATCTCGCCGGGCTGCCCGGTGATACCCATGAGGGCATTGAACACCTTGGCATCGATGCCCTTTATCATCTTCAGCTCGGTTATCGAGTCCAGGGGCGCGTCCTTCGCCATATACGGAGGGTCGAGGCTGGAGTAATAGTCGCTCTCTGCGCCGTTGGGCCGGGGAAGCTCGTCCGAGTCTATCCAGTCCTCGATCGCGTCCACGACAGAGGGGTCGATCTTCAGGGCTTCAAAGAGCCTCCTGCAGATGCCGTCGAGCGTCTGGTTCGCCGTGAGGGTGTCCGAGCCTATCAGCGCATTGATATCAAACTTGCCGGCCTCGTCGCTGATCATACCACGCATAATGCCTATGGTCTGGTCCTTGATCATGACCGGGAGGGGAAAACTGGCTATCTGTGACCAGAGCTGGGCGTTCTTGTTGAACTCCCCGACCACGGCGTAATCGGCAGTGGGACTCGTATTCATATCGGAGAGCAGGATGCTTTTCTCAATCTCGAGAGCTGCAATGGCGATGCGCCGCGCCTGAAGGCTGTCGCGCATGCGGGCCGTTATATCGATATTCACCCTCGTCGTGTACGCAAACTCCACCACCACAGCGGCAAGTATTGCCACGATCAGCAGGACGATGATCAGCGCTTGTCCCCTCTCCCGGTCCCTGCGCGTCATGGTCCCATCCTCAGTCTCACGATCTCCCTGAAGGGCACGTCGACGCCGTTCCTGTCCTTCAATATGAGCTGTATGAGGACCGCGTACGGCAGATGGTTCATGCCCTGTAGTCTCGTATCCCACTGATCAGTCCACTGCTTCGTGTTGGCATCGAAAAAGTAGAAGGCGATGCTGACAGCGGACCTCGTTATGATGAAACCGGGGCCCTGCGTCAGGGGCTCGGCTACGAAAAATGGCTGCTCCCGGTGGACGAGGTAGACCTTGTTCTTCCCTTCATCGATTTGGGTGTCGTATGCTATCGCCGCATAGTCGGAGCCCTGGACCTGGTTACCCACCGGTATATTCACGTGCGAGAGGGTCGTAAAGTACAGCCGATCCATCGGGTTGCCGTCCCACTCGTCCTTTATCCCGATAAAATAGGTGTACGGGCTTATCAGACCGGCAGGGTTTATGTCCAGATAGGCGCTTGAGAGTTCCCGCTTCAGGTGCGCCATGATCTGCATGCCTGTCTGGTACACCTCGTTACGCCGTTCCACGTAGGACTTCGCATTGAAGGCCGTGAAGAATGAAAGGTAAACGAACGAGAGGATGGTGCCGAGTATGGCGATCGATATGAGTGCCTCCAGCAGGGTGAAGCCCCGAGAGGAGAGGTGGGATGTACGGTCCTCCCCGCACACTTTTTTTCCGACTCTTCTGGCACCGGTGATCATATAAAACACGGATAGACTATCACAGCGATGCCCCCTGTCAATACGGCCAGAATCGGATTACTCCCTTGGCAAAGAGCAACGGGTGTGCTACGGAGACAGTACAGCCGTATCTTATGACCTACGATATCCTGATACTGAACCCTGTCAGCGGCATCAGCGGCGACAGGGTGCTTTCATGCCTTGCCGCTCTCGGCATCGATGAGTCATTCATGAACCGCGTCCTGTCCGAGACCGGGATAGGGAATGAGGTACGTGTCCGCATCACGACAGAAAAACGCAGGGGCATACAGGGCAGCCGAGTGACATTCGGGTTCACGGACCCGGTGATGCGCACGCCGGACGAGATGAGAGAGAAGGTCCGCACCAGCGGGCTGACAGACACGGTAAAGTCTTGTGCGCTGAGTGTCATAGACGCCCTGATAGACGCTGAGGCAGGGGTGCACGGAAGTGACAGGCGCCATGTCCGCTTCCACGAACTCGCCCATCCGGACACCATCGCAGATGCCGTCATCGTGTCGGGCGCCCTGGAGCACCTCGGCTTTGTCCCGGCGAAGAGCGTGGAGGAGGCGCTGAGCATGGCGATGGAGGTCCACGGAAAGTCTGCAAGCATAGCATGCGTCCAGAACCCCCCGGCTTTCAACAGGCAATAGCTGACATGCTAAGACAGTGTATGCTATCGATTACTCAGGCATGGTTTCGATAAAGGGAGATGCTATTCATGTCCTTTATGAAAAAATTCACCTCCATACTCGTACCCGCCGTGCTGGCGGCGCTGGTCTCCGGATGCTCGGGCGGCAAGGTCTCCGGCGGCAACCACACGGCTGTATGGTCAGACGGGACATGGCTCAGGGACACGCAGGGCAGGGTGATCATCGTCCACGGCATGAATGTCAGCGAGACCGCGAAGCACTCCCCATACCAGCCCTTCACGGTCACAACGCTGACCGGCAGCACCCTGACACAAAACCTGGAGCAGAACTTCGCAAGAATGAAGGGCCTCGGGCTGAATGTCGTCAGGCTGCTGGTACTATGGGCCGGGCTCGAGCCCACCCCCGGCACCATCAATACCGGCTACCTCGATCAGATAGAGGCGGAGGTCCAAGCCTGCAAGGACAACGGCCTGTGGGTGCTCCTCGACATGCATCAGGACCTCTACAGCGAGTCGTTCTGCTTTGGCGACGGCGCGCCGTCCTGGGCATGCGACCTGACGGGATACGACGTATCCCAATGTACCATAAACACCAGCAACCCGAATATCGCGCTGTGGGGCCTCAACTATACGCTACCGGGAGTGCGCCAGTCGTTCCAGAATCTCTGGGACGACGCACCAGCGCTGGACGGCCTCGGCCTGCAGGAGCACTACCGCGCCGCGCTCCAGGCACTCGCTCGTACATTTAGCCCTGCAACGAATCTGCTGGGCTACGACATCATGAACGAGCCATATCCGGGCACCTATCCGCTGTTCACGCCGGCGTTCGAGCAGCAGGCACTCGTGCCGTTCTACGAGAAGATGGTAAAGGGCATAAGGGCAGCGGACCCGGTGCATGTGATTGCCTTCGAGGCAGCCAATCCCCTGTGCAGCGTGGCTACCGGCTTTAAAACCGGCATCAGCCAGACGACCTTTTCCCGGGAGTTCCCGGGACTGCTGTTCGAGCCCCATTTTTACCCGTTAAACCCGGTTGACGTCTCCTCTATCGCACCGGGCCTCACTGCCCTGAAGACACTGGGTCTTATCATGAAGGTGCCCTGGCTGGTTGGAGAATTCGGCGTGAATTACACCACCCCGGGCAGCGCGGAGTACCTCCTGGCGTTGCTGAACAGCTTCGACACCTGCACGATAGGCTGGATCGAGTGGTCGTATGACGGCGATTACGCGCCCGGCCCTTACGATACGACGAGGCCTGACATGAGCCCGTATTACCCGGATGGCACGCCACGCCCCCTTACGGACAAGAGCGGCACGCAGGACTTCTACGGTATCGATATCATCTCCAGGCCGTACCCGATGCTCACCGCCGGTACCCCGGTGAGTATCGGCTATCCCATAACGGCCGATCCCGGCAGCTTTACAACGACGGCCTTCACATACACGTACAAAGAGGACGGGATCGGACACGGCGCGACCGAGATATTCCTGCCCCCGGCGCACTTCCCTGAAGGCTTTACCGTCACAACATCCGACGGAACAGCAAGCTTCGATACCACGACGGACATCCTCAGCTATTACCGGGGACCACGGTCCGTACACACCATAACCGTCGCGCCCTGTGACCAGCCCGGCCCGGCCTGCATCGGCGTCTCTCTATCGTCTCGATGAGCCGGACCAGCACCCTGTTGTCACGCACCGGCAAGCGGAGAATAGCGACGACCGGCTTGAGGAGGCAGTTGTGAGGCATCTTTGGCCAGAGGAAGGGATAGACACGTTGTCCCTCACACAAAAGAGAATTTCAAAGCGGGCGACCGGGGTCGAACCGGCGACGTCAAGCTTGGGAAGCTTGCATTCTACCACTGAATTACGCCCGCAGTACTGTAACCGTTATCAGGATTGAGAACGGAAGTCAATCCAGGTCCAGCCGGGCTATTGCCCACCCCAAAGTCTGTGGGGACTTTACTGCCGTCTTCGATCTTCGAGCCCAGGGAAATTCCTCCCTTTGGAAACGGGAGAGGGGCACCCATCGGGCACACGGGGTACCAAAGCTAAGCCGGCTACCCATGCAAAGCCATGGGTCGCTTACGACGAGGGATCTTCTTTCGATGGCATTATGACTCTTCGTTTCGTAAAAATATTGCTAACATTATTCTGTTAACTTTTCCTTAACAATACTAAGCATTTACTATGATGATATACCTTAATAAGGTGCCTGTATCGTTGTCTATCTCCTGAAACAGCTTGGTTTAGCATGTTTATTTTATTGGTAAAGAGGCGAATGGGCAAGAAGAAGCGGTTATCCTCTGAGGAAAGACGATGAAAGAAGGTTCTCGTATTAGAATCTTACGCTTCCTTACCATTGTTATGATGATAGGGTATGCGGCGGGGTGTGGGAGTAGTGCCAAGAGTTACGCCACTCATACGTATATTGTAGGTGTGTGGCCGGTCGGTATTGCTATAGACGCATCCGGAAATATCTGGGTTACAAGTTCTCATGATAACACAATAACAAAATTAAGCCCAACAGGGGAAACCATTGGAGAGTATAATACTGCTGGTGAAACCCCATTTGGCATAGCGATAGACAGTGGGGGCAATGTATGGGTTGCGAATAATGGTTTCCCCCAGGAGAGCAATACGGTAACCGAATTAGTCGGTGTTGCAAAAGGTCCCCAGTATTGGCCGTACAAAGGACCACAGTGGCCGTGAGGCGAATTGACAAAAAGTCATAGGCGGACAAGATCCGGATGCAGGCCGGCGTCCTGCATCAACATATCTTGTATCTCCTGCGCGTGGTAGGAGCTGCGCACAAACGGGCCGGCGTACACAGACCGTAGACCGATCGACCTGCCGAAGCGTTCGTACTCCCGGTACCTGTCTTCGCCGATGTACGCACGCACAGGCAGGTGCCGCAGGCTGGGCGCGAGGTATTGTCCTATGGTCACGATGTCGCACCCTGCCTCCTTCAGGTCCACGAGCACGCACTTTACCTCGTCGACGGTCTCCCCGAGCCCGACCATCAGTCCGGACTTCACCGGTATGTCCTTGTGGGCCTTTACAAACCTGAGGAGGCCGAGCGAGCGGCTGTACAGCGCGCGCGGCCTCACCATGTCGTAGAGCGAGGGCACCGTCTCCACGTTGTGGTTGAACACATCGAAATCCGAAGCGATCAGGCGCAGGAACGCCCCTTCGTCTCCCTGGAAATCCGGGGTAAGGACTTCAATCGACACAGCAGGATTGGACTGCTTTACTGCCGCCACGACCTTGCAGAAATGGTCGGCCCCGCCGTCGGCAAGGTCGTCTCGCGTTACGGATGTTATGACAGCATGGCGTATGCCGAGCAGCCTGACGGCTTCCGCCACCCGCTGCGGCTCGTGCGGGTCGGGCCCTGCCGGGAGGCCTTTGTCGATCGAGCAGAACCTGCATCCCCGCGTGCACACATCGCCCATGATGAGGAAGGTCGCCCGGCCAGCTTCGAAGCATTCTCCGATATTGGGGCAGCGTGCTGACTCGCATACCGTGTGGAGGTCATGCGTCCGCAGGAGGCCCTTCGTCGCATGCACGCCCTGACCGAGGACAATCTGCTTCCTCAGATAATCCGGCAGCCTCCTCCCAGCCCCTGTCCGATCCATATCCCGCGCCACGTCTCCTACACGACCCTGTTGTGCAACCTTCCGATGCCCTGGATCTCGACCTCGATGACATCGCCCTTGTTCACCGGACCTATGCCCGGCGGTGTGCCGGTCGATACGACGTCCCCGGGTAGCAGGGTCATGACGTGCGAGACAAAGCTGATGATACGATAGACAGAGAACTGCATGTCCGATGTATTGCCTTCCTGTCTGAGCGTGCCGTTCACGTACGTCCGTATGGAGAGGCCACCCGGATCGAGGTCCGTCTCGATGTGAGGGCCTATGGGTGCGAAGGTGTCGAAGCCCTTCGCCCTGGTATACTGGACATCCTTTGCCTGGAGATCCCGTGCGGTCACATCGTTCATTATCGTGAATCCGAAGATGTAGCCGGCCGCCGCCTCCTCGGCGACGTCCTTTGCCTTTCTGCCGATGACGACCGCGAGCTCGCCCTCGTAGTCGACCCTGGCCGACGCGCCGGGATAAACGATATCTTCCCGGTCGCCGATCACGGCCGTGGTCGGCTTGAGGAAGATGAGCGGCTCGTCCGGCATCGGCTTACCGAACTCTTTCGCGTGGGCCCTGTAGTTGAGTCCCACGGCGACTATCTTCGAAGGCTCGACAGGGGGCAGCATTCTCGCCTCGTACGGCCGGACCACTCTACCGTCTTCCACCATACCGCTGAATGGCGGCGCCGCGAGCAGGTACACCTCCGCGTCCTTCAGTACGCAGTAGCGTGCCGTTCCTTCGAGGAAACATCTTCCTATCTTCATACTTCTATCTTCATATACCTATCCCGAAATTGCAATGGAGGAGCACGCCGCTCACCTGTCGATCGGCTCGACGTGGATGTTTACCACCGAGTGGGGGATGGATCGGTTGATGTCTGCCTCCAGCATATCGCAGATACCGTGTGCCTGTTCCACGGAGAGGTCCCGGGGCAGCTCCAGGTGGAAGTCTATCATGTACCTCTTCTCGGTGTGCCTGATAGTAAGGTCGTGGAACTTCATCCCATGCGACGTTATCACGTCGGCTATCGACGCGCGGGGCGCGGGCCGGCCCGGTCCCCCGGCCGCTTGGTCGGCCCCGGTCGCCGTATCGGGCTCAGCGTGGATGACGACGTCCGCGTCGTAGCCGAGCGCTGACAGATCCTGCTCGATCCTCTCGGTGATGTCGTGCACCTGCTTGAACGGGAGCGTCTCCGGCACGCTGATGTGCATGTCTATGAATACTTTGCTGTTGCTGTGCCTGATCCGTATGTTATGCACGTCCGTCACGCCGCTGATCCTGATCGTGCTGGACCTTATCTGCTCTGCCAGTCCCTCCGGGGCCCTGTCAAGAAGGATGAGGACCGTCTTTCTGCCGAGCCTGTAGCTCGCCGTGAGCACGAGCAGGGCAACGGCTATGGCTGAGAGGGGGTCAGCCTCCGGGAAGCCTGCCCTCGTGGCTACCAGTCCTATGATGACCACGGAAGAGCTCAGGATGTCGCTGGAGAAGTGCAGCGCGTCTGCTTCGAGCGCCTGGCTGTTATACTTTTTCGCTGTCCTGGCAAGTACCTTCGCTCTCGATGCGTCGACCAGAATAGCGAGTGCCATGACGCCGAAGGACATCCAGGTTACCTCTATCGAGACCGAAGCGACGAACAGCCGCAGCACTGCTTTGTCTATGATCACCAGACTGGTGGCGACGAGCAGGCCCGCCTCTATCAGCGCGGACAGGCTCTCGTACTTGCCGTAGCCGTAGTTGTACCTCGTGTCCGCGGGCATGTCGGATACCCGTACGGTAAAGTACGTCAGCAGTGCGGCCCCGAGATCGAGCATCGAGTGTATGGCCTCGGAGATGATACCGAGGCTCCCGGTCGCGATACCCACAACCAGCTTGATCACGATCAGGAACACGCTCGCCGCGACCGAGCTCAGGGCGACACGCTGCTTTATGGTCGATGGAGCCTGTTTACCCATGGGGACAGTATCCCATACGCCGGCGACGTGATCAATACTTATGGGGGCCCTCTCCCCTGCGCGATCATGACGAGAGGGTTGTTGACGAGAAAACGTTCTTTTTTGTTGCAAAGGTTGACTGTTCATTTCGTCGTGCGTAGCTTTGCCGTATGGAGATGAACAGGAAGCCCCTCAAGATAGCGGTGTACGCAGCGATCGGCGTCCTCTGGGCCATCAGCATGGCGTACCTGTTGAGGTCCGTACACGATGATACCTTCGCGTCGTACCGTCCGGAGACAAGGATCGTGGCAGGCGCTCTGTCGGAGTGGATGGGGCTCTATATGGGTACCAGGAAGATAGGCTATGACCACGAAGAGATGTTGCCCTCGAAGGGCGGTTTCGTCTTCAGGACCCGGCTGTTCATGCGGATCATGCTCATGGGACATGAAAAAGACATAACCACGGTAGCGGACTCTACTACGGACAGCAACTACCTCCTGAAGGACCTGAACTTCTCCCTGAAGACCGCCGGCATGGAGATTGCCGCGCGGGGCAGGATCGAGCACGAAACGCTGTTCCTGCATATGATCGGCCCCGGGGGAGAGACCACCCGGCAGATACCGCTCAAGGAGCCCATCCTGGATTCCGACAGTATTGTGATGCGGATCGTGAAAGACGGGTTCGGGAGGTCCGTGTACAACTTTTATACCTTTGACCCCACGGTCCAGCAGACCCTCCCGGTACGTGTCAGGATACTGGGCAGGGAGGAAAAGACCATCATGAACAGTCCCGTCAGTACGTTTAAGTTGCGGGTCGCTATAAAGGACATGAGTGAGACCATGTGGGTCACTCCCCAGGGAGAGACCGTGGAAGAGATAAGCCCTCTCGGCTTCAGGGCCGTGCTCGAGCCCCGGGCGATCGCGCTCACGAAGGGCTGGGGCAAGGAGCCCGTAGACCTCATAGCAGCGACAGCGATTCGGGCGCAGGGGATCAGCATAACCTATCCTGCCGAGGTCCGGAGCATGGAGGCCTACGTTACCGGCATGACGGGTAGCGAGCTGCTGCCGTCCTTCGACTTCCAGACCCAGCAGGGTGACCTCGTGACAGTCCGAACGCCGGCGGACATCCGGTCCTATCGGTTACCGTACCGGGGCGCTGAGGACCTGCACGGGCTCTCCGTCCGGCAGGAGCTGAAAAGCTCGCCCCTGATCAATGCGGATAACCGGAACATTATCGACACCGCACGATCGATATTGAACGGCGAGACGGACGCGAGGAAGGCTGCGGCGATGATCAACCGGTGGGTGTACGTCCATGTGAAGGACAGTTATACGGTTGCGCTGCCCCGCTCCATAGACCTGTTGCAGTCGCCGAAAGGGGACTGCAAGGCACATACTATCCTGTTTACCGCACTCGCGCGGGCCGTCGGTATCCCCACGAAGATGGCGATGGGCGTCGTGCTGATGGGCGACGGGTACTTCTACTATCATGCGTGGCCGCTCGTCTACCTGGGCGGATGGGTACCCGTGGACCCGACGCTCGGAGAGTTCCCTGCGGACGCGACGCACATCGTCCTTGCGAGCGGCGACCTTACCAACTGGATGAATATCCTCGGCGTGGTCGGCAAGCTCAGGATAGACATCATGAGGGCACGACCGTAGGCTCGGAGGGAGACGGTCCCTACTCCAGCCTCGTTGCGAACCAGTCCACGATCCTGGGGAGCACCTGTGACATATGTTCGAGGAGGAGCATGTGTGCTGCGCCTTCTATCTCCACGTAGGTATGGAGATTACCCTTCAGCGCATAGAATGCCCTCTCCGAGACCTCCTTGGGTATGATCTCGTCCTTTGTGCCCGTTATGATCATCGTGGGAGGCATGGGCAGTCCCTGGAGAGTCGGCACATAGTCCTTCAGGGAGGATATCGCCCGTACTGTGTAATACCCGGTGTACAGCTTGCTGCCCCTGAATATCTTCAGCATCTTCTGGTTATTGAAGACCCTATGCCAATCGAGGTACATGGACGTCGGGGACCTGAGTGCCGGAAAGCGGCTGGTAAGATAGGAGAAAAGCGGCAGCAATTTCTTGTTGATCCCCGGGTACCTGACGATGTTGGTAAATTCCTTATAAACGAGCGCTGCGTTGTGCGCCACGGCCGCGCCTACCGGCAGGCCTTCCAGCGCGGCGTAGAAGACCACGATGCCACCCTGGCTGCTCCCCATGATGCCTATTTTTCCGGCATACTTCCCTTTCGCGTAGGACACGGTGTCTCGCAGGTTTTCTATGAGCATGGCAAGCGTAAAGTCACCGCGTTTCCCGGAAGAGTGCCCGTGGCCTATGGGATCGATACCGATTACATTGAATCCCTGGTACGCGAGCGCCTCGAGGAACGTCGCATAGAACTCGGACGCCGCCCCGGTGCCCGGGAAGAAGACGACGGTCTTGTTCACGCCTGTATTGTTGAACACATCGAGGTGTATGCGTCCGCCGGTAGAGTTTATGAAAGTCTCTTCTCTTGTTATCCTACCCATGGGCCTTGTGTCCGCTCTGTATGACTTCCGTCCGCCGATCGCACCATAGATCCGGAGGGGCGGTTACCCCCGCCCCTCCGTGGTAGGTCCGAGTATTTATTTATTCTCCTGCAGCTTCCTGACGAAGGCGCTCACCAGGTCGAGCGGCATCGGGAATATGACCGTGGAGTTGTTTGAGGCTGCGATCTCTGTCAGGGTGTTCAGATACCGCAACTGCAGTGAGGCAGGCTCCTTGCTGAGGATAGCGGCTGCTTCGGAGTATTTCTGCGATGCCTGGAGCTCTCCCTCGGCATTGATCACCTTGGCCCTCCTGTCCCTCTCGGCTTCTGCCTGACGGGCCATCGCCCTTTGCATGTCCTGGGGAAGGTCGATCTGTTTGACTTCGACCGTAGAGACCTTGATGCCCCAGGGGGAGGTGTGCTTGTCTATGACTTCCTGCAGCTCCATGTTGATCTTCTCCCGCTCGGACAGCAGTTTGTCGAGTTCGCCCTGACCGCACACGCTCCTCAGGGTCGTCTGGGCGATCTGCGACGTTGCAAAGAGGTAGTTCTCCACCTCGGTGATCGCCTTGTTCGGGTCGATCACCTTGAAGTATACCACCGCGTTGACTTTGATGGAGACGTTGTCCTTCGTAATGACGTCCTGGGAGGGCACGTCGAGGGTAATCACCCGCGTACTCACTTTGAACATCTTGTCTATGAACGGGATCACGTAGATGATGCCCGGCCCTTTGGCGCCTATCAGCCTGCCCAGCCTGAATATGACCGCCCGGTCGTACTCCTTCAGAATCTTGATGCCCGACATGAGCACGAGCACTATAAAGATAAAAACAATACCCGTTACACTGTACATGTTCAGTCCTCCTTCTTTTTTATTCTTAATACCATATCATGGTTCACGTCATCAATAATAATGTTATCCCCGACCTTTATATCCGTCTGGTCGGACAGTGCGTCCCAATACGCGCCGTCGATAAATACCTTGATCCGGTCACCGTTCACGGCCTTTACGATACCCTCCTGACCAATGAGTCCCTCTTTCCCTGTTTTCGGCCTCTGCAACCTCACCCTGAGCGCGAGCCCCAGCGCTACGACAAAGAACAGTGCGGTCAGCAGTGCCGCCACGAGAATGAGTACCCATGAGACGGTGAACGAGGAGGACGAGGTATCGAACAGAAGGAGGGAGCCGAGTACAAACGAGGCGATGCCTCCCACCGCAAGCATCCCGTGGCTCATCACCTTTACCTCCAGGATGAACAGTACGATCGAGAGCAGTATCAAGAGGATGCCTCCATAATTGACAGGTATAGTCTGAAACGATACAAAAGCAAGGATAAGCGACAGGGCGCCGATGACGCCGGGGAATATCGCCCCCGGGCTTGCGAGCTCGAAGAAAACGCCCCACATACCCACGATCATGAATATGTACGCGATGTTCGGGTCGCTGACCACGAGGAGCACCCGCTCCCTCAGCGTCATCCGGATACGGCTGAGTGCCGCCCCCTTCGTGCGTAACGTATAGACACCCGATGTCTTCGTGATCTTCATCCCGTTGATGACCTTGAGGAGAGCCGGGACCGTAGGGGCGACGACGTCGATCACGTGGATTCTGAGTGCCTCTTCCGCCGGAACGGACACGCTCTGCCGCACGGACTCGGCTGCCCACCCGGCGTTGCGTCCTTTCTGCGCGGCGAGGCTCCTGATGTAGGCGACCGCATCGTTCGTTACCTTCTTCTCCATCTCTTTCCCCAGCTTCTGTCCCATGGTGACCGGGTGCGCCGCGCCGATATTAGTGCCGGGTGCCATCGCTGCTATGTCCGATGACATGACGATGAATACGCCTGCAGATGCGGCCCTCGAGCCCGACGGGTACACGTACGCAATGACCGGCAGTCTGGCATCCTCGATGGACTTCACGATAGTCCGCATGGACGTATCGAGCCCGCCCGGCGTGTCCATGGTCATAAGCAGTGCGCTGGCCCCGTCCTTCTCTGCCTGTCGTATGGCACGGGGTATGTAGGATGCATACGCAGGTCCTATGGGGCCGTCTATGGATACCTCATCCACATGGTACTCCGCAGCGCGGCATATGACCGAGCATGATAACGTCAACAGAACTATCAGGATTAGCCGTTTCATATGGTCAATCTCAAGGCATGAGAAAAGAGACTATCGCTTGGTTGTCGGGGCAGCACGTCCGAGCTCCGTCAACACCAGCTTCATATCGTCCCACACCAGCCTCTTATCTTTTTCGTTGCGCAGGAGGTATGCCGGATGGAAGGTCGGCATGACCCGTAAACCGTTGTAGCTGAAGAATTTCCCCCGCATGTCCGATATCCTCATCTGAGGCGGCAGCCCAAGCATCGTTGCCGTGGCGTATTTGCCAAGGGTAACGATGACTCTCGGTCTGATGATGTCGATCTGATCGAACAGATACGGAGAACACGCCCGAATCTCGTCTTCGCCCGGCTCCCTGTTTCCCGGCGGCCTGCATTTTATGACGTTCGCGATGAAGACCTCCTCCCTGCTCATACCCATCGCCCTTATGATGTCCGTGAGCAGCCTGCCCGCCCTGCCGACGAAAGGCCTGCCCTCCCTGTCTTCGTCAGACCCGGGTGCCTCGCCTATGAACATGAGGGACGTGCTGTGGCTGCCTTCTCCCGGCACGGTTTTGGTCCTTGTCTCCTTGAGTCTGCACTTGCTGCAATCGGACACAGCGAGCTGGATATTTTTCAGGGACAGCGCCCTGTTGCTCTGGAGTCGGGCGTCCGCTCCCTCTGTCCCGGCGGCGATGGCGGGCATGGGGAATCCCTCGTAGCCGAGCTCTTTCAAGTATCGCACGTACTCAACCAGCGATTCGATATGCTCCCTCATGAATCAGTATATAAGCACAGCGGTATGGAAAAGGCAAAATAAATCAGTATAGCTGATGGGGAAAGCCCGGGACGATAAAGTCTTTGAGCTTCCGGTAATCTTCATCTGTAAAAAATAGCTCCTTACGCCCCTGACCTCGTGTGCACAGTTTGGTAGAGAGCGTCTTTATAGATCAGCCTCATGGCCATGGGGTTGCATGGACAAACCCTCCGCTACCGTGTATAGTCTGTACCGAACAGACGGTATCCGCTACGATAATTCAAAAAGGAGGAAGAAATGATTTTACACTGCTGCATCATTAATAATATGAATGCCGGCAAGAACAAGGCGCATGCGTACAATAAGAGTAACTTCATACCCCACATCGTCAATGATACCTTTGCCATGGATACCTACTCGATGGATGACCTCGGCGTTGCTCTGGATTTCGTAAAGAAAGAGGGGATTAACCTGCTCATGATCAACGGGGGCGACGGCACCATGCAGATGACCATGACGGAGCTCATCAAGCACCTGCCGGAGGACAGGATACCCATCATCCTCCCCCTCAGGGGTGGGACGATGAATATGGTCGCAAACAACCTCGGCGTACGGAAATCGCCGATAGATACGGTGCGCATCATCATGCGCCATGTCGCTGCCTTCAACAGGGGTGAAGAGGATCTCTCCACGATACCGCTCAAGGTGCTCAAGATCAAGGACGCGCGGTACGGCGTGCGGTACGGCTTTACCTTCTCGAACGGGGTCGTGTACAGGATACAGAAGGCGTACTACGCGACCGGCAATCCCTCGTTCCAGACGGCTGCAAACCTTACGACGGCGCTCATCGGCAGCTTTGTCCTCGGTACCCCGACCGGAAGAAAATATTTCGAGAGGATGAAGGTATGCATAGAGATAGACGGCAGAACTTATCCGTACGACAAGGTCATGCTGAGCGTCGCCTCTGTCCTAAAAAAACTTGTCCTATGGTTCAAGCCTTTCTATGAGTCGGAAAAGAAGGGACTGGACAAGTTCTATTTCCTCGCAGTGTCCATGGACTCTTTTACCATCATAGCTAACATACGGGCGTTATCGACCGGTAAGCTTCGCTCTGAAAAATCATTCAACAACGTCGCGCACGAAATACGGATACAAGCGGAGGGTGGGTACGGCGTCGACGGGGAACTGACCGAGGACGTACCGTCGGACGTCACCATCACGGAAGGCCCCCCGATCAACTTCCTCGTGGTACCCGAGTCCATAAGGACCACGACGATGGGATTTACCTTCAAACACTGGCTGAACAGCGATCTCATCATAAACCATAACAATGCGAAGAGCCCAGCCGCATACCTGTTGCCGGCCTGAAGGACAAAAAGAGAAAGGGCCCCCGCGGTCCAAAGGATCGTGCGGGCCCTCGTTACTTCCTCCTGAAACGTTACAGAGAAGGAATCTACTTGCAGTTACCGATGCGCTTGCCCTGAAAGTGGTACGTCATGTGCATCGTGTGGATGTTCTTTCCCTCGGTGTCCATTACCATGGAGCCTTTGTAGCTCGTGCCATTGCTGTAGGTCATCTCGCCCGTGCTCGTCATCCCGTGCTTGCCCGTACATACCATCTTCCAGGTAACATGGTTGCCTGAGGCCTTGTAGTCCTGAACCTTGCAGTTCTCATCCTTTGAGGTCTTGGGGACCGTCTTCTCGGGGTCCTGTACATCCTTGGGGGTGATGCACTTGGTCTGCGTTATGGGTTTCATGGCAAACGGCATGGGCATACCCTTCATCTCCATGGAAGTCGTAATCTCCCAGAGGCCTGCCTTCATGCGCGGTGAGACCGCAAGGCAAACCGTAACAAGCGATAGTACCAGAACCATTGAGCCGATCATCGTTTTTGAGTTCATCTATGTTCCTCCTTATTGTTTTTATTTCAGTGGTATGAGCAGGGTCGCGATCGTCCCGGTCATATCGAGTCCGATATCCTGACCGCTCACCGTGGGTCTGCCGATGGGCACCTCGTAGCTGTCCGTTATCAGGGCGCTGCCGGCGTGATGACCAGCATAGTTCACCGTGACCTGCGCCGGTCCAGGTGTGAGCCTGAACAGCCTGAGCACGATCCCGCGCTGGTCCATCGACAGCTTCACGTCTGTGATCATCGCGTTGTCCGTGACGGACGCAAGGCTGTAGGCCGGCGGCAGTGTCCCTGTGTGGACCGAGGTTACCACGGCGGTGAGCGGTGCGCTGAACGCGTAGCCATCCTGCGTGAAGAAGTCGCCCCCCACATGCGGCATCAGCGCATACACGCTGGTGTGGACGTCCGGGTCGCTGCTGCATTGGCCCATAGCGGAGCAGCTTGCGAACGCATTCCGTACCAGTCCCATCAGGATACGGCCCGCGCTGTTGAAGGACCACATCTCGTTGCCCAGGTCGAACACCGCCATGCCGGTATCTCCCTGTGCCGGGTCAAGCAGGTCTACCCACTCGACCCCGGGCCAGAACTGCGGCGTGTACAGGGACGTAAACGGCCTCTGGATGATGCCGTACGGGATCGCCATCCTATCGATCCCATCGGTGATCGTCGTGCTGAACGCTGCAACGGAGGTCGTATTGTCCGGCACGGACATCGTCGTGGACAGGTCGATCCGCCGCAGGTCCGTGTACACGGTATAGGTGCGCGTGACTGTGCCGTACGGCCCCTGGGTCTGTACGGATATCGTGGTAAACAGGGGACCCTGTGCGGTCACTGTGTACGAAGAGGTCGTCTGGGACAGCGCGTATTCCCGCTGGAACACGCCCCCGGCAGCCGGCTCAGAGCCGATCTCCCAGGGGTCCCCGGTGTCATCGTAGTATACGATGTCGTTGGAAGGCCCGCTCAGCATCTCCCTCGAAGATGCGCTGTCCACAAGGGAGGTCATGGCGTAGCCGGCGTCCTTGCCCAGTACCAGTCTCTCGTACGGATTGGTAAGGATGACGTCGCCGATGGCATCCGTGGTCATACCCACCCCGCTGATAGGCGGAGAACTATGGGACACGGCCGTGTAGGTAGCGTAGCCCAGAGCAGGCACGCCGTCCGCATAGAACTCTACCGTTGCGTTCCTGAGGCTGCCGTCCGGAAAAGTCGCAGACGTGATGATCTGTGCTGTCACCGTGCTGCCGGACTGGTCAAGGATCCCTATACTCGTAGTACCGGGGCCCGTGAACGAGAGCTCTGCCTGTGCGAGATCTGTCCTTGCATAACCGGAGGGGTTGAACACTATGATAGGGTCCCCGCTGATACCGGAGGTGTCTATCTTTCCCGCGATGTAAGTGGTCGCGGACTGCTGGAGCAGGGTCGCACCGGTGAATGATGTCTGGAGCAGGGGGACCTGCTCGGTGTAGTACACCGAGTCGGCGCTCGTCCCGGGGATGAAGTCGTGGTGGTCGGAGCGGAGGAACGGCTCCCAGACGTCGGTGAAGGTGCCCGCAGGGTAGGTATAGCCTGCGAGGGATGCTATCACGGAGTAGAGCTGTGCGGAGGTGAGTGCATAGGTCGTCTCCCGCGCGAGCTTCTTGAGCTTTGGTCTTGTGCCGTAGTAGCCGGTAAAGTACGGATTGAGGTCGACCGCGTAGGTTGGTAGCTTGTCCGTGTGAAAAGAAACGAGCTTCATGTAGTCCTCGAATGTCGCGAGAGTGATGTACACGCCAGTGGAGGTGAACATCGTGGCGTCCCATCCGGCAACCTGCTCCGGCAGATACTGGTCCGGGGGCATAAAGTCTTTGCCAACCGGAAGGAACATGTACCCGGTCGGCGATACAGGCTTCAACTGGCTAATAAGACCGCTGAGCACGCCGTTTATATATGCCTGGTTGGTCCCCCCTGAATAGAGCGCGTCTCCTTCGCCGTAGCTGCCGGGCACGAAGTGGGCGAGTACCGTGGCGCCTCCGGTACCTTTCCATACGAAATCTATGGAGCCTGTGCTGAAGAGAAGCGCTGCAAAGCTGTTGGGGGTCACGGGCGCAGAACCGAGCCATTGGCTCATACTCGAGTTCCCCGGGACCCTCGTAAAGCCCACATACTTATACCCGAGCGAGGCGAGGATGTCCGGCAGGCTCTGGGCGTGGCCAAAGCTGTCCGGCTGCCATGCCGTTACGGGCTTTATCCCTGCCAGATCACCCACCCACAGATTGCCGTAGAGCCAGTCCATAATGAGCGACTCCCCGGTAGGCAGGTTAGTGTCCGGACTCGTCATGCCTCCGCCCACGATCCGGAGGTGGCCGTTCTCCAGATATTTTATGATCCTGGCGTGATCCTCCGGGTGGACCTCCCAGTATTTTTGTAAGAACGCAATCTCGCATATCGAGTAATAGTAACCCGGGTAGGTATCGAGCATATCGAGCGCCTGTTTGATAATATCGTTAACGCTGTCGCCCAGATAGCCTTTGTAGAAGTAGCCGTCGAATGTCGTTCTCCAGTCTATGTCCCAGTGCGAGGACTGGCTGACGATCATGACCTGCTTCGCAGTCGTGGGTATCCCGAGGAGCGAGCGGATCTGGGGCTCGGTGTCCGCGGTCAGGATATTCGGCGCGCTGGCCCCCTTACCACCACAGGACGCGGCCATGCCTGCAAAGAGCAGTACTGGTACCAGGTAATATCTATAGATCATACCTTTTCTTCGTTTTCGGACAATTTGCGACACAGCACCCTCGCTATGCATCTTTCGTGACGATGTCCAGCAGTTGCCTGCTGTTCACGGGCTTCGTCATAAAATAATCGCATCCGCTATTGATGGCCCGCGCCTTGTCCTCCGGCCTGCCGTGCGAAGTTATGATGACGACCTTGATGTGCTTCAGATCGCTGTTGCTTTTGATGAACCGGCATATGGCATCGCCGTTCATCTCCGGCATGACGAGGTCGAGCAGCGCAACCCTGGGACGAAGGAGCTGGATCTTCTTCAGCGCTTCGGTGCCGGTTTTCGCCTTGATAATCTCGTAGCCCGTCTTCTTCAAAAGGATCTCCTCGAGCATAAGCACGGTGTCCATATCGTCTGCTATCACGAGCTTTTCTCTTTCCACCATACATCCTCCGGATGGAGGCGACGTTAGTATATTTCCCTCCGTCCTGCAACAGCTTTCTGCGGATCAAGGAAAAGGCGCTTCAGGGGTGAGGTGCCGGTTTACATAAATAGAGACAGAGTTTTCATCGAAGAAGGGGGCAGTCGCGAGTAACAGAGTTTCCCACGATAAGGATGGATTCCCCTCTTGACAGGTGTATTTTAAAACAAAGAGATCACTATAAAAAACAGGGCGGTACGTACGCCCAGCTATTGTAATTTATTGTTTTATTGCATTTAAGATTTTATTCACCGCTATAAGGCAATACCGGATTTCCGTATGGAAAATATTGTGGATTCGGTGCTACACCATCAACTTTGGTTACGGTAGGTGCGCCGCCAGCACATACTACCCATACATTCCCAGAATGATCTATAGCTATATAATCATCAGGGCTATCACCACCTCTGAGAGAACTGACGATATCATAAAATGTATTAATTATTGAACCTGATGAACTTAGCTCAATAAGATTACCAAAGTCTAATACCCATACATTGCCATTTGTGTCTATAGCTACCGATAACAGATAATCACCCAATGAAGTACCGCTTGTCACTGAGTATATCCCAAGGATTACACCATTTGGACTCAGCTTAGATATCGTATTGCCATTTTTACCAGCTACCCACACATTACCAGAAGGATCTATAGCAATACTTCTCGGCATATTGGATACTGTGAAGGAACAAATAGGTGTCATGTTTTGACATATGACTCTAAGGCCGTGATGGCGGTTGCCAAGCTCTTGTTCGCCGCGAGTTCAGCTTCGAATCGCACCAACACCTTGCGCAATGCACTGTAGTGCATCCCTCCAAATATCTTACCTGCTTCCCGATTGCTCAGATGGGTGTATTTGTACACCAAATACATCGCAGTCCTCCGAGGTAGGTTAGCCCTCAGGTTCCTGTTATAAATAGAGTCCTGGCCAACACCGTCAGGTATGCATCCTTGTCTACCAGAATCGCTTTGTACCTACCCCGGAATAGGTGCCCAATCGGGTCATGACACCGATTAAAATACAACCACCCTTATGTCTTACCAAATCAAAAGTCAAACCGTATAGAACTCTACAAGTTAAACGGGGGTTGTCTTCTGCAGGAGAAGGAATCCGGAAAGGGGCACAAAAAGAGGGCGGTCGGATGACCGCCCTCGATTTCGAACAAAGTTGTGTATTTGTTGTGCCTTAATACTCCATACCGCCCATTCCACCCATACCGCCCGGCGGCATAGGGGGCATCTTCTCCTCTTTGGGCTTCTCGGTTATCATGACCTCTGTGGTGAGCAGTACCGATGATACGGATGCCGCATTCTGGAGCGCGGTCCTTACGACCTTCGTCGGGTCGATAACGCCGGCCTGCATCAGGTCCTCGAACGTCTCGGTAAGTGCGTTGAAGCCGAAATTACCCTTCTCGGCCTTGACCTTCTCCACGATCACGGAGCCCTCCTTGCCCGCATTGGCACTTATCTGTCGTATGGGCTCTTCGAGAGACTTCTTCACGATTTCCACGCCGAGCTGCTCCTCCCTGCCTTCGAGACTAAGCTTCTCGAGAGCGGGTATCGTTCTCAGGAGCGCCACGCCGCCGCCCGGGACAACGCCTTCTTCAACGGCGGCCCTCGTCGCGTGGAGCGCATCCTCGACCCTCGCCTTTTTCTCCTTCATCTCGGCCTCGGTCGCTGCACCAACCTTTATGACTGCGACCCCGCCGACGAGCTTCGCGAGCCTTTCCTGCAGCTTCTCTTTGTCATAGTCGGACGTCGTGTCCTGGATCTGCGTCCTGATCTGCTTTATCCTGCCATCTATCTCGGACTTCTTACCTTCGCCGTCTACGATGGTCGTGTACTCCTTATCGACAACGACCCTCTTCGCCCTGCCGAGGTCCTTCAGCGTGATGCTCTCGATCTTGATGCCCATCTCTTCAGCTATCATCCTGCCACCGGTAAGGATCGCGATATCTTCGAGCATCGCCTTCCTCCGGTCGCCGAAACCAGGCGCCTTTACTGCACAGCAGTTGAGCGTTCCTCTCAGCTTGTTCACCACAAGGGTCGCAAGGGCCTCGCCCTCGACGTCCTCGGCGATGATCAGCAGGGGCTTGCCGGACTTTGCAATCTGCTCGAGCAGGGGCAGCATTTCCTTCATGTTGCCGAGCTTCTTCTCATGAGTAAGTATAAATGCATCCTCGAGCACGGCCTCCATCCTCTCCGCATCGGTCACGAAGTAAGGCGAGAGGTAGCCGCGATCAAACTGCATACCCTCTACGACATCGAGCGTCGTCTCCATGCCCTTTGCCTCTTCCACGGTAATGACCCCTTCCTTGCCGACCTTGTCCATTGCCTCCGCGATGATCTTCCCGATGGCCCCGTCGTTATTCGCCGAGATGGTGCCCACCTGCGCTATCTCCTTCTGGTCGCGAGTCTGCTTGCTGACCTTCTTCAGCTCGCCCACGACGATCTCGACGGCCTTGTCGATGCCCTTCTTTATCAGTATCGGGTTATTGCCCGCCGACACGAGCTTAATGCCTTCCCGGTAGATCGCCTGGGCAAGTACCGTGGCAGTCGTTGTGCCGTCGCCGGCCACATCCGATGTCTTGCTTGCAACCTCTTTTACCATCTGGGCACCCATGTTTTTGAACTTGTCACCCACCTCTATCTCCTTCGCCACGGTAACACCGTCCTTCGTCACGGTGGGTGCTCCGAACGTCTTCTCGATGAGGACGTTCCTGCCCCTCGGCCCAAGGGTCGCCTTGACCGCATCCGCGAGCGTATTGACGCCCTCGAGCAGCAGTGCCCTTGCACTATCTCCGTACTTTAGTTCCTTTGCCATTTTTTTCCTCCTTTTTTATATTATTATTTCATCGGCACAGGGATAGCCCTGCCCGTACAATTAATTAAAATATAAGCTATAGTTGTATGTTATCAAGAGATAGTATCGATCAGTCAAGTAAACCGACGACAAGGACGTCCCTGCCAGGCGCAAAAACGAAGTGTATGACCCCGTCCTTGCCCTCCGCACCCCGGGGCGGGTTCGCGTCCCATGTGGCTCTCCTGCACGCGGCCATTGCCATACGGTCCCATGCCGCAGAGCCGGAGGACCTCAGCAGCTTCACGGATATCAGATTGCCCGTTTTGTCCATGTTGGCCTCGACGTACGCATGGCTGTCGATACTGTTTATCTCGTCCGCAGTCATGTCGCTGTTGCGTATGTCGAACACGAACTGATCGAATATCCTGTACGCGACCCGCCGTACAAAGCCGGCATAAACGAAGCTTTTCGTGTTCAGGAGCGTAACGTCGCCTTCCCTGAGTCCCGGCAGGTAATTGTTGTCCCCTATGCCCGGGATCGATCTCATCCGCGAGTACGACGGCAGTAATGAGTTCAGGGCGAGCTCTTTGTTGCTTCCTGACCCGGCACCGCCACGGGTACCCGCGGCGTTCTCTCTGCGCATCGGGGACACCCGGCCGGTGTCCGCGGCAAGCCCTTCCCGGCCAGTCAGGGGTGTGGGCTGGGGTGGGACCTGCGCAACGCTGCCTCTGCTGCCGGCAGGGACCTGCGGCTTCGCAGCGATAGCGAGCGATTCCCTGCTGTCGGTCCCGTAGCCGCCGCCCTTGTGCCTGCTGACCATCTCTTCTTTTACGCGCTGCGACCAGTTCGAAAGGTAAGCGGCCTTTTTCGGCTCCCTCTGGGCGAGCGGCCTGGGTATGTCGACAATCTGGTTCTTGATAACGAGCTTTCGCCGGGCACGCTGTTTCCTCACCTTTCTTTCCCGCTCCTGCGCCGGTCGCGCAGCTTTTGCCGCATGGTCAGGCACAGCCCTGCTGAGCTCGATGTAGTTTTCCGGCTGCCGGGAAGCGCGGGGCATATGCAGGGCATTGGCCCTGAGCGCATAGAGGAATGCGATGTGCAGCAGGGCTGAGAATACAAGGGCTACCTCAAGATTTTTTACACTGTCCCGTTGCATCATTATTATTGTATACCCGAACGATAAAACTTCAAGAGAGACACCGGCACCGTGCCTTGGGGGAGGGCGCACGCGCGCCCTGAACAGCTATTTCTTTGCCGCAAATTGTTTCGAGAGGTCGATGCCATGCTCCCGGGCATACCGCTCGACGATCTTGTTCTTCTGTATCTTCCCGGTGGCCGTCTTCGGGAACGCATCCTGAAGAACGAACTTCTTTGGAATCTTATAGTCGGCGACCTTCTCCTTCAGAAAAGCGATGAGTTCCTGTTCCTGGATCTGCATGCCCTGCTTCGGCACGACAAACCCGAACACCTCCTCGCCCCACTTGGGGTCCGGTATGCCGACGACCGCAGCGTCCTGTACACCGGGGTGTCTGTACAGCACCTCTTCAATCTCTTTGGGATAGATGTTCTCGCCCCCGCGGATAATCATTTCTTTCTTTCTGCCGATGATGTAGAAGTACCCCTCCTCGTCGACATACCCGATGTCGCCGGTGTGCAGCCAGCCGTCTTTTATGGCCACAGCGGTCGCCTCCTGGTTCTTGTAGTACCCAGTCATGACGACGTCACCCCTGATGCAAATCTCGCCGATCTCGCCCTGCCGGAGCTCGCGGTTGCTGTCATCGAGGATGCGTGCCTCCTGGCCGTCGAGCGGCCTGCCAATGGAGCCGATCTTCCGTTTGCCCTTCAGGGGGTTGATGATACTTGCGCAGGTCGCCTCGGACAGGCCGTAGCCTTCCAGTATAAATGCCTTATACTTCTTCTCGAAGGTCGTAAACACCTCCACGGGCATGGGTGCAGCACCGCATATGACGAAGCGAAGGGATGAGAGGTCGTACTTCTCTGCGTCCGGCAGGCTGTTGAGGATGGCATAGACGGTCGGGACGCCACTGAAGGTCGAAGGCCGGTAGCGGTCTATTGCCGGGAGGAAGTCCCTGGGAGAGAATCCTTCCATCAGGACGAAGCTCGCGCCGGCGTACATCGGCGACACCACCGTGACTACCTGGGCGTTGCAGTGAAACAGCGGGAGTATCAGCATCGCCCTGTCTTGATCCGTAAATGCCGCTGCCCCGGCTATCTGGTGGGCGTTCGCTATATAGTTGTGGTGGGTGTCTATGACGCCCTTGGGATAACCCGTCGTGCCGGAGGTGTAAATGAGCGACGCATAGTCATTCCCGTCGACGTCCACGCCCGGCATAGATGCGTCCCCGGACACGACCCGCTCGAATGGCATGATGCCGGCAGTGTCCTTGGGGTCGATAACAACGATGTGCTTCAACAGGGGCATTGCGCCCCGGCGGCCGGTCAGGGCATCCTGGAACGCACCTGTCGTTATAATCAGGGAAGCCTCGGAGTTATTCACGATGTACTGCACCTCGTCCGGCTTGAACTGGACATTGATGGGCACCATCACGGCCCCTATCTTCATCAGCCCGAACCACGCATAGATGAATTCCGGCCTGTTTGGTATCAGCAGCGTCACCCGGTCCCCTTTCCTGATGCCGAGCGACAGCAGCCCGTTGCCTATTCTGTTCGAGATGTCGTCGAGCTCCCGGTAAGTCTTCGTGGTATCACGGTAGTACATGAACACTTTGTCCGGCATCGCCTGTGCCTGCCCGGCAATAAGTTCCTGTACGGTCTTGAATTTATACATGATCCCCTCTCTACCCTTTTATAGAGACCGTCGGCCATGCGCGGCCTTCAATCTCAAATCTGCTACCCTGTGGTCCGCGTATGTGTGCGGAGCCACTCCCGCACATCGGAGAGCGGCTTCTGCTTGTCGATTTCGTTAAAGACCTCATGATACGAGCCCTCGTAGGACCTGTACGTCTTGTCTTTTGACCCCGCACGCTCATAGAACTGCCGGGATGCCTGGGGGCTCGTCAGGGCATCGTCACGACCGTGCATGATAAGGCATGGCAGCGTGAGCCGGGGAGCTCCCGCATTCGTGTCCTCCATCGCCTTCATCATCTCGACATACCACCGCGCGCTGACCTTCGCGTGGACCAGGGGATCAACGTTATAGGCTTCAACAACGGCCCTGTCGTGCGACAGCATCGAAGTATCTATCTCGTTGTTCATGGACAGGCCGGGCACGAGATTGGCGACGAGCCTGCCAATCGCGTCTTTTATGCGGGGCACCTTGACGTTTACGCCGAGCAGGGGGCCTGACGCCACCACCCCGGAAAGTCCGCCCGGCCTGTACAGGGCATACCGCAGCGCGATCAGCCCGCCCATGCTGTGGCCGAGCAGGAACGACCTGCCCTTTACCATGGGCCGCGCCTCCTTTCTGAGGGCGTCGACGTCGTCGAGGTACTCGTCGAAGCGCATGACATGCCCCCGCTTCCCGCCGGATTTGCCATGGCCCCTCAGATCCAGCAGGAACAGGTCATAGTCCTTCAGGGCTCCCGTCACATTCCCGTACCTGCCCAGGTGCTCCCCCAGGCCGTGGAGGATGAAGACGGACGCCTGCGGCTCGTCTGCGAGCAGGCACCGGTAAAATAGCCGGGTGCCGTCGACGGCGGTAATATATCCTTCTTTGCCCATATCTCTATGCTTATACAATAAAAAGGACACGGGTTCAAGTATCTGTGCGGGCAATGTGATACCCATTGCTATACCACTGGGCCACGGCCCCACTGGATAAGTCCCAATTAATGACCCGGTAGATGTCAATTCCGTTACAGTATAGTCCATGCTGTTAACAACCCTAACATTCCCGCTTGTATCTATCGCTATACTCAAGGCGCCATTCCCTACCGTATATTTACCGATAATAGAGCCGGTCGGGCTGAGCTTGATTACGTAGTTGCCGGAAAAGTTCGTGATCCATAAATTCCCATCTTTGTCTATAGCTATAGCAGACGGATTGACCGTCGAACGATTACCTATCACATAATTGCCAATAATAGAGCCAGTGGAGGTCAAGGCAGTTACATAGCCCACTCAGTAACCCATCCATTATTATTGGCATCTATTGCTATCGCTACAGGCTGCTCAGGTCAAGATGTAGCAATGAACAAGGCAGTGGTATTTCTCTATCGCTTGGGCTATGTATTCTTTGAACTTCTGGTAATCGGCATCGGTAAAATATATCTTATTGCGCTCATTACCCCGTATGCGGATATGGTAGAGCGCGCCTTTATAGGCGAATCTCAATGGTCGTACCATACCTCAACTCCTTTCGAAACGTTTCTCTCACGGTACACCAACCAATGTCCTGTGTCAAGGGCTGACCCCTTTTGTCCCTCGTGTCGTTTGACATCAATGTATCGCATAAAGATTGCCATTGTTATTGCCACTATAAGTAAAGATCGTGGACCCGACATAGATCGTACCATCCGCGCCAATCGCGGGGGAGGAATCCACAAAAACATCCGTTGGGTATTTCCATTTCAGGGAGCCATTGGGGTTGAGTTGAGCGCATAAAGGTTGCCATTCTCTGACCCGACATAGATCGTACCATCCGCTCCAATCGCGGGTGAGGATTCTACCTGACTACCCGTTGTGTATTTCCATTTCAGGGTGCCATTGGGGTTGATTGCATAAAGGTTACCATCATCTGACCCGACATAGATCGTGCCATCCGCACCGATCGCTGGGGAGGACATCACAGAATTACCCGTTGTGTATATCCATTTCAGGGAACCGGTATCAGCGCTTGTATTTATTCCACTTAATCCCGTGTTCTGCATGTTCCCTCTGAACTTTGGCCAGGGAGCAGTATACTCAAGCGTTATTGGTCCCGAAGGTCCCTGTGTATTCAGCGCTATTGTCCCTGTTGTGAATAGATCAGGATGACCCGTGTAAGATACGGCTACTGTGGCTGTGCCAGATGCTGAATAAGTCAAAGCAGCAAGTGCCGTTGCTGTTTAAGCATTTCCTCCGCTCAATATTGCCCATCCTTTTGATACCGTCCACCTGTATGTAAGCCCTGTAGTAACACCATTTTGCAGAAATACACTAACTTTTACTGTTCCAAAGGGGGCAGGCACGCCAGAGGCCGTTAGATAGTCTATTGCTATTGGCTGTATATTCCGACCACATTCGGCAGGTGATTCCGATTTCATTCGGCACCTGATTCCGACCATTCGGCACCTGATTCCGACGCATTCGGCACCCCTCCAATAGGGGCATCAGCGAACGCTGGTTGAAC
>JAJYLN010000035.1 GCA_021787665.1 bacterium
GTATCAATTTGGTTTAGTGGGAATACCTGCTCCCAGCTTCCGCAGGGATGGCACCATAGAAAAAACTACATGTTGAAATAACTGAGAGATGATGGAATAAAGATACAAACCTATAGTGTGTGTGTGTGTGTGTCGAACACACAGCCTTTGACTGCTTCATAGAGAGCCTCCTTTATTGTCTATATCGTCCAACCCACTGAAGGGTTCCAACAATCTAAACCAATCTGTCTCAGGAGATAGTCAAAAACGGTGCTGATTCGCTCTTGACTGCTTTTTTACTCACAATACTTAGTATTGTCAAGTTAAATTTATAAAAACCGATCTATCGCGTTTTATGAGGTATGGAGGGCGCCTCAAAACTGGGGATCACTCAGGCTGACAACGGATTTAGTTGAAACCTGGTGCGGACTGATTGTAGGATGGTCTCCGAGGAAAAGGAGGAATACGATGAAGAAATACCAGATGTTTATTAACGGCAGGTGGGTAGACGCACGATCCGGAAAGACGATGCAGGTGACGAACCCGGGCAACGAAGAGATCGTGGCACAGGTGCCGGCCGCGGGCGTCGAGGACGTCAGGGACGCGATAAAGGCCGCGCGGACCGCCTTCGACAGCGGTATCTGGACGCGGCTCGAGCAAAAAAAGCGATCGGAGCTGATGCTCAAGGTGGTCGACGGCCTGATAGCGAAGCAGAACGAACTCGCTGAGCTCGAATCGCTGAGTTCCGGCGCAACGGTACGGAAGTCCTCCATGATAGACGCACCCCTCGCAGTCGAGCATTTCCGCTACTTCGCTGAGCTTGCCTATAAGAAAGACCTGTTCGAACCGCTGCCGTGGATAAACTTCCCCTCCGTGAGCTGGAACTTTGTCGTACGGGAGCCCATCGGGGTGGCGGGCCAGATCATCCCCTGGAACTTTCCCCTTCTCATGGCTGTCTGGAAGATAGCGCCGGCAATAGCGGCCGGCAACTGCGTTGTCCTGAAGCCGGCGAGCTACACGCCTCTTACCGCACTCGAGCTCGCGAAGATCATCGAAGAGGCCGGCATCCCGGCCGGCGTCGTCAACGTGATAACCGGTCCCGGAGGGGTCGTCGGGGAGGAACTCGCAACGAACCCCCTCGTGGACAAAGTGGCGCTCACCGGATCGACCTCGGTGGGGAGCCGCGTCATGGAGCTCGCGGCGAAGACGGTCAAGAAGGTCACCCTCGAGCTCGGCGGCAAGTCCGCGAACATCGTGCTCGCCGATGCGAACCTCGACGAGGCGGTCGACGGGGCACTGTTCGGGACATTCCTCCATGCCGGCCAGGTGTGCGAGTCCGGCACGAGGCTGCTGGTGGACGAACGGATATACGAAAAGTTCATGGACAAGCTGATCGCCAGGGCGAAGGGGATAAAGGTCGGGTATCAGATGGAGTACGATACGACGATGGGACCGGTGGTCTCGGCAACGCAGCGCGAGACTGTGGAAGGATACATAAAGGCCGGTCTCGAGGAGAAGGCAAAGCTCGTGCTCGGTGGCAAGAGGCCGGACGCCATGAAGAAGGGGTTCTATGTCGAGCCTACCATCTTCACGGATGTCAAAAACAGCATGAAGATAGCCCAGGAGGAGATCTTCGGCCCGGTACTCTCGGTGATCCGGTTCAAGACGGCAGACGAGGCGATAAAGATAGCGAACGACAGCATGTACGGACTCGCGGGCGGGGTATGGTCCACGGACATCCCGCACGCCATAGAGGTCGCAAAGGCGATCAGAACCGGGACGGTCTGGATCAACGACTACCACCTCCTCAATGCGATCGCGCCGTTCGGTGGATACAAGCAGAGCGGCGTCGGCAGGGAGCTCGGTATGTACGGGTTCGACGAGTATACCCAGGTCAAGCACATCCATGTGGCCGTTGCACCCCGCAAGGCGAAGTTCTGGTACGACCTGGTGCTGGATTAAAGAAGATCATTGAGTCCAAGAGCTCAGGAGTTTACGCATACCAAGGGACAGAGACCTCTGTTGTCTCGAAAGAGGCCGCTGTCCCTCATGTCATCCTGTTCTCCATGAAAAAGCCGGGCATAACGTCGAAAGGCCTCAAGACCGTGGAGGAAGTGCCGTTCACGGACACCAGATCCATCATCTCCGAGCAGGAGCTGATGAGACAGCTCGACGAAAAAAAGGGATACACCCTGTACCTTGGTGTTTTTACGAAGGAAGAGGTCTTCAAGATACTCGAAAGGTCTCACCTGTGGCACGAGCTCACGCTGAAAGGGTTCTCCAACCCTCTGCTCGACATAAACACGGACGACCCGCACCGGCACACGCTGAGGGTGTACTTCGATACGATGGACAAGGCCCATTTGCTCGTGGAGATTGTCCTTTCCGACCGTATCTTCAAGCCGAGGATACGACACCTGCCTTCCTTCGACTACAGCACGTACAACATGCTGGTCATAGAATGGCTCGTGCTCCAAAACCCGCTCTCCCAGTTCGGGCCGGGCAGGCCCCAGTTGCCGGACCAGCAGTATCCCGGGCTCGGCATCGCGAGACTCGTGAGCGACATGCTGGTGAAGGTCGCCACCCATCTCAAGAAGGACGGTATCCTGAATTTTCCCCAGTACTATCACAATGCGGTCATATACTCGGAGATATTCAAGTTCTACGATCCGTACATGCACGGGACCCTCATGGCCCTTAAGGCGTCGCTCTCCAAGTACAGCCTCGCCCAGGCGTCCTTCGCCGTATCACTGGGGTGCGTCAAGAACCTCAGGGACGGTGACTACTTCACATGGAGGACGGAGGAGCTGATACTTCCCCTGTCCCCGAACCTGCAACAGTACTTCGCGTCAAGGGAGTATGAAAACATCATACGCAATACGATGAAGGAGTACTCATTCGACATCGACGCGGCGCTTTACCAGTACAGGACCACCCACCCGCACCGCCTCCCTTACGCCTAATCTCTGAACTCCCGCCTCCCTACCTTTCTATATCCGTATCGATATACCCGGGATCATGGCCCTGCCACCGAACTCCAGCGAGCTGGTCCCTTCGGATGTCAGGGTGGCGGTCCTTGTGCCGTGCTCGTATACCGCGAGCTCCATGTCAGCCACCCCGGTGTTGTAGCACCACAGCCTTTCTCCGTCGGGGTCGATATATTCCACGCCGACGAACGTCTTCACCGGCGCGCCCAGTATGCCCCTGAAGCGCGTACCCCCAAGCGCGCCGCCAAGCTCCCACACCGGGAACGCGGCCTTGCTCCTGTTCGTGAGGAGCCGGGCGATTCCGTTCAGACGGTAATCCTTTCCACGGTAGCGTATAAAGAACAACGTGAGCGCCGGACTCATGATGCCGCCTGCCTTTACCCGTGCCGAAAGTCCTTCGAACACCGCCGAGCCGTCTTGTCTGAAGCTGTTGCAGTTCGCCCAGGTCCATTGATCCGCGTGCCTGGTCCCCCACAGGTGAGTCTGCTGCCCGGGCTCCCCTCTGCATACGTAGGTCCTGCCGTTAATCTCGAATGTCCCGTACACCTTGATGCTGAAATTGGGCGATACGGCCTTGGTTGCCGGCAGCCCTGCACGGTACATGAAGTCGTACGGAAAATGGCGAAACAGCCTGATCATAGGCTCGAATCTCAGGTCCCATCGCATGGTGCCCTCCCTGCCCCTGACCGTGCCGATAGCGCGCGTCTGTGCTATCATGGCATCGCCGGCCTTGAATAAAAATCTGTCCCTTTCTATCTCTGCCTTTGACAGGGGGAAGGTATTCCTGGCAGCCATGGTCTTCGCAGGGTCTTTCGCGTCGAAAAATATGCCCCAGAGCTCTGCTACAGCACGGCCGCTGTACGGCACACGCAGGGTATATCGTATCCAGCACGCCGTGGCGCTTTGGCGGTGGTTGAATTTTATGTAGTAGACCTCGTAGTGTCCCGGACCGCCGCCCCACCTGGTTATGTTTTCCCTCTCGGCCTCGGAGATCATACGGTCCCTACGGCAGCCTAACCGTGAAGGTCGTGCCCTTGCCCTTCTCGCTCCTGACGCCGATCTCTCCGCCGAGTTCCTGGACAATGTTTTTTACAATGGCGAGCCCGAGCCCGGTGCCTTTGTTCGCTGCCTTCGTCGTAAAAAACGGCTCGAAGATCCTGTCGACGTGCTGCTTATCGATACCCTGTCCTGTGTCTGCGACGTCGATGACAAGGGTGCCATCGGCCCGGGCCGCTGTGATATGTACCGTGCCTTTCCCCGCAATCGCGTCAACCGCATTCGTCACGAGGTTCATCAGGACCTGTCTGAGCTTCTCATAGTCCGTCCTGTGAACGAGCGCCCTGTCTGCTTCCGTGATCACCGCTATGTCAGAGAGCTTCCTTCCCAGCCTCACGGTCCCTATAACATCGTCTATCAACGACCGCACGTCGATTTCCGTCGGTACAGTCGGACGCTGCCTGACATAGAGGAGCATCTGCTTTATCAGCGCGTCTATCCTGTAGGCCTCCTTCAACGAGCGATCAATCATGTCGTTTGTCTGGTCCACGTCTTGCGGCCCGCTGCGGGCCCCGGCGGGCACGCCGGACTTCAGCGTCTCGAGCATAGAGATGATGGCGCTCAATGGATTGCCGATTTCGTGCGAGATACCGGATGCGAGCGTGCCCACGGTAGCGAGCTTCTCTTTTCTGATCACAAGGTCCTGCGTATCCCTGAGTTCCCGGATAGTGCCCCTGAGGCTGTTCTCTTTCATACGAATGGTCTCGGTCATGGCATTGAAGGCGCGGATGATCTTGCGGAGCTCCGTGGTGTCCGGCAGATCGCGTATCTGCGGATAGTCGCCGCTGCTCACGCCGTCGACCGCCCTCTCTAGCTTCCCGAGCGGTATGACCGTGTACCGGTCGATAATGAACCACGAGACAATGGTCAGTATGAGGAAGTTCAGCAGGACGTAGGCGACGATGATCTCGACGAACAGAAGCAGACGTTCCATGAGATACCGGCCGTTCGAGACGACAGCAAGGCTCGTACACGTGCCTCCGGCACTTCGGGCACGTTGTACCGGGAACAGCTTTATCATCCGCATACCGGACGCATCGACAAGTCCCGGCGCGCAGTCGGCGAGCAGGGCGCCTAATCGCTCCACGGAGCGTTGCGGGAGCTGCAGACCCAGGCGGGCAGCGGTTCCTGCACCGCTGCCCGAGACGAGCGCTATCTGCGAGAGCAGGGAGGTGCCGCGGAGCGATTGCGCGGAGATGATGCTGTTATAGGCACGACGTATGTCCCGGTGCGTTTGCTGCATCTGGTTCTGGAACAGTCCGTCGATCGCATCGGCATCCGCGATGAACTGATTTGCGATGTCACTTTTCTGGATCTGATAGAACACAATACCCATGAGGACCAGGGCCGTTGCCACGACCAGGCCCTGGATCGCGATGATCCGGACCCGCAGCCCCCTAAGCATGGCCGATCGCCCTGAGGTACATGCCTATCAGGAGCTTGCCATAGAACAGGTAGGTCATTGCGGACGCGGCGATAAACGGACCGTACGGTAGCGCGTACCTCCTTGCCTTCCCCGCGAAGATCACGAGCCCTACGCCAACGATTGAGCCGAACAGCGAGCTCACGATGATGATAAAGATACAAGCCTGCCATCCGAGGAACGCGCCAAGCATGGCCATGAGCTTTATGTCGCCCATGCCCATACCCTCGACACCTGTAATCGCCCTGTAGACGGATGCTACGACGAACAGGATGCCGCTCCCTGTCAGCATACCTGCAACGGATTCCAGGGGGGTGTTCAGGCGTGTGATAAAGCTGCTCAGGAAGCCGAGGACAATGCCGGGGTAGGATATGACATTCGGGATGATCCTGTAGTCGATATCGATGCAGGTAATGGCGATGAGTGCACACGACAGGACGAAGAGTACGGCCGTATCAATACCCGGCCCATACGTAACCATGAGTAGCGCCGCGACGGTCCCGGTAGCGAGCTCGACGAGCGGGTACCGGGGGGAGATGCGTGCCCGGCAGTACCTGCACCTGCCGCGCAGGAGGACATAGCTCAGCAGGGGGACGTTGTCGTACGGCATTATCGGTCTGTCGCAGGAAGGGCAGTGCGACCGTGGATACACGAGCGATTGACCCCTCGGGAGCCTGTAGATCACGACATTCAGGAAGCTCCCGATGATAAGTCCGAAGACAAAAGCGAATGCCGTTATCACCCCGGATCTCCGACGTCGTCCCTACTGCTCATTTCCCCAGCAGATGCAGCTTCTTCGACAGCTCGATGAACCGTACATACGGTTTTTCTACGAGCACCATGACGTCCTTCAGCCGCAAGTCTGCGGTAAAGACCCTGTCCTCGATCGTGCCTATGTGGATGCCCTGACCTGCCAGGGCCCGTTTCTGGTCCCCGGTAAGAGGGGCGTCCGTCCTTACGAGCACCGCGATCTCCGTATCTCCCCCCGCCTCTCTGATGAGCCTCGAAAGGTCCGGCGAAAGCTTGCCCGGGTTTTGCAGCCCACCGGCGTGTCCGGCGGTGCATGCGTTGTCCCCGGCCTCCGATCCGTGACTGCACCCCGGGGAAATAGCAAGGAAGGTTATCAGCGCTACGCGTGCTATGATCGTCCTGAACTGCTGTCGGCTTTCCCTGGTATGCTGTCCCACGCTACCTCCTGTTGACGACCACGACATAGCCCAGGTCCTTCAATTTGTCAGCCTCTATGTACGTGGCTATCCGGTCCTCGAAGGGCCCGGTAAGGACCCTGTAATACGTCCTGCTGCCCATGGTGTAAGGATCTATCATCGTGTTGGCAAATGATGAGGAGAGCCTCGACCTGAGCGCCTCGGCGTTTTCCTTTACCGAGAACAGCCCGACCTGCAGGTAATACGTCCCCGGCTTGAAGCTGCTCTCTCGTGTACTCATGTCCTCTCCTGGCCTGACAATCTCCAGCCGTACCGGTGCGGTGCCCGTACCGATCATATCGATCGTCTTTGCCGCGGCGTAGGAGAGGTCGATGATCCTGTGGCCCACGTAGGGCCCCCGGTCGTTGATCCTCACGACCACGCTCCGATCGTTGTTGAGGTTCGTGACGAGCACGCGGGTATTGAAGGGCAGGGTCTTGTTCGCCGCGGTGAGGCTGCGGGACGTGAATATCTCGCCGTTTGCCGTTTTCCTGCCTATGAACTTGCCGCCATACCACGATGCCGTGCCGTACATCGTGCCCCCCTGCGTGTTTACCGGCGCAGTGGCACAGCCCACACTCAGAACCGCTCCGAAAGAGAGTACCATGACCGGAAGACAGCAGTGTCCCAAAGCATTACCTGTACGCATGCCTCATAGATAGCAAAAAAAGAGGCTCCGGACAACCCTTATGGTGCCCTCTTGTGATACCCACGTGAAAATGTCAGTAGAATATCCTGCAATAAAGGCAGGAGGAAAGGATGATACTGACAATGAAGGACAAGCAGAGGGCGAATGTTATGGCAGGGGTTATGGATGGAAAACTGTGCGCAGAAGA